>CAIKYB010000036.1 GCA_903831575.1 uncultured Bacteroidota bacterium | reverse complement strand
ATAGACCTTTAAGAAGCGTTATTGCAAAAAAATGAGCCGGATAGAAATCCAGCTCGTTATTTATCCAATATCCTATATGAAAAACCTGATTCAAATGTAAGCTCATACATTTTATTAAACGCTGATTAAAGACATTCTCTAATATGATTGCAATAGAATTAGTTATTGCTCTTTTGCCTTTTTCAGCTTTTTAAAATAACCTCTGAATAGAAAGCTGTTTTTTATAGCCTCCATATTAAGATTAAAATTGTTTGTTCCTTTTTCAATGTTGTCTAATGAGTTATTTAACTTACTAACCATCAATGTATCTTTTAGCAGTGCATTTACGGTTCCTTTTCCATTGTCAATATCATTTTCGATTTTTGTCACTACAGCTTTTATTTTATCGGATAGTGATTCTGCTTCTGTTCCTATATTGGTGATACTTGTAACAGCTCTTGTCAAAGAATTAGAGAAAGTTGTATCATTTATTATCATTCCAATTGGGCCATCACCATTTTTAATTTTATTGATGATTGATCTGGTGTCTTTTGATAAATACTTTAGATCGTTTGTCGCTACTTGAATATTTAAGGCAGACTTGCTTATGTTTTCTGCTAAATCTTTATCATCAAGAACAGACCATAAAGCTTTACTGTCATTAATTTTGCTAATAGTTAATTTTAGTTTTTCAGCGATTGTATTGATATCGTTATTGGTTTTGTATAAAGTTCGAATCATCTCATCTGTATCAATTGGTTTCTTTGTAGGGAGAACCTCATTGTTTTCTGCAAGAGCTGCTTCTTCTTTCAAAGAAATAATATTTACAACTTTATTTCCCACTAATCCGTCTGTTCCAATGGAAACAAGTGCATTTTTTTTAATAATGTTTTTTATTTTATTATTAATAAGCATCTCAACTTCAATGACCGTATCATTTATAATGTTTATTTTATCTACGGTACCAACATCTATGCCTGCAAATCTTACATTGTTGCCTGGTTTTAGCCCTTGAATATTTTCAAATCTTGCTTTTATGGTGTAATTGGATCCGAATAAATTTTTATTTTTACCAATCATATAAAGGAGAAGGATTAAGAATAATAATCCTGATAACACAAATACTCCCAATTTTATATTATTTAATGTTCTGTTGATCATTCTGTAATTTGTTATTATTCAAAAAATTGTCTTACTTTTTTATCTTCATTTAATATAAGTTCCTCATATTTTCCTGAAGCGTAACATTTTCCTTCAAGTAAAATCACAACATAATCACTGGCTAATTTTACGCAATTCATATCGTGTGAAATTATCAAGGCTGCTGTCCCATACTTTTTTTTTATGTCTACCATAAGTTGAATAATTTCTTTTCCCGTGATTGGATCTAGGCCTGTTGTGGGCTCGTCATATAAAATGATTTCAGGCTTGAGGATAAGTGTTCTTGCTAACGCAATTCTTTTTCTCATTCCTCCTGATAATTCCGCAGGCATCATATCTATTGTGTGTAATAATCTAACATCTGTTAAGGCTTGATTAACCATTTGGTCAACTTCTTTTTGCGGGTGTTTTATCCAATGTCTTCTTAACGGGAATTCTAAATTTTCCCTTACTGTCATGGAGTCGTATAATGCATTACTTTGAAATAGAAATCCAACCTTAACACGTAATTTATCTAATTCAATATCATTTAACTGGTGTACATCTTTGTTAAATAAAATAATTTTACCGCTGTCAGGTCTCAATAATCCAATGATACATTTTATTAGAACAGATTTACCTGATCCTGATTTTCCTAGTACAACAATGTTTTGTTGTCCATAAAGTTGAAGATCAAAATCATTAAGTACTGTATTCTCTCCAAAAGATTTACATAATTTATTAATACTTAGAACAGACGTTTTGATATTTGTTTTAGGTGTAATCATTTTTAATAATCTTACTACATTTAATTGAAGCCTAATAAATCAGTTACTTGTACTGCTAATAAGTCAATAATAAATATTAGGATTGAAGAAAGTACTACTGCTGAGTTAGCACTCTTTCCAACACCCTCGGTCCCTTTATTGCTGTTAAATCCTTTATAGCAGCCGATAATGCCTACAGCAAATCCGAAAAAATAAGTCTTGATAAATGCAGGTAGTACATCATTAAAAGAAAGCGAATCAAATACTTCAATCCAAAAAAAATGGAAACTTGTCATACCTCTGATATTTACCCCTAGATAAGCGCCATAAAGAGAAATGGCGTCACTTAGCATCACTAAAACAGGCAGCATAATTGTTGTTGCCAGTACTCTGCTTACTACTAAATATTTAAAAGGATTTGTGCCACTCACTTCCATTGCATCAATTTGTTCTGTTACTTTCATTGATCCTAATTCTGCTCCAATACTGGATCCTATTTTTCCGGCAAATATCAATGCTGTGATAACCGGTCCAATTTCTCTTACGATTGCAATCGCCACAATTACTGGTATTTGAGACTCTACTCCATATTCAATCATTGTTGGTCGAAGTTGCATGGTAAGGACAAGTCCCATAATAAATCCGGTAAGTCCAATCAGCGGAAGCGACTTATATCCTATTACATAGCATTGTCTGAAGAATTCAGCGATTTCATATCTTGGTTTAAACCATTGTATAAGAAATCGGTATGCAAATCTGGAAGTTTGTCCGATTTCATTTAAGAATATTTTAAAGGAAGGAATTTCGGTCATCTTTTATGTTTAAACAGATGGGGAAGACTTTTTTTTCGAATCAGATTGTATTTCATTTTTAAGTTCTTGATTTAAATACCAGCATTTGATGTTATTGAAAGTGGTTTCTGTTATATCATTAATGGCTTCTACTGTTGCAAATCCCTGGTGAGGCGTGATTAACACATTGTCATGCTTGATTAATTCAAGTAACATTTTATCTTTTATTTTAGAATGAGAATGATCAATAAAGAATATTTCATTCTCATTCTCATAAACATCCATAGCATATCCTCCCATCTGTTTGTTTTTCAAATTTTTTATTATTGCTTTTGTGTTTACAATTGAGCCTCTCGCGGTATTGATGATAAATACACCTTTTTTCATTTGTTTAATTAAGGTGTCATTAACCAGGTATGTTGTCGATTTATTTAAAGGGGTATGAAGTGTGATGAAATCTGATTTTTTGCATAGATTATCGAGTGAAACATATTTGACATCATAATTATTTTTCAATTCATCATTCGTGATTAAATCATAAGCCAGAATTTTTACGCCAAATCCAAAAAGTATTTTTGCTACTAGCGATCCAATCTTTCCTGTGCCGATAATGCCTATTGTTTTATTGTTGATATTATTACCTATTAATTTGTCTACAGAAAAGTCATGTTTTTCAATCTGCCGCTGAGCGTTTTTTGATTTTCTAGCTAAGTTTAACATTAACATTATGGTATGTTCGGCTACTGCATACGGAGAATAATTTGGAACATTAGCTACTTTAATGCCTATTTCATGAGCGAAAGCAAGGTCTATATTATTATATCCTGCAGCTCTTATAGTTATATATTTGACACCCAAAGAATACAATATTTTAAGTACATCTTTTGATGCGTCGTCAGTAGTGAAAATGCAAATAGTATTGAATCCTCTTGCAAGAAAAACTGATTCAAGAGTAAGGCGTTCTTCTTTCAAAGAAATTTGGAATCCGTAATTATTCGCATGTTTAATTAGACTTCTTTCAAACTTCTTCACACTGAAAAATAAAATTTTCATAAAAGTCAATTTTTGTATTAAACGATAAATCAAAAGTTAATTATCAAGGGCATAATAAAGATGATGTCAATCAAATATCTTCTTGATAAAAGTCATAGTGATTTTGTTTTCATATCAATACGTTTGTACAAAATATTATTATGAGAAAGATATTATTAGCATTTGACGGCATCCACTTTTCTGAAGGAGCATTTAATTTTGCCAAACAAATAAATGAGAAGAATCCAATTCTATTAACTGGTGTTTTTTTGCCTCAAGTAAGTTATGCGAATTTATGGAGCTATGCTGATGGCATAGGAGCGCCAATGTTTGTGCCCTCGATTGGTGATGAAGAAACAGAAGTTATTGAGGAGAACATCCAAAAATTCGAACAATTATGTGTTAAAAATGGTATAGAATTTCGTGTACGAAAAGATTTTATGGATTTGGCTTTGCCAGAATTAAAAAAAGAAACACGTTTTGCTGACTTGTTAATTATTGGGGAAGAAAAATTCTACGAAAATATGGGTTCGGGTAATCCCAATAATTATTTAAAGGAGGCATTGCGATCTATTGAATGTTCAGTCGTTTTAGTCCCGGAAAAATTTAATTTCCCAAGTTTGAATGTATTGACCTATGATGGAAGCGAATCGTCTGTATATGCAATTAAACAGTTTGTTTATTTACTTCCTGAATTTAAAGACAATCCGACTTATCTTACTTACGTAAGTATTGAGGGCAAAACCATATTCCCTGAAGAAGCTTATATTGAGGAACTTGTCTCAAGACACTTTACAGACCTGACTGTGTCTAAACTTGATATTGATTCTGAGAAGCTTTTTTCAACTTGGGTTGCCGATAAAAAATCTTCAATAATTGTTGCAGGGTCATTTGGTCGATCCTCTTTTTCACAAATATTTAATAAGAGCTTTGTCTTAGATGTTATAAAATCACATAGGTTACCAATATTTATTGGGCACAAATAATTTAAATATAACTATGGCGAATTGCTGATTACCAACCATTAATGATCATAAAGCATATAGCATCTCAAAAAGTGTAACAATAAAATATACACATGAATAAATATACTGCAGCATTTGACGGGTTAAAATTTTCGGCAAGTACAAGAGATTTTGCAATTGCCTTGGCTTCTGCTTCCAATTCACATCTCACTGGTATATTTTTAGATGACCAAACGTATACTAGTTATAAAATTTATGATCTAGTATTAGATGATGGGGTTTCTGAGCATCGTTTAAAAAAATTTAAAGCTGAAGATAATAACCTCAGGCATCAAGCAGCTGATAAATTTGAGCAGGAGTGTATTGTATCAAAAATACATTACAATATACATCACGACAGAAATATAGCCATTAATGAATTATTGCATGAGACCATGTTTTCCGATCTTCTTATTATTAATAGTGGTGAATCTTTTACTCATCATGAAGAGAAGTATCCGACACGTTTTATCCGTGATGTGTTAAGTAATACACAATGCCCTGTTTTGTTAACGCCTCCAGTTTATAAAGAAATTGAGATGCTTATTTTTTTGTATGATGGTCAACCCGCTTCAATTTATGCAATGAAATCATTCAGTTATTTGTTCCCACAGTATAAAAATTTGCCAATTGAAGTATTATGCATAAAGCCAATTGAATCAGATATTCATTTGCCGCATAATAAGTTGATAAAAGAATTTTTAAAGCGCCATTACGAAAATGTTACTTATACAGTTTTGAAAGGGATACCAGAAGTTGAAATAATTAATCATTTACATTTTGAAAACAAAAATTTCTTACCAATATTAGGAGCATATAGAAGAACAATGCTTTCACGATGGTTCAAATCTAGCATGGCTGATGCGATAATAAAATCATTCACTGTTCCACTTTTTATTGCACACAATAAATAAGTCCACTTTTTAAATTTATTTATAATGGATTCACTCACGCATATAGTACTTGGTGCTTGTGTAGGTGAAGCTTTTTTTGAAAAGGGTTTTGGTAAAAAAGCGATGGTGTGGGGGATTTTGGCCCAAAGTATTCCTGACATTGATTTTATTGCAAGTTTTTGGCTTAATAATCCTGATTCACTTTTGGCACATAGGGGATTTACCCATTCGATTTTATTCGCATTACTTATCGTTCCTGTTTTTTCTATAACAGCTGATCGTATTCATAAGCCACACAATATTCTGTTTAAAAAGTGGGTATTGTTTTTTACAACTGAAATATTTGCCCATTTGTTTATTGATGCTTTTAATAATTATGGAATTGGTTGGTTTGAGCCCTTTAGTCATTTTAGATTTTCATTCAATATTATTTATGTAGCGGATCCATTTTTTTCAATTGTTCCAGGCATTTCCTTTATTGTTTTAATGGTATTAAACAGGTATCATTTAAAACGAAAACTGTGGTGGAAGCTTGGCATTATTTTTCCGATAATTTATTTGACCTATTGTTGTATCAATAAAATCAAGATAGATAACGATATTGACAAGAGTTTAAAATCTCAAAATATTTCAGTCGCTCATTATTTTTCAACGCCCGCACCATTGCAAAACTGGCTATGGTATATAGTTGTACCTCATGAGGATGGTTTTTATGTGGGGTATCGTTCTGTTTTTGATCATCAGGGGGAAATTGATTTTAAATATTTTAAAAAAAACGAACATTTTTTATCAAGAGTTTCAGATCATGAAGAATTACAGAAACTTAAAAGATTTTCTAAAGGTTATTATACTGCAGAACGAATTCATGATACTATTATATTTAATGATTTGCGTTTTGGACAAACATTTGGCTGGAGGTATCCGAACAATATATTTGTATTTCATTATTACTTAAAACACCCACAAAATAATAACCTTCTTATTCAAAGAGGCAGATTCTCCAATTGGGATTTTGGGGAGATGAAATATTATTTACATAGGGTTGTCGGTATTTAAACTTTTCTTTTGAAATAAAAGGTAAACATCAAAAAGACTATTCTTATAAACTGATAAGAAACCCATCTTAAAAATTGTTTGATAAAGTTTTTGGTTTTGTGATGATATTCCTTTGTTATTTTTATACAATCATTTTTTATTATTTCTTCAAGAAGCTCATTTGCTTTTTCGCAGAGTTTTTGATTTCTAATGTCTAAATTAAATTCAAGACTTGCATAGGTGCTTATATTATTTACATTATAAGACCCAACTGTCATCCATTCTGTGTCGCATAAAGCCATTTTGCCATGAAGAATTTTAGTTTTGTATTCATACAATTCAATATTTTTTCTTAATAGCCAGTCATAAAGCCACTTCTCTGCAAATTTTGTAATTCTAACATCTGATCGTTTAGTAGTGATTACCCTTATTTGAATGCCTCTTTTGGCTGCATGTGATAATAATTTCCTTATTGCCTTCCCCGGAATAAAGTAGCTACTTAAAATGGTTATTTTTTTTTCTGCTTTATGAAACATCTCTATATAAGAGTTAGAAATTTCATTTTTATGCAAAAGCCAATCATTTCTTCTAATTCTAATATCACATTTGTTGCTTTCTGGGATATTAAAATCGAATAAATTATTTATTGTGTTATATTTTTCATCATCATAGGAATATCCTTTCCAAACTCTCCAGCAATAATCAGTTATATTGTCAACTATTTCACCTTCAACATAAACAGCAAAATCTAGCCATGCATTTTTATTAGGCAAGTCGTTGTATCGGTTAGCAATATTTAATCCTCCCACTAATGCATATTTATTATCAATGGAAACTATCTTTTGATGCAATCTTCTTCCTATATAAAAGTGTTTGCAGTTGAAGAGTGGTTCAAACCGTTTAAAATTGGCACCTTCTTTTTGTAATGATCTAATGAATTTATGAGACAATGATTTCGATGCTATTCCATCTACTATGAGAAAAACGTCAACTTTATTATTAGCTGCGACTTTCAAAGCATCTGCAATTATTTTTCCAGTGTAATCATTGCTGAATATATAGGATTGAAGATGTATGTTTTTTTTTGCATTTTCTATTAATTTCAATAGTAAGTCAAAATATTCTTTGCCGCCAATTATTAATTCGGCTCTATTGAAGTGCGAATAATTATTGTTGTAGTTCATTATTTAGGGCTTGTACATTTTTTCATAATATTCTTTTGCCATTCTGTTGCTATCGAAATATGGGATAATGTCTTTCATTCCATTTCTGATTATTTCTTGCCATCTATTCGGGTAATCATAATAAATAGGAAGAATTTCTTTTTCTAATAAGTTATATAAGCTTTCCGCATCCATATCGTCCTGAAGATGATCAGGAAGAGTTGTGTCACAAGGTGGAACAACAAAAGAATTGATTTTGTCTTTCGCGAATTCAGGAAACCATCCATCTGGCAGGCCAACATTTACAGCTCCGTTCATTGCAGCAGCCATTCCGCTTGTTCCAGAAGCCTCATGGTAAAGTCTTGGCATATTCAGCCATACGTCCGCGCCCTCTTTTAGGATTTTTGACAATTTTAATTCATATCCAACAAGAATAGCGCAATTGTAATGAGTATTACAGATGTCTACAATTTTATCAAATACACCGATGCCATTATAATCCATAGGGTAGGGTTTGCCAGCCCAAATAATCTGTACAGGTCTTTGTTTATTTGTCAGCAAATTTTCAAATCTTTCCATATTATGAAAAAATATATCAGGCCTTTTGTATCCTGCAAATCTTTTCGCAAAGATTATAGTGCAAATATTAGGATCATAGATTTCTCCGCATTGATCTGCGACGATTTCAAATAATTTTAATTTCAATGATTCTTTTCTTATTTTTAAATTTTCATAGTCCTCATTTTTTAAATGATGGTAAAGTTCTTGATCATGCCAATAATTAAAATGTTGGGCATTTGTTATTGAAATGATATCACAAATACTTTCTTTATTTTTACATTGACTCATCAATGTTTTTTTATGTAATGCTGAAACCGCGTTTTTTTTATTTGAGAATGTTAATGCAGTCTCTGTATGATCCAATTTATCTTCATCCGTTTTAGCAATAGCTACAATTTCGGATATTGGGATATCGCAGAAGTAACTCATTTTATCTAGCAATGCTAAATTCGTTTTTTGATTTCCTGATTCTTCCGGTGTATGGTTTGTATAAACTATTTTTCGCTTCAACTCACTTATGCTTTTATTTTTTTTATATAGGTAAAAGGCTAGAGGAAGTGCATGAGATTCGTTAAGGTGATAAATTTCAGGATCCCAATTTATCTCTTCTAATAGTTTTGCCCCTCCTTCTCCTAATAATATTGCTGACGCAATTGCCGTTTCTGGGTTTGCATCATATAATCGGTGAGAAATTGTTTTGGCCAAATAATCATTTTCTGGCAAATCGGTAGTCAAAAAAAAAATAGGAACGGTCTTGAAAATTTGCGGATCTAAATAAAGCGCGGTCACCCAAACTTCATGTTTTGCGACTTTTATACTAAACTTTATTTTAGTCTCTTTCAGAAATCCGTATTTCTTTTCTTCAAATAAGACATCCATAGTTTGGTCTTGTTTTCGCCCTTGATTGTAGTATCCATATTTCCACATAATTCCGATACCGACTATATTTTGTTGTAGTTCAAATGCGCTTCTCATAAATGAGCCGGCAAGAAACCCCAATCCTCCGGCATATGTTTTTAAAGCCTGATCAATTCCGAATTCCATGCAAAAATAAGCGACACGTTTTTTGTATTCTTCGCTAATATTGTAAGTGTGTTTGAATTCAAAACTCATTGCTTCTATTTTTAGTATACAATGATTTTATGATTATGTTTTAATTGATTTGCTTTTGTTTTTGGGATAACTAGTTTTAATATTCCATCGTGATATTCGGCGCTAATGAATGGTATGTCTGCATGTTCCGGTAAGGCTAAATGCCTTATGTATCTTTTGTATTCGAACTCTTTGAGTTTGTAGGTTTCTGAAGATTTATCCTGAGATTCATTATGGTCTACAAAAACAGACAATTTATTGTCTTCTACTACTATATAAAAATCCTCGCGACGTACTCCTGGTATTGACATTTCAACTTTAATCAGTTCATTCGATTCTGCCATATTTACTTTAGGCTTCTTAATAATCGAAGAGGTGTGATGAGCTATTTTATTTTTAATTTTATAAAGATTAATTGAGGGTATAAATTGTCCAGGGTAAACTTTGCAATCTGTGTTCAATACGGAATGATTTGACATAAGAATGATTTTACAATTTGAAAAAAAGTAAGATAAAGTTCTATTCCTGATTTTAAACTGATTTGAAAAGCATCTTCACATGATATCTTTCACATTTTGAAGATACAGAATAGGATTACCTTTCAAATTGTTGCATTTGACTTGTTATTAAATATCTCATTGTTACATTAACGAGCTGCCTAATTTTTTAAACTTTCAAAAATGTCAAAAAAAATCGCTGAATTTTATAATGACGATCTTTCAAGTTGGGTTCATTCCATTGTTTTTTATCTGGATGAAATCTTAAATCTGGAACATCGTCTTGAGGAAATAATAAGAAGAAATAATATTGTTGATATTGCTGCTAAAGTAGAGGTTCATCAATTAATGCTTGATAAAATTTCCGGAAAACTTGCAGAATTAAAGTCGGATGTTGTAAAGCTTCAAAATGATTTAAATCCTGATGGCATTATTATCTCCGACGATTTAATTAATGAGCCTATACAACTTAAAATGAAATTATTGACTTATAACTTTGCGCAATTAGAGAAAGAGTATATCGATGTTAAATACTTTTGTAATTCTTTTTTAACAGAGATGCTCAAAAAGTAGGGTGTAAAAAAAACTACCCCAACAATTAAAGTCGGGATAGTAAAACAACAATCAACATTTTGAATAAAGTGAAATCTAATTAATCTTCGAATGCATATTCTGGCTCCTCAATCTTCAATTTATTTTCAACTGATATAATTCCAGGCGCTGACCAAACTGCATTTTCAGCATCTTCTTTTTCTGAAAACGATCTTACCTTGCCCTTAAGCGTTACATGTGAGCCTGTTACTTCAGCTGTTATTTTCGCAGCATCAATATTTGCACTACGCTGGAAGCTTGTTGTTATTTTTTGTTGCAATTCATAGGGGGTTATTTTAGGTTTAACGGCAATTAGATTTGTGATAAATCTTACACCCATTAAATTTTCTACTGTAGTTTTTGCCTGATTGCGTTGGTATTCCCATTCAACTTCTCCTTCTAATTTTACATTTCCTTCTTCAACACTTACTTTGATTTTGTCTTCAGGAATCATGGTGTGCCATTTTATTGCATTCACAACTGCCTCAGCAATTTCTGTATCTGTTTTTTTGTAAGTTGGAGATAGACCTACTTGAATGTCCTCTGCTATAGCTTTTACGCCTGATACTTTTTTAACTGTTTTTTCTGCAAGAATTTTTTTTGAATAAGTATCTACTTGTCCTGATAATGTTACGATACCATTTTTTACTGAGACGCCAATTTGAGCAGCATTTAGAAAGGGTTCCCATTTCAATTGCTCAATGACATCCTTCTGAATTTCGAGGTCATTTTTCATTTTTTTTAAATTTAATTGTTATGAATAATCTGAGTATGATTTCAAAGTAAAATCTTTTAATAGAATAGAGAAATGACTGCTATCAATTTGATTATTGACTCGTGTCAATATTATATAGTGAATTCTGGAATTGCAATTGAATTCCTAGCTTCATTATTTATTTCGAATTCTGCTAATTGTGTTAATCTGTCATCAATCTGTTTTTCATTTATTTCACATTCATGAAATAGTACTGCTGTTTTTGACATTCCTAATGTGTTTGCAAATGCTGCAGCAGTTCCGTAAGTGCTAATTTTGAAATGGTTTATATTTTGTACAACGGCCAATAGACAAGCATCTTTAATTTTTGAATCAGTGCAATTGCTTAACTTTTCTTCAGCCTCTTCAATAAAAGCATTCATTATGCGATTCTTTGCATTTAAATAACTATAGCTTTCTTCTTCAAAAAATGATTCTAACCGATTGATATGTCTTTTAATCAAATCGAAATATTTCTGCAAAATTGTTTTCAATTTCACTGAATTAGCTTTTTGTATCCATGAAGGCAATGCCTTCTGCAATTCAATTTCTGCCGCCATGAATTTTCGTGAATCACTATCCAGTAATAATTTCAATGTGTTTACGTTGTGTATTTCTGACATAAAATAATATTTTAAGCAAATTTATTTTTTTAAGCATGCGTTTTCAATGATGATAATCATTCTTAAAAAGAACCCCACTCATTTAAATTCGCCATCTAATCTAATTACTTTGAATCTTTAATTTTTATTAAACACTTGTAATTTTTTTAAAATGAACAAAAAGAAAAAAGAAAAGAAGATTAAGGATGTTGTTATCGATAATAAGTACTCTAATTCTGATACTAATCCAGAATTTAATACAGATATCGATCATGAAGTTGAAGCTTTGGAAATCAATAATGAGGATGATATTTATGATGATGAAATTATTGATGGGGAATATGTCTCTGAAAATATTCCCCCTTTTGGAGAACGCCCATAATATAATATTAAAAAGATAAAAAATTTCAATGATACAACTAGCTCATGTCTTATCTATTAAAACATTACACATCCATAGTGATTCATTTTTAGAAAACGGCCTTATTCCAATGAGGTACACATGTGATGGATTAAATGTAAGTCCAAGTTTAACAGTAAAGTTTATTCCTTCAAATGCTATTAGTTTAGTTATTATTATGGAAGATCCTGATGCTCCTATTAATACATGGGTTCATTGGTTGACTTGGAATATTCCTGTAACACAACATATTGGTGAAAATTCAAAATTAGGTATAGAAGGATTAAATGATTTTTGCAAAAACTATTATTGCGGCCCCTGTCCAATGGCAGGAACTCATCATTATGTTTTTAAAGTTTATGCTCTAGACGCGTTATTAAATTTAAAAAAAAATACAAAAAAGCATGAACTTGAAAAAGCAATGAGTAGCCATGTTGTTGCTTATGGTGATATTGTTGGTTTATACAGAAGAAATAAAACTATCTGATTGACTATTAAACGTATTAAAATCCAATATTAATTTTTCATTGGGTTTATTTAATAAAAAAATATAAATTTTAAATGAAGACTATCTTATTTATTCTAGTTTCTTTTCTTGCTCTTACATCAGTTTTGTCTGCTTTATTAATGATGAGTATTCCTGATGGTAGTATCCTTAATTTATCGATTTCTTTATTAAAAGGAACCATTTTTAAAGATTTTGTATTGCCTGGATTTTTATTGTTTCTTTTTGTAGGGTCTGTTAATCTTTTAGCTGTTTTTTTTAATATTTCAAACCACCCACTAAAATACAATTGGGCCTTAGCAGGTGGATTTGTCGCCTTGTTATGGGTATTGTTACAATTCTTATTAATTAATCAAAGTATGTGGGTAGATATTTTTTATGTATCGATTGGTGTTTCAATAATATTAATATCGTTACAATTAAAAGGGAAGTCACTAATCTAAAATTTTATTGATATCTAAGCTATCAATTACGTAAAGGCAAATTAATAATATTATAATAAGCGGCATTTAAATCTAATAAATCATTTTCTTATCCTGTATTTTAAATCTACTGAAATCATGTATTAACCATAATAGACACAGTATGATTATAGAAATTTATGAAGATCAAAAACTAATTGAGATTAGTCATTTGTTTACCAACATATACTCATTTTTAAAAATTGAATTTTATAATAAGCCGCATGATTGGCAAGCTGCTTCTTCTCTAAAAGATTTACTTGATGGGAATTTATCAGTTGGAAATGTTAGTCGAAAAAAGAACCATACCGGCTTTATGGAATTTCATTTCTGGCAAAAAACAGGGTTTCTAGAAAGTTATTTCAAAAATAGATTTGGTCTTAATGTGCAGATTTTCAGACAACATGGTGATAAGTGGGTTCAAACTGTCGGTACTGATGAGTTGACTTTAGAGCAGCAAAATGAAATTGGCAGGAATGCGTCCTACGAGCTTATGCACTCTAATACAATGAAATTTGAACACGAAAAATCTATTTAAGATGTCATTGTCATTCGAATATATTATTCAAGGAGAAGTGCCCGTAGTGGTAGATTTCTTTGCAGAATGTTGCGAGCCTAGTTTATTAATGCAATCAATACTTCATGACGTGAAAAGTATTACCGGTAGTATGGTAACTGTTTTAAAAATGAACATTAGTAAGCATCAGTTTTACGCAAAAAAATATAACATAAAATCCTTTCCTACGGTGATGATTTTTAAAAATGGTAATATTTTATGGCGTAAATCAGGCGTTGTTTCTACTCATGAGATTATACATTGTTTAGCCATCCATATTAATTAATTCCAAGAAACAAATTAATGATGAGTTTCATCAAATTTACTTCTGATCATTATCATTGATAATCTATTGCTTGTTTTATAGGTTTGGTATCTAAATCATTCCATTATGCCAATCAAATTATCTGATCAATTCGCTGATGTTTTAACTGCACCGAAATATCTCCCATGTATATCTATACTCATGCCATTTGATCCAAAAATGGGATTGAAGAAGGAGTTAGGACATAGATTAAAGGCTGTAACTGATAAGATTGAAAAAGAAATACAAGCTAATTATCCGTCTGAGAAAGCTTCACCAATTATTAAAAAACTACACCGTGTATTAAGTGAATTGAATTATTACACTCACAAAAAAAGCATAGCGATTTTCATATCGCCAATAATTGATAAAGTATATTATCTTGATATGCCTATTGAAGAAAAGGTTATTATTGATGAGTCTTTTGAAATCAGAGATTTAATCTATTCTAAAAAAGAAGTCCATAAATATTTACTAGCAGTACTTAGTAGCAAATGGACTAAAATATTCCTTGGTAACACAACACAATTTATTCGTGTTACTTCCAATGTGCCCGATAATATTGAGGCGTATAAGAATGATATTGGTGAAAAAATTGCCAATTTTAGTGACGAGAACAAAAGGAAAGAAATTTTACTTGACAAGTTTTTAAAGCATACAGATAACGGGTTGTCTTTATTGTTGCAAGCATATAAATTGCCTTTGTTTGTGATGGGAACGTCAAAGACAATTGGTCACTTCAAATCAATATCACATAATGCCAGACAGGTGATTGATTATATACCTGGAAGCTTTGAAGATAAAACAGAAAGTGAATTTCATAAAATAATGGAGCCGTATATTAAAGATTGGAAAGTTATTCAACAAAAAAGATTATTAAGTCAGATTGATGAATCAATGAGTTATAAAAAATTAGTTTCTGGTATTTCGAATGTATGGAAGGCTGCGTCATTAAAGAGGGGAAGGTTGTTGGTTGTTGAGAAAAATTATATTTATCCAGCGCAACACAGTTCTGATCCAAATGTAATTTATAAGAGAGATGAGTTTAATAAGAACGCATTTTACATTAAAGATGCAGTAGATGACATTATAGAGAAAGTTTTGTCTAGTGGAGGTGATGTAGAGTTTGTAGATGAAGGCATATTAAAAGAGTATAATAAAATTGCACTTATAGAATATTATGGGGATCAAAATTTAAAATAAACAAACAATCTTCCGAAATTCTTGCTGTCATTTTCTATTCTATGGTACAAAGGTTTAATGTGAGGTTGTTGTAAAAATCGCTCTACTTTTTTTCTCAATTGACCACTTCCTTTTCCAGGTATAATTTCCACTTCTTTTATTCTTTTATCTATTGCATTTTCGAATGCTTCTTTAAGTGCGTTGTCAATTGCTTTGCTGTTGTTGTAAATGTCATGAAGATCAACTTTGATCCTTCCCATAATTTTTAATTTACGTTAATTTTTTAATGCCTGTTTTTTCAATGGAAATGATACGTTGTTTATATAGATTTCCGATTGTCATTTTAAATGTTTTTTTGCTCATTTCGAATTGCTCATAAATTTCATCAGGGTTGCTTTTATCATTATAGGGGAGGTAGCCATTGTTCTCATTCAGTAACCGGATGATTTTTTCAGTCTCATCTTCAACTCTTTTATATCCGGGTTTTCCTGCGGCAACATCTATTTTATTTTCTTTAGGATAAATCTTTTTAATAAAGCCACTGAAGGTATCTCCCGAAGTGATGTTTCTGTAAATTTCATTATGATGCAATACGCCAGTGTGTATATTGTTAATAATCACAACATACCCAATATCTGTTCTCCTGTATACAGTTAGTGCAACTTCATCTAATTCTTTCACTGTAAGTATATCATTACTTAAAAAAGTATCTATTCTTTCTGTTGCAGCAATTCTACCTGTTTGCTCGTCTAGCACAATTTTAACCAGATAGGATCCATTAGGAATCATCTTCTGTAATTGTTGAGATTTCGGAACAAAAATATCCTTCATTAATCCCCAATCCATGAAGGCGCCTTGTGGGGTAACACTTACAACATTTAATTTTACAATATCCCCCATGGTCCCTTTAGGATGTTGGGTTGTTGCAATTAACCTTTCTTCACCATCATGATAAATAAAGACTTTTAGCACGTCATCTATTTTTGCCCCTTCTGGAACAAATCGTTTTGGCAAAAGAATGCCTTCTTGCCCGTCGTCAAGATATAGGCCAAATTCAACTGCTCTTGATACTTTTAGGTGATTGTATTCGCCAACTTTTATCATTTTAATGATTTATTCGCAAGATACACCATTAAGCCCTCAACACATAAATACACTATCTTCACCAAAAATTATCTATTGAAGTTTACTGATTTTGGTTTTGATGAACGCTTGATGGAAGGCGTTGATGCTGCTGGTTATAAAGAAGCTACACCTGTACAAGTACAAGTTATTCCTCATATTCTTGCCGGTAAAGATATTATTGCATCTGCTCAAACAGGTACAGGGAAGACTGCAGCCTTTCTACTTCCATTGATTCATAAGATCATCACTGATGCTGATGCAAGGGAAAGCATATCTGCATTAATTATTGTGCCTACAAGAGAACTTGCTATTCAAATCGCACAACATCTTGAAGGGTTTTCTTATTTCGCAGGAATTAGCTCCATACCTGTATATGGTGGTGGAGACGGGAATGCTTTTGTTCAAGAAAAAAAAGCCTTAAGTATGGGTGCTGACATTGTGGTTTGCACCCCCGGTAAAATGATGTCTCATATTAAAATGGGGTATGTCAAACTTGATGGCTTAAAATATTTGGTTTTGGATGAGGCAGACAGGATGCTGGATATGGGGTTTTACGATGATATTATGTTTGTAATTAAACATTTGCCTGCGAAAAGACAAAACTTATTGTTTTCTGCAACAATGCCACAAAAAATAAGATCATTAGCAAGAAGCATATTAACCCATCCAATAGAAGTAAACATCGCTATTAGTAAACCTCCCGAAAAGATAAAGCAATTCGCTTTTTTTGTATATGATCCACAGAAAATACCCTTGATTACTTATTTATTGAAACAAAACAAATTCAACAATACCTTGATTTTTTGCAGCAGTAAATTGAGTGTAAAACAATTAACGAGAGATCTTAAAAGAGCAGGTTTTAATGCTGATGAAATACATAGTGATCTTGAACAAGGTAAAAGAGAGGAAGTATTGAGTGATTTCAGAAGTGGCAGGTTATCGATATTGATTGCTACTGACATTCTTAGCAGGGGTATTGATATTGACAATATAGAGTTGGTTATTAATTATGATGTTCCCCATGATGGCGAAGATTATGTGCATAGAATAGGCAGAACTGCTCGTGCAAAAGCAGAAGGGTCGGCTTACACCCTTATTAATACAGAAGAGCAATATAAATTTAACGCTATAGAACGCCTGTTGGAATATGCAGTACCACTAGGCATTGTTCCTGAAGAATTGGGCGCAACTCCGGTATATAATCCTAGCCAGGTTAAATCTAAATCTGGTAAAAAAAGCTTTTACAATAAAAATCGTAATCCTCGTTAGCAGATTACTCCTTTTCCTTAAATATATTTGTAAAAAGCTAAAAGTATTTCAAGTGTTTCAAACATATTATCTAGTCCTGTTGAATATCTAACAGGAGTAAGTGCAATAAGGGGAGACTTGTTGCGCAAAGAGCTTAATATTTTCAGCTTCAAAGATTTATTAGAACATTATCCACTCCGGCATGTAGATAAAACAAAAGTAGATACGATTGCTTCTTTAAATCATACAACAGATTATGCGCAAGTCGCTGGAAAGTTAATTAGTATGCAAATGCTAGGAGAGCGAAGAAGTAAAAGGCTGGTGGCACACCTGCAAGACAATACAGGCATCATTGAATTGGTTTGGTTTCAGGGAATAAATTGGGCAGAAAAAATACTGACTATCGGTCAACAGTACCTGGTTTTTGGTAAAATAGGCTTTTTCATGAATAAGCCTCAAATAGCACATCCTGAATTAGAAAATTATACGCCGGAAAATGCAGCAGGAAAATCCTATTTAGAACCCATTTATCCTTCAACAGAAAAACTTAAAGCCAGAGGATTAAATGGAAAAGCTATTGGAAAAATTACTAAAGAGCTCATTCAAAAAATTTCTGAAAAAGACTTGCCAGAGAATCTTCCCGAAACACTACTAAAGCAATATAAATTAATGAAACGCTTTTATGCCTTTCAGCAAATTCATTTGCCATCAAACGAAAAGAATTATCAACAAGCGCTAAGAAGATTAAAATTCGAGGAATTCTTTTTTGCTCAGTTCGGCATACAGTTAATCAAAATCAAAAGGAATAAATATAGCAAAGGGTTGCTTTTTGAAAAAGTGGGAGATTTATTTAATCAGTTTTACGAAAAGGAATTGCCTTTCAAGTTAACAAATGCACAGAAAAATGTATTAAGAGATATTAGAAAAGATACAGGAAGTGGACACCAGATGAATCGATTGTTGCAAGGAGATGTAGGAAGCGGAAAAACAATGGTGGCATTGTTATCAATGCTCATTGCTGCAGATAATGGGTTTCAAAGTGTATTAATGGCCCCAACTGAAATTTTAGCGCAACAGCATTTAAATACAATTACTGCGCAACTTCAAAACTTGCCTATTAATATTAAGTTACTCACAGGTTCTACAAAAACAAAATTAAGAAAACCTATTTTAGAAGGCTGTGAAGATGGGTCCATTCATATTCTGATTGGCACCCATGCTATTATTGAAGACAATGTTACTTTCAAAAATCTTGGGTTCGCAGTAGTGGATGAACAACACAAATTCGGCGTAGCACAACGTGCAAAATTGTGGAAAAAAAATACCATACCGCCTCATATACTTGTAATGACGGCAACGCCTATACCCAGAACTTTGGCTTTAACTGTTTATGGAGATTTAGATTATAGTGCTATTGATGAATTGCCCCCAGGAAGAAAACCAATCTCTACCTTTCACCGAGCTGAAACTTCCAGACCTCAGGTTATGGATTTCATTAAAGAAGAGTTATTGCTGGGAAGACAAGCATATATCATTTATCCACTTATTGAAGAGAGCAGTAAACTAGATTATGAAAATCTGATGAAAGGGTATGAAGAAGTGAAATCTTTTTTTCCGGAACCAAAATATTGGATCAGTATGGTTCATGGAAAACAAACCGCAGAGCAGAAAGAAACAAACATGAAAAGATTTGTAGATGGAGATACTAATATTTTGGTAGGAACAACTGTTATTGAAGTTGGAGTTAATGTTCCTAACGCGAGTGTAATGGTTATCGAAAGTTCTGAAAAATTCGGATTGTCTCAATTGCATCAATTAAGAGGTAGGGTAGGGAGAGGTGCAGAGAAAAGTTATTGTATTTTATTGACTGGTCAAAAGTTGTCTGCAGACGCCAGAGAGAGAATTAAAATCATGGTAGCTACTAATGATGGTTTTAAAATAGCAGAAAAAGATTTAGAACTTAGAGGTCCCGGTGAGATTGAAGGGACAAAGCAAAGTGGCGTATTAGCATTTAAGCTTGCAAGTATTGTAGATGATAAGTCAATGTTGGAAGTAGCAAGAACTGCTGTAGCGAAAATTTTAGAAGAAGATTATGAACTACTTTCGAATGAAAATCAACCATTAAAAGCATATTTGCAAAGTCAAAAAGGGAATACTAGGTGGAGTAAAATAGCATAATTATATTCATTTCACTTTCATATAGTTGAGTTTTTTCTAAATTTACAACAGTTGTAATTAAATAAATTAAATTGATTAGCCTAAATAAAATAGCGTTCACTTTACTACTCATACTACTTTGTAAAGCAGGTTTTTCTCAAATGGAATTCGTTGAAAATAAAGGCCAGTGGGATGATAAGGTAAGATTTAAAGGGGTATTTTCTGCAGGTTCTTTTTTCTTAGAAAATCAAGGATTTTCAATAGTAATGCATAGTCCTGCGGATCTTAATAAAATTGCATCTTTAGAGCATGGAGAAAATGATACGACTACTCATCTTGATGATAAAATTGTTTTGCATTCTCATGTGTATAAAGTTGATTTTTTGGGTAGTAATGAAGTGCATACTATTATACCAGAAAAGCCAATCAAGAGTTACAATAATTATTTCATCGGTAACGATAAAAGTAAATGGGCAGGAGGGTGTAAGATTTATAAGGCCGTGACGTATAAAAATATTTATCCCAATATTGATGTGCGTTATTATAGTGATGGGAGTAAATTGAAATATGATTTTATCATTAATCCAGGAGCCAATTCTACACAGATTGCATTGAGATTTCAAGGGGCGGCAGATGTTTTTGTGAGAAACAATGATTTAATTATAAAAACCTCTATTGGTGAGGTCAAAGAGCTTCAGCCCTTTAGTTACCAGCAAAATCCAAATGGAGAAAGAACGCAGATTAAGTGTAAATATGTCGTTTCCAATAAAGTGGTGAGATTTCAGCTGGGAAATTATGCGGCCGATAAAACTGTAATTATAGATCCGTCTATTATCTTTTCTTCTTTTACAGGAAGTTCTTCAGATAATTGGGGTTACACCGCCACACCAGGTCCTGATGGAAGTCTTTTTGCTGGTGGGATTGTATTTGGAGATGGGTATCTGAATTCTACAGGAGCTTTTCAAAGTACCTATGCGGGAGGAGTTACCGAAGGTTATCTGAGAGGCCATGATATTGCTATTTTTAAATTTAGTCCGGATGGCTCTACTCGACTTTACGCTACCTATCTTGGAGGTAACGGTAATGAGCAGCCGCATAGTATGATTACAGATGCACAAGGAAATCTAGTTGTAGCAGGAAGGTCTTCTTCAACTGATTTTCCTATTACAATTCCAAGGATAGGTTCAGGCGGCGGCCATGATATTATCGTTACTAAATTCAATGCTTCAGGCACGGCTATTATTGGGTCTGTAAAAATTGGCGGGTCTGGAAATGATGGTGTAAATATTCGTTCTAAATATGAGCTGCCTGATGGTGCAGATCGCCTTCGCAGAAATTATGGTGATGATGCAAGAAGTGAAGTTATTCTTGATGCGGCCAATAACATTATTCTTGCATCATGTACACAATCAAGTAATTTCCCAACTACAGGACCTTCTTTAAATACTTTGGGAGGTTTTGGTGGGGGATTCCAGGATGGGTTGATTTTAAAATTTAATGCTACTCTTTCCACATACTTATTTGGAAGTTATTTTGGAGGTTCGGGAGATGATGCTTGTTTTGTTGCAAGTATTAATCCGGTAACGAGTAATTTATATGTTGCCGGAGGAACGACAAGTAATGATTTGCCTGGGAATAAAACAAACGTTTTGTATGGAAGTTACATGGGAGGTATCACAGATGGCTTTATAACTCAACTGAGATTAGATGGGTCTGGCCTTATTAAAACGTCCTACCTAGGCACTTCTGGAACCGATATGGTGTATGGTCTAAAATTCGACAAAAATGGCTACCCCTATGTCATGGGTACCACAACCGGGAATTGGCCAATTTTAAATGCAGCGTATAGTGTTTCCGGCAGTTCTCAATTTATCAGCAAACTCCAACCTGATTTTTCTGCATTTAGTTATTCTACAGTATTTGGAACGGGTTCATCAGTTCCAAATTTATCTCCAATAGGGTTCATGGTAGACAGATGCGAAAATGTATATTTTTCTGGTTGGGGTGGTGGAATAAATGTTTATAAAAGGTATACCAATGGTACTACAAATGGACTCCCTTTGATGAATCCACTTTCAGGGATATATTCACCTGATGGGGAAGATTTTTATTTTTTCGTGTTAAAGAAAAATGCTTCTGCACAATTATTTGGTTCAAATTTCGGTCAATATAAAGGTCAGGTTGGTGATCATGTTGATGGAGGTACAAGCCGGTTCGATGAGAATGGCGTCATCTATCAAGCCATTTGCGCCAATTGTAATGGAGGTGCTACTTTTCCTACTACTCCTGGAGTATGGAGCGGAAATAATGGCAGTTCAGATTGTAATGAAGCTGCGGTAAAAATCGAAATGAATTTCTCTGGTGTTGCAGCAAGTATTCAATCTTCAATTGATGCAGTTAAAAATGACACGATGGCTTGCGTCCCTTTTAGAGTCGATTTTACTGATACTTTACATAAAGGGAAAAAATTGTACTGGGATTTTGGTAATGGATTAAAAGACACTACTGTTGCACCTCAATTCAGCACTTATACAAACTATAATGCAACTGGTATCTATATAGTGAGAGTGATTGCCGAAGATTCCTTAACCTGTAACATAAGAGATACTGCATATCTTAAAATAAAAGCGGGAGATAATTTTGCCAATCTAGCATTTATTGCAAAGAAAGATTTGCCTTGTACAAATTTGAGTTTCACTTTTACAAACCAGTCTACAACTACATTCGGAAACTATACTCCTCAAAGTTTTATCTGGAATTTCGGTGATGGTTCACCGGAACAAATTTCAATTAATGCTTCTCATGTTTTTCCAAGTATTGGTCAATATACAGTGACTTTAAAATTAGTTGATCCTGTTTTTTGTAATGCACCACAAACAAAAACAATACTCTTAAATGCCAATCCTCTTGTGAAAGCAAAGCTATTAACTCCTGCTGTGGGCTGTGCTCCATATCAAGCTTCCTTTATAAATCAATCCGGAACAACAGATGTTACCTGGGAATTTAGTGATGGGACAACCAGTAATGTTGACAACCCCATAAAATTATTCTCAAATCCTGGAACTTACACAGTCAGATTGATTGCAAGAGATCCCAATACTTGTAATAAAATTGATACTTCTGCATATTTTACTTTTATTGTTTCTGAAAGGCCGCATGCAGTATTTACTTGGAGTCCAAACCCTCCTCAGAGAAATACAACAACACAATTCAATAATTTGTCTATTGGCGCTATTAGATATTTATGGGATTTTGGAGATGGTGAAAATTCAACAGATATAAATCCAACACATCTATATAATGCAACGGGAAATTTTAAGGTGGTATTAATTGCTTACAATCAATATAATTGCACGGATACTTTTTCTCTTGTTGTTAATACTATTGTCGACGCACTTTTAGATGTGCCTAATGCATTTACTCCTGGTCGTTTTGGTGTTAATGGAATCGTTTCTGTAAAGGGGTTTGGTATTGGAAAATTAGATTGGAAAATATACAATAGGTGGGGCCAAGTTGTTTTCCAAACCTCAAATTTTAAAGAAGGCTGGGATGGAACATTTAAAGGTAAATTACAGCCAATGGACGTATACGCCTACACGCTGGATGTAGAATTTACAGATGGTAAAAAAGCAAGAAAAACTGGAGACATTACTTTAATAAGATAATTTCTATTGAAACAAAATTATACCATAATAAAACAAACAATTTCTTTTGAGCGATTCATCTGCAATAGATTTTTGCATAGGATTTTTTCTTTTTTTCTTTTTCTCTTTTTTCAATTTTCTACAAAAAATCTGTGTGCTCAAGATTTGCATTTTTCTCAGTTTTTCAATTCGCCATTGAGTACAAATCCCGCCAATACAGGGTTTATACCAGATGCCGATTATAGATTAGGAGCACATTTTCGCAATCAATTCAGTAATGTGATGTCAGCACCGTACAAGACTATCAGTATTTTTGGTGATGCTCAAGTGATGCGGAATTATCTTGAAAATGGATGGCTTGGTATCGGAGGTTTATTATTAAGCGATGTTGCTGGTGCCGGTTCACTGAAATCTACCAAGTTGTATGGCTCTATCGCCTACCATCAGATGCTGGGGAATAGCAGCTTGTTGAGTGCAGGATTTAATTTAGGATGGGTGAGTAAAAGAATTGATCCTTCGGGCTTGAAATATCCCGATCAGTTTGATGGAAAGTTTTTTGATCATGCTTTGCCTACAAGTGTTGTGTTAGCTAATACCGAAGTCAACTATTTTGATCTTCAGGCAGGATTGAATTATGCTTATTTCCCTACAGAAAATATTTATATAAATGGAGGGTATTCTATTCATCATATTAATAAGGCAAAAGAGAGTTTTTTTCAAGATCAAACAGATGATGGATTGTTAGCCATGAGACATATCGCTTTCCTTAATGCTATTTTGAAAGCTGGTGACAGGATTATTATTCAGCCGAATATTTTTTATACCAATCAATCCAATGCTTCTGCATTAAATGGCGGTTTTTTAATCAATTATAATTTGTCTGAATTTGGCGAAAAAGAATTGATCGCCGGGTTGTATTATCGTAGTAAAGACGCCTTTATTCCTACACTGGGATTCCAACTAAAACAGCTTCGATTTACGTTTAGTTATGATGTCACTAGCTCCACGCTTCGTGATTATAATAATGGAATGGGAGCAAGCGAATATAATATCATAAAAAAGGGATTTTATACAAGTTCACCCGATCGCCAGTCAATTTGCCCCAGATTTTAACTCGGATTTCAACTGCAACATATGGGTTAAATTGAATTAATGGAAGATTCTTCTCTAGATCAATTTTTTTTAACGAATTTTGCTCAAACGAAAAATCAGTAATAGCATCGACTATGGGAAATCTCCATTCTTTACTTCCAGTATTTAAGCAAATTATCGGCGACAGTTATGTTTTTGTTGATGACGAGAATCGAAATAAATATGCGCACGACGAAACTGAAAATCTTCATTTTTTACCGGATATCATTATTAAGCCAAGGACTGCTGAAGAGATTAGCGAAGTGATGAAACTTTGTAATCATCACAAGATTCCTGTAACGCCAAGAGGAGCAGGAACAGGCTTGAGTGGTGGAGCATTGCCTCAGTTTGGTGGCGTACTGGTTTCATTTGAAAGAATGAACAACATCATCGAAATTGACGAGAGAAATCTTCAAGTCATTACAGAACCAGGTGTAATAACAGAAACTTTACAGAACGCCGTAAAAGAAAAAGGGTTGTTCTATCCTCCTGATCCCAGCAGTAAAGGAAGTTGTTTCATTGGCGGAAATATCGCTGAAAATAGCGGAGGCCCTAAAGCCGTGAAATATGGCGTTGTAAAAGATTACGTGCTGAATTTAGAAGTCGTATTGCCAACTGGAGAAATTATATGGACAGGTGCAAATGTTTTAAAAAATGCTACAGGTTATAATCTTACGCAATTAATGGTAGGGAGTGAAGGGACCTTAGGTTTGGTGACTAAAATTGTTTTAAAATTAATTCCTTTCCCCAAACATGATTTACTCATGTTGGTCCCATTTAATAATTTGGAAAAAGCAGGAGAAGCAGTAAGCGCTATTTTCAGAGCGGGCTTTACACCAAGCGCTTTGGAATTGGTAGAAATTAATGCGTTGAAGATAGTCAGCAAATTCGTTGACAGTTCAATCGTTCCAGTAACGGATGAAATGGAAGCTCATTTAATCATCGAACTTGATGGGAATCATATGGATGCTTTAATGACGGAGATGGAGGCTATTGCTGCACTTTTAACCGAATACGATTGCGGCGAAGTTTTCTTTGCCGATGATGCCCAGCAAAAAGAAGCCCTTTGGAAATTAAGGCGTCGTGTAGCCGAAGCCGTTAAAATTGATGGCTATACCATTGAAGAAGATACCGTAGTGCCAAGAGCCGAATTGCCTAAACTGATAAAAGGCGTAAAAGAATTAGGAAAAGCATATCATTTTGATGTGGTGTGTTATGGACATGCAGGAGATGGTAATTTACACATTAGAATAAAAAAGCCAGGCAGTATTTATAGTTTAAATAATCCAGAGGTTATTCCTGCTTTGAGAGCATTATTTACATTAGTGAAATCCTTAGGAGGAACAATAAGCGGAGAACATGGTATAGGATTAATTCAGAAAGAATTCATAGATATTGTTTACTCACCGGTAGAATTGGATTTAATGAGAGGTATAAAAAAAGTCTTTGATCCCAATAATATTTTAAACGCAGGAAAAATATTTAAAGCTAATTGAAATGAAAAAAATAATATGGAGCGCTTGTATCCTCTTGTTTGCTTTACATGTAAATGCGCAGGACGAAGAAAAATCTGAGCCCTTCTTCAAAAAAGAAAATCTCTTTGCAGGAGGCACATTGAATTTGGGATTTGGAAACCAAACAACATCTTTGGGGATTGCTCCGTTTTTCGGATATAGCTTTAATCGGTATATAGATTTGGCCATTTGCCCGGGGATAAGTTATATTTCAATAAGGGATTATAACAATGATCTAGGTTCTAAACTTCGTCAAACCGTTTATGGTCCTGGCTGTTTTGTAAGATTATTTCCAGTAAATTTTTTATTTGCTCAAGCACAATATGAGTATAATTTTATTAGGTACCATTACATTCCATCTGGGAATCAGAATCCTGCGGATGAAAGGTTAAAATTAGATGCACATAGTTTATTAGTTGGAGGTGGCTTTGCTAGCGGTAGAGACTTTTCTTATCAAAAATCTTATTATTATTTTTCGATTTTATGGGATATTGGAGAGTCTGTAAACTCTCCATATAAAGATGGTCTTGATAGAGCCGTTCCCATTATCAGAGCCGGATATAATATCGCTTTATTTCAAGGTAAACAAAGACAAAGAGAATCAGGAGAAAGAAGAAGAGGGCGATACAGAGATTAATGGTTAAAATAATTAATTTAGTAATGCATTCTACATAAAATCAAATTACATGTCACCAATAATTTTGTTTTCTTTTGTAATCGCCTATTTTTTATTATTGCTTACTGTAGCCTGGTTTACTTCCAAAGGTTCTAATAATCAATCTTTTTTCATAGGGAATAAAAAAAGCAACTGGATGTTGGTAGCTTTTGGTATGATTGGTACTTCACTTAGTGGCGTAACATTTGTTAGCGTTCCCGGTGGAGTGGGTAGTGGGAATTTTTTTTATTTTCAAATCGTATTAGGTTATTTACTGGGCTACATGGTTATCGCCTTTGTATTGCTTCCTCTGTATTACAGATTAAATGTCACGAGTATTTATTCTTATCTGGAACAAAGATTTGGTGTTGAAGCACACAAAGTAGGGGCATCCTTTTTTATTCTCTCTAGAGTGGTAGGCGCTACTGCCAGATTATATCTTGTAATCAATATCCTGCAAATTTTTATTTTAAATAAACTAGGCGTTCCTTTTGTTGCCACAACTTTTGTTATCTTATTAATGATTCTGCTTTACACATTTGAAGGCGGTGTAAAAACAATTATTTATACAGATACCTTGCAAACTACTGGAATGTTATTGGGATTGGGGGTTTGTATTTTTGTAATTATTAAAGCACTTGGAACTGATTTTTCCGGAGCACTTTCATTATTGAACGACAAGGGTTACACTAAAATATTTAACACTGATATCAAAGCGGGTTCTTTCTTTCTGAAACATATTATTGGGGGTATGTTTATTGCTATTGCGATGACTGGTTTGGATCAGGAAATGATGCAAAAAAATATTAGTGTTAAGAATTTAAAAGATTCACAGAAAAACATGATGAGTTTTACGGCAGTGTTGATGGTAGTGAATTTCCTATTTCTATTTTTAGGAGGGTTGCTTTATTTGTATGCACAGAAAATGAATATTGTAACTGCTCCAGATGATTTGTTTCCAACGATTGCATTGAGCGATGTGTTTAGTGGTACCATCGGTATATTATTTATCATTGCTTTAATTTCAGCTCTTTTTCCAAGTGTAGATGGGGCAATAACTTCTCTTACATCCTGCTTCTGTATTGATATCCTGGGATTAAATAAAAGTCAGGATGACGAAGCCGTAGTAAAGAAAAAAAGGCTAAAGGTTCATTTTGGTTTTGCTGTTTTGTTTTTCCTATTAGTACTTGTATTTAAAGCAATCAATGATAAATTAATTATTGATTTTATTTTAAAATTTGCTGGGATTACATATGGCCCTTTGCTGGGGTTATTTGCTTTTGGGATTTTTAATTCCAGAAAATTAAATAATCAATTAATCTGGATGGTTTGCATTGTGGCTCCAATTGCCGCTCTGGGGATAGATCTGTTAAGTAGTCCTGAATGGTATGAGAAAAAATTGCATCTCACACTTGGTTTAAATGCGGTTTCTCAAAGTATTTTTAAGGGATATAAAATTGGCAACGAATTGATTTTAATAAATGGGATGATCACTTTTATAGGTCTTTTTATTATTTCAAAAAAAAATATCAAGCAAGTTATTTAAATGGAAATAGTCAACCCATTAGCAGAAAAGTATAGTGAGCTTTATTCTACAGCACCAGATGAGATGCTTCATGAAGTAGAAAGGGTAACAAACGAAACTCACGCACATGCTCACATGTTGAGTGGAAGCTTGCAAGGGAAGTTTCTTGAAATGATTTGCTTAATGATTCAGCCTGAAAAAGTTTTAGAAATCGGCACTTTTACAGGATATAGTGCGTTGTCGCTTTTAAAAGGGATGCCATTTGATGGAATATTACACACAATTGAAATCAGAGAGCAAGATGCACAGAAGGCCATGGATTTTTTCAAAAAAGCCAATGTTGACAATAGAATTCGGCTTCATCTTGGAAATGCTATTGATATAATACCTCAACTTCAAGAATCCTGGGATCTTATTTTTATTGATGCAGATAAAGTCAGTTATATTGAGTATTACGAATTAACTTTGCCAAGGTTAAAAAGCGGAGGTTGGATGTTGGTGGATAATGTTTTATTTCATGGTCAGGTTTTGGAAGATAAAGTCAGTGGTAAAAATGCGTTGGCGATAGATGCATTCAATAAACACGTAGCTGCAGATCAAAGAGTAGAGCAATTGTTACTCACTATAAGAGATGGATTAATGCTTATTAGAAAACGGTAGGTTATGAAAAAGATAGTTGCGACTATTTTATGTTTATGTTCATTTTCTTTATTGTATTCTCAAAGGATATCAATAAGGCAATATATTGCTACCTACAAGGATATTTCTATACAAGAAATGAAAAGGTTTGGTGTCCCAGCTGCTATTACCTTAGCTCAAGGAATATTGGAATCTGAGAGTGGTAATGGGGAGTTGGTGAAAAAATCGAACAACCATTTTGGTATAAAATGTAAGAATGACTGGAATGGTGAAAAAGTGTATCACGATGATGATGAATCTGGGGAGTGTTTTAGGAAGTATGATAGTGCTGTAGAAAGTTATATTGATCACAGTAATTTTTTGAAATCAAGACCTCATTATGCAACATTGTTTGAGCTTGACCCCAGAGATTACAAGTCATGGGCATTTGGATTAAAAAAGGCAGGGTACGCTACTAATCCAAGATATCCTTACATCTTAATTAAAACAATTGAAGATTATCAATTAAACGATTATACTTTGATGGCATTGGATGAAATGCCTGGAACGGCTATGGCTGTTCAGGAGAAAAAAGCAGCCGACAATGATGGAATAGCATTTTACGAAGTAAAAGCAAAAGATAATTTATACGCACTTTCAATAAAATACAATGTTACGGTTGAGGATTTGAAAAAATGGAATAGCCTGGATTCAAATAATCTTTATGTTGGTCAACAATTAATAATATCAAAAAAATAATTTATGGCAGATATTCAAGTGCATGACAAAAAATTCAAAACCTATCTTTCGGCAAGCCAGATAGCAGAACAAGTTAAACGTGTTGCGGAAGAAATTAACAGAGATTACCAAGGTAAAACTCCATTGTTTATTGCTATTCTTAATGGGTGTTTTATGTTTGCGTCAGATTTGTTTAAAGAACTAACCATTGAGACAGAAGTTTGTTTTGTAAAACTAGCCTCTTACCAAGGAATAAAAAGTACGGGAAAAGTAGTGACTTCTATTGGAATGGATGTGTCAATAAAAGGAAGGGACGTTATAATCATTGAAGATATTGTAGACACTGGAAAAACATTGTATGAATTTCTACCTCAACTTGTAGATCAGAATCCAGCATCTCTTAAAATTGCCACACTCCTTTATAAGCCTGAAGCGCTTGTTCATCCGATAGATTTGCATTACGTAGGGTTTGAAGTGCCAAATAAATTTTTGTTGGGGTATGGTCTTGATTATGATGGGATAGCTAGAAATTTGAATCAAATTTATCAGCTGATAGATTAATATTTTATTGGGCATTAGTTTTTTGTGATTAATTAGCTTAATTTAAAATATAGTAAATTCTTGAAAAAGTTTCTTACATATTGTTTCTTATTCATAGCAGCTCCTGCTTTCTCTCAGTATTATCTGAGGGGTGAAATAAAAGATGAAAAAAATAAACCTCTAGCTAACGCCAGGATTTTTGTTCATTCTTTAAGAGCCTATTATTATTCAGGTTCTCCTTCTGGTAGTTTTGGTATTGTAGAAAAAGTCCTTTATGACTCATTAACAATTAATTTAGAGGGTTACGAATCGCTCACAGTTAGAGTTAAAACAAATGACTGGCAGCATATCATTTTGAAAATCACAAAAGAAGCCATCACTAAAAATCAACCTAAATTAATTTCCTTTACTAAGGATTTTCAACAAGCTTCAAAAGATAAATGGTTTACTGGGGATGAAACTTATTTCCAGTTGGTTGAAAATGAGGTTATACAAGCCAGTCAATTTCCCTGCACAGGATTTTCTTTAAATGTCAACAAAGCTTCTTACAGCAATGTGAGGCGCTTTCTGAATATGAATAGTTTGGTTCCTCCTGATGCGGTGAGAACAGAAGAATTAATCAATTATTTTAATTTACATTATAGGGAACCTCAACATGATAGTCTGTTTAATTTCAATTCGCAATTAACATCTTGTCCCTGGGATCCCAAAAAAGAATTATTGTACTTAAATGTAAATGCGAAAAAAATAAATTTAGAAAAAATTCCTCCTGGAAATTTTGTCTTTCTTATTGATGTGTCTGGAAGTATGGACATGCCGAATCGCTTGCCTTTATTGAAAGCAGCTTTTCAAATGTTTGTAAAAAATATTCGCCCGGTAGATACGATTTCTATTGTGACTTATGGTGGGTACGTTCAGATTTGGTTAAGGCCAACCTCAGGATCGGAGAAGGATAAAATCCTTACAGCTATTGAATCTCTTGAAGCAGATGGAGATACGCCAGGTGAATCAGCCATAAGAGTGGCGTATCAATTGGCAAGAAAAACTTTCATCAAAGGGGGTAATAATAGAATAATATTGGCTACTGATGGAGATTTTAATGTTGGAGAAACAAGTGAAAAAGCTTTGGACGACTTGATTTCAAAGCAAAAATCAAGCGGTGTTTATTTAACTTGTCTTGGGGTAGGGATGGGTAATTTAAAAGATTCTAAGTTGCAAGTTTTGGCTAAAAAAGGAAATGGTAATTATGCATATCTTGATGACATTCAAGAGGCTGAAAGAGTTTTAGTTAAAGAACTAACCCAAACGTTTTATGCAGTTGCAGACGATGTTTCAATGAATGTGAAATTTAATCCTGATTTGGTAAAAGAATACAGGTTAATTGGATTTGATAATAAAAAAGAAGCTTTAAAGGACACGGCCAATAGTTTGGAAGGTGGAGAAATTGGGAGTGGGAGTAGTGTATTAGCACTTTTTGAAATTGTACCTAATTTAAATATTAACCATGGGAGTAATGATTTTATTGCTCAAATTGACTTGCGTTATCGGACTGATAGTACCATAAAACACCATCAATATTTTTCAATGCCTAATTACAAACCGATAGACAGCATAGACCGTGAATTTAAATTTGCCGCAGGAGTTGCTATGTTTGCATTGAAATTAAAACAATCGATTTTCTTTAGTAGCCCATCTTGGTCCTTTATCAAGGAATTTTCAACTGCTGCAATAGATCAAAAAAATTATTTACAAAAACAGTTTATCATGCTGCTTTCAAAAGCTCAAAAATTATACGGGAATAAAAAATAACTATTACCGTCGAAGGTTATACTCTAGACATTAACTAAACATTTCTCTCACTTTATCAAAAAAAGATTTATCATTTTTTTCTGGTTTGGGCTCAAAATTTGGAGATGTCGCTAGTTTTTCCAACATCTCTTTTTCTTCAGGACTAACACTTTGAGGAGTCCAGATATTTACATGAATCAATTGGTCTCCTTTTTCATAGCTGTTTACATGTGGGAATCCTTTGCCTTTCAGTCTGAATATTTTACCACTATGTGTCCCTGGGGGAATTTTTATTTTCGCTCTGCCATCAATAGTTGGGACTTCTACTTGAGTACCAAATACGGCTTCTGGGAATGAAAGGTGCAGGTCAAATGCCACATTTAATCCATCTCTTTGTAATTGAGCGTGTGGCTCCTCTTCAATTTGTACAATTAAGTCTCCATTGCTTCCGCCTCTTTCCCCAACATTTCCTTTCCCGCTTATACTTAATTGCATGCCATCCTGAACTCCTGCAGGAATATCTATACTTACGGTTTCTTCGCCATAAACCCTGCCTTCTCCTTTACAACTATTACATTTAGCCGTTATCGTTGTGCCGTCTCCGTTACATGTAGGGCAGGTCGTTACTGTTTGCATTTGACCTAAAAAAGTATTTTGTACTCTTTTGACTTGACCTGATCCTCTGCATGTGCCACAAGTTTGTACGCTATTTTTATCCTTGGCACCGCTGCCACTACAGGTTGTACATTTTACATATTTTTTGATTTTAATGGTTTTATTGGCACCCTTAGCCATCTCTTCAAAATTCAGTTTCAACTTCACCCTAAGGTTGCTGCCTCTCGATCCTCCAGACTGTCTGTTTCCTCCGCCTCTGTTGCCAAAAAAACTCCCAAAACCTTCATCGCCAAATACGTCTCCGAACTGACTGAAAATATCATCCATATTCATTCCGCCACCACTAAAACCTCCGCCACCACCACGTCCTCCCTGATTGAAAGCATTGTGTCCAAATCTATCGTATTGTGCTTTTTTATCCGCATCATTAAGGATCTCATAAGCTGCAGCTGCTTCTTTAAATTTATCTTCAGCACTTTTATCACCCGGATTTCTATCAGGATGATACTGCATAGCTACTTTTCTGTAGGCTTTTTTTATCTCGTCTTGTGAGGCATTTTTTGAAATGCCTAATACTTCGTAGAAATCTCTTTTGTTGGACATAGTTTCTAATTCTTGAGACTTGTATATTATTAATCAAGCTCAACTTTATTTGTATGAGTAATTTATTTCCCTACAACCACTTTTGCGAATCTGATGATTTTGTCATTCAGGTAATATCCTTTCATTAATTCATCAATTACTTTCCCTTTTTGTTCAGGAGAACCATCAATTTCAGAAATAGCTTCATGTTTTTCCACATCAAAATCAGTGTTGATACTTTCCATAGCTGTTAATCCTTTTTGCTGAAGGATTGATTTGAGTTTATTGAAAACTAATAAAGTGCCTTCTATATTTTCATTGCTTTCATTGGTAAGTCTGAGTTGCTTCTCTGCTCTTTCACTATCATCAAGAACATCCAATAGTGAAACGATGATTTCCTTCCCTGCTGTTTGAATCAGGTCAATTCTTTCTCTAGCAGTTCTCCGTTTGTAATTATCAAATTCTGCAGACAATCGAAGGAATTTATCTTTTTGCTCTGCTGTTTCGGCCTTTAATTTTTCTATCTCAATAGAACTATCCACTAAAGTCTCTTGATTTGATGTTTCTGAATCCTCATTCGTTAAAGTTGATTCATTTTCTTCTATTGGCATTTTCTGCTCTTCCATAACTTGATTGTTTTTTAATTCACAAAAGTAAGGTAGACAAACATTCTGCCAATCATTAAAATGCGGTCATTTTGACACAAAATAAAATCAGTAACCAGTCATAAGTTGAAGTTCATGCAAGTCGAAAATATCGAATGAAGTAGATGGAAATAAATTAACACAAGCAGTATCCTAAGAAGTTTGGAAGCGGAGAGAGGTGCCTATTTTATCACCTGAAATTTACCTGACTCAATAATAGCATTGTATTTATCTCTTAATTGATAAATATAAACTCCGCGATAAAAGCTAGAAAGATTGAGATTGTTGTGTAATGAGGAATTTTTGTATTCAAAAACCCGCTTACCCATAAAATTATAAATTAAAAAAGTGGAATTGGCATCAAAATTCTTTTGGAAATCAAAATTGATATTTGTTGATGCTGGGTTAGGATATAATTTAATGAATTTAGTAGTTGTGTTTGTAAAATCCCATACAGACTTGTTTTGGGCATAAGATTTTAATCCGATGCTAAAAAATAAAATAGATATGTAGATATATTTTTTCAATGCTTAACTAAATCAATAGTTGGCTAAGTTAAATAAATAAAATGAAAAATCGATGATAAAAGTCCGCTCTTTATTAATGAAAATTATCAGTATTAAAGTCAGGCACTTTTATATATTATAAATAAATACAAGATAATCATTAATTTAAGGAAGAAAGAACAATATTAATAGCCTCGAAATTTGGAACATCTCCTGCACTTTCTAATACTTCAGCATATCTTATAATACCTTGTTTATCTATAATAAAAGCAGATCTTTTACTTACACCTTTCATGCCCATATCAGTGAAAGAATCATAAATGGTATGGTATAATGAGGAGACTTCTTTGTTGAAATCACTCAATAATGTAAAATTCAATTGTTGTTCCTCTTTAAATTTAGCTAAAGTAAAAACTGAATCAACAGAAATTCCTATGACTTCCGCGTTCAAATTATGGTATTTAGTCATATCGTCTCTAACTGCACATAGCTCTTTGGTACAAACCCCTGTGAATGCCAGAGGGAAAAAAAGTAAAAGCAGATTTTTTTTTCCAGCAAAATCATCAGTACTGATTTTATTTTTCATGGAATCGTAAAGATGGAAATTTGGAGCAAGGCTATCTTTTATAAGTTGCATATGAATATAATTTTGAATTGCAAATTAAGTGCCTTTTTCTCAAAAATGGTGTGTATAATTTGAAAATATTATTTAAAATAAGAAAGACCCCAAAATATAGGGGTCTTTCTTTATCCAAACAATCCATAAAAACAATGACTTTAGTTTCTGTTCTAGTATTTATACTTTTAAAAATAATTAAAATCTTGGACATCTAACTGCATCTTGACTGCTGTTGTTTTCTTTTGCTTTTTGAAAGGTTAGAGAAACCTCAAATCCACCATGGCCTTTACTTGCCTGTTTGAGTTGAGAGATATTTCCATCATAACTAACGGCTATTGATAGTGGGCGGAACTCTAGTTTAGCCACTGGGATTAATGCGTCTTTCCATCTTAAATAAGCACCTGCGTGAAAGATGTATTTCGGATCTTCATCATTATCAAGTTTCCAAGAATATAATGCTCCGCCAACTATTTCTTTGTAAGTACCTTGTGTTGTATAATCTGCTTGTATAGTGAAATAAGAGCTACTTGTCATGCCCATTCTTATTCCCGCGGATGTTACAAATTTAGGAGTCATTTCTTCTTCAGCTACGCGATAAAATGATATCTTTTTCGCTTTATTGAAATGATGATAAGCAGCACCAAAATATACATTATCATCTTCACTTTCTCCGATTTGTGTATTAAAACTCATCCCAACGCTGCCATCAATATAAGTATAAGAGGGACTTGAAAATGTTTCTCCATCTGCTAATGTTCCATTGTAGGAATTGCCATCAAATTGACTATTGGTTGTCATTTTGCTTCTGTCAAATCTTCTTTGAATAATCCCTCCCATAAAGCCCAATGATAAGTACATGTTTTTATAGTCACTAAGTGATTTTTGATAATTGACCGCTGGTAATACTTGAGTTGTTGTTAATGCTATACTTCCGGCTTTGTCATAAATAATCTGTCCACCGATAGTAAGGTAATCATCAGCATTACCTATTTTTTGTTTAAACTCGCCACTTATTGAGGTAGTTTGGTAAGGCGTAGTAATACTATTCCATTGTGTTCTGTATACTGATTGTATTCTGATATCGCCTTTGAATAGACCTGCTAATGAAGGGTTCCTTAGAAGTGGAGTCTCGAAAATTTGTGAAAAGTGAATATCCTGAGAATTTGCAAGAAATGATTGCAATAATAGGATCGACATTAATAGTCGTTTGTTGATCGTTTTCATAGGATTGGGTATTTTATTGGATACTACTTTATAAAACGTGTTCTTTAACTAATTATTGTGCCAGATTAAGTATTATTTTAGGATGTGGCAACTAAAGAAAGCAAAAAAAGAAAGGCCAATAAGAGTAAAGGCCTTTTAAAATTCATAAAAACAAAAGCTAGATTATTATCATTTTATAAGTGCAACATTTCCCTTGAATGTGAGCACGGTGTTGTTATCACATGAAACTTCTACGATATAAACATACACATCTGGGTTCAATTTTTTTCCTTTGAATGTGCCATCCCATCCAGTTGAAGGATCGTTTGCCTTTATATTGTTCTTTTCATATATCACTTCTCCCCATCTAGAGAATACTTTTATTCTTTTGATGCTGAATATTCCAGTTCCTCTTGGATAGAAGATGTCATTTGATCCATCTTGATTTGGTGAGAAAGTATTTGGAATAAATAAATTTGCGCCATCACATAAAACGTTTACGGTTAGTTGATCGGTAGCACTACAACCTCCATTATTTTTAACTTCAACTTTGAATGTGGTTGTTTCTTTAGGCTTAACTGTAATTCCAGGGAAAGAGCTTCTCATTAGAGATGAAGTTGGAGACCATTTAGCTTCAGTTACATCAGAAGAAATCTGAGGTATTAATTCAATTGATTGCCCAACATTGATAGTCTTGTCATCTCCAACTTCCACTGTAGGAATGTTAAATACAATAATTGGAACGATAGCTGTATCCGAAAAACAATGTTTGTCATCTGAACCAATTACCATATAATTTGTAGTTGCTCTCGGTGTAGCTAAAGGAGATGCAGCTATTGGATTGTCTAGTCCCAGGCTTGGCGTCCACGTGTATTTTTCAGCGCCTGTTGCAAATAGTCTTTGACTGCTTCCAACACAAATGGTATCTCTTTTACTGGAGGTCATTATGAATGGATACTTTACAACTATACTTACTGAATCAGTCATCGAACATCCGTGAACTGTTGTTCCGGTTACATAATATCTCAATGCAGAATCAGGATTAGCTCTTGGTGATGCGCATGTTGTACAATTTAACCCATTTGAAGGTGTCCAATTATAGATGCTTGCACCTGTAACATTGAGTGAAACTCCTCTTCCTTTGCAAACGAAAGTATCGATACCAGCATTTACAGCTGGAATAGCATAAGCTTCAACACTCGTTTTTACGGTGTCTTTGCAGCCATCACGATTTGATACAATTAAGGTTACCGGTTGAATACCTGCAATATTATATACTTGAGCTGTAGGCGTTTTTAAGTTTGATATATTTCCATTCCCGAAATTCCAATTCCATGTTAATGTCGACGTATCCGCAACTATTAATAATCCATTGAAATTAATTGTTACACCTGCACATCCATTCGCAGTCTGTGTAACTCTTGCTTGTGGGGTAGTGCTGATTACTATTGGTAAAGGGCTTGAAATGCTGTCTGCGCAACCATGCAGAGAATGTACGACCAGTTTTGGTTCGAAATTTCCATTAATAGTATAGTTATGAGAAGGGTTTAAAAGAGCCGAATGGCTGTTATCTCCTAAATCCCAATTGTAACTTGCTATTGTTTCAGTTGAAGTAGAAGTGTTTGTAAAATTAATTATTCCTCTATCGCAAAGTTTATTTGCACTAAGAGAAAATGATGCGCTAATATCATGGACTTTTATGGTGTCTTTACCTACCATTGATAACGTACAACCAGCTGTATCTCTCAATAGTACTTTTGGAACGTATAGGCCTACATTTAAGTAGGTATGAGTAGCAAAAGTATCTGGTGTAATATTTGTGTTGCCATCACTATAATCCCAAACAATTGAATTTGTTCCATGTGTTATTGCATTGAAATTTACAGCCATTGGAGCACAACCTATTAACCCTCCATAACTTATAGTTCCTGTAGGACCTTTCACAACTATTTTCTTTTGAAATACAGAAGTGCATCCACCATTACTTGTTACCGTTAGTTTAGCAAAATGTGTTCCGCTAATTGAGTAGAAATGTGATGGGTTGTCTGTATTTGTAGATGTGCCATCTCCAAAATTCCAAACTTGCGATATGTAATTTACAGATGTGTTTGTAAAGCTTACAATTAATGGAGGGCATGTGCCTACTGAATCACTTACCTCGAAATGGGCAATTGGGGTTACAATATTTATGTAACTTGTTTTTGCTATGGAATCTCTGCATCCTAATGAGCTTGTCACAATAAGCTTAATAGTATAATTGCCATTGGACAAAAATTTATGTACAGGGTTTTGAAGTGTTGAAGTAGTGCCATCTCCAAAATACCAAGCATAACTAAGATTAGTTCCTGTTGATTGGTTTAAAAATCTGATACTACTATTAGGACATCCTATGGTATCAGGTGTAATGAATTTTGCGGCAGGCTGTGAAACTGTTATAAAATTAGATTTCGAGAGTTGATTTGAACATCCTTTTGAATCAGTCACAGTAAGTGTCACAGTATAACTACCTGAATTGTAGTATAAGTTACTTGTATTGCCGTTACTCATGGTATCAAGGTGGCCATCCCCATAATTCCATATCCATTGAACAATTGCATTTCTTCCATCGCTTATAGAAGTATCTATAAAGTTGCAGTAAGTCAAAGTGCATAGATTTGTCAATGTGGCATTGAAATTTGCTTTAGGACCATTAACCTTGATGTAGTTATTTTTAATAATAGTGTCTTTGCAGCCATTGCGATCTGTTGCAATTAATTTGATAGTATAGATTCCTGAAATGAAGTATGTTTTTGTAATTGGCGTACCCGTTCCAGTAATAATATCTCCAAAATTCCAGGAAAAATTACTAAAATATGTTGGTGTGATTCCTCCTGTAACTTCAAATTTTGTTGAGCTCCCTTTACAAATACTAGTGTCGCTCGCAATAAAATCTGCATGCTCATCAATAACATAAATTACGCTAGTTTTTATATAATAGCACCCAAAAGCATTTCGAACTTCAAGCTTTACGGTATAGGCGCCATTGTTTGCATACGTATGCACTGGGTTAAGGTCAGTGGATGTACTTCCGTCACCGAAGTTCCATTCCCATGTATCTGCGCCAATTGATTTATTCACAAATGTTTTAACCCTTCTGTCGGCACAATTTTTTATGGTGGTAAAATTTGCAATAGGTGCTAAAATGTGTATGTAGTTTTCAATTATTAAAGTGTCTGGACAGCCATTGTTATAGGCAACCAATTGAACATTTAAATATCCGCTATCAATATATATGTGCTGAGGGTTTTGAGAAGTTGATGAAGTGCCATCTCCAAATGACCAAAGCCATTGGTCAGCAGAATCAGATGCAGGTGTTAAGTTTGTAAATACAATAGGAGTGTTTGCACAAGCATCTGTTGGTGTTGCACTGAAGTTTGGATGTGGTTTGCTTCCTGATTTAACTCCTTTTCTGTAAGTGACTGTATCAGTGCATCCACTTGCTGTAACAATAATCAAACTAATATCATAAACGCCTTGGTCATAAGTATGAGTTGGGTTTTTAATGTTAGAAGTGTTGCCATCACCGAGATCCCACAAATAACTTACAACAGAATCTCCTCCAACAACAGTTGCTATAAAATCACATATTAATGGCGCGCAACCCCGTTTTGGCATTTGACTCACCGTAACAACTGGATATTTTATATTGATGTACTGACTTTTTGTAACGCTATTCGAACAGCCAAACGTATTGGTACTGATTAAACTAACAGCATAACTTCCTTGCATGCTGTAAGTATGCATTGGATTCATTTCTGTAGATGTATCGGTATCGCCAAATGACCATTGGTATGTATTTGCATTTGTACTTGTATTGCTGAAATTAACTGCTAAAGGCGATTGACATGAGTTTAAATTATTTGCTATAAAATCCACCACAGGATTAGCGAGAACTACAATAGGCTTTATTAAGGAATCAATGCAACTTCCGAAATTATTAACCAATTTTATTTGGAAAGTACCTGCGGCAGTGTATGTTTTAACAAGATTTAAAGCATCCGATGTTGTATTGTCTCCAAAGTCCCAGGTAGCTTGTGTTGTTGTAGATGTATTGATAATCTGCGCAGGTGTGTTTACGCAAATACTATCTGGTGCAGTAAACATTGTTCTTGTGTTTGCTATTGATACCAGGTCAGGTTTGATAATTGTATCCACACAACCTTGAGCACTTGTAATAATTAATTGAACGGTATAGGTGCCAGGTATTGTATAAATATGAAAAGGGTTTTCCTCCGTTGATGTGCTACCATCACCAAAATTCCACAAAAATGAGTTTGTGCTATTGCTAGATGATGAGTTTTGAAAATTAACCCTAAATGGAACATTACAGCTGCTAACAGGGCCATTTGTAAATGAAGCTGTAGGTTTTTCATTGATGTAAATGAAATTGGTTTGTGTTAATGATTCTATACATCCGAAGCTATTTGTTACTTGCAAAGACACATTAAAATTTCCTGAAGAGGTATATGTATGAGTAGGGTTTACCTGATTACTAAATGAGCCATCGCCTAAATCCCATTTCCAACTGATGATGCTTCCATTATTAGCATTACTTAGATCTAGAAATGTAATTGTTGTGGGTGAACATCCATTGTAAACAGATGCAGACATTCTCACCGTTGGCTTAGCATAAACTGTAATGTATTGATTTTTAATAATGGAATCAATCCCTCTACTGTTTCTTGTAATAAGTTTGACTGAATATTGACCAGGATTGATGTATACTACAGATGGATTTTGTAATGTTGAAGTTGTCCCGTTTCCAAGATTCCATTTCCAATTTGTTGGATTGCTGGTTGTTTGATCTGTAAAATTAACTAGTAGTGGAGAGCATCCTGTAAAATTATTGGCTGTGAAGCCTGCTGAAAGTTGCGCCTGACTATTTAAGTTTAGGATAGTACTGAGTACTAGTACGCAACTTGATATAATCAAGTTAGTTAATTTCATGGATATTGGCTTTTTGTTTTTATGAATTATGACGGCTTACGCCCTCTTAACTATGTATTTAAACGGATAAAAAGCGAATATATTGTGAAGGGATCAGTATTTTTTGAAAAATTTGAAAGTCAGAAGTAGTTTCTAGTCTAATCTATTGATAATCAATTCTAATTTCGCAAATTTTTTTTATTTCCCAATGATACTAATGATATCGCAATTAGCTTAATTATATTACGGAAAATTATAAATCGATTGAAATTTTTTATTCACATAATTAATAAAGTGTTCTGCGTTCAGGGATTCTCCTGTCGCTTTTTGGCATAATTTATCCGAGCTAAAGAACCTTCCAAAAGGGAAGATATTGTGTCGAAGCCAATATAAAATTAAATTGGTATCTCCAGTTTTTAGATTTTCAATGGTTTTAACCTGTTGATTGTTTATGGAATTCCACAATTGTGCAGCATACAAACTTCCGATGCTATAGGTTGCAAAATATCCAAAACTTCCATGACTCCAGTGTACATCCTGCAGACAGCCCCGTTTGTCATCGGGAACAATAACGCCCAAATACTTCTCGTAATATTCATTCCAAATACTAGGAATATCTTTTGACTGGATGCTTCCTTCAATCAATTTTTTTTCTATTTCATATCGTATCAAAACATGGAAATGGTAGGTTAATTCATCAGCTTCTGTTCGAATTAGTGAAGGGGTTACTTTATTTATTCCTTTATAAAACAAATCAAGATTTACGTTTTTTAATGGGTCTGGAAAATGTGATTTTAATTTCGGAAAATGATATTCCCAATAAGATTTGCTTCTTCCGATGCAATTTTCCCAAAGCCTGCTTTGACTTTCATGAATGCTTAAACTGCAGTATTCTCCAAGGGGTAAGCCATATTCGGATTTAGGTAATCCTTGTTCATAAAGAGCATGTCCACCTTCATGAATGCAACTCCAGGTCATGTTGCCAAAATCATTTTCATCAATTCTTGTTGTAACTCTTACATCTTCACTACTGAAATTTGTGGTGAACGGATGTTCGCTTATATCTTGTCTGCCTGCTTCAAAATCAAAGTGCATATTTTTCAATAATTCTATTCCAAAATCCCATTGGATATTTTTATCAAAATGTTTCAATAAAAAATCATTGTTTACTTGAGGCTGGCGCTTGATTTGATTTAATAATATTGACAGCTGAGGGATTAAAGTTGAAAATAAATTATCCGTAAATGCAACAGTTAATCCAGTGTCATATTCATTCATCATGGCATTGTAAGGATGATCTGAGTAGCCCAATAATGCAGCTTCTTCTTTCTTTAAATCGATAACCTCCTGAAGTGGTTTTTCAAATTTGGCAAAACTGTTTTCGGCTCTAGCGGAAATCCAGGAATGAAAACTTTTATTGATGGCTTCTGAAGATTTTCTAACAAAACTGGACGGTAATTTTTTATTTTTTTGGTAATCGTACCAACTGAGTTCAATATTTCTTTTTTGTCGTTCGTCTAAATCATTTTTATTCAATAATTCAAGCAGTAAACTTTCGGTTTTTTCCGCAGTAAATTGTTCATGTGCAAGTTCGCTCAAAGTCGCTATTTGCCTGCCTCTTGCATCATTTCCTTTGATCGGCAAATAGGTTTCCTGGTCCCATTGTAAAACTGCCCCAGCATATTTGATGTCGGCAATTTTTTGTAGTCTGTTTTTATATTCCAGATATAATTGAGTTGTATTTGACATATTTCATTTTTACTTTTATGTGCAATATAAATGACCATTGATCACAAAAAAAATATCTATTTTTAACTATGACAATTTCAAGCCTCATTTCCGTATTGGAAAAAATAGCCCCGTTGCATTTACAGGAAGAGTATGATAATTCCGGATTAATACTAGGAAATAGTAAAACTGACTGTTCTGGGGTTTTGCTTTCATTGGATGTTACTGAAGATGTAATACATGAAGCGATTTCTCAAAAATGCAATCTGATCATTGCGCATCATCCAATTGTTTTCAAAGGATTAAAAAAAATAAGTGGCAATAATTATGTTGAAAGAGTTTTGTTGCTGGCTATTAAAAATGACCTTGCGATTTATGCTTGTCATACCAATTTGGATAATGTCATCAATGGTGTAAATGGCTACATCGCAGATAAATTAGGGTTGGTGAACAGATCTATATTGCTTCCGAAAAATCAGCTCTTGCAAAAGTTGACTGTTTTTGTTCCGGCTACACATTTAAATGTCGTTGAACAATCTTTATTTGCTGCAGGGGCAGGTCGCATTGGAAATTATAGTGAGTGTAGTTTTGTTTCAGAAGGGATGGGAAGTTTTAAGCCAGAAATAAATTCCAATCCAGTTGTTGGACAAATCGGAGTTCGAAATACAGATAAGGAGCAAAAATTAGAAGTGATATTTCCCGCATGGCTTCAAAGTCAAGTGATTAGTGCAATGAAATTGGCTCATTTATATGAGGAAGTTGCATATGAAGTAATCAATTTAGTTAATGTACACCAGGAGATTGGTGCAGGAATTATTGGAGAGCTTCCCGAAGAAATAGTGGAAAGTGATTTCTTGAGTAAGATTAAAAATGTTTTTCAGGCAAAAATTGTAAAGCATACTTCTTTTTTAGGGAAAAAGGTAAAAAGAGTTGCCATATGCGGAGGGGCTGGTAGTTTCTTAATTCCTCATGCAATCAAAGCTGGTGCTGATTTTTATATTACTGCGGATTTAAAATACCATGAGTTTTTCGACGCAGATAATCGGCTAGTTTTGGCCGATATCGGACATTTTGAGAGCGAACAGTACACAATTGATCTTTTTGCTGATGTTTTAAGGCAAAATTTCCCTAACTTTGCCATCCTTAAAACAGGGGTTAATACCAATCCTGTTCACTATTTTATAAGTTAATTGCTCAATGCAAAAGAATATTTAAAAAAGTGTAGAAGGAAGTTTCATTGGAAAAACAAAAAATAAATCAAATAATATGGCTGCAGTAAAAGAATTTTCGGTTGAAGAAAAATTGTCTTCACTTGTTCGTTTACAAAAAATTGACAGTAAGCTTGATGGCATTCAAGTATTAAAAGGTGAATTGCCTATTGAAGTGAAAGATCTTGAAGATGAAATCGAAGGTCTTCATGCACGTCAAACTCGTGTTGAAGAAGAAATCAATGGTATCCAGGAGTTCATTTCCCAAAAACAAGAAGGTATTAAAGTTGCTCAAGGATTGATTAAGAAGTACGAAAAGCAAAGTGAAAACGTAAAAAATAATCGTGAGTTTGAGGCCATTAATAAGGAAATTGAAATGCAGCAACTGGAAGAAAAACTTTGCGAAAAGCACATTAAAGATGCTACAGAAGAAATTGCTGATAAAGCTCGTCAGTTAGAATTAGCAAAGAAAGCGGTAGCAACTAAGGAAGCTAATTTATCAGGGAAAAAAGGCGAGTTAGAAAAGATTATCAAAGAAACAGAAAAAGAAGAGACTCATTATAATAAAGGAGCAGCAGAAGCTAGAAGCCATGTAGATGAACGTTTATTAGCAAGTTACGATCGTATTCGCAAAAGCTATCGTAATGGATTAGCCGTTGTTCCTGTTAACAGAGATAGTTGCGGTGGTTGTTTCCATGCAATTCCTCCTCAAAAGCAAAGTGAAATCAAATTGCGTAAGAAGATTATGGTTTGTGAAAACTGTGGACGTATTCTGGCAGATTCTGATTTAAGTGATGCTGTTGAAGTAAAATAAAAATATTCTTTTTATATCATTTGAAAGCTCATCAATTAAGGTGGGCTTTTTTTTTGGGTTGAAAGGTTGAAAATAGATAAGGTGTTAATACAACTATTCTTTTTGATAATTTTCTTGTTTATTACAAAATAGTTTTCAGTAATTTGCCGTACTAAAATGTTATCCAAACTTCACATACAGAATTATGCTATCATTGATGATTTGGAAGTAAATTTCTCATCAGGGTTAAATATTATTACCGGCGAAACAGGTGCAGGTAAAAGTATTTTAATGGGGGCTTTAAATTTAATTTTGGGTCAAAGGGCTGATAGCAGTGTATTGCATGACACCACTAAAAAATGCATTATTGAGGGGCGTTTTAAATTAAATAACAATGATCTGGTTGGCGATTTTTTCATGCAGCATGAATTAGATCTTGAGCCGGAAATAATAATCAGAAGAGAAATTACTTCAAATGGGAAATCAAGAAGTTTTATAAACGATACTCCTGTAAATCTTTCTCAGGTAAAACTATTAAGCATTTTTCTTGTAGATCTTCACCAGCAATTTGATACCCTTGAAATTAGTTCAGAAAACTTCCAGCGTGAGGTGTTAGATGCACTTGCGGGTAATAGCCTTCTGTTGTTGAGTATAAAAGAGAAATTTGATTCTTATAGTAGTGTAAAAAAGGAATTGTTTCAATTGCGACATCAACAAGATTTGGCCAATAAGGAATTGGATTATAATAAATTTATTTTTGAAGAATTGGAAGGATTGTCCTTGCAGGAAAATGAGTTAGAGCAATTGGATGCAGAGCTTCAGTTACTGAACAATGCAGAAAATATTAAACTTCAACTTGGAGCAATCTATTCATCATTAAGTGAAAATGAACAGCCACTTGGTCATCAGTTAAAATCATTATCAAATAAATTAAAAACGCTTGAGTCTTTTCATCTTGCCCTTGAAGATCTTTCTAAAAGATTAACGAGTGTTTCTATTGAGGTACAGGATATTTCATCCGAACTTTTGCAAATTGATAATGGAATAAAATATGATGCTGATAGGATAGCTTTAATAAATGACAGGATTTCAGATGGGTATAAGCTTCTAAAAAAACATGGAGTTCATTCAACTGCAGAACTATTACAAATAAAAGCCGGCTTACAAATAAAATTAGACAGTTATGCTGATGCTTTTACTTCGATTGAGAGATTGGAATTAGCAGAAAAAAAAATACTTGAAGATTGCTTTGTTATAGCAAAGATGATTTCTAAAAATAGGGTAGCTCAAGTTGATAGCTTTGTTGAAAAAGTGAATCAATTATTGCTAAAAGTTGGAATGCCTAACGCCAAATTGAAAGTTAAAATCAATCCCGTAGATATTACTGCTACAGGCATGGATAGCATTGATTTTTTATTTGATGCCAATAAGAGCAATAAATTTGAGCCATTGGGGAAAGTGGCCAGTGGTGGGGAATTGAGCAGATTGATGTTAAGTATAAAATCTTTGGTGGCACAAAAATTATCTTTGCCAACTTTGATTTTCGATGAAATAGATACAGGGATTAGTGGAGAAGCAGCCAAACAGGTAGGGATCATTATGAAAGATTTGTCTGCGGCACATCAATTGATTGCTATAACGCATCAGCCTCAAATTGCAGCTCGTGCTACAAATCATTATTTTGTATACAAAGAGGCTGATGGGGATAAAATAGCAACAAGAGTGAGTGTTCTAAATCAAGAACAACGGATTGTAGCTATTGCAAAAATGCTTGGTGGAGAAAAGCCAACTGCGGCGGCTTTAGAGAATGCAAAAGAGATGATAGGAAATTGAACTAGAACAATTAATTTTACAAATCTTTAATAATCAAAGAAATATTTATCAATTATGGGCAATAATCTGTTGAAAGGAAAAAAAGGAATCATTTTTGGAGCACTTGATGAAAAATCTATTGCATGGATAACGGCTTTAAAATGTCATGAAGAAGGTGCTCAGATTGTTTTAACAAATGCTCCTGTGGCCATGCGTATGGGAGAAATAAATAAGTTGGCCGAGAAAATAAATGCGCCTGTAATTGCTTGTGATGTTAGTAATGGAGAAGATGTAGATAATTTAATAACAAAGTCGATGGAGCATTTCGGGGGAGGTTTTGATTTTATTCTTCATTCTATTGGGATGAGTTTGAATGTGCGTAAAGGAAAACATTATACCGAGATTGATTATACTCATAATTTAAAAACATTTGAAATCTCATCAATGAGTTTACATAGAGTGTTGGCAACTTGTATGAAAAAAGAGGCGATTAATGATTGGGGTAGTGTTATCGCATTAAGTTATATCGCTGCTCAAAGGGTTTTTCCTGATTACAATGAAATGGCTGATGCCAAATCTTTATTGGAAAGTGTAGCTCGCAGTTTTGGATATCATTACGGTGTAAAAAAACATGTCAGAGTAAATACCATATCACAGTCGCCGACCCGTACAACTGCAGGGAGTGGTGTAAAGGGCTTTGATGGCTTTATCAATTATGCAGAAAAGATGAGCCCTTTGGGTAACGCTAGTGCAGAAGATTGTGCTAATTATTGCGTTGTGATGTTTAGTGATCATACAAGAATGGTTACTATGCAGAATCTTTTTCACGATGGTGGGTTTTCGTTTACCGGTGTGACTAATGCTGTAATAGAGCAAATGGAGAAATAATTGTAGAAAGGTTTTTGAAGGGTTGAAAGGTTGTTGAAGGGTTGAAAGGTTGTTGAAAGGTTGAAGGATTGTTGAAACCAATAATGATCGAATCGCCTAATCAACGAACCAACCAATGAACGAATCAACCAACCAACGAATCAACCAACCAACGAACCTAATGGATACAACAGAAGTCATAGGGCATATTGGATCAGCTTTGAGTAGTCTTACATTTATTCCTCAGGTTGTGCATACCTGGAAGACAAAGAGTGTTAAAGATTTGAATCTCTTTATGATACTGATTGTTTTTGTAAGTACTATTATATGGGTAGTTTATGGTGTGCTGAAAGGAATATTACCTGTGATTATTTGCAACTCCATTATTTGTGTTCTCTCCATGGTATTGATTTATTTTAAATTCAGATTTTCAAATCGGCAATCATAGGCATTAAAAAAACCGTCCTTTAATAGAACGGTTTTGAAATATGGTAAACCATAGGAATTTTAATATTCATCTTCATTAAAGAAAAAATCTTCCTGACTAGGGTAATCTGGCCAAATATCTTCAAGGCTTTCATAGATTTCGCCTTCGTCATCCAATTCCTGAAGGTTTTCAATAACTTCAATAGGAGCGCCACTACGAATACTATAATCTATCAATTCATCTTTGCTTGCAGGCCATGGAGCGTCTTCCAAGTGCGAGGCTAATTCAAGTGTCCAGAACATTTTCTTATGGGGTTTATTTTTGCAAATGTAGAGGTTACTGCGAAATTACCAAAAGTGTTTTTTAAACCCTGTTCATTTTCTTTAATTTATTAACACTTTAAGACGATAAATTGTTATTTTTATCTTATGTTAAAAGCAAGAGGCATTCAAAAGAAATATGGGAATATTGAAGTGCTGAGAGGTGTAGATTTGGAAATCCAAAAGGGAGAAATTGTCAGTATAATAGGTGCTTCAGGGGCTGGCAAAAGTACCTTGCTCCACATTTTAGGTACTTTGGACCTGCCTGATCATGGGTCTATTATTATGAATGGTGAAAATATCGGGATCCTCAAAGGAAAAAAGCTAGCCGCCTTCAGAAATATTCATATCGGCTTCGTTTTTCAATTTCACCATTTACTTCCGGAGTTTACAGCGCTTGAAAATGTTTGTATCCCAGGCTGGATAGGCGGAAAAAATAAAATAGCTACAGAGAAAAGAGCAAAAGAGCTACTGGATTATTTGGGTTTAAATCAAAGATTAGAAAATAAACCAGGGCAACTATCCGGTGGAGAACAACAAAGAGTGGCAGTTGCGAGAGCTTTAATTAATAATCCTTCCATCATAATGGCTGATGAGCCGACAGGTAATTTGGATTCTGCAAATGCTCATGATTTACATCAGCTTTTTATTAATCTTAGAGATGAGTTTCATCAAACCTTTCTAATTGTAACACACAATGAAGATTTAGCAAAGAAAAGTGATCGTATACTTCAAATGAAAGATGGGATGATGATAGGGTAACGAGTTGGCTGGTTGATTTGGGGTTGGGGACGATAAGATTATTCGCTTAATAATAATTTTATTCTTGCTGCAACTTTTTCTGCGTTGGGAAGCATTGCATTTTCAAGTATCATGTTCATGGGAACTGCAGGCAAATTCAATGCCCCTAATACTTCCACTGGAGCATCCAGGTATTTGAAGCATGCATTTGCAATTCTTCCTGATAAAGCCTCTGCAAATGAATTATTTTGTTGTTCTTCTGTAACGATCAAACACTTGCTGTGTAATTTGACTCTTTCAAAAATTAAGGCCTCATCCAAAGGGTATAAAGTTCTGAGATCAATAATCTCAACTTGGTTGTTGAATTTTTTCGCAGCTGCTTTGGACCAATACACACCCATGCCATATGTAATGATGCAACAGCTTTCTCCATTTTCAATGGCTTCCTCATTTGCAGTTAATGCAATTGCAGCCTTGCCTAATGGGATAATATAATCTCTATCTGGTTCGATGTTTTTTGCTTCTTCAGTGCCTGGAACTTTGCTCCAGTAAAGACCTTTGTGTTCCAGCATTACAACAGGATTAGGGTCTAAAAAAGCTGCTTTCATTAACCCCTTCATATCTGCGGCATTTGAGGGGTAGACAATCTTTATTCCTTTAATCGTCAATAAAGTACTCTCTATACTTCCACTATGATATGGTCCACCACCACCATAAGCTCCAATGGGAACTCTGATTAAAGTTTGGATAGGGAATTTTCCACAACTTAAATAACAACTCTTGGAAATTTCAGTTACCAATTGATTGAACCCCGGGTAGATGTAATCTGCAAATTGAACTTCAACAATTGGTTTTACGCCAACTGCGCTCATTCCAACAGTTGAGCCAATGATATAGGCTTCTTGTATGGCAGTATTAAAAACCCTATGATCGCCAAACTGTTCTGCTAATGTAGCGGCTTCTCTAAAAACTCCGCCTAATCTTCTTCCTACATCTTGGCCGTATAAAATAGCTTCAGGAAAGTCTTCCATTATTTCCCGAATAGCAAATAATGCCGCATCTACCATTAATATTTTTTCTTTGTTATCAGGACTTCTGTTCCCTTTTTCATTGATAACAGGTGTTTGCACAAACACATTATCTTCAACATGATGTGGATCTGGTTCTGCTGCATTAGTAGCATCGGTAAAATCTTTTGTTACTTTATCGATGGCTTCTTTTTCTATAGCAAGAAGTTCGTTTTCACTAATGCCTGATGCCGATAGTTTTTTCCTTAATAGTGGGGTAGGATCATTTTTGAAAGCGGAAGATAATTCTTCCTCTTGTCTGTAAAAATCTTTTCTCACTCCACTGGTATGATGGCCAAGTAATGGCACTTTAGCATGTACAAGCCATGGTTGTCTTTTTTCTCTTACTTCATCTATAACTTTTTTCATGGTTTGGTAGGATTCCGAAAAGTCACTACCGTCTATGCTTACACGATTGATGCCTTTAAAGCCTTCTACAAAAGCATAGGCATTTGATGTTCTTGCTTCTGCTGAAGTCACACTGATTCCCCAGTCATTGTCTTGAACGAGATAAATAATGGGAAGTTGATGTAATGCAGCAAATTGAAAGGCTTCGCTTACTTCTCCTTCAGTAACAGAAGCATCTCCTAAAGAACAAATGACTACTGGTGAAAAAGATGCAGTTGCAGAAGCTTGTTTTATTTTTTCTAAGTATTGAATTCCCTGAGCAATGCCTGTGGTAGGAATAGCCTGCATCCCAGTAGCGCTGCTTTGATGTATAATGGTAGGCTTATCAGCACCGCGATAATTGGGATGATTGTAATATTCTTTACCTCCTGTGAAAATATCATCAGCTTTTGCCAACAATTGCAACATTAATTGATAAGGAGTAAAACCTAATCCAAGCATAATGCTTTCATCACGATAATAAGGGCTTACAAAATCGCAGGGTAAAAGATTAAATGCAGTTGCTAATTGAATTGCTTCATGTCCGCGAGAAGTACTATGAACATATTTACAAATGCTTCTATTAGCTTCATAAGTATCTGCCATAGCTTTCGCCGTATACATGAGGCGATACGCATTGATCAGAATATTTAGAGAAGGTGATGACATGTATAAAATTGCTTTAATAAAAGGGAAGTAAACTTTTATTAAAGCGGGTTATTTCATTTTGAATGATTCCATAAACTTAGTAGTAAAATTCCCTTTTCTAAAGTCTTCATTTTGCATCAATTGTAAATGAAAGGGGATGGTTGTTTTAATGCCCTCAATTACATATTCGCTTAATGCTCTGTGCATGGTGTTAATAGCCTCTTCCCTGGTTTGAGCTACAGCTATAAGTTTTGCAATCATGCTATCATAGTAAGGAGGAATTACATAGCCAGCATAAACGTGACTATCAACACGAACACCATGTCCACCTGGGGTATGCAGCACCGTTATTTTACCCGGGCTTGGTCTGAAATCATTGTAGGGATCTTCGGCATTGATTCTGCATTCAATAGCATGCATCTTAGGGAAATAGGAATCTCCAGAAATTTTTTCTCCTGCAGCAATTTTGATTTGTTCTTTTATAAGATCGTAATTGATTACTTCTTCCGTTACGCAATGTTCTACTTGAATACGCGTATTCATTTCCATAAAATAGAAGTTGCGGTGTTTATCTACAAGGAATTCTATGGTACCTACACTTTCGTAATTAATTGCTTTAGCAGCTTTAATGGCAGCGTCTCCCATTCTTTGACGGAGATCATCTGTCATAAATGGGGAAGGAGATTCTTCCACTAATTTTTGATGTCTACGTTGGATGGAACAATCGCGTTCGCTGAGATGACAAACCGTTCCAAACTGATCACCTGCTACTTGAATTTCAATATGTCGTGGTTCTTCTACAAATTTTTCCATGTAGATGCCATCATTCTTGAAAGATGCTGCAGCTTCCGTTTTGGCTGCTTCAAATGCTTTTTCAATTTCACTTTCCTGAAAAACCACACGCATTCCTTTACCACCACCACCAGCAGTGGCTTTTAATATTACGGGATAGCCAATTTCTTTTGCAGATTTTTTTGCATGGGCAACACCTTCCAATAATCCTTCAACTCCAGGTACTACAGGAACGCCTGCTTTTATCATGGTTTCCTTTGCAGTAACTTTATCTCCCATGGAGTTGATCATCTCAGGAGTTGGTCCAATAAATTTAATTCCATGATCGCCACAAATCTTTGCAAACTTGCTGTTCTCAGCCAAGAAACCATAACCTGGATGTATAGCATCTGCATTGGTGATTTCAGCAGCTGCCATGATGTGTGGAATATTCAGATAGCTTTCTAAGCTCGATGGTTTACCGATGCAAACTGCTTCATCAGCAAATTTTACATGAAGACTATCTTTATCTGCTGTAGAATAAACGGCAACAGTTTTGATACCCATTTCTCTACAAGTTCTAATTACACGAAGTGCAATTTCACCTCTGTTTGCAATTAATATTTTTTTAAACATATCTATTAGAATGTAAAATGTAAAAGAAAACTATATTACTATTGAACTTTAAGTATCAGCCTAAGCTGGATCTACTAAGAATAAAGGCTGGTCATACTCAACAGGGCTGGCGTCTTCAACCAGAACTTTCACAATTCTACCTTTTACTTCACTTTCTATTTCATTAAATAGTTTCATAGCTTCAATAATACAAACTACTTTTCCTGGAGTAATAACTTCATCCACATTGGCAAAAATAGGTTTACCTGGCCCTGCCTGACGATAGAACGTACCAATCATTGGACTTTTTATCGTTACATAATGGTCTGTTTTGGAATCGTTTTTAGTTGGTTCCTGAGTTGTAGCTGCCGTTACAGGCGAAGCAGAAGGTGCAGGTGCAGCCATTTGAGGATAAGAGGGGCCACTACTTGCGATAATATTTTGAACAGGATCGTTTTTTTGTTTTATGGTAATTTTTTTTCCATCTTCTTCAATAGTGATTTCTCCAATTGAGGTTTTGTTAATTAGCTTTACAAGCTCTTGAATTTGTTTGATGTCCATGATGAAAATTTGAATGAAATAATTAAGTAACTCAAATCGAGCCGCTAAGTTAGGAAATCTCCACTACAACGTTTAAGTAATTCAAACAATTTCTTTAAAAATGGCACAAAATCAATCAAAAATGGCGATAAATGACTAGATTTTACTCAAAATTGTTTAAAATCCTTGGTTTTCTAAAAAGCAAAAGGACCGAATAAATCGATCCTTTGTATAAAAAATTTTAGTAAAAAGCATTATTTCACACGCTCCACGTATTCACCTGTTTTGGTATTCACTCTGATCATTTCACCTTCATTTACAAAAAGTGGGACGTTTACAGTAGCGCCTGTTTCTACAGTTGCAGGTTTAAGTGTTCTTGTAGCAGTGTCACCTTTCATGCCTGGTTCGCTATAGGTAACCAAAAGAACGATTTTGTCTGGTAATTCAACACCCATTGGCATATCGGTCTCTCCATTAATCAAAACAGAAACTTCCTGTCCATCTTTAAGAAATGCCGGAGCATCAATCATGGATTCAGCAACTGTTATTTGTTCGAAAGTTTCGGTGTCCATGAAGCTATATCCGGTATCATCTTTATATAAATATTGGTAAGCTTTTTTCTCCACTCTAACTGGGAAAACGGTTTCTCCACTATTCCAGGTCACTTCAATCGTACGGGAATTATCAACGCCTTTTAATTTCGCCCATACTTTTGCTGCTGCACGTGCAGTCTTGTTTTGTCCGAATTCGATTACTGTGTAAAGGTTGTTGTCTATTTTTAGAATCAAACCTGAGCGCATATCTGCTGTTGTTGCCATAATAATATTAATTATACTTTTATTAGAATGACGCAAAAGTAATGAACTATGTGTAAAGTCTAAAAAATTGTATGGGTTAGTGGCTTTTTTATTAATTAGCACTAGATTTCTTGATAAATTTGTAGATTTACGAAAAAAATGACAGTGAAAAAGTTAATTACTCTTATTGCCGTAAGTATTTTCTGCTTAAACACGTTTGCTCAGGACAAAACCGCGGATGTTTCATCTGAAAAATCTACGCTTATTCTGCCTAAGTTTAAGATCATGAATATTGTAGATAGCGTAAAGTTCACAGAGGAGAATTTAGTAAAAAAGAAAAAGACAATATTCATCTACTTCGGTGCAGATTGTGGCCATTGTACCTATTTCGCAAAAAAAATGATGGATAGTTTGAGTTTGTTTGAAAACACTCAAATCATCATGGTGTCATCATCTGAATTTTCTCATATCAAAAAATTCTCTGACGATGCCAAATTGAGTTCATGCCCTTTTATCACTGTTGGAAGAGATGGCGATTATTTTTTTATGACGCATTTTGAAATAAGGCAATTTCCAACTGCTATTGTTTATGACAAAAAAGGAAAACTTCTGAAAAGATTTGAAAGTGAAATCAGTATTGCAGATCTTGCAAATGACAAAAAGTAGTGATTTTCTTTAAACATTTTAGCTGATTACTTTACATCGTAGCTGTTTACATTTAACTTTGCGTGCAAAATAATTATCTCTTTATTTATAAATCAATATTATGAAAGTAACTGTAGTAGGAGCTGGTGCGGTAGGCGCCACATGTGCCGACAATATCGCCCGCAAACAACTTTGCGATGAATTGGTAATCCTTGATATTAAAGAAGGTGTTGCAGAAGGGAAAGCAATGGATTTGATGCAAACGGCACAAATCGAAGGGTTCGATACCAAAATCATTGGTAGTACTAATGATTATTCAAAAACAGCCGGAAGCACTGTTGCGGTAATTACATCAGGCATTCCACGTAAGCCAGGTATGACACGCGAGGAGCTGATCGGCATTAATGCGGGAATCGTAAAAACTGTTACGGAGAATTTAATAAAGTATTCTCCAGATGTTATTGTTATTGTTATCAGTAATCCAATGGATACTATGACTTACTTGGCATTAAAATCAAGCGGCTTGCCTAAAAATAGAATCATTGGTATGGGCGGAATGCTGGATAGTGCTCGTTTTCGTTATTTCTTGAGCCAGGCGATGCATTGTTCTCCTAATGATTTACAAGCGATGGTTGTTGGTGGGCATGGCGATACCACAATGATTCCTTTAACCAGATTGGCTACGTATTGTGGAACTCCCGTTGCTCAATATTTAGATGCTGAAACCTTGAAAAAAGTAGCTGCGGATACAATGGTTGGCGGTGCAACATTAACAGGGTTATTAGGCACATCAGCTTGGTATGCTCCGGGGGCAGCAGGTGCAGCAGTGGTTGAAGCTATTGTAAGAGATGAAAAGAAAATGATGACTTGCTGTGTTTCTTTGGAAGGCGAATATGGAATGAATGATATCTGTTTAGGCGTTCCCGTTATCATTGGCAAAAATGGCTGGGAAAAAATTATTGATTACAAATTGAACGAAGAAGAAACTGCTGCTATGCATAAAAGCGCAGAAGCAGTTAGAAACATGAATAGTGTTTTAGCGACACTTTCTTTATAAGTAGTTTGCTGTTATTGGGAATTTGGTTTTTATTCAAAAATCAAATTCCCAATTTTTTAATTTACCCCTTCAACAAGCATTTCTTTGTTGACTTTCTGAACCAACCCTTGCAAAACTTTTCCTGGTCCACATTCCGTGAATTGTGTTGCGCCATCGCTAATCATAGATTGAATACATTGTGTCCATCTAACCGCACCTGTTAGTTGAGCAATTAAATTCTCTTTAATCACAGAAGGTTCTGTAACTGCTAATGCTGTTACGTTTTGGTAGACCGGACATGTTGGATTATTGAAAGAAGTTGCATGAATAGCTTGTGCTAATTCTTCTTTTGCAGTCATCATTAAAGGAGAATGAAAGGCGCCGCCAACTGGCAATACTAATGCGCGTTTGGCTCCAGCTGCTTTTAATTTTTCACAGGCGATTTCAATGCCTCTTGTTGACCCACTGATGACAAGTTGTCCCGGACAATTGTAATTGGCAGCTACAACCACTTCGCCAGTTTCAGTTGATATTTGATGGCAAATTTCTTCTACGAGGTGGTCTTCTAATGATAATACCGCAGCCATTGTTGATGGTTGAAGCTCACAAGCTTTTTGCATGGTTTTGGCTCTTATTGAAACTAGTTTTAAGGCGTCTTCAAAATGTAAAGTTTGATTTGCTACCAAAGCAGAAAACTCACCCAATGAATGTCCGGCAACCATATGTGGTGTTGCTTTTTCAATTGTTTTGAATGCTGCAATAGAATGGATGAATACTGCAGGTTGAGTGATATTGGTTTGTTTTAGATCTTCATCTGAACCAGAAAACATTACATCAGAAATTCGAAAGCCAAGAATATCATTGGCATTTTCAAAAATTATTTTTGCAATCTCATTTGAGTCGTAAAGATTTTTTCCCATTCCACTGAATTGAGATCCTTGTCCTGGGAATACAAAAGCGTGTTTCATCTTGATAATATTTTATGGAATACTGGTTGGTTTGTGCAAAGAAATAAAAAATCCCTTAAAAAAGGGATTTTTTATAATAGTGTTCCATAAATTAATGCAATTTATTGGTGATGAGTTTTAAGAACTCGCTTCTGGTCTCATTCTTTTCAAATGCTCCTGAAAAAGCGGAAGTTGTGGTTACAGAATTCTGTTTGGATACACCTCGCATCATCATGCACAAATGAGAAGCCTCAATTACAACAGCTACTCCAAGAGGGTTTAACGTGTCTTTGATGGCATTTAATATTTGTTCAGTCAATCGTTCTTGTACTTGTAATCTTCTGCTGAATACATCTACTACTCTTGCGATTTTACTCAATCCTGTAATGTATCCATTTGGAATGTAAGCGATGTGTGCTTTTCCGTAAAAGGGCAAGATGTGATGTTCACACATACTATATAATTCAATGTCTTTTACAATAATCATTTCACTCACATCTTCATGGAATTTAGCAGATTCTAAAATTGCTTTAGCATCCAAATCGTATCCTTGTGTCAGGTATTGCATGGCTTTTGCAATTCTTTCAGGAGTTTTTTGAAGCCCTTCTCTTTCTGGATTCTCACCGAGTAGTCCAATGATTTGTTTGTAAGCATTTGCTAATTCAAGCGTTTTCTCAGTATCGTATTGTTCAATTCTTTGGTATGACATGGTATATATTTAAAAAGTACAGCTTGCAGGATAATCTACAAAATTCCTCTCGGTTTCGAATAGACGTACCTGCAGATCAAGATCGGGTTTAATTTCTTTTCTCAGAATACTATAGATTACAACGGCAATGTTTTCCACAGTAGGATTTAGTGTTTTAAATTCGATGCAGTCTTCATTGAAATTTCTGTGATCGAATTTTTCCGTAATATTTTCTTGAATGATATCGCTCAATACTTTCATGTCAATTACATATCCAGTATCGGGATTGATGTCACCAATTACTTTTACAATTAATTCATAATTGTGCCCATGATAATTAGGGTTATTGCATTTCCCGAATACAGATTGGTTGGTCGCTTCGTCCCACAATGGATTGTTCAGCCGGTGTGCTGCATTGAAATGTTCTTTTCTATATACTGCGACTTTGTGATTCATGTGTTGATAATAACAATAGTTGAAAGAAATTGTTCTCCATTTTGCAAGAATAAATATAACAATTGTTAATGGCTTAAATACAATTAACTGCCAAAGTATTCCACATATATCCTTGGTGTTTCATACAATTTCAAGGAATGCAATTTGATGTCTGAAGGAAGTTCTGGTGAAAGCTGGTTCCAGATGCCGATAATAAGGTTTTCTATGGAACAAAGTTTCCCTTGCATAAAAGCAACGTCTAGATTAAGATTTTTATGATCCAGGACGTCGATAACAAATTCCTTAATAATAATGCTTAGTTTTTTTACATCATAAACAAAACCATTATCCGGGTTAGGTTCCCCTGCAATTGTGACATGTAATTCAAAATTATGGCCATGCCAGTTTTCATTGGCACATTTGCCAAAAATCGCTTCGTTTTCTTCTTTTGTCCATAAAGGGTTAAAAAGTTTGTGAGCCGAATTGAAATGTTCTATCCTGGTGATGTATACCATTAATTTGAATAAATTTTCGCAAAGGTAAATACTATTCGCTAAAATGTAAACTGTATGTACGAAATTTGCCCAATGTCTATGTTAATTACAGCTGCTACTGAGATGGAATTGGAACCTTTTTTAAAAAGATATCCATCCGCAGATTATTTAATTACAGGTGTTGGCGCTCCAATGGCGATGTATTCGCTATTGCACCAGGTTGGTCAAATTGAATACAGCTTTATTTTACAAGTAGGGATTGCCGGTACTTTTTCAACAAGTTTGAATATAGGAGAAGTTGTTTTGGTCCAGCAGGATTGTTTTGCAGATATTGGAGTGATGGAAAATAAGGTATTCAAATCTGCTTTTGATCTTGGGTTCAATAATCACAATCAATTTCCTTTTCAGGATGGATGGTTAATAAATGAAGGCCCTATCATTAGTGATTCCTCATTAAAGAAAGCAAAAGGGTTGACGGTGAATTTATTAACAGATGATAAGAGTTACATCAACCAGATCAACATGAAATATGATGCAGCTCTGGAATCCATGGAGGGCGCGGCGTTTCATTATGTTTGTTTGCAACAGCATATTCCTTTTCTGCAAATAAGAGGCATCAGCAATGAGGTAGGAGAGCGTAATAAATCAAAATGGAAAATCAAAGAAGCCATAGCGGCATCAAATGATACTTTAATGGATATTTACGAATTATTGCAATCAAAATAAATGCTCATGCCATTCACTATTGGATTTTCTCCTTGCCCCAATGATACTTTTATTTTTGATGCTTTAGTTAATAAAAAAATTGATACCGAAGGATTTGACTTCATTCCTGTTCTTGAAGATGTGGAGACCTTGAATCAACATGCCCTTCATTCAACTTACGATATTACAAAAGTTAGCTACGGCGTGTATCCTTCTATTGCAAACGCTTATGTTATACTAAATAGCGGAAGTGCTTTGGGTAAAGGAGTTGGCCCATTATTGATTTCAAATCAAGAACAAGACTTTTCCAGTATTGATCATTTCCCAATTGCCATCCCAGGAGAAAACACCACGGCTCATTTTTTATTTTCAATGGCATATCCTCATGCTAAACAAAAAATATTTTTACGTTACGACGAGATAGAATCTTTTGTAGCAGCCGGGAAAGGCCTGGGTGTGATTATTCATGAAAACAGGTTTACGTATCATCAAAAGGGGCTGGTTAAAATTATTGATTTGGGAGATTTCTGGGAGAAAAAAACGGAAGGTCCAATTCCACTAGGCGGTATCGTTATTAACAGAAAAATAGAAAAATCAATACAGCAAAAAATAGACGAACTAATTAGAAAAAGTATAACCTACTCATTTGAAAATTATCCGCAGTTAAGCGATTATGTAAAAATACATGCGCAGGAAATGAGTGAATCCGTGATGAGGAAACATATCGATTTGTATGTGAATGACTATTCGCTTTCCTTAGGAGAAGCAGGCAAACAGGCCATTGTAAGCATGATGAGTGTGTTTGATAAAGAACAAGAAATCACTTCGGGCTTCTCTCTTTTTGTAGATTAGAAGGCTTCTTTTTTTAATGCCTTTCCATAAACTTCCAGACAACGTTTTCTTGCAAATTCATGATTCACAATTGGCGCAGGATAATTAAATTCCTGAAATTCAGGCACCCATTTTTTTATATATTTAAAATCGGGATCGAATTTTTTTGTCTGGAGATAAGGATTGAATATTCTGAAATATGGAGCTGCATCACATCCACTTCCCGCGGCCCATTGCCAACCTCCATTGTTTGCCGCAAAATCATAGTCCAATAATTTTTGTGCAAAATAACCTTCGCCCCATCTCCAATCTAAAAGCAAATGTTTACAAAGAAAAGATGCCGTAATCATTCGTACACGATTGTGCATGAATCCGGTTGCATTTAATTCCCTCATTCCTGCGTCTACTATGGGGTAGCCAGTTTGTCCATTACACCATTTTTCAAAATCGTTTTCATCATGCCTCCATTCAATCTGGTCATATGCTGGCTTAAAGGATTTGTAATGGTTTACGTGAGGGAAATGCCAGAGAATCATGTGGTAAAAATCTCGCCAGATTAATTCATTCAAAAATGTTTCAGATAAGCTGCTGCATTGCTGCACCAACTTCCGAATACTAACGGTACCAAATCTCAAATGAACACCTAGTTTTGATGTGCCATTGATACTCGGAATATCCCGTTGTTCTTTGTAATGCTGAACCAGATCTTTGTTTAGATTGTTGGAGGGAAATGGTTCATTTGTTGTTTTAAATCCAATTTTTTGTAGCGATATGATTTCAGTAGTAGCGGTTTTATAAAAATTGCCGAAGTGCTTTTTTGTAGGGTAGCTTGGCAGGTTATTTTGAGACATCGCCTGTTTCCATTTTCTGCTGTATGGCGTGAAAATGGTATAAGGTTTTCCATCATCTTTAGTGACTTCATTCTTTTCAAAAATGACTTGATCTTTGAATGTATGAAATTCAATTTTGTGAGTATGCAATAGTTCTTTTATTTCAGCATCTCTTTTTATACCATATGCTTCATAGTCGTGGTTGGTATATACGTTTGCTATCTTGTGATGTTTGATTAATTTTTCAAAAGCTTTTTCCGGGGTATCGTAGATGACTTCCAAACTACTTCCTATGGCTTTTAATTCGCTTTGCATTTGGGTAAGTGCAGCATGAATAAATTCGACTCTTCTATCTGATTTATCCACCAACTGATCAAGGATATTTTTATCGAAAATAAAAATGGGTACCACAGGAAAATTGCCCTTCAATGCGCTATAGAGCCCTGCATTGTCTTCCAGGCGTAAATCTCTTCTAAACCAAAAAATATTTACCGTCATTGTTCTATTTTTTCTTTCTCTAACAAAAATCAGCTGGATTTGTTTGCTCTAAATAGCGAAAAATTTCGAGCGTTTTTTTATTGGAGTAATTTTTATTTTCTATTGCGGCAACCCAGCGGATATTGTAAATCGAGTTGGAAAGAAATACTTCATCTGCATCGAGTAATGCGTCTTGAGATATGTTGTTCTCGACAACTTCATATCCTGCTTTTTGGAGTGCTTTAATAATAAAGTTTCTCATTACTCCTGCGATACAACCTTCTGTTAATGCAGGTGTATAGATCACCTCGTTTTTTATAAGAAAAATATTAGCAATAGTGCTGTCGCAAATATGGTCATGCTGGTTGAGAATAATGGCATCATTGCACTTCTGTTTTTTTGCATAAAGTGCACCCATGCTGTATACTAAGAAATTGTTGTGTTTACTGTTACTGAAAATATCTATTGACTTAAAACTATCTCTAAAAATGCAGCATTGTAAGCCGTTTTCATTGAGTTGTCCATTGGTTTCGGGTAGTGGCCAGGTTTGAATAATAACATTAGGGGTGTGCTGTTGAGCATCATATAATCCTCCGTTTCCTCTGGTGATGGTAAGTCTGATTCTTGCTGCAGTAAGGTTGTTTTTTTTAACAAGCTGCAGGATTTGTTGTTCTAATGAATCAGGCGTAAAATGTTTGGGGAATTCAAATTGCAGAAGTTTCATCCCATTCCAAAGTCTGGCGAGGTGTTCGTCTATCAGAATTAATTTTCCTTTTTTGAACTTAAGGGTTTCAAATAATCCGTCGCCAAATTTCAAGCCTCTGTTATCTGCTTCAATAATAGGGGTGTGTTCGTCGAGTAGTTTTCCGTTGTAATTAATAAATGCCATGATGTAAAATAAATAATCCCCGGCTTTCCGAGGATTATTTTAATAATTATAATTAAAATCTGGGTTAAAGTTAGCTTTAAAGTTCTTCGATGATTTTATGTTTTACAGCGTACATGATTAGTCCTGCGGTAGTTTTTGATCCTGTTTTTACTTTTAAACGATCACGGATGGCTTCCACTGTTCGTGGGCTTAATTCTACCATATCAGCAATTTCTTTGGTACTTTTTTCCTCACACATCAAGCGTAAAATAGTTGTTTCCTTGTCATTTAATTGAGCATCCTGTGGAGATAACTGTTGAGGAATCGCAGGGGTACGTTGTTTGAGGTTGCTCAACAACGCTTTATTGGTCATAGAATTGAAATAATATTCCTGTTCAAAACAAGTCTTTATCGCTTCGTAAATGATTTCACTATCGCTTGTTTTGGTGAGGTAACTATTCGCGCCAAGCTCCATCAATTTTGTAATCATACTATTGTCGTCAACCATAGTGAGCATGATTACTTTGATGAGTGGGTTGATTTTTTTTATTTCAGGTAATGTGGCAATGCCATCCATGATGGGCATTTGAATATCTAGTAGGATGACGTCAACTTCAATATTCTTTAATAAGTTGAGTAAGTGCGATCCATTATCTGCTTCTGCTATTACTTTGATATCGGTCTTAGAACTAAGTGCCGCTTTTACGCCGGCTCTGTAGAGTACATGATCGTCTGCAATAATAACTCTGATGGGTTCTTTTGATTCTTGGCTCATAAGTATTGTTGTTATTTTAGGTTCTAATAACGTAGGATGCAAGGTCTAATTGTTTTATGACAAAAGATCGCGTGTATTTACCCTATCCCTTCAATAGGGATTTTACTATGATGTTGTGTAAATTCGTAAGCAATATTCCCTAATTGGTATTTTATATGTAAGAACAGCTTTAAAAAAAATGAGGCGATAAAATTTTATTCGCCTCATTTTTGGATTAACCCAGTTCGAATACTCCCTGAGTTTTGCAATTAATCCAAACATCAAAATTCTTAGCCTGCTAATCTTCCGTCTTTTTAAAAACACCAGAGCAGCATTTAATCCGCCCTGGTGTTATAGCCCCACAGAGTACGGTAGAAACTCAACAAATTCAAAAGTCGTAGAATTTATTTTTAGAGTAAGGAGTAAAACAACAGGAATTTACTGTGTTTTTCTCAAGGAGGTTTAATTGTTGTGGTGTAATATTGTGGGATTATGAGTGAATTTAGTAGATACTTTTTTTTTAATGCTCAATGCTTAACAATTTTATTGGCTTTCATTTTTTCTATTCCATTGCTAATCAGGTGTTATCCAAAGCACATGAAAGCATTTTTTATCTATACTTCAGTAAGTTTAATAATAATGATTCCACTTTTTTTAACATTAAACCATATAGTCATATTTCCCCATGCTAATCTAATGAATCGTTATTCACTTGTTTTTAATTTCGGCTTTTTAGGGGGATATTTATTACTTATGATGCCAGATAAAAAGGGAATAATAATATTAGAGATATTTATATTATTTATCTTAATAGCATTAATCTATCAAGTTTTTAATTCTGATATATTTATAGATAAGTATGCATTTGCAACAAATCATTTCGGATTAATTATTTTATCAATTATTTATTTATATAAATTATTTAACAATCCCCCTACAAAAAATCTTATAAATTATCCAACTTTTTGGATAGTTGCCGGAGTGCTTCTTTGTTCTATTATATGCTTTCCTATATTCTCGCTTTGGTCTTATTTAGTAAGCCCTAGGAATTTTAATATCCGAAATGATATTGTTAATGATTTTATTTTATGTAATCTTCCTCCGTTTGGTTACATAATAATGTTTTCTTTTTTTATTAAATCTTTTATATGCTCGATTCAAGAGAAGAAAACGTCTTAATTTTTATAGTGATTTTAGTTTTATTATTCTTAGTATTATCTCTACTTGTCATTTCAATGATTTATAAGTATCAAAAAAAACAAATGTTACATTTTTTAGGGGTTAATGAATTGCAATCAAAACATGAAAATGAAATTTTAAAAACACAGATAAAAATTCAAGAAGCAACCTTTCAAAATATTTCGAAGGAGATTCATGATAATATCGGACAAAAATTATCACTGGCTAAACTTCAGCTTAATACTTCCGGTTATGATAATAACAAATTCTACAAAGACTTGATTAATGATGCCATTCAGAATATATCCGAATCAATAAGCGACCTCAGAGATTTGAGCAGAAGTATGAGCTCTGATTTTATTGCTAATCTGGGGCTTATTAAGGCCTTGGAAAATGAAATTGGGCAAGTTGGTAAAACAGGGCAGTACAAATTCAAATTTACCTTAACCGGCGAACCTATTTATATGGATGCTGAAAAAGAGTTAATGCTTTTTCGTATTGTTCAGGAGTCAATTAATAACACGATTAAGCATGCTCATTCAACTGAAATCCACATCCTGCTTCATTACACTAGTATGCTACTTCAGATTGATATTGTTGACAACGGCATCGGCTTTGATGTCTCCATCTCAAAAGAAGGCCAGGGCTTAAGTAATATAAAAAACAGAGCAATTTTATTAAATGGAGAAGCCACAATTACTTCTGCCATAGGAAAAGGCACACAAATCACAATTAAAATCCCACTAAATGAATCAGAAAAAATTTAAAGTAGCATTGGTTGACGATCATGGTCTTTTGAGAGATGCATTGGCCACATTAATCAATACATTTGAGGAGTTCAGTGTAATTGCCTCTTTACCTAATGGTCATGAGCTTATAAAAATGCTCACCGATGGGATGAAGCCAGACTTGATACTGCTCGATTTAAATATGCCTGTTCTTGATGGGTTTGAAACGGCCAGATTTTTGTTTAACAGTTATCCGGAAATCAATATTTTAATTTTGACTATGTACGACTCAGAAATTGCATTAATCAGACTATTGCAAGTTGGGGTAAAAGGGTTTCTGAAAAAGGACACCCACCCAATAGAATTAAGGGCTGCATTAAATGCTGTTGCTGAAAAGGGTTTCTATTACTCCCATGACACCACAGGTAAATTGGCTAATCTCTTTCAAAAAGATCCTAATGATAATAGTCTCATACAAAGATCCATGCTTAGTGAAAAAGAGTTGGAGTTTTTAAGGTTGGCAAGTACAGATTTAACCTATAAAGAAATCGCCGCGGCACTTAAAATTACACCAAGGACAATTGATGGTTACCGGGATGCCTTATTTGACAAGCTGGATGTAAAAAGCAGAGTGGGCTTGGCTATTTATGCAGTAAAAAACGGGATTGTAACATTTTGATGGATTATTCTGGTTATTCAATCAATTTATTACGCATGCCATACATAATCAATCCTCCAATAGTTTTCGCGTTTACTTTTGATTTCATATTCTGCCGGATTGTTTCTATCGTACGGGGACTTAAAAAAATGATTTTAGAAATCTCTTCAGTCGTTTTGTCTTCAGCCAGTAATTGCAATATTTTTAATTCTTTTTCATTAAAACTAACCGGAGTATTGGTGCCATAGTGTTGTCTCACATTTTTTTTCTGCATGAGTCGGCCCATTACCGCGCTGTTCACTAATTCATTAAAGTAAAAATCGTCGTTCATGCAGGTAAGTATGGCTTCGTAGATTTCTTCTGGGTCAGTTGTTTTGGTGAGATAAGCATTGGCGCCCATTTCCATCATTTTGCTGATCATTTGTTGGTCATCATACATGGTAAGCACAATGATTTTGATGTCCTCATATTCTTTACGAATAATTTGAATCGCATTGATGCCATCAATTTCAGGCATTCTGATATCCATGAGCAGGACTTCAGGCTTTTTTATGGAAATCTTGTGCATCATATCCTTTCCATCCTCCGCTTCCCAAAGCATTTTCAGATTGGTCTTACTGGATAAAGCCATTTTGATGCCATCTCTAAAGATTTTGTGATCATCTGCAATAGCAATTTTAATCTGGTTTTCTGTTGACATCTTTTCTTAGGTTGTGATTGTTATGCAAAATTCTATCTTTTGAACCGAGATTTTGTTGAATAAGCCTATTATATACAAGCCAAGTTCCCCACATAATTATCCACATTCGCTCAGGTATCGTAAAAATACGAAGTAAAGATACAGGATTTAAATAGTAAAATTACTATTTTCATTTCGTACATTTACCCTAAATATTTTTCCGAAAAATGCGCCAAAAATCAATAGAAGTCAATGCAGTAAAGGTTTTTTTAAATTTCGTACTCTTACGATGCAGACCTAACCTATTGTTTCCAGATGGGGAAAGTTTGAAGTTTATCATGCAATTAATCTTAAACCACAAAAAAAATTCCTAGTATGCATGGATTTATTCTTCATTTAATCAGGTTGATGTTTTTGTAATAATAACTAAATTTTGATTTTGAGTTAGAGATAAGTAATTTTGAATAAATTACTATCAATCTGAAAAATCTATTAAATATTACGTTAATATCTGAGATTCTACCTTTGATATTTTGTATTTATTTTAGAAATAAAATAAATACAAAATCATTAAAGGTTTTTTTCGTGTATACTATTTTTCAAATGGTTTTCTCTTTGTTATGTTATTTTTTCATCTATGTGAATACTTCTTATTTTAATTACATACTCACCTTAAGAATACATTTAGTTATTGAGTACTTCATTGTTTCAATTTTCTTTCTTAGATTATTTGAGTCAAAATCAACTAAGTTAATTTTGATATTGCTATTGCCTATTTTTTTGAGTTATAATATTTATGATTATTTGAGTTATAGCAATTTGATTTTTAGTAATAATCCTACCTTATTAGAGTTTTTGATTTTTATTATTTTTATTATTTTATTTCTTTTCGAAAAAATGCAAATTAATCAGGAGAGTCCTATTTATTCTTCAATAAGCTTTTGGGTTTGCGTTGGTCTTTTTGTATATTTCACCGGGAACTTCTTTTACATTTTATTAGTCCAAAATTCTGCAAATGCGGATGTTAGTATTAAAAATCAACTAAAATTAATTTATTGTGTAATTACTATTTCTAAAAATTTAATATTGTCTTTTGCATTAATGAAAAATGAAATAGAGCACTCGATAAATAAATATACCTTCCAAATTCCCAAAGATTTAAACTTTGATAGTTTATCACCAAACAATAATATCAATTAAGCTATGTACTTACTACAGGCAGATTCTTCAGGTATTTCCAGGCTGATGTTCATTGGAACGTTAGGGATGCTTACGTTGGCGATTGGAATTATTGCCTTTGTAATCTTTCATCAAAGAAAGGTAATACGTTACCAGATGCAGATGAAAAGGCTGGAATCTGAGAAGCAGCAAACGTTGCTGAATGCATCTATTCGTTTTCAGGAAGAGGAGCGCCAGCGCATTGCAGCTGATTTGCATGATGATGCAGGTCCGTTGTTGGCAACAGCACGTTTATATTTAAATGATAATTTGGTCAATTTAGAGAAGGCGCAACAATTACAGAGTATAAGCAGTGCTAAACAAATTATTGATGATGCTATTTTACTGATTCGAAATATCAGTCATAGTTTGATGCCACCTACGTTGAAAAATTTCGGCCTGGAAAGTGCCACAACAGATTTGTTTCAGAAAATCAGCGGAAGTGGTGTGATTAATGCGAGCGCAAGATTTCATGATTATAGAGAAAGATTAAAAGTAGAACAAGAGCTGCTTGTTTTCAGAATTATTCAGGAATTGGTCAATAATGTGCTCAAACACAGTAGCGCTGGTTTTATACATCTTACTCAAAACAGCAGCGGCAATAATTTGTATTTGAGAATCCATCATGATGGCAAAGGGATTACCCAAAACGAATTTGATAAATTAAACGAAAGTGCACAAGGATTAGGCTTGAAAAATATTGCGAGCAGAATTAATGTGCTTAATGGTAAAATATTTTTTGAAATTGACCCAAGTCAAACCTACTATAAAATCACACTTGAGGTTCCAAGAGGGAATAAATATTAGTTACAAGCTTCAATTTTCATTTCACTTTAAAACTGGTGCTTTCTAAAGATGTTGTTATTTTTACAGCAATTGTATGAGCGAAACCAATCAAATAAAAGTTGCTATTGCCGATGATCACAAGATCTTTAGAAAAGGAGTGATTCTTTCTATGCGTCAATACACCAATATCAAGTTTGTGATGGAAGCTGATAATGGCGAAGAGCTACTTGCTAAAATACCGGAATTCACACCTGATGTAGTATTGTGTGATTTAAAAATGCCTGTTAAGGATGGTATTGATACGACTAAATTGATCACAAAAAACTTTCCTGGTATTAGAGTGATTATTCTTACGATGTATGAAGATGAAAGATTTGTAGGGCATTTGATGGATTGCGGAGCTGCGGGTTATCTGTTAAAAAGTACAGATCCCACTGAAATTAAAAAAGCTATTACAGATGTTGTTCGTACTGGGTTTTACCTTAATCCGTTTGTAAATAAAGTGCTGATCAAGAAAAATTATGCCAAGCAAAAGTTCAATCCGAATTTAACTTCAGAAGTGGTGTTAAGCGATAGGGAAAAAGAAGTGTTGACCTTGGTTTGTATGGAATTTACGGCTGCAGAGATTTCAGGGAAAATGGATATTAGTCCAAGAACGGTAGAAGCCATAAAAGATAGGCTGATGGAGCGTTTTGGTGTGAAGAATTCAGTAGGGTTGGTATTTTACGCTATGAAAAACCAGCTGATTGATTAGGGGGTTGGTTGTTTGGTTGAATGGTTGAATGGTTGAATGGTTGAAAGGTTGATTTGGAAGTGTTTTGAAATCTACGAAACCTGGAACCATTTCAACATTTTAAAAAAGTCCAAATAAAGTAGAGTCTACTTTTCTGATAATTTCTCCGAGATCTTCTTCGTTTTCTGCAAATTTATTAACATCGGCATCTATAACTAATAAGGCACCTTCTTTGTAAGTATCAATCCAATTATTATAAAGGTCATTGAGTTTTTTCAAATAATCCAGTCTGATATTTTCTTCATATTCTCTGCCACGTTTTTGAATTTGCCCAACGAGTGTAGGTACGGAAGCTTTTAGGTAAATCAATAAGTCTGGAGGTTGCACCATTGATTTTAACGTCTCGAAAAATTTGTAGTAGTTTTCAAAATCACGTTTACCCATAAGCCCCATGTCATGAAGGTTGGGAGCGAAGATATTGGCATCTTCGAATATGGTTCTGTCTTGTATAACGGTTTCGGTACCACGCTGTATTTCTAAGAGTTGGTTTAATCTGCTGTTTAAAAAGAAAATCTGCAAGTTGAAACTCCAACGCGGCATGTCTTCATAAAAATCATTCAGGTAAGGGTTATGGTCTACATCTTCAAATTGAGGGATCCATTTGTAATGCTTACTTAATAATTCAGTAAGGGTGGTTTTTCCTGCACCGATGTTGCCTGCAATTGCGATGTGTTTTGGTTTTTTTATTTTGGCCATAGCTCTTTTCGAGGTTTAACTTGAGCACGAAAGTATTGAATAAATAAACAGTTCAAAATGTTTTTTTGATATTCTTAAAAATAATTTAGTCCGATTGCGTTCCTAACCAAATCCATGGTTTTTTTTGCGCTTTCTCCGGCTTTCTGCGCTCCTTTTTCCATAACCTCTACTAAATAGGCATCATTGGCGAGGATATCATTTGTTTTTTGACGTATTGGAGCCATAAATTTTACCATATCCTCCGCCAATTGCTTTTTGAGATCTCCGTATCTGATGCTGCAATTATTGAAATCATCTTCGTATTTGCTAATCACATCTTCCTCGCATACTAATTTCATGAGCATGAAGATATTTTCGATGTAGTCTGGTTTTTGAGCGTTTTTTTCTGTTGGTCCCTGATCTGTAAGGGCTTTCATTACTTTTTTCCGAATCATGTCATCCTCATCTGCAAAATACAAAGTAGCCATATTGTTTTCGCTCTTGCTCATTTTTCCCGTTCCATCAAGTCCTGGAACTTTGATGAGTTCCTGATTATAATTAAAGGCATGAGGTTCAGGGAAAATTTCACCATAGCGATGATTGAATCTTACTACAAAATTTCTGGCCATTTCCAGATGTTGTTCCTGGTCTTTCCCAACCGGTACATAGCTGGCGCGGTGCATGATGATATCCGCAGTTTGTAAAACAGGGTAGGTGAGTAAACCCGCATTCACATTTTCAGGATGTTGTCTGGCTTTATCTTTGAAAGTTACCGTCTTTTCCAATTCCCCTTTATAAGCGAGCATGTTTAGGTAGAGGTATAATTCTCCCGTTTCACGTATATGGCTTTGGCAATAAAAAGTAGCTTTTTCAGGATCCAGTCCGCATGCAATATTTTCTGCTAAAACTCTTCTCACATTGGATTTGAGCTCTTTTGTATCGGGGTGTGTAGTAAGTGAATGCAGATCAGCTACCATGAAATAACATTCGAAAGCGTCCTGCATTTTTACATAATTTCTTATTGCCCCAAAATAGTTGCCCAAATGCACCATTCCAGTAGGTCTTATTCCACTCATTACAATTTGAGAAGGGATATCAGAATTTGGTTTATTTAAATTTTTTTCAGTCATTTTATAAAAATAATAGTGACGAAGATAATAAAAGTCGGCTGATTCAATAGGATTAAGCCCGGCAACTTTTACTTGTTGCATTTGATATTTTAGCTCTAATCATGGCTTAATCATCCAATTCGCAAACACGAAGCATAAAGTTGATTATTGTCAGTATTCATATTTATGTAATTTCACTCTTTTAAAATGTGCTATTTTTACAAAATGGAAATTAATCAAGATACTATTGATAAATTGGCGGTATTGTCTAGACTGGAATTTACAGGGGAAGAGCAGGAGGCATTAAAAACAGATTTGCAGCATATGCTTCAGTTTGTAAATAAGTTGAATGAATTGGATACTGCCGGAGTGGAACCATTATTGCACATCACCAGAAATGTAAATATGCTAAGAGAAGATGTTGTAAATAATGAATTTTCAAGCGCAGAAGCTTTACGTAATGCACCTTTAAAGGATGAACAATTTTTCAAAGTACCCAAAGTGATTAGAAAATAAAAATGCAAGCAATACTACATCTGGAAAATATTTTAAAAAGCTATTACCTTGGTAAACAAGAGCTGCAAGTGTTGAGAGGGATTTCAATGGACATCAACAAGAATGAGTACGTGGCATTAATGGGTCCAAGCGGATCGGGCAAGTCGACCTTGATGAATATTTTAGGTTGTTTGGATTCGCCAACTGGTGGGAAGTACATTTTAAATGGGAAGGATGTGAGTGTCATGCATGATGATGAATTAGCCGAAGTAAGGAATAAAGAAATTGGCTTTGTCTTTCAGCAATTTAATTTATTACCCAGATTAACAGCTGCGGAAAATGTAGCATTGCCTCTGGTTTACAGTGGCGTTTCAAAAAAAGAAAGAACTGAACGTGCTGCTGCTGTTCTTGAAAAAGTGAGATTGGAAGATAGGATGCACCACAAACCCAATGAATTGAGTGGAGGGCAATGCCAACGTGTAGCCATTGCGAGAGCATTAATAAACAATCCGTCAATTATTCTTGCAGATGAACCAACCGGAAATTTAGACTCTAAAACGTCTCATGAGATTATGGAAATATTGGGCAAGATTCATGATGATGGCAATACGGTGATATTGGTAACGCATGAGGAAGACATTTCTTTGTTTGCACATCGGGTAATCAGATTGAGAGATGGTTTAATTGAAACAGATAAAATTAATTCTAATCCTGCTGTTATTTTACAATAGCGCTAAACTTTTTTCAGTTTGCATTGTTCTTTCAATATCAAAAAATAAAAAATGGCCATAAAAATATACACCAAGACAGGTGATACTGGAACAACGAGTTTGATTGGAGGAACGAAAGTTCCTAAAAGTCATTTGCGAATTGAGAGTTATGGAACGGTTGATGAGTTGAATTCGCATATTGGTTTTTCAAACGATTTAATTCATCACGAGCCTTCGAATTTGATGCTCAAAGAAATCCAGGACAGGCTATTTACTATTGGATCTTCCTTGGCCTGTGATCCAGAAAAAGAGCCTTTGATGAAAATTCCAGATCTTAAGGAATCGGATATTTTGCTCTTGGAGTCAGAGATTGATAAAATGAATGATGCATTACCACCGATGAAATCTTTTATCCTTCCCGGAGGCCATCAGGCAGTGTCTTCGCTTCATATTTGCAGATGCGTATGTAGACGTGCAGAGCGTATTTGTGTTTTTTTACAGCAGGAAAATATATTTGTTGATCCATTGGTGATAAAATACCTCAATCGGTTGAGCGATTATTTGTTTGTTTTGTCAAGATATATTGCACAAATACTACAAGTGGCTGAAATTCCCTGGAAGGCGAGAATAAGCTAATGATAGCATGGGCGTTATTATATTTTGTAATTTCTTTTTTCAAGTTGACTTTATTTAATACTTTTGCAGCCCTTAATTAAGGAAGTTGTCGGGGTAGCTCAGCTGGTTAGAGCATCGGATTCATATCCGCCGTGGCGGACGGCAGTTCATAGGATTAGGCAAAATAGTTGTCGGGGTAGCTCAGCTGGTTAGAGCATCGGATTCATATCCGCCGTGGCGGACGGCAGTTCATAGGATTAGGCAAAATAGTTGTCGGGGTAGCT
>CAIKYB010000035.1 GCA_903831575.1 uncultured Bacteroidota bacterium | reverse complement strand
CTTTATCAAGAAGGGTTAACAATAATTTTTCCTTGGAACATCATGTATAAGTACGATACGCGTGTGCAACAGCACCCGTATAAGATGTCTACGCTTACCAAAGAAGGGTTAAAGGTAGATATGGATATTTCAATTCGATTCTATCCAGAACTTGAAACTGTGGGCGTGCTTCATCAGCGTATTGGGCCAGATTATTTAGAAAAAATTGTTGTTCCTGAAGTTGCCTCTAACGTAAGGGAGCAGGTTGGTCATTTGGGTATTGAAGATTTGTACACGCCAGATCCTACTATTTTGCAAGAAATTGTTAATATGACGATTGATGAAATGGAGCGGAATTATATTACCATTCAGGATGTTGCGATTTTAAGGATAACCTTGCCAGATAGCATTGAGGGTGCGATTCAAAAGAAAATGGAGAACAAAGTGTTAGTTCAAACATATCAATACCGCTTAGAGAGTGAGCGCTTGGAAGGTGAGCGTAAGTTAACTGAAGCAAGAGGTATTCAAGCCTTTAATGATATCGTTGGAAAATCAATCACCCCTGAAATTTTAAAATATCAAGGAATTCAAGCAACCGTCGCGTTATCTACTTCTAATAATTCAAAAATTGTTGTTATTGGCAACAACTCAAAAGAAATGCCCATCATTTTAAGCGGAGATGCTGAAGCGTCTAAACCAAAATGAAATTATATAAATATAGCGTACCTATCATAATAGTACTTATAGCAAGTATTACTCCCATTAGGCTTATATTGGGACACTTTTCAAGTTATGAGTATTCCTTAAAGAAAAGGCAGGAAATAGCTAAAAGCGACGCGCCGACAATTGATATTGCAATAGCTGTAAATAATAAGCATTTTGGTGAAAGTTTTGTTCGTGGTGTAGATTTGGCCTTGGAGGAGGAAAATAAAATAGGCTTTAGCTTTCCCAAAGATAAGGCTTCTTCCATTCAAAAGAAGCTGGTTTTGCATTATTTTAATAAGGATAAGAAAGATAATAAGAAAATGATTTACGATATTGCAAGCAACACCAATATCGTCGCCGCAATCAGTGCTCAAGAATCTAGTGAGGCTATTGATACTTCTGTGCTTTTTGAGCAGCATGGCATTTTGTTTTTATCAACGTTTGCAACCGATCAGCATTTAACCAATCATGGCTTTAATTATGTTTTTAGTTCAATCCCGATTGCTTTAAAGTATGCTGAAGGTTTAGTGAAATATTGTGAACATGCTAAGTATAAAAAAGTAACATACCTGTACCCTAGAGGCAGTCTTGGGGCAATGAATTTTACTGTTAGTTTTGGTACATTATTGTTTAATAAAGATGTTCATATTCATTCATCTTATTCCTTTAATGAAAAGGTGGATGATTACCGTCATATTATTAATAAGCTAAATGAAAATAAACCTGATGCTATTTTATTGTTGGCAAAAGGTATGAGTGCTGCAAAAATGCTTAATCAATTACGTAGCATGGGTGTAGAGACACCCGTATTTGGTTATATTGGTTTGGATGACTTAGACATCTGGGACGCTGCAAAAGGAAAGGCTTACAACACGTTTGTAGCAACAACCTTTCATGCTATTGAAGAAGAAGATAAAAAAACAGAGATGTATCAAGCGTTTTATGCAAAATATGGATCTTATCCAAATTATTTAGCAATTCAAGGTTATGACGCATTAAAAATGGTGGCTGTAGCAATACGAAAAGGAAGCTCTTCAGTTCCAATAAATATTGCAGGATCTTTAAAATATAATTTTAAAGGATCGTATAAAGACTATTATTTCAATGGTTTTGGGCGCATTGAAAATCAAAGTATTAAAATTAAAGAAATGAAAAATGGCGAATTTTATAACGTAATGGATTTTGGAGTAGAGTGATGACGGCTTTAGTTTATGTTGTAGCAAGTTTTGTTATAGCGCTTTTTGGAATTGGTAGACGAT
>CAIKYB010000034.1 GCA_903831575.1 uncultured Bacteroidota bacterium | reverse complement strand
TAAATTCTTTACACTTTTCTCTTACAATTTTACTGATTGCTGGATAATGAACATGGCTGACTTTAGGAAATAAATGATGTTCAATTTGAAAATTTAATCCCCCAACGAACCACGAAATCATTTTATTTTTCATGGCAAAATTTGAAGTGGTCTTAACCTGGTGTTCGGCCCATGCAGTTTCTATATGTTTGGTTGTATCAAGTGGAATATGTTCAAATTCAGTATTTTCTACAACATGCGCCAATTGAAAAACAAATGAAAGTGTTGTTCCCATAACTGCATTCATTACAAAAAAACCAATCAGCCAACCCAGCCAACCCCAAACTATTATGGGTATGATCATGAAAAAGGTAAGGTAATATATTTTAGTAGCCCAGAAAACAAGGTGGTTTTTTCCAGTCATTTTCCATGCGTCAGTAGTGTAGATTTTTCTTTTGAAGTACTTGGTAAAGTCCATGAAGAAAATCCAAAAAATAGAAGACAAGGAATATACAAAAGGGAGATACAAATGCTGTATACGATGCATTGGAACCCATTGCTGCGTCTCACATTGACGGATAATTGGACTTTTTGCAATATCATCGTCTATGCCATCAACGTTAGTATAAGTATGATGAATAATGTTGTGCTTTTGTTTCCAGAAAAAAGCATTAGCACCAAGTCCGTTTGACCCAATTAATCCAATAAAATCATTTAGAAGTTCCGACCTACTATAACTCCCGTGATTGGCGTCATGCATGACACTGAACCCAATACAAGCAGACAAATAACCAAAAATACCAGCCAAAACTATGGCAAAAGCAGTATTGATATTAAAGAACATCAATGCGATGTAAATAGAAACAACTGATCCAAGAAGTAAAAATGTTTTAAGGTAAAGCTGAAAATTACCCGTCTTGGCTATTTTTTTTTGTTTAAAATAGTCATCAACACTTTGTTTTAAATTTTGATAAAATTGATTATTAGTATTGTTGAAGATTACTTTGGACATTTAAATTGATATTGGATAAGTAATTGTATTTAAAAATCTACTCCGCAGAATTAATTCAGTTTAAATGGAGTTTCAAAAATAAAAGTTGGTATAGTTACATCGAATTGCTTTTTCGTGTTGAGGTTCTCTAAAATATACTTACCGTTCATTTTTCCCAACTCTGTTTTAAAGTTACATCCGCTTATATACTGATAAGATTGCTGAGGCAAAATTACAGGCTGAACACCTACGACTCCCTCTCCTTCAACTTCCCTGAATGTTCCATTACTATCAAATATTTTCCAATATCTGCTTAATAATTTAACTGGGTAATCATTGTTGTTTTCAATAGTAATCTTGTAAGCAAACATGAACTCTTTATCAAGAGGATTACTAAACTCCGATTGATAAAAAGTTTCAACACTAATCTTAATACCATTTGAAATTTTAGAATCCATTATTTTAAAATTTCTTAAAGTTACCCAAAATATATTGTTGTTGGAACAAGTTTTAAATTTCTATTTGTTAATACGATAGAAATCGTTTTAATTCTTATGATTTTTTAGTAAGGATGTAGCCATTTTTAACAAGATACTGCATCACTTTTTCTCTTTGATCTCCCTGAACAAGAATTTCTCCATCTTTTGATGATCCACCAGTACCGCAATGATTCTTTAACTTTTTAGACAGCTCTTCCCGATCTGATTCCTTACCGATAAATCCTTCAACAAGTGTAACGGCTTTCCCGGCACGATGCTTGGTTTCCAACTTAACTCTTAATTTTTGTTGTGAAGGAGAAAGTGTTTCTAATTCAACCTCATTTTCTCCAATCGCATGAAATGTGGGATCAGTGGAATAAACAATACCAGAAGAGTTGCTTTTCTTTTTCAAATGATGATAGTTTAGATAATAGATGCCTTTAAACTTAAATCAATACTTTTTGCCTGATGAATGATGGCGCCACAAGAAATGAAATCTATTTCTGTAGCAGCGTATTCCTGAATGTTATCAAGGGTAATGCCGCCACTAGCTTCTGTTTCATGCTTACCCTTAATTAATTTTAATGCTGAGACAATTTCATCCGGAGTAAAGTTGTCCAACATGATTCTGTCTATTTTTCCAACAGCAAGCACACGTTTCACTTCTTCCAGATTTCTAGTCTCTACTTCAATTTTTAAATCTTTATGTTGATCTGATAAATATTGATGCGCCATTAGAATAGCTTTTTCAATAGACCCGCAATAATCGATATGATTATCTTTAAGCATGATCATATCATAAAGACCAAATCGATGGTTGTGCCCTCCACCAATTCTTACCGCTTCTTTTTCCAAAAATCTGAAATTAGGCGTAGTTTTTCTCGTATCAAGTAACCGAGTTTTGTATCCATTTAGTTTTTCAACATACTGACGGGTTAATGTTGCAATGCCGCTCATTCTTTGCATGGTATTAAGCACCAGTCTTTCACATTTTAATATGGTGTGTATGCTTGCTATAATGTCAAAAGCAGTTTCGCCAACATGAACAAACTCTCCATCTTTTTTGTGTTGCAAAAACTCGCAACCGGGCTCTACCCATTTAAAAATAGTTTCAGCAACAGCAATTCCTGCAATAACGCCAGCTTCTTTTATTTTAAGTATAGCTTTCCCTTTGGCTTCCTTATTAATACAAGATAAAGCGGAATGATCACCGTCGCCAATGTCTTCTGCGAATGCATTAACTATTAATTGTTGCAATTGTTGATTCATGTGTGTATATTATTATTTTTCACTTGACACATGTTATGCCCTTAATATTCATCCCCCGGCTCGTTTGATTCGGTTATTAATGCATTTAATGTTCACAAAGCTAAGGATTGCAATGAAAATTGTTGCCTCAACCTGCAAAAGATTATGATGCTTATTTCTTTTAGGATCTTTTTAAATTCAATTATTTAGCTTTACAGCTTGAAACAGCTATAATAAATGACTCAAACCCAATCGGGAAGAAATATGCTGGCTATCATAAGTTACCATTGAAAAATAAACTAAATTAACAAATGGAAAATAGAAAAGTGCTTTTAATCATAATGGATGGATGGGGTCTTGGCGCTGATAAAAAAAGTGATGCCATACAAAATGCACATGTTCCATTCGTAAGTTCATTGTATAAATTATACCCAAATACAACCCTGGTTACTTGCGGAGAGGATGTTGGCCTTCCGGAAGGCCAAATGGGAAATAGCGAAGTTGGACATCTTAATTTAGGTGCAGGAAGAATTGTTTACCAGGAACTGCAACGAATTAATGTTGCCATACGCAATCATGAATTTCAGACAAATGAAATCTTGCTTAATGCCATTGATGTTGCAAAGAAAAATAAAAAAACCTTACACTTGATGGGCTTGGTTAGTGATGGTGGCGTTCATTCCCATATCAATCATTTAAAAGCGATATTGTCAACTTGTGCTGAACATCAATTATCCGACGTTTTGGTTCATGCATTTACCGACGGAAGAGATACGGATCCAAAGTCTGGGATTAAGTATTTGAGAGATCTTCAAGATCATATGGATAAGAGTACGGGCAAAATAGCTACCGTAACTGGCCGCTACTATGCAATGGACAGAGATAAGCGATGGGAAAGAGTCAAAATCGCCTATGAAGGATTGGTGAACGGCATTGGGGAAAAATCAGAAAATCTATTTCAAAGTATACAAGCTTCTTATGATGCAAATATTACTGATGAATTTATCAAGCCATTAATTAACCATCAAATTCAACATACAGCCATTAAAGAAAATGATGTTGTGGTGTGTTTCAATTTCAGAACAGACAGGTGCAGAGAAATAACTGAAGCCCTTACTCAAATAGATATACCAGAATTAGGAATGAAGAAATTAAAGCTTCATTACACCACAATGACGCAATACGATCACAAATTCGAGAACGTCAATGTGATGTTTCAAAATGATGATTTAAAAAACACCCTTGGGGAAATACTTTCATTGCACGGCAAAAAACAATTGCGGATTGCAGAAACTGAAAAATATCCTCACGTAAGTTTCTTTTTTAATGGGGGCAGAGAAAACCCATTTCCTGAAGAAAAAAGAATTATGATCCCTTCTCCTAAAGTAGCTACATACGATTTACAACCAGAAATGAGTGCTTTACAAGTAACCGATGCCGTATTAAATGAAATCGTAAATGAAACACCAGATTTCATCTGTTTGAATTTCGCAAATGCAGATATGGTAGGTCATACAGGCGTTTGGAATGCAGTTATCAAAGCGGTAGAAACAGTAGATTCCTGCGTTGAAAAAGTAGTTGCGGAAGCACTTAAAAAAGAGTACAGCATTTTTTTAACAGCAGATCATGGAAATGCAGATTATGAAATAAATGAAGATGGAACTCCTAATACAGCACACACCTTAAATCCAGTTCCGCTATTCATAATTGATAACAAATGGAAGGGAACTGTTAAAACAGGAAAACTGGGAGACATTGCCCCTACCATTTTAAAAATGATGCAACTTCCTATTCCAAAGGAAATGAATGGTACTATATTAATTGATTAATGCTATAAATCGTTTTTGAAAAGCCCATAACTAAACTGCCGTTAACAACCGATGATGAGGATTAAGGGTATAACGTTTGACTAAACTTTAAATAACACATTAAGACATGAAAACAATAAAAATTATACTGAATGCTCTTTTAATCATTTTTGTGTTGATTCAATTTATACCCAACCCAAGCAAAAATAATTTGAGTGAAGTAAGTATCACTTCAATTGAAAATACACACCCGGTACCTGAAAGCGTGCTGAATATATTAAAAACTAGCTGTTATGACTGTCACAGTAACCATACCTTCTATCCCTGGTATGCCAGGATAAAACCAATATCCTGGTGGCTTAATAATCATATTAATGAAGGAAAAGAGGAATTGAATTTTTCAACATTTGGATCCTACTCCATCAGTAGACAGTATCATAAATTGAAAGAAATAAAAGAGCAAGTAGAAGAAAACGAAATGCCCTTAAAGTCTTACACGTTAATTCATCATAATGCAGTACTTGAAAAAGAAAAAAAGTCAATATTGATTACTTGGATAAGTCAGTTGCAAGATAGTTTTCAAAAAAATTATCCAATAGACAGCTTGAAAAGGAAGAAAAGGATCCATTAATGAATATCCTAATCAAGTCAAAGCAGGTTGTACCCTCTCAAGAAGCAAGTAAATAGAGCATAAAAAGACAATTTATCAGTATATTTGTCACTTAATATTTAGGTATGACCGAAGAGCAAATGCTTGAGGGAAGCAAAATAAATAATGCCAGCGCTCAGGAATTTTTGTATAATAAATTCAGTCCTAAAATGCTTGGGGTTTGCTATCGTTATGCCTATAATCGGGAAGATGCCGAAGATATGCTTCAAGAAGGTTTTATAAAGGTTTTTACACAACTACATCAATTTAGAAACGATGGTCCTATTGAAGGGTGGATCAGACGAGTTGTTGTAAATACCTGCATCAATATCATCAAAAAAAATAAAAAGTTTGATGACACCATTGATATAAGTAATGCGACAAATATCCAATCGAAAGATGCTTTTATTCCTTCTATTATTCAGGCAAAACAAATTGTAGAGTGTATTCGATTACTTCCTCTTGGGTATAAAACAGTGTTGAACTTATATGCTATTGAAGGCTACTCTCACAATGAGATTGCTAAAATGCTTGAAATAGAAGAAGTAACCAGCAGAAGCCAGTATGCAAGGGCAAAGAAAATGCTCGAAACAATCTTAATAAATAAAGAAATTTTAGAGAAGCCAATTAAAAAAACATCTATCAAGTCAAGGTTTGAATTCACTTCTTGATAGATATTAAATAGAATTAAAGGAACATGGAAAATTATTATAACATAGATTCATTAGAACAATTTTTAAAGGACAGCCTAACAGACTTTAAAATGCAGCCTAAAAAGCGCGTTTGGAAAAGCATTTATAATAATATTCATCCAAGCAAAAAAATGCCCTCTGCTTTCACTTCATTAATCATATTGATTTCAATATTTTCATTAGGAATAAACAATACGGTTGAGCGAAATACGATAAGTACGAATATAATTACAACATCACTAAAGCCCACAACAAACTCCATTAATTCTAAAGAAATCGTACTAATAAATAAAATAAAACCTATTGAGCATTCCACACTTATGCCTAGGTTAAAAAATAAGATTATTTTACTTTCAACATTAATGATAGCAAATAAAAATCAATCGCTGAAACATAAGATTGATCAGAATTTGAAATCTTCTCAAATGAATGCTGCACCAATTTTATTAAACGCAACAGTTAATAACATTGATTTATATTCCTCTTTAATTACTGATAAAAAAGAGATTTCAAATAGACCTAATTATAAGATTACAAATGATAATTTAAATAGATTATTTTCTTATGAATTATATGCAGCACCATCTATTTGGTCTAGAAATTTAGGCAATAATGGTGGCGGAAATGCGCTAACTAATTTAAATCAAAACGATAAAAATCATAGTTATAGTTATTCAAACAATTTGAACTTCGAAGCTGGAGGAGCCGTTTTACTTAATGTAACGAAGGCCTTTCGTATTAAAGCAGGAATGCAGTTGAATTATTCAAAGTATAAATTGAAAGATAATAATCTAGACAATTTATCAACTGCGAAAAGCAACTTGTTATCTTCTTCGGATATGGTAAAAACAATGAGCCTTGGAGATGACAACGCCATTAACTATTCTTCCTACCAGATTTCATTTCCCATAGGAACAGAATTTGAAATTGCGGGTAACAATTGGCTGCATTGGTTTGCCGGAGCTGCTATCGAACCCACATACAGACTAGGTGATTTCTCGACAATTGATGATCATAATAATGCATTCAACCAATCAGACAAAAGGAAGTGGAATATTAATACAAGTGTGGAAACCTTCCTGAGTTTAAAAATAAGTAATGGTGCATATCTAAATGCTGGGCCCCAATTAAAATACCAATTACTTTCTAACTATGATAAAACATACAATTACAACGAAAAGTTTTACAACATCGGTTTGAAGCTCGGTATTTCAAGGAATTTTTAATGAGTATTTTTCCTATTTCAAAAAAGAAACTACATCCTTCATTAAATTTTTTTATTCTTGTATTTATACTGATAAATGATACATTTTAGTCTACTAATCATGTCAATAAAAATCATCAAGGCTAACTGAAGTAATCAAAATTTACAAACTTTATTAACAGATGAAACCTACCCCATTAATAGTTGTATTATTTGCTGTTCTATTTGGATGTAACCATGGAAAAGACAGTAATCATGCTATTCAAAATAGTAATCAAAAAAACATGGACAGCACAAAAGAAAAAGCGTCCTTTTTTCTTGTAGGTGATTTCATCAAAGGAGAGCTTACAGAAATAAGAAGAAATGGGAAGAATCCTATTAAGTATTTTTTCAGGGGAAAGCAACAGGACTCTTCTTGGATTAAGGTAGAAGAATTAGAAACAGAATTCCAAGAGTTCTATTCTCCACTGATAGATTCTATTAGTTATGCATCGTTTTTTTCTGAGAAAAAGTTTTTTGATGAGACTTTATCTGCAGTTACATTAAGTTATGACCCTATCAATATTTTACCTGAAACATTACCATGGATTCATTGGGATATTTACATCAATCCGGAAACCAACTCTGTGAATCGAATCTATTTAGTAAAAAAACTGAGTCCTGATAAATCGCGACAATTTACATGGATTCCAGGAAAAAGTTGCAGAGCTATTACCATTGTTGAAAGTAACAATGAAATAAAGCCGAAAATAATGGATGAAGTGAAAATCAAATGGGATTATTAGATACGCCATGACTCAAGAAGAATTTTCAAAAATATCGCAGACCATTCCTACGAACCCTGGAGTATACAAATATTTTGATTCCAGCAATAAACTTATCTACGTTGGAAAAGCAAAACAATTAAAGAAAAGAGTTAGTAGCTATTTCAACAAAAACGTTTCTAATCAAAAGACTGCTGAATTAGTCAAGAAAATTCATACCATTGAATTCACGATTGTAGATCATGAAGAAGATGCTTTTTTCTTAGAAAGCTCTTTAATAAAAACTTATCAACCACACTATAATATCAATTTAAAAGACGATAAAAACTATCCTTATGTCGTCATTAAAAACGAAAGATTTCCAAGAGTATTCTTCAGCAGGAAAAAAATAAAAGACGGTTCGCTTTATTTTGGCCCATATAGTTCTATCAATAATGCAAGAGAAATTATCGAATTCATCAAACAATATTTTCCCTTACGAAATTGCAAACTGAATCTTTCCGAAACTAATGTCACAAAAAAGAAATTTAAAGTTTGTTTGGAATATCACCTGGGTAATTGCAAGGGTCCTTGTGAAGGATTACAAACTAAGGAAGATTATGATGAAGGTATTTTACAATTAAAGTCATTATTAAAAGGGAACCTGACACCCTTACTTACAGAATTGAAAAATAAAGTTGCCTTTCAATCAGCAGCTTTGGAATTTGAAAAAGCTGCCAATTATCAAAACAAAATACTACAACTTCAACAATACCAGGCAAAGTCAACGGTAGTCAATACAAGCATTGGAAACACCGATGTATTCAGCATTTTAGAAGAAGGAGACATCGCATATGTAAATTATTTAGCTGTAAATAATGGAAGTATCATACATACGAAAACAATTACACTCGAAAAGAAACTCGACGAAGCGCCAAATGAAGTGCTTCGATTTGCCATATTGCAATTAAGGCAACTTTATAACAGTGATGCCAACGAGATTGTGATTCCATTTCATATTGATTATCCAGAGCGAAACATCATTATTACTATTCCAAAAACAGGTGATAAAAAGAAATTATTAGATTTATCTCAAAAAAATGCAGACTATTTCAAACGAGAATTGAAAGCAAAAAAGATGCTGCTGCTTGAAGAAAAGAATAGTGTAGAAATGGAGGAAATATTACAAAGATTACAAGATGATTTACAATTGAAGAAAGTACCCGCTCACATTGAGTGTTTCGACAATTCTAATTTACATGGTACAAATGCAGTAGCTGCGATGGTTTGTTTTAAGAATGGTATTCCATCAAAAAAGGATTACCGCCGATTTATCATAAAAACAGTTGAAGGAATTGATGATTTTGCCAGCATGAAAGAAATCGTAACCAGGAGATACAAGCGATTAAATGAGGAAGGAGAAGGCTTCCCTGATCTTACTATAATAGATGGAGGTAAGGGCCAACTAAATGCGGCTTTAAGTGCTATTGAATCCCTTGGATTAAAAGGCAAATTAACCTTGGTAGGATTAGCCAAAAATAAAGAAGAACTCTTCTTCGCAGGCGATACGGAATCTATACAATTGCCTTGGAATAGTGACAGTTTGAAATTAATCAGAAGAATTAGAGATGAAGTACATCGTTTTGGAATTAGCTTTCACAGAGATAAAAGAAGTGAATCAGCCATTACAAATGAACTCGAATACATTGAAGGAATTGGAAAATCAACAGTAGAAATTTTATTGAAAAAATATAAATCAGTAAAGAAAATCAAGTTGCTGGAATTTTCGGAACTAGAAAAATGCATTGGGAATAAAAAAGCCGAACTTGTATTTAATGCCTTAAAAAAGAATAACCCTCTCAAATGAAAGGGTTATTATAATTAAGATGAAAATGTTGTTATTAATAACTCCACTGATCTTGTTCGTAAGTGAATATTTTTTCTTTAATGTTTTCACCTTCAAACAATTGTAGCATTTTATTCTCCTCTAAAGTTTTGATATTTTTAATTGCTTCGTCTTTAGGATTATCCATCGAGGATTTAATTATTCGTCCTGAAAACATTCTACTTTCAAATAAATCATCCCAACTCATTCTGTTTCCAAAGTTTTTACCATTATAAACCTCGTATGTAGAGAAAATTGGTCTCATATCAGGATAATAAACCCAGAATAATTCAGATTCTCCCAAAAAAAGTCCAGCAGAGTTATAAATGTTCTTTACAGGTGCAATTCCCAATATTCTCCAGAAAAGACGCGAACTTTCTTTATCAAAAACGACTTCTTCTTTAATGTGAAATTTATAGAAAGAATCAAGATTAACATCGTTATTCTTCTTTTTTGTTCCGATTAAATTACCTAATGAATCGTATTCTGGAACTTCGACTGCTTCTCCAACAACATTTTTTATTATTTCAGCTTTGGTCATTGGTGTCGTAAATCTATCATCAAGACTTGAGAATGCTGTAATTCCCTTTGTTGAATCTTGTAATGCTTGCAATAAGATTGAAATAAATCTTTGATTTCCATTATCTTCGTTTGCTGCATAATTGAAGGTTTGATTGATTTTCTCTCTTGTATCAATTTCTCTCCAAACTCTGTGACGATAAACAGCATCATCAGCTCTAAGATGTTCATAAGCCAATGGGATTCTTTCTCTTAATAAAGTTGTTTCTACAGACTCATCTGGTCTTAAAGATGGCTTTATTTTTTGTAAAGGCAAACTATCGCTGGCAGCTTCTACCTTAACCATCGGCTCAGGATTAACAACAGGTATAGCAACAGTATCAACCGAGGCTACTGATGGTTGTATACTGGCTCTTGTTTTGCCCTTAGTTGTTTTTTTAGTTGACTTTTTCTTTTGTGCATTTGCAAAATTTGCGGTACCGCATAATACTAAAAAAAGAAAAAGAAACTTAAGAAATCTACTATTCATAAAATTAAATTTAATAAAGCGCGATTGATTTGCCATCAATAGGTCTTACTCCATCCGGACCTTGTACTTTAACATTATCAAAAGATATTACAGATCCTGGACCACATCTTGATATGTAGGATGCTAATGAAGACAAATTGTTTCCATTGATACTTGCTGTTACGACATTTGAAAAATTAGCACCCGAAAAATATACTGTTGCGCTAACAATACTAAATCTCAAATCAAAATCAAAGTTTTCTAATTCAGCGCGACAGAATTGTTGGCTTTTGAATTCAACTGAAGGCATCCTGATTTTACCTGACCCAACTTTAAATACAGGATCTGGAATTCTCTTAATTCTAAATTCAAAAGAAGAAGGTTTTTTGTCTGCAAGTACTGTAACTACAGCTTTTTGTCCAGGAGTAGCGCTAGGTCGAACTATTCTATTTGAACCAGCACCAGTGATGGTAGCGTTAGAAATAGTTACATTAGTTTTATCCCAACCAGTTGGAGATCCAATGGTAACAGGATTGTCAACACCAATATAAAAAACATTCATTTTATCTGGCATTACAGCTGCTCCACCTGGAGTACCTACTGTGTATTTAACATCAAAGGTTTTTGTTTCTTTAGAACCATCAGGTTTTGTATAAGTTACATTTACTGCAACTGATTTAGAGCCTGATCCACTTACTTTAAACTTGGAAGTCGCTCTACCATCTTCAGCTAGAGGAACTGAAGATCCTCCAATGGAGATTTGAGGCTGAGCAGCTTTACTATAAGAACCAACTCCAGCGTTTATTTCAAGTTCTTCGCCTGGCATTAAATAGTTTGAGCTTTGTCCTACTAGAGCAGCGAACTGATCATAAACAACTTTTACAGCGCCTACCTGATTGTGACAATACGTTACAACCTGATTTTCACCATTTTTTACATTATTTTGAAATTTGCTTAATAAGGTAAGGGCAGCTACAGTTGGGGTCATATGAAAGTAAGCAATAGTAAAATCCTTCTCTTTACCATCCTGGCCTTTTACTTTATCTTGGTGTTCGACAGGGAATACATTTGAAAATTCCTTTGCAATGGATGTATCGATTGCTAACATAGATTCTCTAAAAGCATTCAATTTTTCTTTCAGTTCTACCCCTTTATTTTTTCCGCCTTTTTCATTACCGAATAATCTTGTGGCAGCTTCCAAATCATCTTCTTTGAATTCTTCTACCATTTTACCATCTATTTCAACCATTTTAGAACCAGCTTCTGCTTTAAGTTCTATTTTCAATTGGTCGATATAGCTACTTAAATCAGAAGAAAGTTTCTTAGCTTGGTTAGCTTTTTCATTCCAAGGCTTTGCTTTTTCAGCTGTCATTGGATCTTTCAACTTTGCTTCTAGAGAAGTATAAAGCGTACTATTGGCAGCATTTAAATTTTCGTTTGATGTCATCAAACTTTTATCAACAACCTTGAAGGCATTAAGGATTTCTGACGACACATTCAGCGCTAACAGAGCTGTTAGCACGAGGTACATCAGATTGATCATCTTTTGCCTGGGTTCTTTAGGTAAAGACATTACTAGTGAGATTAATTATTTAAAAATATTGTTAGCATTGTTTTTTTATTGCGGGGATAATAATCCGAAGATTATCTTCCTTGCATAGCATTCAACATATTGCCATACACTGCATTTAATTTGCTTAAGTTGCCAGCTAATGTTGCAATTTGATCTTTAACTTTAGTAGCATCTTCAACGCTGTTTGTCATAGCTTGACTAGCTTCTGCTAATTTACCATAGAAGTTATTCAATGCTTTCAAATGGTTGTTACTTTCTTTTAATTCCAATTCGTATATTGTATTTAAAGAACCCAGATTTTTAGTCAACACTTGTACTTGCTCGTGGAATCCTTTAGCACTTTCTGCTGCACTATTGAATGAACCCATCGTATTTGCACTTGCTGTAAAAGCTGCAGACATAGAACCCATAGAAGCTGTAGCTTCTTTAGTTTTAGCACCAAAATCACTTGTTGATTTTACCACATCACTAACATCGGCAATATTTGCAACAGTAGTACCTAATTTCTGAAATCCTTCACCTAATTTTTTCATATTAGCAGGATTAATATCAGCATCTCTCATCATTTTATCCATTGCTTCAAGAGGATTGATTGCCTTAGCTCCGTGAGCATCATGACCAGAATAATCAATTTCAGCTTTAATATAAATTATACCATAGAGTGCAAAAATTGCAGCCTCTGTATATAAACCAATTTGTAGAAAAAGATCTGCAATAGCAGTGTGAAGAATCTTTTGTAACGCACCAAAGATAACTACAGCAGCAGCTAGAGAAACTGCAACATCCATCCATTTACTTGTTTTCGGATTAATTTTAACTGACATGTGTTTTTAATTTTTAATTTTAAAGGTTGTTATGTTAGAGTTTATTTTAAACTTTTTAGAATAAGCACCCAATCCATTTTCAAGAATTGGACAATTATTAGTTGATAATTCAAGAAAAAATGAAGAAAATTATCTGTGCTTTTTTATTGCAACGGGTAGATCTAATACGCAACGAAAACCAACATAAGACTTTGACGTATCTTGATATTCATAAGCCCTTGCACTTGTTTGTAAGAAATATCCTACATCTTTCCAGCTTCCACCACGAATTACTTTTCTTTTCATTCTAGGAGGATCTGAATCTTTTGCATTCCAACGAATATCAGGATTCATATCATGCTGGAATGAATATCCATTTTCGAAATATAATGAAGAAGTCCACTCTGCAACATTACCTGCCATATTATATAAACCAAAATCATTTGGCCAATATGCGTCGGCTCTAACTGTGTAAAATCCACCATCTTCTGGATAATTGCCTCTTCCAGGTTTAAAGTTTGCTAATAAGCATCCTTTTCTGTTTCTCAAATAAGGACCACCCCAAGGATACGGAGATTGAGACCTTCCGCCTCTTGCAGCATATTCCCATTGTGCTTCTGTTGGCAATCTGAAATTTGACTCAGCCACTTTTTTCTTTGATTCTAAATAGGAATTCATATAACCTGTTCTCCATTCGCAGAATACAGTTGCCTGTTTCCAATTCACTCCAACAACTGGATAATTACCAAATGCTGGGTGACTGTAATATTTTTTTGCCATTGGCTCATTATAAGAATAAGCGAAATCACGAACCCAGCATAAAGAGTCTGGATATACCGGAACTTTTGTTTTTACAATAAAAGCAGAACGAGGTATTGTAACATCTCTGTTAATTGCAGCTGCCTTGTAATCAAATACTTCAGATTGATACACTATTTTATTAGCATCTATTTCTTTTTTTCCGAAAATGCGATTATCTGGAGTAACAATTATTGCGTCAATTTTCTCAATTGTAGCCTTATCGGACCATTTAATAGTATTTGCTTTCTTCCAATCAATATATTCGATTCCATCTTGACCTTGTTTAACATAACCCATTAACTTAGCAGCTATCGAGTCTCTAACCCAATTTGTAAACTGGCGATACTCATTATTAGTAATTTCTGTTGCATCCATCCAAAATCCACTAATTGAAACAGATTTACTACGCGAAGTGTAGCTATAATTTACATCTTCATCACTAGAGCCCATATGAAATGTGCCAGATGGGACATAAACCATTCCTATTGGCTTAGTTGGCACCCAACGGCTTGCAGGGGCTACCCCATGAACTTGACCATCATTGGGCAATGATTTACCGGATTTGTTTTTACTACAACTTGTAAGGCTTATAGTGATAGCACAAATAGCTACCAAGTAAAATATCTGTTTCGTCATTTTTACTTAATTAATTATGGGCAAATGTAATGATATTTTTAATTTAAAAAAGAATTCCAATAAACTTATTTAAAATAAAAAAAATGAATAATAGCGACATAAACGGCTAAATTATTGAAATATTGTTTCTGCTTGTGATAAAATACCTTAATTTTTAGTTAATATCTTGACTTCTTTTATATTATCCGAAGGTATTAAGCAATGAGATGTTTTACAAACATATATCAAAGATTTTTCGGGAATTTGTTTCCCTTCCAACAAAGGAAAGTCGCTTTCAGACTCAGCGGATTGGAAAATTTTATTTGGAATAAATAACTCTAATAGTTCCGATTTCAAGGCTGTATTATTTTTACCGGCAAGAACTATTTGAAAATATCCTGTAGTCTCCAACAGCATTTGTAAGCTCCAGCATCCAAATGAATTTGGGTGTTTTTCTGCTAATGGCATCATTCTCATCAACATGTTTTGTGATTGTACCGCCCATTTCGGGTTATCAAAAACGCAGGATAAATAATAAAGATTGAAAGCCATTGTACTATTCCCGGAAGGTAATGCAGCATCATTAACCTCGACTTTCCTAAGGATCAGATCGCTTTGGAGTTCACTTGTGTAATAATAGAAATCGGATTTCTCTTTTCTAAAGTATTCATTTAGATAATCAGTTAAACTTTTTGCTTTCAAAAGATACTGCATGTCTCCCGATATTTCTTGCAGGTAAATACAAGCTTGAATAAAGTAAGCGTAATCATCCAAATATGCTTGCTGCTTGGCTAATCCCTTTTTATAACTGTGAAATAAATTCAACTCCGAGGACGAAAATTTTTCGATTATAAAATCATAAAGCTTTATCGCCTTTTTTGTATACTCGTCATTTTTGAAAGCGCCAGCAGCTTTACAAAATGCTATTAAAAGAAGCGAATTCCATCCAAGCAATATTTTATCATCAGTTGCTGGACGGATTTTTTTATCCCTTTCTTTAAGCAAGCGGTTTTCTGCATCATTCAGCAACTTGGTAAACGCCTCATCGGTTAAATTATTTTTTTGTAAGAAATCAGCTCTGTCATTTTGAATATTCAAGATGTTTTTCCCTTCCCAATTTCCTGCTGTAGTCACTCCATACCATTCACAAAAAAGCGGAGCATCTTCTCTTAATATCAACTCGATTTCTGACAAGGCCCATACATAAAACTTGCCTTCCACCCCTTCACTATCTGCATCAATCGCAGCATAATATCCACCATTTGAATCGCTCATTTCCTTTTCACAAAACGACAATATTTTTTCAGCCCCTATTTTCAACTCTTCATCCTTTGAGATTTGATATCCTGCACATAAAGTAATTACGAGCAATGCATTGTCATACAGCATCTTTTCAAAATGCGGTACCAGCCATTTTTCATCTGTACTATATCGACATATTCCTCCTCCTAAATGATCGAATATTCCTCCTCGTAAGATAGACTTCAAAGAGAACAAAGCATGTTGAATTGATTGTTTGTTGTCGAAGATGTGACCATAAGTAAGCAAAAATTCAATTGAAAATGTTTGCGGAAATTTCGGAGCAATTCCGAATCCTCCATTAGTATAATCTGCGTTCTTGAGCATTTGCTTATGAAGCTCTTCGCAAAAAGATTTTGTAAATACTTCATCGTCTTTCAAAGAATTATTTGTGGCGGCTTGTTTGGAAAGTGAATGATTGACCGCTTCAATATGATTTAATAAATCTTTTGCTTGTTGTTCTACCTGATTGCGTTTGTTAACCCAAGCATCTTTTATAAAATGGAGTACATCCATCCACGTAGGACGATTGTATTTTCTTTCGATAGGGAAGTAAGTACCTCCAAAAAAAGGCTTGCCTTCGGAAGTTAGAAAAACATTCAATGGCCATCCGCCAGAACCAGTTAATATTTGTACTGCATCCATATAAATTCCATCCAGATCTGGTCGCTCTTCTCTATCAATTTTAATATTGATAAAATGTTCATTCATGAAATTTGCGATGTCAATATTTTCAAAACTCTCCCTTTCCATTACATGGCACCAATGACAGGCAGCGTAACCAATACTGACGAGAATGGGCTTATCTTGGTCTTTTGCCAATTGAATTGATTTTTCACTCCAAGTGTGCCAATTCACCGGATTATGGGCATGTTGTAACAAATACAAACTTGATTCATGAATTAAATCATTGGTAAACTGTTGCTGCATGAAATGAGAATAAAAGAAGAGTAAAAGTAGTAAAAAAACAAACCCTATTTTTTGGGTTTCTCATTAAGGTATTTTTCCAAAGCGCTCACCATACTTGGTGTTTGAAGCATTGGCGCTTTGATGTCTAAAAATAAGCCTGCTTCCTCTGCAGCCTTAAAAGTATTTACTCCAAAGGCCGCTATTGTGGTTTCCTTTTGTTTAAACTTAGGGAAATTTTCTTTAAGACTTTTAATTCCACCAGGTGTGAAAAAACAAATGACATCATAGTTTTTAGCAATAACTTCTTTTATATTATTACTAACTATTTTATATAAAACAGGTGTCGCATAGCCACAATTGTTAGTCTTTAACCAATTGGTAATTTCGCTATCAAATAATTCAGAGCAAGGGTATAAAAATTTTTCATTGTCTTTGTGCTTATTGATAACATCAAACAAGCTTTTATTAAGTCCATCTGCGCCATAAAAGACTTTACGCTTTCGATACAAGATAAATTTTTGTAAATAAAGTGCTACTGATTCGGTAATGCAGAAGTATTTTGTATCCTGTGATACACTCACTTTCATTTCATCACAAATACGGAAAAAATGATCAATTGCATTTCGGCTGGTAAAAATTACAGCAGTATATGTCGTAATATCAATTTTTTGTTTGCGAAAATCTTTGGAGGGAATACCCTCAACACTGATGAAAGGATAGAAATCTATAGTTAAATTATACTTTGTAGCCAAATCATAATAAGGGGACTTAATACCTTCTGGCCTAGGCTGTGTAATGAGAACTTTCTTGACCAGTTTCTTGGCAATTATGCTCTTTTTTTCATCAGGGCTTTTTTTTACAATCTTACTCTTTTTTACAACGATGCTCTTTTTTGCAACTGTATTCTTTTTTTTAAGAACAACTTTTTTTGCAACTGCAGCTTTTTTTAATTCCTTTTTGATCATGCTTAGTTATCAAATGATGGTGCAAAATTACAAACTTTTATTTATAAAAACCATTAAGGTCTTGTAAATAAGGAAAATAGGCAATATTTCCACTCCTATAATGTATAAAAAAAAATGAAACCTAGTGATACTCAAATTATGATTCAAAACTCCGAAGGCTCTTGTATATCTTAACAATACCATAAAAGCGATGGCGATATAAGACAATATTTTTACGATATAACTTACATCACTATCCGCAAATGCAATGATAGCTATCATGGGTAATAAAAAAAAGGCAAGTACTTTGTTTGATAAAAAAACAATGAAAATGTAGTTCTCTGCTTCTTGCCTATATCCTGTCAACCATCCTGAGATTAACAAGACAATATACTTTGTAAGATAAATAATAAGGAAGCAAACTACACAATAGAACAAACTCTGCCAATAGCTTTCCTGTATTGATTTGATTTCATTAATCAAGAGAAAAACATATGAGCCGGCAATGATAAAAAATAAAATATTAAATAGAAGTGATGGTAATTTTGCTAATAACAATTGGTCGGAAAGTTGACTTTGGCGTAATGAAGTATTGAAAAAAACTCTGATCATGTTGTTGAAATATTTATTGAACGCTACCTTTAACAACCCTAGTAATAGAAATAACGAAACAATAAAATAAAATAGAGATTGAACGCTATTGTTAATATGCTCTTGCTGTGAAAAAGCTATTGAACTTGAATTAGCATCTAAGAGATAATTAGCATCAACAACTTGATTAATTGATTTTAAATTCTTTGTTTCAACAATTGCCTTATTTTTTATTGTATCCCTAATTAACAAATGCTCTACCGATTGCTGGGAAAAAGACAGTATAGGGAATTGCAAAAGTGCAATAAAAAGTATGAAGGAAAGTACTCTCAATTTTATGAATTAATTATTAAGCAAAAATACTTCGCTTTGTTGAACAATTTTAAAAGTAATTAACATAACCGAAATGAATTTTAGACGCCTCTCTCAAATTAAATCTTACGTCATCTCGCTTCCCAATAGCATAATTCAAATTAAACACCCCTGATTTTGTTTCAAAAAGGAGGCCAATCCCTGCTCCAAAAAATCGATTACTGACATCAATTGTTTGATATTTATTTTTAGTAACACCCCAATCAGTAAAAAAAGATAAGTAAGAATTTGTACTGAACAATAAACGATATTCTGCAGTAAAAACTCCATATTGAGTCGCATAAATACTCTCTTCGTCAAACCCTCTCATTACTTTGTATCCTCCAAGTTGAAATAATTCATTACGAAAAATATCGGGACTTAATATCGTTCCTGTTTGAACAGCAGCCTTAACTGTTGATGATTTTCCAATTGAGAAATAATGAGCAGCGGAGAGCTTGATGCAGATGTTGTAAGTTTTAAATTTTAAAGAGTCATACAGGCCTGCATAATTGAAAGCATTGTCTTTAATAGCTAATATTTCATTATTGGGCTTTAATGTTTTTATACCAATCATTGAAGTTAGATTCAATTCATTCCCATTTTTGGGATTGATTTTATAATTAGTATTATTCCATTCGTAGGTCAATCCCAGATTAGTTGAATTTACATCGATATTTGATGGAAGTCTTTTTTCGGATTTTACCCTCAAAGTATCAATGGCTCCTGACAGCAAACTACTGTTTTGCCATTGCATAAATATCCTTCCAGATTGATAATTTGATATAGAAAATTGTACCCCCAATTGTGCATTGACTTGTAAAAATGTCGAATCTTTTTTGAACAATTCAAATAACATATCAATGCCGAATGGAGATTTGAAAATATATGGTTTTGAGAAACCAATTTGAAGACGAGGGGATTGTGGTTGTAATTGTTGCCATTTCAAAAGAATGTTCTCTCCAGATGCAAATAAATTTTTTAAATCTAGATTAAGGTCTCCGGTTAGTTGAAGTTTATTATTATTGGATGACGCTGGTTGCAGCCCTAAAAGAAAATTAAACTGACTGCTTTTCTTTTTCTGTAAATACAAATTTAATATTGCGCCTGTACCTAAGAGGGTAATATCTGATGGCTGAAGGACTTTCAGATAGGGTAATTCATTGATTTTTTTATCTACTTGGAATAATTTCTCTTTGTCATAAGGGCTATTGTTGTGTATACTCAAATGCCGTTGTAAAAAACCGTTGTTGAGTTTCGCTTTTCCTCTAATTATTATACTATCTATTTTATAAAAAACGCCTTTATTCACTTTTAATGAAGCATTAATCAAATCTTTTTCAATCGAAACGCTGTCAAGAAAAACTGTTGCAAAAGGATAGCCATTATTTTCGTGATAAGTTAATAGCGCTTGTTCAATAGCTGCTATTTTAAAAAATGGCATTCCCTTGTTTTTATCTTTTTGTTGCAATAAATCCACCACATTTTTTTCATTTTTATCTAAGGTAGAATAATTCAATTTTGCGAAATGATACTTGAGTCCCAGATAGAGTTTTATTGTTGTTTCTAGATTATTTCTACTAACGCTATCAACCGAGGAAGTTGGGTAACCTTTTGCGGCAAGCAATGCGGGTAATTTTTGAATGTAATCCCATAAATGTTCTTGATTATTAAATGTGTTTGCTAATTTCAATTGAGCAAATGGAAAACTGCTGTCTTTATCGATAAACTGAATAATCAATCTGTAATCTTGTGTAGATTTATTTTCCTGTGCAACAACAGTACAATAGATAGCTCCTGCTATAAACAGCAATAAGATTTTCTTTATCCTTTCATTAAGGTTAAATTGCATGCAGAAATTTTCTTTGTTACGATAATGTAAAACTACAATCTTTGGCGGGTATTTATATTCATATTCCTTTTTGTAAAAAAGCATGCACCTATTGCAATTTTCATTTTTCCACTCAAATGGGAATGAAAGAAGATATGGTGGGGAGTATAAAAAAAGAGATTTTAGTACAAAAAGATTTTATTTCCTTAAACGAACCTATTGAAACCATCTATTTTGGAGGAGGCACACCAAGTTTGCTGAGTGTAGAACAGCTGGCCTCAATAATGGATACACTGCATAAAAAATTCACTATTACAAAAGATGCAGAAATAACGCTGGAGGCCAATCCCGACGATATCAGCACCGCCAGTGTAAAAGAGTGGATGTCACTTGGCATCAACAGATTGAGTTTGGGGGTTCAATCCTTCCAGGAAGAAGAGTTGGCATGGATGAACAGAGCACATAGTGCAAAAGATTCTTTAAGAAGTATAGATGAGATTTTCGAAGCGGGCATTAGTAATTTTTCTGTTGATCTGATTTTCGGCAGTCCCTTTTTAACTGATGATGATTTGAAAAAAAATATAGCCCTTCTCGTTCAAAAAAACATTGCTCATCTTTCTTGTTATGCATTAACTGTTGAACCGAAGACTGCCTTACATCATTTTATAGCATCTAAAAAAATGATTGGAATTGATGCAGAAAAACAAGCTGACCAATTTTTGATTATCATGGATAGTTTAGCGGAGTCTGGTTATGAACATTATGAAATCAGCAGTTTTGCTAAGCCGGGAAAGAGAAGCAAACACAACAGCAGTTACTGGCAAGGGAAATCTTATTATGGATTTGGGCCTTCGGCACACTCCTACAACGGAGAAAATAAAAGAAGATGGAATGTGGCCAATAACGAAAATTATATCAAATCACTTTCCAAAAATATAGTCGATTTTGAAGAAGAGGTACTTACCGAAACGGAGCAGATCAATGAATATATCATGACGGGATTGAGAACGAAAGATGGAATTGATTGGAGAAATTTTAATCTAAAATTTGGAGAAAAAAATACGCAGGCTTTTTTGAACGAATGCGAGAAATATTTTCTTAATGGAAAAATCATAAAAGCAGGAAACAACCTATTACTTTCCAAAGAAGGGAAATTATTTGCAGATGGAATTGCTGCAGATTTATTTTTTACTAAACTATAACTCCATTTTAAATTAAGTTTTCCTCAATAGCTTTAAATCCTTCTGCCGGAGAAATGCTTTTCCATAAAATTTCATACACTGCTTGTGCAATGGGCATTTCAGCAAGAAACTTCTGGTTAATATCAAAAATGCATTTGCTCGCATTATACCCTTCTGCAACCATATTCATTTCTAATTGTGCAGCTTTAACGGAATATCCTTTTCCAATCATGGTGCCAAAAGTTCTGTTTCGGCTAAATAAGGAATAGCAGGTTACGAGCAAATCACCCAGATAAACTGATGCTGCATAATTATGGTGTGTTGTTTCTTTATTTTTTGAAATTCCATGTTCCAGATAACCAACTTCAGCGTTGATAATTCCTGCCTTTCTTAGAAAGCCCGCCATTTCATCTGCACTGTTCGCGATTAACACACTTAAAAAATTATCTCCATAATCCAGCCCATGAGCAATGCCTGCGCCTAAGGCATAAATATTCTTAAGCACGGCTGCATATTGCACACCGATGACATCTTTATTGACAACTGTTTTGATATAAGTCGTTTCAAAAAAAGTGGAGAGGGTCTTTGTCATTGATTCATCATTTCCTGCGAAAGTCAGATAAGATAATTTTTCTGAGGCAACTTCTTCAGCATGACAAGGGCCTGAAACAACAAAATAATTTTCAAGAGAAAAATCAAATTGTTGATAGAGAAATTCATGAAGTAATAAATTCTTTTCGGGTAAAATTCCTTTTATGGCAGAAAGGATTTTTTTTCCATTAAAAATATCTTTGGGTAAGGAACTAAGGATGTCAAAAATATAAGCAGAAGGAACAGCAATTACTAAGACATCTGATGCCTTAATGACCTCTTGCACATTTGATGAAAACGTTAAACGGCTAAGATTAAATCTTGCAGCAGAAAGATAATTGGGATTATGTGCTTTTTCTTTGAATTGAGCGATAGCCGTTTCACTTCGGTTCCACCAATGAATAGATTGTCCATTATCGGTCAGCATTTTTGCCAGTGCGGTACCCCAGCTTCCACTTCCTATTATTCCAAATTGCATAAAAGAATATTTAACAAGATTAAGCGATTTATCAATTACAGCCCTAGTTTCTCCACAGCCAATTGAGCAGCGAGATGGCCAGCATCTTTTTTATTATACCCTTTGGCTTGAGCAATAATTTGACCATCAACTGTAGAGGCAATAGTGAACAATCTGCGTCCATTTTCAACTTGCTCATCAAGTGTTACAAATTCTACATTCTTACCATTTTTATTTGCCCAGCCGTAAAGTTTATTTTTGATATTGATTTCAATACCTTCTAAATCATCTATAAAAAGATAAGGAAGGATAATATATTTTTCCACCCAATTTTGAGTTTTATTATACCCCTTATCTAAATAAACTGCGCCAATCAATGCTTCGAGAGAATTTCCGAATATTTGAGAAATCCGGAGTGCATTATCAAGTTTATTATAAATCGTTATTTTTTTGAGTCCCATTTTTAAGGCGATCTCATTCATCTTTTGTCTGTTTACCATCTTGCTCCTCATTTCAGTAAGAAAGCCCTCCCCTTTGTATGGGTATTTTCTAAATAAATAATGTGCTACAATGGAACTTAATACGGCATCTCCAAGAAATTCGAGTCTTTCATTATTTTCATCCGCACCTTCACGAACGGAACGATGACTCAGTGCTGTTTTATACAAAGCAATATCTGTTGGAGAGAAGCCAAGTATATTTTGGAGCTGGTACTTAAAAGATTTAAGCTCGTTATCGGTTTTGAAAAAGTTGATTAAAAATCGCAAAATAAGTTATAAATGAATTTGCCCGAAATTATACTTTTTGTGTTGAATATAATTGGAATGAAGAAAAGTATCGAAGGAGTTGTAATACTATGGGTGATATTTCTTAACAATAACAGAAGCGTTATGTCCACCAAAACCAAAGGTATTACTCAATGCTGCATTCACCACACGGTGTTGCGCTTTATCAAAAGTGAAATTCAGATTGGCATCAAGATCAGGATCGTCGGTAAAATGATTAATCGTTGGGGGGACGATATCTTTGGTAACAGCCATAATACAAGCCAATGCTTCTAATGCGCCTGCGGCACCCAAGCAATGTCCGGTCATACTTTTGGTAGAACTGATATTTAAATTATAAGCATGGTTACCAAAAACATTAAGAATCGCTTTTGTTTCAGCAATATCTCCTAATGGCGTTGATGTACCATGAACATTGATATAGTCAATATCTTCAGGTTGCATTCCTGCATCTTGCAAAGCAACACGCATGACATTATTAGCACCCAATCCTTCCGGGTGTGGAGCTGTAATATGATGAGCATCTGCAGTAGCTCCGCCTCCGGCAATTTCGCAATATATTTTTGCACCTCTGGCTAAAGCATGGTCTAAACTTTCAAGTACTAATGCTCCGGAACCTTCGCCCATTACAAATCCATCACGATCTTTATCAAAAGGTCGGCTGGCCGTTTTAGGGTCATCGTTTCTTTCGCTCAGGGCTTTCATCGCATTGAATCCACCTAATCCTGCAGCGCAAATAACCGCTTCACTTCCGCCTGTAATAATAATATCTGCCTTATTAAGACGAATATTATCGAAGGCATCTATGATGGCGTTTGTTGAAGAAGCGCAAGCACTTACAACAGCATAATTTGGGCCACGGAACCCATGACGCATGGATATTTGCCCGGGAGCAATATCAACAATCATCTTTGGGATAAAGAATGGATTGAAACGAGGCGTGCCATCACCAGAAGCAAAGTTCATCACTTCTTCCTGGAAGGTGACTATACCTCCAATACCACTACCGAAGATTACCCCTACTCTATCAGGATTTACATTTTCTTTAGAAATCCCCGCATCTTTAACAGCTTCATCAGTTGCAACGATTGCAAACTGACAATACCTGTCCATTTTACGCGCTTCTTTCTTGTCGATGTAATTTGTAGGATCAAAGTTTTTAACCTCACAAGCAAATCGGGTTTTAAATTTAGAAACGTCAAATTGCTGAATAAAGTCACACCCACTTACACCATTTTCCAAGTTCTGCCAATATTCATTAACAGTACTTCCCAATGGAGTTAGGGCGCCCAATCCAGTAACGACTACTCTCTTTAAATCCATACGATTTGCCTGTGAAAATTAAAAGATGAATTACTTGGCATTTCCTTCCAAGTATGTAACAGCTTGTCCTACTGTAGTAATAGTTTCAGCTTGTTCATCAGGAATGGAAATATTAAATTCTTTTTCAAATTCCATGATTAATTCAACGGTGTCCAAGCTATCGGCACCTAAATCATTAGTGAATGAAGCTTCAAGAGTTACCTCGGCTTCATCAACACCTAATTTGTCAACAATAATTTTCTTTACTCTTGTTGCAATGTCTGACATGATAGTATAATTTGGTTAATACGATTGCAAAAATATACTTTTTGATTTAATTACAAAGAAATACTCTCAAACCATGAGTTTTATTTTTGAAGACCTTTTAAATTTCGCCCTGAAGACCACGTCGATACTAGAAAATACGTATATTGAGCTGGTAAAAATTAGCCAAAATAAATAAATGCTTGAACTATGGGTTTAAAACAAATAGATTTTGGTACACCTGAATACCAGCAGATGATTGAATTAAGGAGACAAATTCTAAGGACACCACTTGGACTTTCGTTTACAGAACAAGAGCTGCAACAGGAAAAAGATGAAATACTGATTGCAGCGTTCGATGACGATGAAATGCTGGGCTGCTGCGTCCTGTGTAAACTAGATGAAAGCAGAATCAGACTTAGACAAATGGCGGTTCAGCAAGACATGCAATTACGAGGTATTGGAGCATCAATTATGTCTTTTGCAGAAAATTTAGCAAGAGATAAGGGATTTCGATACATGATTATGCACTCACGTAATACAGCAATTGGCTTTTATGAGAAACTAGGATATAAAGTAAATGGTGATGAATTCATTGAAGTGGGTATTTCGCATTATGTGATGGAGAAGGAGTTGGTTTAGGAGTTGGGTGAAGGGTTGTTGAAAATGGTTGAGGGTTGAATGGTTGATTAGTAATTAATGATAGTCTTTAATTTCCCCCATAATTCGTTGTCGAAACCTGATAAAGCAAATTGAACGGATCCTGCTGATTCTCCCATTCTGATTACTACTAATTTTTGGGAAGGCACTACATAAATTTTTTGATCATTTTTTCCCAAAGCAGCATATAAATCGTTGGGGGCATTAGGAATTAATGAACTTGGAAAAACAGTTTGTAATGTAGGGGCCATAAAACTGTTTTTGCCATTGAGCCAGGTTAAATATCCATAACTCAAATTCAAATTTTGAGAAGTTGCAATTTGTTGATTAAAATAATTGGTATCACTCAGAATAGATGTAGCATCCCAATTGCCTTTATTTAATAACAACAATCCAAATCTGGCCATACTTCTTGCATTGCTAAAAAAAACATTATTGGAGTTGGTGGATTTATACCAAAAACCATTCATGCCTATTTTATTTCTAATTTTTTGCTGGAAGTAATTATTATAACTTAAGCTACTTGCGTTCTCTACCACCTGATCTAACATAGTGTATGCAGCATTATGATAGGCCCATCTTGTTCCTGCATCTGCTTTGTAAATCAAACAAGAAGGCAAAGTACAATCCGGATCAGCAACAGCATCATCCAAACCCGTTGTCATCGTTAACTGGTTTCTTACTGTGATTAAGTTTTCTTTATTGATAGGCGCTGAGGTCCATCCAGTGCCAATATATTGTGAAGTGCGATTATTGATGTTTAGAGTGCCTTCCTGCTGAGCAATACCTACCAAAAAGGCTGTCATTGTTTTGCCAGCTGAAGCCCAGTACCATAAGCTATCAGAAGTAAAAGTGCCGAAGTATTTTTCGACTACTATTTTACCATTTTTTAAAATGATAAATGCCTTTGTGTTTTTGCTTTGAAGATAAGGATACAAATTATTCAGCTCTGTTGTATTCCAGTTTAAAGAAGCAAGCGATGTCGTGTCCCAAACGGAAGAGTTTGTCGGAGGAAAATAAATAACATCATTTACAGGATGGGGAGTTGAAACTATATTTTCCTCTTTTTTACAAGACAATACAAATAATGAAAAAAGAAGGATGGCAACTGATAAATTTTTCATCTGTAATTAATTTGAATTGCTCAGACTGAATTCTGGGATGAAAGTTTATTTTTTGATCTTTTCTTTAAAATAATTTCTGGCTTCCTGTTCTCCTTCATTTTCAAAGGCATCTTTCGGAATCAGAAAAAAACTTGTCGCATTAAAATACAAATGAAAAAAATGGGGGCTTTCCATCCAGGAATCAAATTCAGTCCAATTGAAACTTCTTGAAGCACGCTCGTGTTCCAATGAAAAGGTGGCATCATTCAAATTTATTTTAAACCGATCTTTAAAAGAACTTGATTTCTTATAGATAATTCTTGGCAATAAAAACCAAAATAAAATCATCATTACAAACCAAAGAAATGAGCTTAATAAAAATGCAAGAGGCGATATTTTTTTAAAGAAAAAAAGCGTTGCGGACAGAATAGCAAATACATTAATCAGGACTATCATTATTTTTATTTCCTTTCTACTTATAAAATGGTACCGAAGCGCCTGAATCACTTTTGCTTTGTTGTATTCGAAATAATTTGAAGTCATTTTTTGGATTGCTTATGTTTGGATATTTTTTCTACTTCTCCGACTTTATCATTTTTTCACTTACACCCCATTCGCCGAGTTTTTCGCCCTTTAATCCAATGAATTCAACATTCATTATTCTTTCTCCTTTTTTACCGGTGAAGGAAATCTTTGCAAAATTTTGTGCTTCAACCAAAGTATTGGCTTCGCGAAAAGGATTGTTTTCTTCTGGGCTTTTGGCCACTTTACTTACGCCAGATGTGTAAGGAGAAACAGTGATGTCGTATAAAGGATATAATGAAGGCCTCGTCATTTTTATAACCTCGCTATGATGTCTGTCTCCGGTAAGAAATACAACGCCGTTAATTTTTTGCAGCGTTAAAAAGTTAAGCAGTTCATTGTATTCGTATGGAAAATGCTGCATGCACTCATATTTATTTAATGGATTCAATACCTGGCTTCCTGTAACAATAATTTTAAAAGGAGCGCGACTATACAATAGTGAGTTCTTCAACCATTCCATTTGTTGTGTGCCAAAAAACGATTTTTCTTTATTGGGTAATCCATTAATGCTATCCAGCACTTCATCCTCAGATCTGAAAAACCTGTCATCAGTTAAAAAAAGATCTACATCACCATAACTCACTTTTGTATAAATACCATTTCCTTCTTCGCCATAGCTTGGATTTAGCGTATAATTTTTAAAAATATTGCGACTTTCTTTTCTATAAATAAAACTTTTTCCTGCATCATTAGGTCCATAATCATGATCATCCCAGATGGCATATTGCGGCATTTTAGCCATGAATTCCTGCAATACTTTTTGTGCTCTGTCATGAGAAGCCCTGTTATTCAATCCCCACACAGATCCGTAATCCACTTCTCTTGTGTACCAATTGTCTCCGAGCCAAACATGAAAATCGGCAGGCGTTTTAGCCATCGTTTCAAAAATAGAAGAATCGCCGCCATAAGGTTTTCCTGGTCTGTCATATTTAGGGTCATTAAAATAAGCGCAACTTCCGGTAAGAAAACTAAATTCAGGAACTGGTTTACGATATTGCCACAAATCTTTAGTCGTGAATTGTGTAGCGTATGGAAGTGTCAATGGCTTACCGTCTAACAGGATTGTATATTGATATTGAGTACCAAACTCAAGACCATTTAATTCTAGCTTAACAGGATTAAATTCTTTACCTAACTCACCTTTATAAACTATTGTTTTTAGATTTTTAGCATCCGAAAGTGGATTATACTTCACAGAGACTGATTTTACAGATGGGTCTACTTCAAGCCATACCATTGCAGAACGCAATTCTACATTGCCGGCCCAGGGACCACTGATTAAATTTTTATTTTTTTGCGCTGATGCGAAATGAAAAGAGAAAGTAAGCAATAAAAAGTAACATATGATTTTGTTCATCTGAAAAAATTTAGGCTGCAAGTTAAGCTATGTTTGGGGTTTGATTGATTTTGGTTTGGGATTGACAAAACTTATGATTTAAGCTTTTCATTATCCAAATGTCTTGTAGCATCTCTTGTTGTTTTCTTTTCGAAATTCTTCTCCAAAGCTTCCGTAAGATTGACGCCCGTTTGATTGGCTAAGCAAAATAATACCCAAAGCACATCAGCCATTTCATCGGCTAGTTCTTTGCCTTTGTCTGATTCCTTAAATGATTGTTCGCCATATTTTCTAACCATTAATCTACTGAGTTCCCCCACTTCTTCCATTAAAATTCCAAGATTAGTTAGTTCGCTGAAATATTTTACACCGATGGATTTGATCCATTCGTCTACTTTTTTCTGGGCTTCGCTGATGGTAAGGTTGTTCATTTTGTTGAAGGGAGTTGAATGTTGTTGAAGATTGTTGAAGAAGGTTGAATGTTGTTGAATGTTGTTGAAGGTTGTTGAAGAAGGTTGAATGTTGTTGAAAATTTTTGAAGAGATGGCTACTCTTTATTTTTACTATCTATCCAAATAGTTACCGGTCCATCATTCAGTAAATGTACTTTCATATCTGCGCCAAAAGTGCCTGTGTAAATATTTTTTTCTAGATCTTTTTCTAATTGACTAATCAGGCACTCATACAATGGTAGTGCTATATCCGGCTTACTTGCCTTGATATAACTGGGACGGTTACCCTTTTTTGTCATAGCATGTAAAGTAAACTGGCTTACTAATAAAATATCTCCATTAATTTCTTTCACAGAAAAATTTGGAATTTTATTTTCATCATCAAAAATTCTAAGGTTAATAATTTTATTACTTAGCCATGCTATATCATTGTTGTCATCAAGATCTTCGATGCCAACAAAAACCAATAAACCAGCTGTTATTTTTGATTTTATTTTTTCATCAATGGTAACACTGGCTTCCTTTACTCTTTGAATCAGAACTCTCATAATTTCGACATTTTTTCAGGAATAGTCAAACTTACTTTTAAATATGATATGCAGCATAAAAAACAATACTTTATTACAACATATTTGTTTCAAAAAAAAAAATATTCTTTCCACAAAAAGTGCAAAACTCATGAAATTCAGTCTCCTTGTGTATTGCAAAAATATATACAACTTTTGTCCACATAGTGTTGATATTTAGAAGCAAAATGTTCCTTGAGTTGGAATATTTTCGTACACCTCATTAAATGAGAATTTAAAACTTACTAACCAGCAATATATATAGAATTATGCCAGCAAAAAAGCAACCAGCCACCGCGCTCAGTTTCCAGCGCCAGTTTACTAAAGATGATGTAAGCCCTTACGATATGTTCGATTATGATTATCGTACATCTGTAATTAAAAACCCAAGTGGTGAGATTGTTTTTCAAATGAATGACGTTGAAGTTCCAAAGCAATGGAGCCAAATTGCAACCGATATCTTAGCGCAAAAGTATTTCAGAAAAGCAGGTGTTCCTCAACCCGATGGAAGTCTTGGTAGAGAAACCACGGCCAAGCAAGTTGCTCATCGTATGGCTCATTGCTGGAGAGTATGGGGAGAGCGATATGATTACTTCGCTTCAAAGAAAGATGCACAAATATTTTACGACGAATTAGTATACAGCATCTTAAATCAAGCTTGCGTTCCTAACAGTCCACAATGGTTCAATACAGGATTACATGAAGTCTATGGTATTACTGGTAAACCACAAGGCCATTATTATGTAGATTCAAAAGATGGTAAATTAAAAAAATCTACTTCTGCATATGAGCGTCCTCAGCCACATGCTTGCTTTATTTTAAGTGTGGATGATGATTTGGTAAATGAAGGTGGTATTATGGATCTTTGGGTTAGAGAAGCAAGGATTTTTAAATATGGCAGTGGTGTTGGAACTAACTTCAGCAGTATCCGTGGAGAAGGCGAAAAATTAAGTGGTGGCGGTACTTCAAGTGGCTTGATGAGTTTTCTGAAAATTGGAGATCGTGCAGCAGGTGCAATTAAGAGTGGTGGAACTACTCGTCGTGCAGCTAAAATGGTTTGCTTAGATTTAGATCACCCGGAAATTGTTGAGTTTGTTAATTGGAAATTGAAAGAAGAAGATAAAGTAGCAGCCCTAATTGCTGCTGGATATCCAAGTGATTATGAAGGCGAGGCTTATAAAACTGTAAGTGGTCAAAATAGTAATAACTCTGTTCGTATACCCAATTCATTCTTTAAAACTTTAGACGAAAATGGGGATTGGGATTTAAAGGCAAGAGGCGATGGCAGTACCATGAGATCCATAAAAGCGAAAGAGCTTTGGGATCAAATTAATTATGCAGCTTGGCGTTGTGCAGATCCAGGAACTCAATATGATACTACGATCAACGAATGGCACACTTGTCCTGAAGGTGGGCCGATTAGAGCTTCAAACCCTTGCAGCGAATACATGTTCCTAGATAACACTGCTTGTAACCTTGCTAGTGTGAATCTTCGTCGTTTCTTTAATGAAGACAATAATATTTTTGATGTCCAAGGTTTTGAACATACCTGTCGTTTGTGGACCGTAGTTTTAGAAATTTCTGTATTAATGGCACAGTTCCCTTCCAAAGAAGTGGCTCAGTTGAGCTATGATTACAGAACACTTGGTTTAGGTTATGCGAATTTGGGAAGTATGTTAATGGTAAGCGGTATAGCTTATGATAGCGAACAAGCAAGAGGAATTGCAGGTGCAATTACCGCTATTATGACAGGGGTATCCTACAAAACTTCAGCAGAGATGGCTGGTTTCCTTGGTGCATTTGACAGATACAAAGAAAATAAAAAACACATGCTCAAAGTAATGCGCAATCACCGTGCCGCTGCTTATGATGCAATGGATGCCTATGATGGTATCGAAATTAAACCTCACGGAATTAACGCAAAATATTGCCCAGATTATTTATTGAAAGCCGCTACAAAAGCATGGGATGATGCAGTGCAATTGGGTGAGAAAAATGGCTATCGCAATGCACAAACTACTGTAATTGCTCCAACAGGTACAATAGGATTGGTAATGGATTGTGACACAACTGGTGTTGAGCCTGATTTCGCTTTGGTAAAATTCAAAAAATTGAGTGGTGGTGGTTATTTCAAAATCATTAACCAAAGTGTACCACAAGCCTTAAGAAACTTAAAATATTCAGAACAAGAAATAGAAGAAATCGTAAACTTCGCAAAAGGACATGCCACGTTAAAAGGAGCTCCTTTTATCAACGAAGAAACTTTGGATGCCAAAGGATTCCTTCCTGCAGAAATTGAAAAATTAAATGCAGCAATGGGAAGTGCTTTTGAAATCGGGTTCGTATTCAATGTGTATACCCTAGGAGAAGCTTGTTTACAACGTCTTGGATTTACAGCAAACCAATACAATGATTTTGGATGGAGTTTGTTAGAAGCACTTGGATTTAGCGACGAGGAGATTGATGAAGCTAACATTTATGTTTGCGGTACCATGACAGTCGAAGGTGCGCCTTATTTAAAAGACGAGCATTTATCAGTATTTGATTGCGCCAACAAATGCGGACAAACTGGTCAGCGTTTTATCCATGCGCATGGTCATATTCGCATGATGGCTGCAGCACAACCTTTCTTAAGTGGTGCAATTAGCAAAACAATCAATCTTCCAAATGAAGCCACTATCGAAGAAATTGCTGACTCTTATCGCTTAAGCTGGGAATTAGGATTAAAAGCGTGTGCTCTTTACCGTGATGGATCAAAATTAAGTCAACCATTAAGCAACAAATCTGACAAGAAGAAAAAATCTTCTGATGAAACAACTGAAGCTGCAGCAGAAACTTCACTTCAGGAAAGCGGATTTGTAGACATGGGCAAATTGACCATTGATGAATTATTAGAAGAGATGAACAAACGAGTTCAAAGTAGCGCGGATACTTCATTAAAGCGTCAATTAGCTATGATTGTTGAGCGCAGAGCTCTTCCCGCTAAACGCAGAGGATTTACTCAAAAAGCAAAAATAAATGGGCAAGCTCTATTCTTACGTACCGGAGAATACAATGATGGCACTTTAGGAGAAATATTCATTGATATGGCTAAAGAAGGCGCTACCATGCGTAGTATGCTAAACTGTTTTGCAATTGCTATTTCAATTGGATTGCAATATGGTGTTCCTTTAGAAGAGTACGTTGAGAAATTTGTGTTTACAAGATTTGAACCAGCCGGAATGGTAGATCACCCAAACATCAAAACCACGACTTCGATTATTGATTTTATGTTCCGTTCATTAGCTTATGAATATTTAGGCAGAACAGATTTAGTTCATGTATTGGATAAGCCTGAAGTTGGGAATCTTGGAAATGAAGCATGGGACCAAACTACACCTACAATTGGAGAAAGAACTCCAGAATTAAGCGAAGTTAGAGTTCTTGGTAATGCTAATCCAGATGGGACAAAATCACACAGAGATGCAAGTCCTGCAAAGCCAAAAACAGGATTGGATGGAATTAGTGCAGCAAACAAATCTATGCAAGGTGATGCTCCTGCTTGTAATACATGTGGCCATATCACCGTAAGAAGTGGCACTTGTTACAAATGTTTAAACTGCGGCAATAGTTTAGGCTGCAGCTAAAATAGTGTTCGATTAATTGCTTCAACACGGCCATCAGTTTTAATAACTGGTGGCTTTTTTTATTAGAAATTTAATTGTTAGCCCACGGTTTAAACCGTGGGCTAGAAAAGATTGATCACAATTTAAATCCCTCTTCCTCCAAACTTTCATGTTTCAATTTTTGTTTTTTAATGTAATCATAAATTGTATCCACCTCAGCATTACTTACAGAAAATACCGCATACCCTTTTTGCCAGGAAAATTTTTCAAGAATCAAATTATGTTGATTGATGTAATGAGATGATGAACCTTTTATTTGCTTTATAACTTCAGCGTATGATTTTTGTGCTTGTAGCATAAATAAGCAATGAACATGATCAGATAGACCATTCACAATTTTCAACTTGCATCCTAGCTCATCAAATTCAGCGTATAAGAAAGGATACAAAACCTCTTCAAGGTCTAGAGTAATAAGTTCTTGTCGATCTTTTGTTGCAAATACAGCATGAATCCAAACATTATAATAAGAATGTGACATAATCATGTAAAATAGTTTAGGTATATAATTTTTCAATGTTGAAAAACTCGGATTTTTTTGTTTTAATACGAATTTTTGGTGATGAAATTCTCAATTGACATGTAATGCACCGTTTAAATGGTGGGCTATGATAATCATCTTTAAAAACAGCTTATTAAAAATCCCCCTCCCCCATTTTACATCCCAAATTTCCCATTTTACATTCCTAATTTTCTATCTTTGCCCCTTATGTCAAACGAAATCAACAACTTTCAGGAAATCATCTCTCATTGTAAAGAGTATGGATATATTTTTCAATCCTCCGAATTATACGACGGATTAAGTGCCGTTTACGATTACGGCCAGATGGGCGCTCAGTTAAAAAAGAATCTACGTGACGAATGGTGGAAGAGCATGACTCAAATGCATGACAATATCGTGGGTATTGACGCCGCTATTTTTATGCACCCCACCGTTTGGAAAGCCAGCGGTCACGTTGATAATTTCAGCGACCCTATGATTGATAACAAAGACAGTAATAAAAGATATCGTGTTGATCATTTGATTGAAGCTCATGCTGAAACTTTGGATAAAGCTGCAGCAGATGCATTGATTGCAGAAATGGATAAATTACTTGCGGCAGATGATTTAGCAGGATTAAAGAGCTTAATCGAATCCAACAAAATCAAATGTGGCATCAGCAAAACTTCAAATTGGACAGATGTTCGTCAGTTTAACCTGATGTTCAGCACTCAAATAGGAAGTGTTGCAGAAGAAGCTGAAACCATTTATTTAAGACCAGAAACTGCTCAGGGAATATTTGTAAATTTTTTGAATGTCCAAAAAACAGGAAGAATGAAAATTCCTTTTGGTATTGCACAAACGGGTAAGGCTTTCCGAAATGAAATTGTTGCCCGTCAGTTTATTTTTAGAATGAGAGAATTTGAACAAATGGAAATGCAATTCTTTGTTCGTCCTGGCACACAAATGGAATGGTACAACTACTGGAAAGATGCGAGAAAAAAATGGCATGAAAGTATTGGAATCCCTGCAGAAAAATTGAGATTTCATGACCATATAAAACTCGCACACTATGCAGACGCTGCATTAGATATCGAATTTGAATTTCCATTTGGATGGAAAGAATTGGAAGGCATTCATAGCCGTACAGATTTTGATTTGAGCCAGCATGCAAAATACAGCAAGAAAAAAATCCAATATTTTGATAATGATTTAAATGCAGAAGGAAAACCATATGGTAACTACACTCCTTTTGTTGTAGAAACTTCTGTTGGATTAGATCGTTTATTCTTAACAGTTATATCATTGGCTTATCAGGAAGAAAAATGGACAAAAGAAGATGGGACTGAAGATAGCAGAGTCGTATTGAAAATACCTGCAAAGATTGCTCCTACAAAATTGGCCATACTTCCACTCTTAAAGAAAGATGGGCTTCCAGAGATTGCTACAGCATTACTGAATGAATGCAAGCCGCATTTCCATTGCTTCTACGAAGAGAAAGATGCTATCGGAAAACGTTACAGAAGAATGGATGCCATTGGGACACCTTTTTGTGTAACTATTGATCATCAAACCAAAGAAGACAATACCGTAACCATAAGATATAGAGACACCATGTTACAAGAACGCATTGCAATTAGCGAGGTAAAAAATAAAGTTGCAAAAGCATGTTGGGAGTAAAATAGTAATTTGTATACTGAATTTAAAAAGAAACATCATTTTCAAAAATAAAAGTAATACCATGAAGTACATTATTTTCATCGCTATACTCTTACTATCCTTCAGCTTTTCAAAAGCTCAAAAGGTAATCAAGACATCTTATAAGTCCGAGGCAGATAAAATCATTTATGTTACAGAATACAAAAGTGAAGCAGACATGATTGTGTACGAAACTAAATACAAAAGTGAAGCAAAGCCATACAGCGGAATTTGGTTTTGGACGGAATACAAAAGTGAAGCCGACTGGAAAGTCTTTTTTACAAAATATAAAAGTGAAGCCAATTTAAAAGTATATTTCACAAAGTATAAAAGTGAGGCAGGGATGAATTAGGCATAACGTTTAACTATGTACAAATCGTGAATATTTCTGACTGATTTATCTCCATTACTGCCAATTTGATAAATAGAATTCAATACCAGTTTTAAGTACCAAAAGATTTTATTTAAGATAAATTATGAGTTTCACCATTGCAATATCGAGAGAAAGAATCCCTTTTAAAAAAAACAAACTCCTATGGCTATTACTGTTGTCTTTTGCTGCAATCTGGATCAATACACTTGTTGGAACAACAGACCTTAACAATTGGATGATTGAGAATACCTTGACTGTATTATTTCTCGTTTTTATTGTCACGACTTTTAAAAAATACCAGTTCAGCGATTTGAGTTATTTACTGATGTGTATCTATTTATGCCTGCATGTTTATGGATCAAAATATACTTACGCAGAAAATAATTTTGGATATTGGTTAAAAGAATATACGCACTCTTCAAGAAATTATTACGATAGGATCGTTCATTTTAGTTTCGGATTTTTATTGGCTTATCCCATGAGAGAATTATTTCTAAAATGGTTAAAATATCCCAAATTGGTAGCCTGGATTTTACCCATTGAAATCACTTTGTCTATCAGTGCATTGTATGAATTAGTGGAATGGGCTGTTGCTGATATATTTTTTAAAGCTCAGGGCGATGCTTATTTAGGGACACAAGGTGATATTTGGGATGCACAAAAAGATATCTTCATGGCATTTTTAGGAGCCTTGGTATCTACTACAATTGTTTCTGCTATAAAAAAAATATTTGCGATATACGAGAACGACTATAATTTAAAATAGTTCCCTAAAATTCTCATTGTAGGTCGTCTGACCTGTTTTATAAATTAAATTATATAAATTCGTAAAAATTAAAAAATACTTGTATTAGGCAATTTCAAAAAATCATAAATTATTTATGCTAAAATATAAAATTGAGCACTCTATAGATTCTCCGGAAAGAACAATATTGCATGGACAAATCATCAAGAAGAAAAAATTCCTGAAAAATCTTTACCTGAATTGGTACTCCATTTTTATAAATGAAATAAAAAATCTACCCAATGACGTTATGATTGAACTCGGTTCTGGTGGTGGATTTTTAAAGGAATTGGAACCTAAAGTGATCTGTACCGATATCATTGATTTACCAAGTAACGATATGACTTTATCGGCATTAAATATGCCATTTGAAGACCATTCTATTGGCGGGATTTTTATGATTGATACGATGCATCATATTCCAGATAGTGAGCAGTTTTTAAATGAAGTAAATAGGGTACTAACAAAAGGCGGTAAAATGATTATGATAGAACCAGCCAATTCAATATGGGGCCGTTTCATTTATCAGAATTTTCATCATGAACCTTTTGAACCCAAAGGAGGCTGGACCATCCCTTCATCAGGACCAATGTCTGACGCAAATGGTGCACTTCCTTGGATTGTATTTGAAAGGGATAGGGAAATATTTAAAAGCAAATTTCCAAATTTGAAAATAGAAAGTATAACATACATCAACCCTTTGGCCTATCTTCTGAGTGGTGGAGTTTCTCGTAAACAATTACTGCCCAATTTTACTTTCCCGCTAATCATGCTGGCAGATAAAATTCTTTCCAAATTATCAAAACAAATATCCATGTTTATGGTAGTCAAAATAACAAAATTGTAAATATTGAGAAAATTTTGGCGGCAAATTTATAGATTATTCTATGGCAAGAACTCTTCTTTTACCGAAAACTACTTGCTCCATAATTTATCCATAAATCTCAATATGAATATCCTTTTTGTCATACCCAAACTCAAGCATTCTTTTTTTGGCTTCATCAATCATGTCTTTCCAACCACAGAGATAAAAATATGCAGGGGATTTTGTACTACATAATTCCTCATAAATAGCATGAACATAGCCCTTCTTACCTTCCCAATCTTCTCTTGATAAAGTTGGAATGTATTGGAAATTTTTCATTTCATGTTGTAATTTATTTAGCTCATCAAAATACATCAAATTACTTTTTGTTCTGCAGCCATAAATAAGAAAAATATTTTTATAGGAAATTTGTTGTTGATGAATATGATGAACCATACTTCTAAATGGCGCAATCCCTGTACCTGTGCAAATCAAATACAAATCCTTATCCAATTTTTCAGGCAAGGTAAATACACCTTGAGGACCGCGAAGAATCAACTCGCTACCAATATTTATTTCGTTAAATAAATGCGGTGTGCCAAGGCCTTGTGGATTTAATACAATCAATAATTCAAAAATATTCGTGCCGTCTGGTGAAGATGCGATTGAATAACTTCTCCATCTTTTATTGGATTTTTCATGAATGGGTAAATCAAGCGTTACGAATTGCCCGGGTAAAAAATCAAAACTAGTTAACTCTGGAACCTGAATCCAAAATCTTTTGGTATCAGTAGTTTCATCCTCAATTCTTGTAACGATTCCATTGCGCCATGGTTGTAAAGCCATAAAAATTATTTTTAGTAAGATACAAATTATAGAATTAATATGCAGATTTGTATTTGCAGAGTATATTTGCATGTCTTTTAAGTGGCATTGGCAGATGTAGAAAAAAATATTGGCGAGAATGAATTTGGATGTGTTGATGAATTTTTACAAAAATGATCCCCGCTGTTTTCAAATAGCGAACAGGATTACTTTGTCCAAACAACAACATTTACTATTATCAGGACTCTGTGGAAGTGCCTTTGAGTTTTTATTTGCTGCTGTTCACAACCAGGCAATCTTATCTCAAACCAATCATCTCTTGATTGTAGGGGATGCAGAAGAAGCCGCATATGTACAAAATACTATAGAAAATATTACCCATGCGCTGGATATTTTCTATTTCCCATCCTCTTTTAAAAACAAAAAGAATTACCAACTTTTAAACAGCAGTCATGTAATGCTTCGTACAGAAGCCCTAACTAAAATTGCCGGTGGTGGAAACAAGAAAATTATTGTTACTTACCCTGAAGCGGTCTTTGAAAAAGTGGTCTTATCAAAAACACTTTCTGATAATATTATTCGTATCAAGCAAGCAGATGAATTAGATGTAAATGGAATGCTGCAAAAATTTGTAGGCCATGGATTTGTAAGAACTGATTTTGTTTACGAACCGGGACAATTTGCCGTTAGAGGTGGCATTTTAGATATTTATTCTTTTGGAAATGAAAAACCATACCGAATAGAATTATTTGGCAACGAAGTAGACAGTATCCGCATCTTTGATCCGGAAACACAATTGAGCGAAAGAAAATTATTGCAGGTAAACATCATCCCCAATGTAGAAACACAATTCGAAACTGGAGAGAAAGTTTCTTTACTGGAATTCCTCCCAGAGAATACGGTTGTATGGCTGAAAGACTGGAATTTTATCAAAGAAAGAATTGAACAAGAAGAAGAAAATATTGACATCTATCTGGAGTTTGTAAAAACAAATGCCAGTAAAAAAGAAAACACTACTGAAAATGATGCCATAAATTTTAAAGACAATATTTCAAGAAATGACTTTGTAAGTGTTGCCGAAATTGAAACACAAATTAATCTTAAGCATATTATTGAAATAGGTAAGAAAGCTGTACTTCATAAAACCAATGCAGCAGAAACGATTTCGTTTGTATCAAAACCACAGCCAGCCTTTAACCGACAGTTTGACTTATTGATAAAAAACTTGCAGGATTATGAAAAAGAGAAATACAATATTTTCATTTTTGCAGAAAATCCAAAACAGTTAGAAAGACTTCATATTATTTTTAAGGATCTTAAAGCGGATATTCAAATCACTCCTATTCCGGTTTCAATTCATGAAGGATTTATTGATGACGACAATAAAATAATTTGCTATACTGACCACCAGGTTTTTCAACGCTATCATAAGTATAAAGTCAAACAAGCTTTTAGCAAAAACAAAGCGCTGACTTTAAAAACCCTAAGGGAGTTACAGCCTGGCGATTATGTTTCTCATATCGATCATGGCGTTGGCGTATATAGTGGATTACAAAAAATAGAAGCGAACGGGCGTATACAAGAGGCCGTTAGAATACAATATAAAGATGGCGATTTATTATACGTGAATATTTCTTCGTTGCATAAAATCAGCAAATACAGTGGTAAAGAAGGCAGCATCCCTAAAATGAACAAACTGGGAAGTGATGTATGGAGTAAATTAAAAGAAAAAACAAAAAAACAGGTCAAGGATATTGCTACAGATCTTATTCAATTGTATGCACAGCGAAAAAGCCAACTTGGATTTCAGCATAGTCCTGATAATTACATGCAAACAGAATTGGAAGCCAGTTTTATTTATGAAGACACTCCCGATCAGGCAAAAGCCAGTGAAGATGTGAAACGAGATATGGAAAAAGAAGCACCAATGGACAGATTGGTCTGTGGTGATGTAGGATTTGGAAAAACAGAAATAGCCATCAGGGCTGCATTCAAATCCTGCTGCGATGGAAAGCAAGCTGCCATATTAGTTCCCACAACAATTTTAGCTTACCAGCATTACAAAACATTCAAAGACAGATTAAGAGATTTTCCAGTGACGGTCGACTTTGTTAACCGATTTAAAACATCAAAAGAAAAAAAGGATACCTTAATAAAATTACAGGAAGGAAAAATCGACATCATCATTGGTACGCATGCCTTATTGGGTAAAGACGTAAAATTCAAAGATCTGGGTGTGATGATTATTGATGAGGAACAGAAGTTTGGAGTAAGCGCGAAAGAAAAACTAAAACAAATCAGAGCAACTGTAGATTCCTTAACACTAACTGCTACGCCTATTCCCAGAACATTGCAATTCAGTTTGATGGGCGCAAGGGATTTAAGCATCATTAATACACCTCCGCCAAACAGACAACCTATTCAAACAGAAATAGCTGTATTTAATGAAGATAGTATCAGGGATATTATTTATTATGAAACCGAAAGAGGCGGACAGGTTTTCTTTATTCACAACAGAGTGAATGGATTGGCAGAGATGAAGAGTTTCATTCAAGGGCTTTGTCCGGACATCAGCATTGCCTATGCACACGGGCAAATGGAGGGAGACGATCTAGAAGAAACCATTCTGGATTTCATGGACAAAAAATATGATGTGCTTGTATGTACCAATATTGTAGAAAGTGGTGTAGATATTCCAAATGTAAATACCATTATTGTAAACAATGCTCACCAGTTTGGCTTAAGTGATTTGCATCAATTGCGAGGCAGAGTTGGCAGAAGTAATAAAAAAGCATTTTGTTATTTACTCGCGCCACCGATGAGTACATTACCGGCAGACAGTAGAAAAAGATTAAGCACATTGGAACAATACAGTGATTTGGGAAGTGGGTTTCAAATCGCCATGCGTGATTTAGATATTCGTGGGGCAGGAAATATGCTGGGTGGTGAACAAAGTGGATTCATTGCAGAGATAGGATTTGAAATGTATCAAAAAATATTGGATGAGGCCGTCCGCGAATTAAAACGAAATCAATTCAGAGATTTGTTCAAAGAAGAAATTAGCCAGCAAGATGATTTTGTAAAAGATTGCAGTTTTGATACAGATTTAGAGATTTTGATTCCGGATAATTATGTGGAGAGCATTACCGAAAGATTGAGTTTGTATTCTAGATTAGATAATTGCGATACAGAGGATAATCTCGTTGCTTTTCATAATGAATTGACCGATAGATTTGGACAAGTGCCAGTCGAAGCCGAGGATTTATTTACCACTGTTCGCTGTAGAAAAATCGCCGTTGAATTAGGATTTGAAAAACTATTCCTGAAGAATGATGTATTGAAATGCTTCTTTGTAAGCAATCCCGACTCTCCTTATTTTCAAAGTGACACCTTTAATAAAATATTGCTTTTTTTACAAATAGGAACAAATAAAGCCAAACTGAAACAAGTGGGGAAAAATGGTATCTTAATCGTAGAGCAAATAAAATCAATGGATGATATTTACGACTTTTTATTGCGAATGAAGAATAGTGTTAATGGGAAAAAGTAATTAGACTCCATTATCATAGTTCGTACAACGGCTTATTGGGCTATAAAATAAAAAGCCGTTCAAAAATGAACGGCTCTCAAAAAATTCAAGCATTGTTTACCATGCTTTTTTAGCGACTCCATTTTTTACTGCTTCTAAAGCTGTAGCTTCTCCAAGCATAGTAGTCATTTTATTTCCTTTACCATCATTCCCTTGAGCCATGTAGCCACCGCGGGCTGTTTTGGTTATTACTGCATCTTGCATTGGAACATTTTTCTCTTTGGTCTTCATGCAATAGGCTGTTAGCATTTTTGACATTTTAATAAAATTTATTGTTAGTAAATAAAGGTTATAGCTTACGCTAGATGTTACAAGCTACTATATTTATTGGTTTTACCCAAAAATAAGCCAACTAGAACTCTCCACATATGTGAATATGTATCTCAAACCAAGCAAATCAGCAACGATTATACGTCAATTTTTGCATATTTAGCATGGGTTTCTATAAATTCTCTTCTTGGTGGAACCTCGTCTCCCATAAGCATGCTAAATACCCCATCTGCTACGGTCATACTATCAATGGTAACTTGCTTAAGTGTTCTGGTTACAGGATTCATAGTCGTTTCCCATAATTGTTCTGCATTCATTTCTCCCAAACCTTTATATCGTTGAATGGTCACGCTATCATCTTTTCCCTGACCTAATTTCGACACCAATCCTTTTCTTTCTTCGTCATTCCAAGCGTATTCCTGCTCTTTCCCTTTTTTAACCAAATACAATGGTGGTTGGGCAATATAAACAAACCCTTGTTCAACCAATTCTTTCATATATCTGAAAACGAAAGTCAAAATTAAAGTCGCAATATGGCTACCATCAACATCCGCATCCGTCATAATAATCAATTTATGATAGCGAAGTTTAGATATATCCAAGGCCTTTACATCTTCTGAAGTACCAATTTTAACCCCAAGAGCCGTAAACATATTTCTAATCTCCTCATTATCATAAATCTTGTGCTCCATCGCTTTTTCTACATTAAGAATTTTACCTCTCAATGGAAGAATCGCTTGGAAACTTCTATCGCGACCTTGTTTAGCGGTTCCACCAGCCGAATCTCCTTCGACAAGAAACAACTCACATTTTCCAGGATCTTTCTCCGAACAATCCGCCAATTTACCAGGCAATCCTCCGCCTACTAAAACACTTTTTCTTTGAACCATATCACGGGCACGCTTGGCCGCCGCTCTTGCTTGTGCAGCAAGAATTACTTTCTGGATAATTGTTTTAGCATCGCGAGGATTTTCTTCCAGATAAGCTTCAAGCACTCTGCTTAAGGTCGTATCCACAATACCCATGACCTCGCTATTGCCTAATTTCGTTTTTGTTTGACCTTCAAACTGTGGCTCGGGAACTTTTACAGAAATGATGGCAGAAATACCTTCTCTGAAATCATCTCCTTCAATAGCCACTTTTGCCTTTTCAAACATGCCTTGTTTTTCACCATAGCTTTTGAATACTCTGGTAATTGATCTTCTGAATCCAGCTACGTGGGTTCCGCCTTCTATAGTGTTGATGTTATTTACATAACTAAAAAGATGTTCCTGGTAACCTGCATTATATATCATGGCAACCTCTACAGACACATTGCTTTTTTCATCGTAACCATCACAATAAATCGTTACCGGAATTAACGGAGAACGATTGGCTGTTTTGTCAATCAATTCAACAAATTCTACAATTCCTCCTTCGCTGTAAAATTGTTTGGAATAAGCTACCCCATTATCATCTAATTCACGCAGATCGTTTAATATTATTGTTATTTTTCTATTCAGGAATGACAATTCTCTTAATCTTCCTTCAAGAATTTCTTTATTGTAAAGAGTAGTAGTAAAAATACTTCCGTCAGGCCAAAACTGAACACGTGTTCCTGTTGCATCCGATGTTCCGATTTCACGAACTGGATATTGTGGAATACCGGTAGCATATTCCTGCTCGAAGGTTTTACCCTCACGGTTTACGGTTACATGTAATTTTGTACTTAACGCATTTACACAACTCACACCCACTCCATGCAAACCTCCAGAAACCTTGTAAGATCCTTTATCAAATTTTCCTCCAGCATGTAAAACAGTCATTACAACTTCCAAAGCACTCCTGTTCTCTTTCGTATGCATCCCAGTTGGAATACCCCTTCCATCATCTTGAACAGTAATGGAATTATCTTCGTTTATAGTAACCGTTATGTTTTTACAATGTCCTGCTAGAGCTTCATCAATAGAATTATCAACGACCTCATAGACAAGATGATGCAACCCTTTCACACTAATATCTCCAATGTACATGGCTGGCCTTTTTCTAACAGCTTCTAGCCCTTCTAATACCTGTATACTATCTGCGCTATAACTATTGTTAGGGACAGCAGCATTTGATTCTATTTCTGTACTCATAATTGCTTTGAAACCTCTTTAAAATTAAAAAATTAGATATTCGCAAATATACCGAAAACAAAGGGTTTTTCTGCATTTTTTTGCTTCGATTTCGAGATTATTTATTTATGTTTTTTAACCTTAAAAAAACGGATTTGTCTTTTTTACTGGGTTGAGTTCCTTTTTTATATATTTACAGAGATTTTTATTTTATGACTCGGAACTTGAATTTTATTAAAATAGGCATTATCTCTATCGGCATACTTGGTGTGGCCTTTGTTCTTTTTATTTTTTTATCCAATTTTTCGTTTTCAAACCCCGAAATTACCATCTCCAAAACTTTTACCATCGGAGATATTCCTACTTCTTATAAAAATTATGATTCTACTTGTAATAATTCCGCTATCCTTGAATTTAAATTACCTTCAGCCGACAGCACTTATGAAGTGACCGGAATTGATATTTATTACAGCATGGCTGCAATGGGTATGGGTAAAAAATCAGAACAGCGCTCTCAAGTAAAATTTCTAAATACAAATACCGCCGAAACTAAAATATATTCTGGTAGAGATTCCTCCGCAGGAAATATGGATTATACCAGAAACGCTGTAAATATTGCAAATGGAATCTATCAAAGTGGCACTAACTTAAAATTTGCGATGCAAGCATGGCGAACTATTGAAGGAATTCCTGGATGCAATACTGCCGTAAACAGAGTAAACGCTTCTTCCTGGACTATCACCCTACACTATATTCCAATAGCAAATAACCAGCATAAAGAAAGCGAACAAGGTTCAAAAAAAGGACTACTTCCACCAAAATTAACTTGCGCAGAACGCAATGCTATAAATGCTCCCTCCGCTGGATTGATAATCTGGTGTTCAAACTGTGGCCAAAATGGAGAACTGCAAATTTATAACGGATCAAAGTGGAATGCATTAATTATGCAAGCTGCAAGTGATAGTATAGCAGCACAAAAAAGAACAGTCACGCTAACCCCTGATGCAACAAGGAATTCAAGCGAATCAAGAAAGATAAAACTCCGAGAGCTATCAGCTGATACAATCGTTGGAATTAATTGAGAATCTTAATGAGCGACCCAACAAACTTTTATTGGCTAAACACCAATAACGACTATATACCAATGATGTTCAATAAGTATTTTCAATATAAAATTCATTCCTTCACCAACTTGTTAAAATACAGCCCTTTTTAAAGACCCAAACACAAATCAGCTGTCCTCTAGTTATAGCTTTTGTATATTTGCTTATACTAATGGGAAAATTAGCCAACATATTTGATTTATCTACTAACCAGTTGCGTGTAACTGAACATGTAGACATGCTTCAGGACCTGGAAAGAAATATTCCCGGCTCGGTAAAGTATACTATCAAACGCATCCGAAAACAACCTCAGTGGAATGTAGCAGATACGGGCGTTTTATCCTACCATTACAGCAAAACAAACCCTGAAGAAAATTATCTTGAACTCAGATTTTGTGTTTCCGGAAATTTTTATTGTCGCGAAAAACAAGTGGAGTGTGATCTTTGTAAGTTCAATTCTTCTGATGCTTGTCTGGAAAAAATAGAAACCTTGGATATGGTTTCATTCCACTACAGCCCTTCCTACATCCAGCAATTTGCTAAAGCACATAAAAACAACAACTCCTTCTTCGAGAAAATCGTGACGTTTTCGCACCAGCAAACTTTTTCAAAAACTGCGCCGCTTTGTAAAAAAACAAAGACTGCAATACAAGCATTATTAAATCACAATTATACAGATACCAGAGAGAATATTTTTATCAATGCGCAGACTCAAATTATCTTATTATACAGTGCAGACTGCATGCTCAACGAAAAAGATGAAAATAGTTTCGATTGTAAGTTTCTGGCTAATGAAGAAGACCGTCAAAAAATAATAGACTCCAGAGAAATATTACTTCAACATATTGGTGATCCCATTACCATCAAAGCATTGAGTAGAAAAGTAGCTATCAATGAATGTTATTTAAAGAAAGGATTTAAAGAAATTTTCGGCACTACCATTTTTGATTTTTATCAGGGTCAACGGATGGAGCATGCAAAATATCTTCTTTATGAAAAAGGATTGAGCGTAACGGAAGTTTCTGCCTCACTCGGTTATTCTTCCATTTCTCATTTTAGTACTGCTTTCAAAAACCACACGGGAATAAAACCTTGTGAATTATTGATGCATTAAACCTCGCTAACTCAACCACACCCGAGTTTTTGATGGAATTCTATTCGCAAATCATTAACTTCGCCCCTCAATTTTTTACGGAATTTATTCAGTCAGCAATAGTTTATGGCAGTCAAATACAAAGAATACCAGCATTTAAATTTACCCGAAATCGGCAGTGAAATTCTCGCTAAATGGGAAGCAGAGCAAGCTTTTGAAAAAAGTATTGCAATTCGCGAAGGCAATAAACCCTTTGTATTTTATGAAGGCCCGCCAAGCGCCAATGGTATGCCTGGTATTCACCATGTTATTTCAAGAACACTAAAAGATATGGTTTGCAGATACAAAACCATGCAAGGTTTTCAGGTAAAAAGAAAAGGTGGTTGGGATACACACGGACTACCTGTAGAATTGGGCGTTGAAAAGCAATTGGGCATTACAAAAGAAGATATTGGAAAGAAAATATCTGTTGAAGATTACAATAAGAAATGTCGTGAAGTGGTCATGCAATTCAAAGATAAATGGGACGATATTACTCAAAAAATGGGCTATTGGGTTGATCTCAAAAAGCCTTATGTCACTTTTGAAAATAATTATATTGAAACTTTATGGTGGTGTCTGAGTGAATTACATAAAAAAGGATACCTCTACGAAAGTGTAAGTATACAACCTTATTCACCTGCCGCCGGTACAGGACTTTCTTCTCATGAATTGAACCAGCCTGGCACTTACAAAGATGTAAAAGATACCAGTGCTGTTGTGATGTTTAAAGTGATTCCTTCAACTTTACATGCAGATTTTAAAAAATCACTTGGAAAAAATGCTGATGATGAATGTTATCTGATGGCCTGGACGACTACTCCATGGACCCTGCCCTCAAACTTAGGATTGACAGTTGGTCCAGAGATTGAGTATATACTTGTAAAAACTTTTAACCCTTATACCTCTTTACCCATTAAAGTAATTTTGGCAAAAGCTTTGGTTGGAAAATATTTTAAAGCAGAAGCAGAAAACACTCCATTTGAAGCATACAAAGAAGGCGACAAAATCATTCCATGGGAATTACTTTCCTCTTTCAAAGGAAAAGAAATGGAAGGTACCGGTTACGAACAACTGCTGCCTTACGAAGCAAATACAATAGAAAAAATTCAGGAAGAAACTCCGGGAGCACAACCCTTCCGAGTTATTACGGGCGACTTTGTAACTACTGAAGATGGAACTGGCATAGTGCACACTGCGCCTGCATTTGGTGCTGATGATTACAAAGTAGGAAAGAAAAACAATCTCGGAATTTTAACACTTGTAGATAAACAAGGAAAGTTTATTGATGGCGTCGGAGAATTTAGCGGTCGTTATGTAAAAAACTATAAAGACGAGGTTGATTATGCAGATGTGAATATTGATATTTCTGTAAAACTAAAGAAAGAAAACCGTGCGTTTAAAGTAGAAAAATATGAACACAGTTACCCGCATTGCTGGCGCACAGATAAACCTATCATTTATTATCCTTTAGATGCCTGGTTTATCAAAACTACCGCAGTAAAAGACAGGATGATTGAGTTGAACAAAACCATCAACTGGAAGCCTGCAAGTACTGGTACAGGACGCTTCGGCAACTGGTTGGAAAACATGGTGGACTGGAACCTTAGCCGTAGTCGTTATTGGGGAACGCCCTTGCCCATTTGGAGAACTGAAGATGGCACTGAAAATAAATGTATCGGCTCTGTCGAAGAATTAAAAAACGAATTAAAAAAATCACACGATGCAGGGTTGTGGAAGCCAGCCGACAATCAATCAACAGAAGCATACATCCATCACCTAACTGCTGATTTACACAAACCTTTTGTAGATAACATCATCCTAGTAAGCGAGTCGGGTAAGCCAATGAACAGAATACCAGACCTAATAGATGTGTGGTTTGACAGTGGCGCCATGCCTTACGCACAATGGCATTTCCCCTTTGAAAATAAAGAAACCTTCAAAGAGAATTTCCCTGCAGATTTTATCGCTGAAGGAGTGGATCAAACGCGAGGATGGTTTTATACTTTACATGCACTTGGTGTGTTGCTTTTTGACAGCGTGGCTTACAAAACTGTTGTAAGTAATGGACTGGTTTTAGATAAATCAGGAAATAAAATGAGTAAGCGTTTGGGCAATGTGGTAGACCCTTTCGAAACGATTGCTAAATATGGAGCAGATGCTACGCGTTGGTATTTGATTACAAATGCATCTCCATGGGATAGTTTAAAATTTGATGAAGAAGGAATCAAGGAAGTACAAAGAAAGTTTTTTGGCACTTTGTATAATACTTACCAATTTTTTGCACTTTATGCAAATGTGGATGGGTTTAATTTTCATGAAAATAAAATTCCCTTAGCAGAAAGGCCTGAAATTGATCAATGGATTATTTCCGCTTTGAATACGCTAGTGAAAACTGTTGAGGAAAATTTTGACGCCTATGAACCTACGCAAGCTGGAAGGGCGATTGAAGATTTTGTTGATACACAATTGAGCAATTGGTACGTTCGTTTGTGCCGTCGACGTTTTTGGAAAGGAGAATATAAACATGATAAAAAATGTGCTTATCAAACTTTATATGAATGTTTGGAAACCTTAAGCAGGTTGATTGCTCCAATCGCACCATTTTTTGGGGAATGGCTTTTTAATAATCTCAATTCGGTGACACAGCGATTTGAAAACACTTCTGTTCATCATACTTTATTTCCAGTCGTGGAAACGAATTCGATTAATACAGCTTTAGAAAAAAGAATGCTATTGGCTCAGGAAGCTTCTTCTTTAATTTTATCTATAAGAAAAAAAGTAAATATAAAAGTAAGGCAGCCTTTGCAAAAAGTTTTCATCCCTGCTCTTGATAGCGAAATGTTGAAAAACATCCAATTGATAGAAGATATTATCAAGACTGAAACAAATATCAAAGAAGTAGAGATTTTAGATGCCAATAATAACTTTATCCGAAAGAAAGCAAAAGCCAATTTCAAAACATTAGGTAAAAAATTAGGGGCGAAAATGAAATGGGCGGCGAATGAAATAGAAAAATTTGATAATGCTTTGATAGAAAAAGTACTACAAGGGGAGTATCTCTTAAACAAGAATTTGGTAGAAAATGGAGAAGATCCGATAATAATTACCTCAGAAGACCTGGAAATTATTACCGATAGCATCCCAGGTTTTGAGATTGCAAGTAAGGGTTTTTTGACTGTTGCGTTAGACATTACAATCTCACAAGTACTTCAAAATGAGGGAAATGCGAGGGAATTTGTTAACCGAATTCAAAATATCAGAAAGGAAAACAGCTACGAACTGACGGACAGAATTATTGTAACAATTGAGGAAAATGCTGAACTCCAATCATCTTTAATGGAATTTAAAGACTATATTTGCCGCGAAATTCTCGCTGATTCGCTCGAGTTCACTCCTGCATTAAACAGCGGAATTACTATTGAGGTGAACGATGTTTCCTTGATGGTAAATGTTAACCAAAAAAGTAATTAGTTATGGCAACCAAAAAACCAAAAGTGAAATCGGCAGCCAAAAAACAAGCTCCAGCTAAAGCAAAGTCAGTTAAGAAAGTGGCTCCAGCTAAGAAAACTGCTAAACCGGTAAAGAAAATCGTTAAACCCGTTAAAAAAGCTGTAGCTCCTAAAAAAGTGGCTAAACCCGTAAAAAAAATCGTTAAGCCCGTTAAAAAAGCTGTAGCTCCTAAAAAAGTGGCTAAACCCGTAAAAAAAATCGTTAAGCCCGTTAAAAAAGTAGCAGCACCTGTTAAAAAAATAGTACTGGCTAAAAAGATTGTTCCGGCAGTTAAAAAAATTGAGGCAAAAAAACCAATGGTTGAGATTAAAAAAGCAGAGGTAAAAAAGCCTGTTGTAGCTAAAATAGTAGAAGCCCCTAAAAAATCTATAGCTGCAAAACATCCAAAAGATATCAAAATTACTCCGGCAAAGCCAGTAGTACTTCCAAAAATAAATACCAAAACTTCCAGACAATATCAGCCTGATTTCATGAAGTCGGTACTCGACAAACAAAGAAATGATCCTGGCGCACCATCTCTAAGATATGCTGATGCTGAACTACAGGAATTTAAAGAATTGATACAACGTAAGCTTGAAACAGCTAGAAAAGAATTAAACTATTTACAAGGTTTAATTACCCGCAAAGACGAAACAGGCGGTGATGAAAGTGAAAACAGATATATGACCATGGAAGATGGAAGTCTGAGCATGGAAAGAGAGCAATTAAGTCAAATGGCTAGTCGTCAAATAACTTTCATTGACCATCTAGAAAAAGCGCTAATGCGTATTGAAAATAAAACCTACGGCATCTGCAGGGTTACAGGCAGACTTATCGATAAAGCAAGATTAAGAGCAGTTCCTCATGCTACATTGAGCATAGAAGCTAAAATGGGAATTGTGAAGTAGTTGGATGGTTGATTAGTTGGTTAGTTGGTTAGTTGATAAGCAGATACGATTATTCACTGCGTCTCTTCCTTTTCATAATTCTTTAAGTTCAAACTAAGGTTTGGCAGTATACAGAAATAATGATGCATTATTTTCAATAAGCTGCATATCAAAAATATCTGTTGACTTATCACCGTTACAATCGCTTGAATTATATCCATATGAAAATTTGGATGCGTCATTTTCTGCTTGTTGCATATCGAAAATATCAACGCCTCCATCTTGATTTATATCACCTGAATATATTGCATACTTTCCACCACTTTTCAATTTCATGGAAGGATTAACACCGTCTCCATATGCCGAAGCCAAGCTGTTGGTAAAATCATAATCTGTTGTGGATGCAACTGATATAGGTGATGCACTCCACACTGCCACACTGTTTCTGTGTTTTACTTGAATATAATAACTGCTGTCTAATGCGAATCCTGAGAATAATAAAGTTGCATTCCCATCATTATGTAAAATCCCTTTGGAACTGTAATTCGGAGAAGGATTACTTAAATTCGCTGTGCTCCATAAATTAATTTCAACAGAGTCTGTAGCTGTGATATCCGTACTGGCTTCTAGATCATAAAGTGTTGATCTCATTAAACCCGAACTTAAATAAAACCCTTCTAAAAATGCCTTTAACTGTAGTTTAGCAAAATAACTTGCGGTAATTTCTTTAAGTGCTGTTGCATTTAATACACTGCTTTCTACTGTATTATTGGTGCTGTTGTTTACAGTTTCAGGATCTGGCTGCCATGAAATATTATTATGGTAAAGTGTTTTTAAGGCAGCTTCAGGCATGCCATTCAACTCTCCATTGTTATAGTATACTTTTAATGCTCCATTGAAAGCATTTGTAGGTTGGCTAAACTGGTATACCCTATTGATGTAGGGAAAACTGGTACTGTTATTGACCACATTACTTCTTACAAGACTGCTGCCATTTATAGTAAAATCGGAAGCTGGTGTAATATCCATACTGTCTGCAGCAATAACTGTATTGGCCACAATATTAAAATCCGTTCCAGATGTTACTGAGATAATTTGCGCTTGTAATGATAGGGAGATTCCTGCCAAAAACATGCAGGTTACTATAACAGCTATTTTTTTCATTTTGTAAAATTTATTTGTAGTTCGATTGTCGCGAATATACGCATGAATACTTTTTTTTGAATTGTTTTTTCACCGATTAATGGATTTTATTTTCTATACATCCCTCTTGCCATGGTTCGTACCTGGTTCGTACCATAGCATAGGGGTTATCTCGCTTGCTGTATTAATTAAATCAATATTTCAACTGAATCACTAAGCCCTTGTAATGGGCTGTTTTTCTTGTGTCATCGATTTGAAAACTTATAAATTTTCATTATCTCCAATAATTGTTTGCAGCAGCTATTGTCGCAAATTCGTGCGCAACGGTTTGACCAATAGCAATGAGTAAGCCTGGATCTTCTGCGTACTCGGATCGCATTTTTTCTCTCTTTTCGACATCAGGTTGGGTAATTTTCATGATAAGCCTTGCCATTTTTACAGCTAATTGGCGACCTTCCTCTGGTGTCGGTGTAATTAGAGTGTTGTTTGGCACTAATTGAATTAAATTTTCCATTTTATTTTTTTTATTTCCTGATCGTTTGGCTTTTCAGTTTCGCTCCGTTTATTTAAGTGGGTTCCCTTGCCATGGTTTGTACCTGGTTCGTACCACGGCATAGAGGTTCTCTCACTTGCTCTAGTAACCAAATCAAGTTTGCATTTGAATAACTAAGCCCTACCTCACTTCCTGCATTTCAACCAATTTGTGGTAAATGCCTTTATACTCAATCAGACTATCGTGAGTACCTCGTTCTGCAATTTCACCTTTGTGCAATACCAATATTTCATCCGCATGTCGAATAGTACTTAAACGATGTGCAATTACAATTGACGTACGGTTGTTCATCAATTTGTTTATCGCATCCTGCACCAATCTTTCACTTTCGGTATCCAAAGATGAAGTGGCTTCATCTAATATTAAAATGGGGGGATTTTTCAATACAGCTCTGGCAATCGTAACACGCTGGCGTTCTCCTCCACTCAGCTTTGTACCTCTGTCGCCAATATTAGTCTGATAACCCTGTTCTTTTTTAGTTATAAAATTATCAGCATTAGCAATTTTTGCCGCTTCTACAATTGCATCCAGATTGGCATTATCCATTCCCAATGCAATGTTGTTTGCAATGGTATCATTAAACAAGATGGGCTCTTGCGTAACGATGCTGATAAGTCCTCTCAATGATTGCAAAGAATAGTCTTTGATATTAATCCCGTCAACCAAAATCTCCCCTGATGTAACATCGTGAAACCTTGGTACCAGATCAGCTAAAGTAGATTTTCCTGCACCGCTGCTGCCAACCAAGGCAATTGTTTTTCCCTTTTCAATGTTGAAATTGATGTTTTTCAGAATGGCGATATCATCATAATAAAAACTCACATTTTTAAACTCTATGGAATGATTAAACGAGTTTATTTTATGCCCATTGGGATTTTCATCCACTGTAACCGGAGCTTTCAACACTTCTTCAATTCTGGCGATAGCGGATGATCCTTTTTGTAAATTGCTAAAAGCAGATGATATAGATTTTGCAGGATCAATAATGTTGTAAAACAAGCCCATATAAGTCAGAAACAATGCCCCACTCATGGCGATTTCATGCGATAATACCAAACGTCCGCCAAACCAAAGTATGCAGGAAAAAACCGTTACCCCCATCAACTCACTTAATGGAGAAGCCAATGCCTGTTTGTATAAAATCTGGTTTCGGGCTTCTAGTAAATCTTCACTTATTACAGAAAATTTTTGCTTTAATTTATGTTCGACATTGAAGGCCTTAATGACCCTTAATCCGCCTAAAGTTTCATCTATGGTAGAAAAAGTTTCGCCACTTTTTTCAGACACTTTTATGGACTGTCTTTTTAAGGAACGGGTAACTCTTCCTATTAATAATCCCATTACTGGCAAACTGAATAAAATAAAAACAGTCAATCTTGGACTGATATAAAGCAGCACCGAAAGGTTGATGATAATAGAAATAGGATCCTTCACCCAACCTTCCAAAGCGCCTATTACCGAGCCTTCCACTTCATTGATATCATTGGACATTCTGCTCATCAAATCACCTTTTCTTTTTTCGGTGAAATAGCCAATGGGTAAACTAAGCAGCTTGTTGTACATTTCGATGCGTAATCGCGTAACAATACGATTCTTCATAGGACCAACCGTTCGAGCTGCGAAATATAAAAAAAGGTTTTTTAAAAAAATAGAAAGAATAATGAAAACACAAACGATGGACAGCGCATGGTATGCTCCGCCTTCACTCATCATTTTTGCCAAATATTGATTAACGGTGTTTACTATGGAAACCGAAGTTGATTTAGTACCAATATTCGTTTGATTTGCACCAAATAATAATTGCAGAAAAGGAAACAACATCGCTAAAGACAATATCGAAAAAGTAATCGATAATAGGATGGAAACCAGATAAATCAGGATAGATCCTTTATAATCTTTTAAATAACTTAAAACCCTGGAATATTTTCTCATTTTTTAATAACATGCTTTGTAAGGGGCAAAGTAACTAATTTTACACCTAATAAACTCATTAATATTATGATAGAAGGGAAAAGACAGAAACAAGTTGCGGCAGTATTGGAAAAAGATTTGAATGAGATTTTTCAACGATTGGGGCTTTCCATGATTGATGGAGGAATGGTTTCCATTGCATCGGTAAAAATTACTCCGGATCTTTTTGATGCGAGAATTTATCTTAGTTTCTTTAAAGTAAAAGATGCCATTGCTGCACTTAAAATAATACAAGAGAGAAGCTGGGAAATCAAAAAAGAACTCACGGTGAGAGTAAGGCACCAGCTCCGCTCAATGCCACAACTGAATTTTTATATTGATGATACACTTGATTATGTCGACAAAATGGAACAATTGTTTAAAGACATAAAAACACAGGAAGAGAAAAAATAAAACCCCTACTCCAATAAATGTATTTAAATTTTGCATGGCGATATTTCAGAGCAAAAAAATCTACCCACGCTATCAATATTATTGCATGGGTAACTACTGGTGTAATCGCATTTGCAACCTGCTGTCAGATTCTTGTATTGAGTGTTTTTAATGGATTTGAAGATCTTGTAAAATCTTTGTACTCCTCTTTCTATGCCGACATGAAAATTGTTCCTGCTAATGGAAAGACATTTGTATTGACCCCTCAAAAAATAACAGAACTCAGCAGCAATACATCCGTTGACTATTTATCCTTAATTGTAGAAGAAAAAGCACTCATTCAAAATGGGGAATCACAAACCATTCTCCAACTCAAAGGTGTAGACCATAATTATAAATATGTGTGTGGGATTTCCGCTAACATAAAAAAGGGGAAATACGATTTAGGTAATGCAGAAAACCCATTCCTCATTGTAGGTGCAGGATTACAAAATGCTGCAGGAATAAGTATGAATGAAGCTTTGGGACCCGAAAGACTTGCCGTCATTTTACCCAAAACAAATAACAGCAGTAATGACCCTCTAGAAACTTTAAGCGAAGGGATTATTAGTCCATCCGGCGTTTTTTCTATTCAACAAGATTTCGATAATGCTTATGCCATCACCAATATTGATTTTGTAAAACAACAAATGGGCATGCGTGATAACACCTTTAGTGCTGCAGAAATAAAATTAAAACCTGCCGTAAATGACAAGGATACTAAAGCAGCCTTGACTAAAATACTGGGCGATAGATTCATTATTAAAAATAGATACGAACAAAATTCAAATCTCTACAATACCATGAAGACTGAAAAGTGGGCCATTTATTTGGTGCTTACTTTAATTTTAATCATCGCTGCCTTTAACATGATCAGTGCGTTATCTATGCTTGTACTGGAAAAAAAACAAGACATTGCCATACTCAATAGTATGGGTGCGACGTTTGGACAGATTCGAAATATTTTTCTCGCAGAAGGATTGTTGTTGGGAATAATTGGAACAGTAATAGGCATTATCCTTGCTGCAACCATAAGCTTGTTGCAAATACATTTCAAATTTATAAAAATAGAAGGTGGTTCTTTTTTAGTTGACTATTTTCCTGTCAAAGCTATTGCTACCGATTATTTGCTGGTAACATTTACATCATTGGTTATCGTTGTGATTGCTTCCTGGATCCCTTCCATAAAAGCTGCCCGTCACAAATCAACATTAGCATAACTAGTATCAGTAATCGCCCAAAGTTTCCGGCAATTGATCAAGTGCTTTTTTTAATTGTTCATCGTTGGGTGCAATGCCATGCCATTCGTGAGTGCCTTCCATAAAATCTATTCCTTTTCCCATTATGGTAGTCATCAATATTACAACAGGACTTCCGTTCCCCAATAGTGATTTTGCTTTATCCAATCCAGCCAATACCTCCTCCATGTCATTGCCATTCATTTCTACAACCAGCCAATCAAAAGATTCAAATTTTGCTTTTAAATTACCCAAACCCATGACTGATTTTGTAGCGCCGTCAATTTGCTGACCATTATAATCAATTGTTGCGATAAGATTGTCTACTTTTTTATGTGCCGCAAAAAGAATGGCTTCCCAATTTTGTCCTTCGTCCAATTCGCCATCACCATGCAGAGAATATACTATGGCGTCATCTCCATTTAATTTTTTGGCTAAAGCTGCGCCTAATGCCACACTTAATCCCTGACCAAGAGAGCCGCTTGACATTCTTACGCCAGGCAAACCTTCGTGAGTAGTAGGATGACCTTGCAAACGACTGTTTATTTTTCTAAACGTGGCTAATTCTGCAACAGGAAAATAGCCAGTACGAGCCAAACAGCTATATAAAAGTGGAGAGATATGTCCATTACTTAGAAAAAACAAATCCTCACCAATTCCATCCATTTCAAAACTGCTGTTTCTTTTCAACTGCTTAAAATACAATGCCGTAAGAAAATCTGCACAACCCAAAGACCCACCAGGATGGCCGCTTTGAACAGCATGAACCATTCTTACGATATCTCTTCTGATTTGAGATGCAATTTGGGGTAAGCCAGGATTATCCATGAGTATAAAATTTGATTGCAAACCTACTTTAAGTTCATGTTATTGACAAAGAAAATAATAATAAAATACGAAGAGCTAGATGTGGGCTTTTTTTCTTAACATTGTGATAGTCAAAGAGGGACATACAATCCGTCCTGACTAGATGGAGGACGTTTTGATGCAATTCATACTTTTTCCAAATTGAACATTATTATTAAATTTCGTGAGGCTTCTTGTAATATAATTCCCATATGGACAAAATACTACTTAGTAGTGGCTTAGCTTTTATAATTACTTTTTTTGCAATCCCCGTAATTATTCAGGTTGCAAAAGACAAAAAACTATTCGACAAGCCAGATGGCCGGAAAGTTCATAAAGCTGTAATTCCTACTTTAGGAGGATTGGGCATTTTTGCAGGATTTGTTATTGCTACGTTGCTAGGTGTTCCTCAAGGAGGGGCATCAGAACTTCAATATTTTATTGCAGCATCTATCGTGATATTTTTTCTTGGTATTAAAGATGATATTTTAATTCTTTCTCCTACCAAGAAATTTATGGGTCAACTTATTGCCGCCGGAATTCTCATTAAATTTGGAGGTGTTCAAATTAGCAATATGCATGGTTTTTTAGGAATTTACGAAATGCCGCATTTAGCTAGTATTGTACTTTCATTTTTTACTATTATTGTGATAACCAATTCATTTAATCTTATTGATGGGGTAGACGGACTTGCAGGAAGTATTGGCATTTTGACTTCTTTCGTATTTGGAGCATACTTTTTTTATACTAATCAGTTGACCTATGCGGTAATGGCTTTTTCACTAACAGGAAGTCTTATCGGTTTTATTATTTATAATTTTCCACCTGCAAGAATTTTTATGGGAGACACAGGCTCCTTATTAGTTGGTTTAATTAATGCTATTCTGGTAATAAAATTTATTAATATAGCTTCGGCACCAACAGCTACATTGCACCTGGGGTCAGCAATTAGTATAGGTTTCGCTATACTCATGATTCCCCTATTTGATACCCTTCGAGTCTTTGGGCTTCGTATATTTAGTAGAAGATCTCCATTTAGTCCCGATAGAAATCACATTCATCATTTCTTATTAGACTTAGGCCTTAGCCATAGAATCACTACATTAGTATGTGTTTTTTCAAACGTGGTTTTTATTATGCTCGCATTAGGATTCCGGTCAATCGGCACTACTTATCTAATGATGTTGCTATTTGTTACGGCGCTTTTATTAACCGGAATAGTATATGCACTTAGACAAAGAAAACGAGCAGCCTTAAATAAAAAATCTTTTGATAGCGAACTGGTGAAATCAGAAAAATTATTTTCACTGGTTTCGGAGATGATTAATGTGGAGTAATCTTATCCTATTAAATTTAAAGTAAAAAATAACGAGCAGTTTTTATAAATTTGCTTTGCAATTCATAATATTATGTCAGATTTAAATCAAATAATGCTTGACAACAGCGCAATGATGTCAAAAGCCATTAACCATTTAGAGACCGAATTATCAAAGATTAGGGCTGGTAAAGCAAGTCCTTCGATGCTTGACAATATAATGGTTGATTACTATGGGAACCCTACCCCACTGAATCAGGTAGCAAATGTTACCGTTCTAGATGCGAGAACTATTTCTGTTCAGCCATGGGAAAAAGCAATGTTACAGCCTATAGAACGCGGAATTATGGTAGCTAATATTGGTATTACACCTCAAAATGACGGAGTTAATATCAGACTTTTTTTACCGCCTCTAACAGAAGAAAGAAGAAAAGAATTGGTAAAAAAATGCAATGGAGAAGGTGAAATTGCAAAAGTATCTATCAGAAATATCAGAAGAGATAGTATTGAGCAAATTAAAAAACTCCAAAAAGATGGTATAAGCGAAGATGAATGCAAGGATGCAGAAAAAAACACACAGGATAATACCGACAAATTCATCGCTTTAATTGATAAACACCTTGCGGCGAAAGAAAAAGAAATTATGGCTGTGTAAAGTAACATTCTTCTTTTTATTTTACTCTTCAAAGATTCAGGCAAAACACAATGATGCAGTCTTCCAAAGAAGCTTTATTTATTTTATGTTCAATTCCTTTTTACAGCCTGGTTATTATTGCTGAAATTTTATTCAGTAATGTTCAACATAAAAAATACTACTCGTTAAGCAGTACTTTTCAAAATATTTACTTCACCTTACTCAATGCTGGAATTGATCTTATTTTAAGAGCGCTTTTTTATATCGCCATTTTAGCTTGTTGTTATTTGCATCATTTTATAAAAATCGAAAACGTTTATTTATATTGGATTGTATTATTCTTCTTGGAAGATCTGGCATTTTATGTTGAGCATAGAGTTGACCATTACTGTAGAATTTTTTGGGCGGTGCATGTAACGCATCATTCATCTGATGAATATAATTTAACAACAGGATTCAGATCATCAGTCTTTCAACCTGTTTACCGATTTGTTTATTTTATTCCAATTGCCTTTTTAGGATTTAGCCCCTTGGATATTATTTTCATGTACTCGATCACTCAAACTTATGGAATACTCGTACATACTCAATACATCAAAAAAATGCCGGGTTGGTTTGAAGCTTTTTTTGTAAGCCCATCTCACCATCGTGTGCATCATGCAAGTAATGTAATATACCTTGATAAAAATATGGGAATGTGTCTGATTATTTGGGACAAACTTTTTGGTACATTTCAGGAAGAGCTTGAGGCGGAAACTATTGTATATGGATTAACGAAGCCAATTGCCAAAACCAACAGCCCATTCAAAATAATTTTACATGAATGGGTAGCCATAGGAAAAGATTTATCAAAATCAATTTCTTTTGCTACAAAATTAAAATACTTATTTATGCAGCCGGGATGGAGTCATGATGGCAGTAGTTTAACGGCCGCAGAAATGAGAAAAAAATTAACTTAGCTAATTGAATTTCACTTCAATTCATTTTCAAACATGCAAATCATTCCAATAGAGGATTCAAAAAGTGCACGACTTTTTATTGAAGTGCCCTTAGTTATTTATAAAAACAATGCCAATTGGATAAGACCTTTGGACAAGGACATAAATGAAATTTTTAATGAAAAGAAGAATAAGGCTTACCGATTTGGAAAAACCATTCGCTGGATATTGAAAGATGAGCAGGGTGAATTAATTGGGCGAATTGCAGCATTTGTAAATAGCAAATACAAAAATAAAGGAGATGAATTCGCTGTAGGAGGAATTGGTTTTTTTGAATGTATCAATAACCAGGATGCTGCAGATTTATTATTTGACAATGCCAGACATTGGTTGATCAAAGAAAATGTTGAAGCAATGGATGGCCCTATAAATTTTGGAGAACGTGATCGTTGGTGGGGCCTTTTAACAGAAGGTTTCAGCCAGCCACTCTATGGTATGAATTACAATCCGATTTATTATAAAGACTTATTTGAAACCTACGGATTTCAGCCCTTCTATCATCAATATTGTTTTGGTATGCTTCCTAAAGAACCTCTAAATGATAAAATATGGGAAAAACACGATGTATTAGCTGCAAATCCTGATTACTCCGCTCGTCATTTGGAAAAGAAGCACCTGGAAAAATATGCTGATGATTTTACTGAAGTTTATAACAAAGCGTGGGCAGGTCATGGTGGATTAAAACAATTATCAAAAGAACAAGTTTTGATGATGTTTAAAAAAATGAAACCTGTTATGGATCCAAGAGCCATATGGTTTGCTTATTTTCAAAATAAGCCAATAGCCATGTTTATCAACTTGCCTGATTTGAATCAATGGTTCAAATACCTGAACGGTAAATTTGATTTGTTGAATAAATTATATTTTCTGTGGCTAAAAACATTTAAAATCAACAGAAAATTGACTGGCCTGGTTTTTGGAATCATTCCGGAATTTCAAAGCAAAGGAATAAATGCCTATATCATTGCAGAAACATCAACCATGCTGCTTAAAAAGAAGTTGCCCTATACCAATTATGAAATGCAATGGATTGGTGATTTCAATCCAAAAATGATGAATATGGCAAAAAATGTAGGAGAGGTATTTAATTCTCGTCAATTGACAACTTACCGATATCAATTTGACAGAACAAAGCCATTTAAAAGACATCCAATAGTGTAATAGTCTAAGATTAAAGAATTAAATTTGACCTCTGAAAAATAAAGATTAGCCACGGCTAATAAGAATATGGATAAATTTATCGTTTCCGCCAGAAAATACAGACCTCAAAATTTTAGTACTGTCATTGGGCAGGCTCATATTACCACTACGCTCAAAAATGCCATCAACAATAACCAGTTGGCCCATGCTTTTTTATTTTGTGGTCCAAGAGGTGTAGGAAAAACAACCTGTGCCAGAATATTAGCCAAGACAATTAATTGTGAAAGCCGGACGAAAGATGGAGAAGCCTGTAACAAATGTAACAGCTGTATTTCTTTCGATAATGGCAACTCCTTCAATATACATGAACTCGATGCGGCTAGTAATAATGGCGTAGATGAAATGCGAAAGCTCATTGAGCAGATAAGATTTGCGCCTCAGGCAGGGCAATACAAAGTGTATATTGTAGATGAGGTTCATATGCTTAGCACCAATGCATTCAATGCCTTTCTCAAAACTCTTGAAGAACCACCGCCTTATGCTATTTTTATTTTAGCCACTACAGAAAAACATAAAATTCTTCCAACAATTCTTAGCAGGTGTCAGATATTCGATTTTAAGCGCATAACCATTAACGATACTGTTGAGCATTTAGAAGAAATTATTAAAAAAGAAAAGATTGTGGCAGAAAAAACTGCCCTTCATTTCATCGCGCAAAAAAGTGAGGGCTGTTTGAGAGACGCACTTAGTATTCTGGATAAAATTGTAAGTTTCACAGGAGGAAAAATCACTTATAAGAATACGCTTGAGCACCTCAATATTCTTGATGAAGACTACTATTTTAAGCTATTAGATCAAATGCAGCATCAACAATTAGCAGATGCCTTGCTCTTGTTTGACGAAATCAACCAAAAGGGTTTTGAAGGAGATACTTTCCTTGAAGGATATACTGAATTCATCAGAAATTTACTTGTTTGTAAAGATGAAAAAGCTGCAAAACTATTAGAAGTAGCTGAGGAATTCAAGCCCAGATATGTTGAAAATGCTGCAAAAATTGAAATAGGCTGGCTCATTGCTTCATTAAATATTATCAATGATTCTCTTATTCAATACAAACAAACGCGTAACAAAAAATTACATGTAGAATTGCTTTTAATAAAATTGGCTTATTTAAAACAGGCCATTGAAATTACTACTACAGAAAGCGGGCTTAGTAAAAAAAAAATAATTGATACCGTAAAAGCTGTTTCCTTTAAGGCAATTCCAATTACTCTCGCCCCTCATTCAACAAAAGTTGAAAACGTTTCAACTGCGAAAAAAAATACGACAGCTGTTCTCCTTATTGAAGAACCCAAAAAAACAATTAAATCAATTGCAGCACCAATAATAAATCAGGAAAATCCAATTCCTGAAAAAACAACTGCAAAGCTTGGGTCTTTGAGTAAAATCAGACAGCAAATTGCCAGTCAGCATAACAAAGAAGTATTATCAACAACGCTCAATATTGAAAAACTATCAGAAGCATGGGGCCTTTTTATTGAAAAACTTCAACTTCAAAATAATCATTCTGCCGCAACAAATTTTAAAAATGCGGAGTTAAAGATTGTAGATGAGCATTCCTTTGAAATTATTACAGAAAGCAATATTCAACAGAAATTTATAGAGGGAGAAAGGGCCTCTCTTGTTACGCACCTTCAGGATTTTTTCAACGACAGAATTTTAAAATATCAATTATTGCTTATAGAAAAGGAAATGGAGAATACAGATGAAAATGTAAAGGCCATTAATACAAAAGAACATTTTAACATCCTTACGGAACAATACCCTTTAATAAAGATTTTGAAAGAAAAATTAAAATTAGACCTTTAATATTAAAAGAATTTCAAATTAATCTCTTAAAAGTTAATTTTAATCTTTTTGCATTAATTTCGGGCTCACAAATAATAATAAAATAAAAATATATGGCAGAGGTAATAAGAATGCCCAGACTGAGTGATACGATGACAGAAGGCAAGATTGTAGCTTGGAATAAAAAAGTGGGAGATAAAATTAAGCCCGGTGATGTTTTGGCTGATGTAGAAACAGACAAAGCCACTATGGAGTTGGAAAGTTACAATGATGGCGTTTTATTGCATATTGGTGTAGAAGCAGGTAATGCCGTTCAAGTTGATGGAATATTAGCTATCGTTGGAAAAGCAGGAGAAGATTTCAAAGATTTATTAACTGATAAAAAAGCAGAAAGCCCTTCGGCTGTTGTGGAAGCTTTAGCAACAGCATCAGTTGCTTCAAGTCAACCGATCGCAGCTACAGTAGCTTCATCAAATGAAGATAGAGTTAAAGCATCTCCATTGGCTAAAAAAATTGCAGCTGATAAAGGAATAGATATCAGCAAATTGGCAGGAACTGGTGATGGAGGAAGAGTAATCAAAAAAGATGTGGATGACTATACCCCATCAAGCGCTAAAACAGATTCTATACCAGTTTTCAACTTTGTTTCTACTACAGAAGAAGGACATACCGATATTCCATTAAGTCAAATGCGGAAAACAATTGCACGTAGACTCAGTGAAAGCATGTTCAATGCACCTCATTTCTATCTCACAATGGAGATGAATATGGATAATGCAATAGCCGCAAGAAATTCAATCAATGAAATCAGCCCAGTAAAAGTTTCTTTCAATGATATAATTATAAAAGCTTGCGCTGCAGCTTTGCGTCAGCACCCAGACGTTAACAGCAGCTGGATGAATGATTTTATCCGTCGCAATCATCATATTCATATTGGTTCAGCAGTTGCAATGCCAGAAGGTCTTATTGTTCCTGTAATAAAGTTTGCCGATCAAAAATCACTTTCACAAATTGCCGCTGAAACTAAAAGCTTGTACGCAAAGGCAAAAGACAAAAAAATACAACCCGCTGAATTCAGTGGAAATACGTTTACCATTTCTAACTTAGGAATGATGGACATCGAAGAATTTACCGCAATCATAAATCCTCCCGATAGCTGTATTCTTGCTGTTGGCAGAATAAAAGAAGTCGTAGTTAAAAAAGCAACAGGATTTGATGTGGCAAATATGATGAAAGTAACACTAAGTTGCGATCATAGAAGTGTAGATGGAGCAGTTGCTGCTTCATTTTTACAAACTTTGAAAAAATATATAGAGAACCCTGTAACCATGTTAGTATAACTTATTATAGCACTTTATAATAAAAATGGCAGAATTAAATTCTGCCATTTTTATTATGATTAACACAACATCAATTTTGAAAAAAAAAGAAATCATTTTATTTGATGGACATTGTATTTTATGCAATAGGTTGATTTTGTTTATTATAAAAAAAGACCCTAAGTCTATTTTTCAATTTGCGGCATTAGAAAGTGAAACAGGAAAAAAAATAAGAGCGAAATACCTCTCTAACACAAATTCTATAAATTCATTCGTTTTAATACAAAACAATATTGCTTTTACGAAATCTACTGCTGCATTGAAAGTTGCATATCAACTGAAAGGATTCAGTAAAATATTATCTGTATTTATTATTATCCCCCCTTTTTTGAGAGATCCTATTTATAATATGATTGCATCAAACAGATTTAAGTGGTTTGGTAGACAAGCAAGTTGCATGATACCCAATGATACAATTTCAAGTAGATTTCTGTAGCTATAGAACTGAGTTCAGTACTTTAAAAAAGTTGGCTATTGGATTGAACTCTAAATAATATTACAGCATACATATAAGTTTAAATAATAATACCTATTATTTAATTTAGAATATCCTCACTATACTATATTATGTGATCAATCTCTTCATAAATTATTGATTTATAGTAATTTAAATGCTATTTCACTAATAAAGTACATTAAGAAGCATCATAATACCTTCCCCTTATTTAGAAATATTTATCAGGTTTTATACTAAAACGAACTCAAGGAACGTTTTAAGATTTAGAATAGTGATTTAATACCCAATCAAACCCAACCTATGAAAACTTTAACTCAAGCAGTAGTAATACTGTTATTAATGACAACAACACAAATTGGATTTGCTCAACAAAAAACCGATGCAATTTCAAAAGAAATTTTCGCCAACTTCTCCCGCGAAATAAATTTTTCCAAAAGTGTTTTACAATCAACCATGTCAGCTAAATCTGGCGAATCAATTGCTATCTCCTTTAATAATGATTTTATTTTTAAAGGTGTGGTTTTAAGTAATGGGATTCAATATGAAAATCTACAGACAGTAATTATTAAATCGACTTTATTGCCAAATGCTTTATTGCAACTTTCTAAAATAACCAATGAGGATCTTTCCGAATCATATGTGGGCAGAATTATCAATACTGATGCTAATGATGGTTATAGTATTGAAAAAGCAGAAGCTAATAATTATAAAATAGAAAAAATAGAAATGAGAGATATACTACAAGATTGTAGTTTCTAAATAATTCGAAGTCCAATAATCAACCCAATTGTTAATTACAATTAATCCTACCAAAATGAAAAACTTTACTAAATCTATTATTGCATTGTTATGTAGTTTGTTAGCGATAACTGCATTCAGTCAGCCCGTTTTAAATAGCTATCCATCAGCAACTGCAACAATTTATCTTGACTTTAATGGTCAAGCTGTTAGCGGAACTCTTTGGAATGGTGGCAACCCTATTTTTTGTGAAGCAGCTACACTAAGTGATGATCAAATAGAAGAAATCTTTAACCGTGTGGCAGAAGATTATCGTCCATTTGAAATAAATATCACAACGGATTCAACAACTTTTTTACACGCTCCTTTAAATAAAAGAATCAGAATCATCATAACTCCTACGAGTAGCTGGAAGCCAAATGTTGGTGGAGTATCATTTACAGGGTCTTTCAAATGGGGTGATAACACACCAGGATTTGTATTTTCTGACAGACTAAATAACAATCCTAAAAGTATTGCAGAATGTTGCAGTCATGAAAGTGGTCACACCTTAGGATTATCACATCAAAGTAAATACGATGCTACTTGTGCTTTAGTAGAAACTTACAATACTGGTATTGGTAGTGGGGCAGATGAAACAAGTTGGGCACCACTTATGGGTAGCAGTTATAGTAAAAATATGACTGGTTGGAATGATGGTCCTACTCCTTCAGGATGCGGTAATACTCAGGATAACTTGAGTATCATCACTGGTTCAAATGGATTTACTTATCGTACAGATGATTATACCGATTCATTAAATACTTCTACTCTAAATCTTACGAGCAACAAATTTAGTATTAGTGGAATAATAACAACAAGTAATGATAAGGACGCTTTTTCATTTTCTTTAGATCATACAAAAAGAATATCATTCGAAGCAAACCCTTATACTATAGGATTAAGAAACGATGGCGCTAATTTAGACATCAAATTGATGCTGTATGATGAATCAAAAAATCTAATCCGTACTTACAATCCTGAAGATAACATGAGTGTAATTATAGATACGCTTTTAACAAAAGGAATTTATTATATCATTATAGATGGCACTGGTAATAATAACACCAGTAATTACGGAAGCTTAGGAGCTTATACTTTTAGTGGAACCAGTAACAAGATAATCATTAAATCTCTTGCCCTGTTAGGGACTGCAAATTTAAACGAGCACGACCTTCATTGGGATATGATGAATCCTGAAATCGCAAACCAAATAAGTATTGAGTTCTCTATAGATGGCATTAATTTCACTACGTTGAATAACGCTTCTATTCGTTCAAAAAGTTTCAATTACACCCCAACAGATAATAATATTAAATACTACAGAATTAAAGCCGTGTCTATGTCAGATGAAGTTGTGTATTCTAATGTGATCAGTTTGAAATCAAATGAAATAGAAAGCAAATCATTTAAAGTTTCTACATTAATTACAAATCAGATTACCGTAAATGCTACTGAAAATTATCAATATAGAATTATGGATATGAATGGACGGATGATAGCTTTTGGAAATGGAACAACAGGAATGAACAATATCAATATGTATAACCCAACAAAAGGAATGTATGTTATTCAATTGTTTGGAAAAAATAATAAGCAAGTAGAAAGAATAGTAAAACAGTAAGGTTGATTATGTGTTAGTTAAGGGCAGTGTTAGGAGCTGCCCTTTTTTTATTTACTTAAATAAAATTAATTTTTTAACTGGTTCATCACCTCTTCAATATAAGTAAGGATTTTATCTTTGCCTGATTTTTTTACTGCGCTACTCACAAAATGTTGTGGCAAAAATTGCCAGGTCTTTTTCATGGCTTCTAAAAAATCTTTTACATTCTTACTAACGGTACGCTGGTTTTCCTTGTCACTTTTTGTAAAAATTAAACAAAAAGGAATCTGCCAGATTTTTAAATTTTCCAAAAACTGCAAATCGATTTTCTGAGGGGTATGTCTTGAATCTATTAACACAAAAACCATCGTCAGGTTTTCGCGCTTTCTTAAATAATTCTCAATCATCTGCTCCCATCTTCTTCTGCTTCGTTGACTAATTGTTGCAAAGCCATATCCAGGTAAATCAACCAAATACCATAGTTGAGCATTAGTTTTTGCATTTGATTCAGAAAGAGTGCTGATTACTTCAAAATGGTTTATTAATTGTGTTTTACCAGGAGACCCTGATGTTTTAGCCAGCTTTTCATTATTACAAAGCATATTAATCAATGAAGATTTGCCCACATTACTTCTTCCAATAAAAGCAAACTCAGGCCTGTCTGGATTTGGACATTTTTCAAAATCAGGATTACTAATGATATAAACCGCTTTCTTAATCAGCATGTAAAATTTTTGTTAAACAAAAGTACTCAATATATAATCAAACTTCGGTCACAGAAACATAAACATCCAAACCATGTATATTTGCAGTCTTATGACCGAATTTGCACATGACAAAATTGTCCCTGATCAACATTCTGCACTTAGCAAAAAAGAGCAGGTTGCTGATATGTTCAATAGTATCGCATTGAGATATGATTTTTTAAACCATTTCCTTAGCGCAGGAATAGATGTGTATTGGCGGAAAATCGCATTAAAACAATTAGCAGCTATTAAGCCCCTATCATTGCTGGATGTAGCAACTGGCACTGGAGATCTCGCCATAATGGCTGAAAAAATATTAAAGCCCACCAAAATAATCGGAATTGATATCAGTGAAGGAATGCTTGAGATTGGAAGACAAAAGATAAAAAAAGCCGGATTAGAACATATTATTGAATTATCAACCGGAGATAGTGAAGCAATAAAACATCCTAACAATTCGTTTGACGCAGTAACCGTTTCCTTTGGAGTCAGAAACTTCGAACATTTAGAATTGGGATTGAGCGAAATTTACAGAGTATTAAAACCTGGCGGGAAACTGGTTATTCTGGAGTTTAGTAAACCAAAAGGTTTTTTGATTAAGTTTATATACAATTTTTATATGAAAATTATCACGCCATTAATTGGTAAAATGATTTCGAAAAATAAAAATGCTTACAGCTATCTAGATGCTTCAATAAAAAAATTCCCAGAAGGAAAAGAATTTATTAAAGTCCTTGATGAAATCGGATACCAAAATACACAAAGTAAAACCTTGAGTCTAGGCATATGCACTATATATTTCGGAATAAAATAAAAATTATTGTAACTAGTTTGTTCGTATTACCATTCTTTGCATTCTCGCAATTGAATGATGAATTAAACTTACAAGACCACGATGATAAGAAATTCCATTTTGGAATCAATCTAGGCGTTAACAGAGCTTTTTATCATTTTTCAAATAACCCCCTATTTATTAACCGTGATAGTGTACTTGATGTTGAGAGTATTCAAAGTAGTGGAATTTGCCTGGCATGGTTGGTTAATATGAGATTAGGGGAGCATTTCGACTTGTGTACTTACCCATTAAATTTAATTTTTACAGAAAAAGCATTCCAATACACACTAAAATATCCAGAGCCGTTTTCTAACGAAGGAACAATAGTTACCAGAAAAATACAGGGAATTACCATGGCACTTCCTTTGCAATTAAAATTTAGTAGTGATCGAATCAACAATCTAAAAGTATATATGCTAGCAGGTGGAAAAATCGAATATGATTTTGCTGCAAATAAAGGAGATAAGAATGCAGAAAAGTTAATGAAGCTTAATAAATTAGATTATGGAATAGAAGCGGGAATTGGATTTCATATTTATTTTCCAGTATTTGTATTATCTCCAGAATTAAAAATAGGTTGGGGGCTAAAAAATGTACATAGCAGAGATCCGGATCTCAAATATTCGAATATTATTGATGAAATTAAATCAAGGACAATAAGTTTATCTTTTATTATTGAATAGAAAAACTTCTAAAAATCATATGCTCTTGGCTGAAGGTTTAACCGGATTCCGAAATTTATTATTGTAGACTTCTGACTGGCAATTGATGTATTGAAAGTGCGATTTTGAATTCCTGCATCAATATAAAGGTTATGTCTACATTCATAAGAGAAATTAATAATTGTATTCCAACATGTTGCTTTATTTCCACTTCCAATACTAAATCCATTTTCAGCCGGACGGGAGGAATACGATTGGAAAATATTACTCCCAAAATTTAAACCTGCAGAATCCAACCCCTGATAATAATAAATCGTTCTCGCATAAACATTCAGGCGTTTGAATGGTTGATACCTTAAAATACCAATAACCTCTTGGAAATTAGCACCCAAAGGATGAGCAAGAGGCTGGTTATAATGAGTATAGTTGGCGATGGTATCAGAATGAGAATACGTGTAAGGCCTTACCCGATTCATTTCAACTTGCAAATCAAGGTTCCTTATTCCAAAAGCATCAATATATTTTCCCCCTAATTGTATAGCGAACTTATTAGCCCAATTTGTTGGATCATTTTTAACTCTGGATAAAATAAACTCATCGAGCAATATCTGTCCATAAAACTGCATACGGTGACGCACATTCGCTTTGAAGTCAAATCCTGCAACAGCATTATCAGGACTCCCTACGCTACCCTCAATGTGACGATAAAAAATAATCGGATTTAAATATTGAAAATCAAAATGATCTTTTCTTCCAAATATTACCCCTTCAAACAATCCAATATTCAGCCATTTTGTAGCATCGATACTCAAATGGTGCATTGCTGCATATTTTCTGCCTAATAAAGTATCCCCAATTTTATTATACTGAGGAATCAATTCCATAAAAATATTTTGGTAATTCAACTTCCAAATCTTTGTATTGATTTTTGCAAAAAGATAACTATTCCCCCAATTGCTTAAAAATAAACTTCTGTACCCATTTCCAATAAAGTTTTTATCGTACCCAAATTGGAAATCAATATATTTTGTAGCATTAAAAGTTAAATACCCTCTTGCATCAAAGTAATCTTGTGCGGATAAATCGTTTTTGAAATCTTTATAAAAGCCAACTCCTGGAACGGCTCTGAAATTTCTGACTTGTTGTTGAAAAAAAAGTGGACCTCTTTCCTGGTTATCAATTATCGTTGTTGAAAAACCTATTTTACCGGCAATCATTCCTCTGACCGAAACGCCTCTTGCATTTACATAAAGATGTTTGTCATTATCAGACTCCTTTCCCATTTGAACATTTATGATGGGGTTGACTGCAAGAAAAAAATCTTTGCTGTTTACTTCAAAGAAATTTGCTTTAGAATTATAAAAAGTTTTAAGTAATGGAGTCTTACTTTTGAAATAATCTAAATGCTTATTCGTCCACTCACTGTTATTAAAATACAAGTGCTGAAGATTGTATTGATCAATCGAATTTATTGAAACTTGATTTTGGCTATCTAATAAAGAAACTTCCTCAACTACATATTTACGATTATATGGCTTTGCCACAGAGAAGTTAAAATGATTAATGCTTTGATGCTTTATCTCCAATCGATCAATAAAATGATAATCATTAGATTCCTGAGAAAAATAAGTCGATTGTGCTTTACTGTAAATCGGAAAAATCATCAAGATGAGTAAAAAAAGCTTGCAGATATATCTCATTATGATATTGATAGTTAGATTATAAATGAAGATATGAAAAATCATCTTTCTAATGCTCATTGATAAGTAAAATAATATTCAAGCTGGGTTAATTCGTTCTTTCATCTCGAAAAATAGCGGAAAATACATGTTGTTTTTCTCGTTAAAAATAATTTTTATCTCCTTGAAAAGCGAGTATAAAAGCTATGTATTTTTTAGGAATCACTTCATATTTGCACATGCTAGTAAAAACATTTGGTAGTGCAGTATATGGAGTTGATGCAATTACTATATCAGTTGAAGTAGATGTAAATAACCAGGGTAAGCATTATTTTATTGTAGGCTTACCTGATAATGCTATTAAAGAAAGTTTACAACGGGTTGAAAGTGCCATCAAGAGTAACCATTTTTATATGCCACGAACAAAGCTGGTTGTAAATCTTGCACCTGCAGATATCAAAAAGACTGGAACAGCATTTGATTTATCAATTGCCATTGGCACTTTGGCTGCAACAGGGCAAATTGACAATGCAGAAAGACTGAAAGCGTTTGTCATTATGGGTGAGTTAAGTCTGGATGGCACCATAAAACCCATAAAAGGCGCTTTATCTATTGCACTTCAGGCAAAAAAAGAAAAGTTTGAGGGATTAATTGTTCCATTATCAAATGCAAAAGAAGCTGCGATGGTGAACGGTTTAAAAGTATTTGGTGTCAATCATATGAAAGATGTAGTTGATTTTTTTAAAAATGAAAATACCTTAACGGAAACTATTGTAAATACAGGAGAGACTTTTTTGAAGGCGCAAAGTAAATACGATATTGACTTTGGTGATGTTAAAGGACAACAAAACATAAAAAGAGCTTTAGAAATAGCCGCAGCCGGTGGACACAATGCCATATTAATTGGTCCGCCGGGTGCGGGTAAAACCATGTTGGCAAAACGCATTCCAACCATCCTTCCACCCCTCTCTCTGCAGGAAGCACTTGAAACCACAAAGATTCATAGTGTGGCTGGGAAACTTCCTGAGGATTTGACTATTGTAAATAAACGGCCTTTCAGAAGTCCGCACCATACGATATCAGATGTTGCCCTTGTTGGTGGCGGCGGAAATCCTCAACCGGGAGAAATTTCATTAGCACATAATGGCGTATTATTTTTGGATGAATTACCTGAATTCAAAAGAACCGTTCTTGAAGTGATGAGACAGCCCATGGAAGAACGAAAAGTTACCATTTCACGAGCAAAAGTTGCATTGGATTTTCCGGCAAGTTTTATGTTGATCGCCAGTATGAACCCTTGTCCATGTGGTTATTTCAACCATCCTGAAAAAGATTGCTCTTGTGCACCAGGTGTTGTTCAAAAATATTTGAATAAAGTATCGGGACCACTTCTTGATAGAATTGATTTACATGTAGAAGTAACTCCAGTAAACTTTGATGAACTGGCATCCATACAACAATCTGAAAAAAGTGACGCTATTCGTCAACGAGTTATGGAATCAAGAACTATTCAAGAAAAACGATATTTAAAATATGAAGCTGTTTATTGTAATGCACAAATGAGCAGTAAAATGCTTAAAGAAATTTGTGTCATAGACGAACCATCAAAGAAATTATTAAAAACAGTCATGGAGCGATTAAGTTTATCTGCAAGGGCCTATGACAGAATATTAAAAGTAAGCAGAACAATTGCTGATCTTGATTTTAGTCAACAAATAAAATCGGAACATTTAGCAGAAGCCATTCAATTCAGAAGTTTGGATAGAGAAAATTGGGGTAGCTGAAAATTTAATGGCGAGTATTGTTGGGCGTTAATCCACTACGCTATAATTATTTAGCCCAACAAATCAATAGTACTTACGAATATTTAACCGAAATTGCAGCTTTATTGATACTATAACATCCCTGAATGAAAATTTTACTGCACTACCTCAAACCTCACAGATGGCTCGTCATCCTAACACTTTTATTAGCCTCAATTAATATTGGATTTTCTCTAATTGACCCCATACTTTTAGGCAAATTGGTCAATCTTGCTAGTGATCATGAATTGATAAATACCGCATCACATCCATTCGATTTTTTTTCAGGATATGAAAATGTTATTCGTAAAGGAAAACCTTATTTACAATTAGGTGTATTTTATTTATTGCTCTTTTCTATTTCCGTTGCGATGGTAAGCAGAATTGCAAAAGCATTTCAGGATTATTGTTTGAATTTAATTATACAAAAATTCGGTGCTAAAGTTTTTACCGACGGGCTGCAACATGCGATGAAATTACCTTATCAGGATTTTGAAGATCAACGAAGTGGGGAAACCTTGTCAGTTTTAACCAAAGTGAGGTCTGACGTTGAAAAATTCATGATTAATTTCATCAATATCCTTTTCGGAATTATTGTTGGGGTAATATTTGTTTTCGTGTATGCGGCATTGTTTATTAACTGGAGAATTCCAATTGCCTACTTGATTGGAATTGGAGTGCTTTCCTTTATTACCAATAAACTGAGCAAGAAAATAAAACATATTCAAAAAGAAATTGTTGGCGAAACAACTGCACTCGCTGGTTCCACAACGGAATCTTTAAGAAATATTGAATTGGTGAAAAGTTTGGGACTTACCAATCAAGAAGTAGCACGCTTAAATAAAAATACTTACAAGATTCTGGGATTGGAATTAAAAAAAGTAAAACGCGTAAGAAGTATCAGTTTTGTTCAAGGAACATTGGTAAACACCTTACGTCAAGTAATTTTATTTATTTTGATGTGGTTGATTTTTCATCACGAAATGGATGCCGGACAATTGGTAACCATGCAAATCTTTTCATTTTTTGTTTTTGGACCATTACAAGAAATTGGCAACATCCTATTATCCTACAGAGAGGCAGAAGCATCACTTGCCAACTTTGATAAGTTGATGAAAAAATTACCCGAGCAAGAACCCGTATCACCTAAAAAATTAGGCATCGTTGATTCTTTAGCATTTGACCATGTATTTTTCCAACATCAAACGGCCTCTCATAAAGCCATTGATGGCATCAGCTTTGATATAAAACTTGGTGAAACTATTGCTTTTGTTGGTCCAAGTGGAAGTGGAAAATCTACGCTAATGAAATTGTTAGTCGGATTGTACAGACCTCAGGAAGGAAATGTTTTATACAATAATTTAAATGAAAATGAAATTCGATTTGATGATTTGAGATCTCAAATTGGTTTTGTTACCCAGGATACCAATTTATTCAGCGGTACCATAAAAGAAAACCTGCTTTTTGTAAACCCAACTGCAAGTGAACATGATTTAATGGAAGCTTTAAGAAAAGCATCTTGTATGAAATTATTGACCCGTTCACCAAAAGGAATAGATACGATAATTGGCGAAGGTGGATTGAAATTAAGCGGTGGGGAAAAACAAAGGATATCCATTGCAAGAGCATTGTTGCGCAAACCAAGAATTTTGATATTCGATGAAGCCACCTCAGCATTGGATTCTATAACAGAAGAAGAAATCACCAATACGATAAAAGAAATCTCCATAGCAAAAGAACAAATCAGCATATTAATCGCTCACCGGTTGAGTACCATTATGCATGCCGATAGAATTTATGTGCTGGAAAAAGGAACTATTGTGGAAACAGGAACACATGAAAAATTGGTAGCAGAAAAGGGCTTATATTTTGCTATGTGGAGACAACAAATTGGAGAGAGAAAAAAAATGGATAACCATAATTAAAACTTTCCATCTAAAACGAGAGATTTTAAAATTAACTTCATCAAATGTCAACAAGCAAAAGGTCTAAACCGAATTTTTATTTAAGCATCTTTTCTATGCGTTGTCCCCGTTGCAGAAAAGGGAAAATGTTTAAAGACAGTAATGCTTATAGAAAAGTATCCTTAAAACATATTTTCGACATGTATGACAATTGTCCTTTATGCAATCAAAAATATGATATGGAACCTGGTTTTTGGTATGGTACTGGATATGTTAGTTATGCATTAGCAGTAGCCATTTCTACAAGTACCTTTGTTGCGTGGTGGGTTTTAGTTGGAATTTCTACACAAGACAATAGAATTTTTTATTGGCTAGGATTTAATGCTGTCGCCTTAATTGTACTTCAGCCTTGGATGATGCGACTGAGCAGAGTCATCTACATGCGTTTTTTTGTAAGCTATGATGAACATTACGAAGAGCATACACCTAAAGAATTCGAATAGCCAACGGTTTAAACCGTTGGCGCATATTCCTCTTTAAATCTTAAAACTTAAAGGAATATTAATCTTAACGCCGAAATTTCTACCCACATTAAAAACACCCTTTCTTCCTGTAGCCAAATTTTCTGCAGCATATTTCAATCTGCTTAAATGGCTCTGGTAGGAAACGTCTGTGATATTGGAAGCGGTAAAATAAATGCCAAACAATTGCTGGTTTTTCTTCGAATAAACTTCTGTTCCAATCCCCATATTTAACAAGGTATATCCAGGTGTTGACGTTTCGGTATTATATGCCGTGAAAGAATGATTTTGCTGAAAAGTATTATCTAATTCAACTTTCACATAAAAATTTCTGCAGGCCTTATTCAATTTTTTGAAATCAGCTCTGCATACCGTCAATAATTTTGGAGCAGGAATAAACGGTAAATTTCTGGACCCTTCTATCTTATGATCAAAAATTCCTGAAACAAATGAAAAAGTATTTTCAACATGCAGCCAATCTAATGGATGCGGATGAAAGTCTACAGAGATTTCCATTCCGGCAAGATTGGCTTTTTGCTGGTCAAACTGAAAAGCGGACAATTGACTTCCATTCACATCTAACAAAGAATCTGATCCTGCAGTATTTTGAAGTTTTCTGTAAAAAATAAAATTATCGAAGTGATTGATATAACCCGCAAGATTAAATGAAAAATGTTCTGCTGTATATTCAATCGCAGCATCTGCCTGAGTACTTATTTCACTTTGTAAATCTTTCGTGCCATATTCATATCTGATGGTTCCTTCATGAGCGCCATTGGATGCCAACTCTGGAATACTTGGCGCCCTGAATGCTCTTGCAATATTTAATTTCAAATTAAATTTCTTAGTTACAGGATATGCCAATCCTATACTTCCGGAGAAATTAGAAAATTGTTTGCGGAAAGCTTCTCCCTTTTCTGTAGAACCTTCCTTTAAAGTTGTTGCATCAAGATTTCTGGAATCAAATCGAATTCCACCACTGATATTCATTTTTTTGTACTCCTTCTGTAAGAAAAAATACACGCCATAATCAAGCAAGGAATAATCTGGTATCAATTGTTCTACTCCATGATTAGTATTCGTTTGACTCATTCCATTTATTCCAATCGAATTTTTCCATCCTTTATTTTCATTAAAATGAAACTGAGCAGTGTAGGTTAAAGTTTTCATATCAAAGAATAAAGCACGTTCGTTTACATCATCAGGATTACCGAACTCTTCTCTTTGATTTTGCTGCCACCCAACGTTAAGGCTTAAGTGCTTATTGCCGAATTTAAAACTATTGTCGGTGGCTATTTTAAAATGTCGGATATGCTGGTAAGGAATTTGAGGGTTTGTAGAATTAAAATCATCGTTTGTTGCAGCTACAACATCGCCACCTGAAATTATTTTTGTAAAATTGCCCAAACTATCTCGTTCCCCTTCAACCAATCCTGCTTTCAAATCAAAATTGCTGAAAAGTAAATGGCTGTAACCCCAGCTGCTATTATATCCTGCATAACCACCCACATTATGCTCATTAAACTTGGAGTTAAATACATAACCATCGTATTTGTTTTGATAATCCCCCGCTTGTTTGGTCGTACCATAAGCCGACCAGTTGAAGCCATTTTTATTTCCGGATATATTTCCATTAAAACTTCTTAACCGATTGTTGGTCTGCAAATTTGAACCAAGATTTATTTTTAGGGTATTATTGGGCGCAGGCACATTTGAAATAATATTAATTACACCTGCCATCGCATCACTTCCATAAACCAATGATGCAGGGCCTTTCAACACTTCAATTTTATTTACACTGGCATCATCTATTTCAATACCATGTTCATCTCCCCATTGTTGTCCTTCCTGACGAACACCATCATTGATGGTAAGCACTCTGTTGTAACCCAATCCTCTTATCAAAGGCTTTGCTATTGCAGGACCGGATGATATGGAAGAAACACCGGCTTTATAAGTAATACTCTCAATGATATTCATGGAAGAAGTTTGCAACAAATCCTGTTTGCGCATGACGGACACCTGAAAGGGAACATTTTTTAATTGAGTGGCCTTGCTAACGCCGGTTACAATCACCGCATTGTTTTCTATGATAGATTCCGTTAGAAAAAATTCTTTTTTCGTGTTCCCACTTATCTCAATATAAACTGCCAGTGTAGCATACCCAACATGAGAAATCTCTATCAAATGTTTTCCATCACTGATATTTGCAATCAGAAATTCGCCCTTTGCATTTGTAGTACTGCCTGTTTTTTCATCGGTGATGTATACAGATGCCCCATCTATTGGCATATGGGTTTTATTATCCTTTACTACTCCCGAAAAATCGCCTTTGATGATGGGCAAAGCGTTTGTTTGTATGGAGACGAATACCAAAATACCCAATAGGATTGCAATAGATTGTTTTTTCATAACAAATTCGCTATTTGAAATAAGGCTGCAAATATAACAGAATGATGGAAGCTAATAAGTATTGGGAGATTTAAAAAACAAATAGAAATGTTAATATAAAAAGTGACAACCAATACCAATCTATTAATAATATCTGCCTCTAAAAGGAGTATTTGAAAATTTGTGGTTTAATTTAGCGCTCAGAAAAAACCTATTTACAAATAACATGAACTATTTATTTACCTCAGAGAGCATCATCAGTTTTTTTGTATTGGTGATTTTGGAAATTGTACTTGGCATTGATAATGTAATTTTTGTAAGCATCATCATCAATCGATTAAAAACGGAAAAGGAAGAACTTAAAGCCAGGAGAATTTGGATGATTACGGGAATGATTAGCCGCTCTTTGCTGTTGATGGGATTGAGTTGGCTGCTCAGTCAAAAGGGAAAGGCGGTGATTACTATACTTGATAAAGGATTTGATCTGGCGAGCATCGTAATGATTGCGGGAGGACTTTTTCTGATTTATAAATCGGTGATGGAAATTCACGAAAAGTTAGAAGGTGAAGATCCCAATGTTGGTCTGAAGCAAAAAGGACACCTTAGTATGTCTTTTGCCGTTGGACAAATCATGCTTATTGATGCGGTGTTTTCATTTGATAGTATTATTACTGCCGGCGGAACTGCAAAACATCTGGAAATTATGATTGCCGCAGTAGTGATTGCTATGGTTGTGATGTTTATGTTTAGTCCTAAAATTTCAAAATTTATTCACAAACATCCTACGCTTAAAATGTTGGCCTTATCTTTTTTAGTGATGATTGGAATAAGCTTATTAATTGAAGGATGGGACTCCCACCAAGCAGAAGAATTACATCTTAAAAACTATATTTATTTTGGTATGGCCTTCTCCTTCCTTGTGGAGGTTTTAAATATGATCATGAGAAATCGCATGAAGAAGAAAAGAGTGGTTGAATTGAATGAACCGGTGCTTACGGAAGATAAATAACTCCCCTCTTCCTACACGGATGTTTTTCAAAACTCCACCAGACCACATTTCCGCCACTGTAGCCGAATGTACCATCATAGTAGCGGTAGCCACCCGGAAGGCCTGTAAATCCACTGCTATTAGTTGCATCTGTATTTGGGCTTGGCCAATGCATTAAACCTGTTTTTTTTATTCTTATAAATTTCGATTTGTCATTTTAACGAAGACAACCAATAAATTAAATGTTTTAAACTAACGGTTGAATTTCCAATTGAAGCTCCCACTGTATTATTAGTTATGGTGTTGGCAAATCTGTAGTTGCCACAGCAATAATTTGCCCATTAACAATAACCGGAACAGACCTTGTTTTCATCCAGATGTTTCCACCACCGGCATCAAAATAAGGATCGGTCCAAATGGCAACGCCACCGTCTATAGGCTGACGAAGCCATAATTGATCATTAATATGATAAGAGGTATCGGCTGCAAGATCAGTTAACAATAAGCTATCTCCTGATCTATACCAATAAGGACTTACTGTTGCTAAATGTGCATTATCTAATAAGGCAACTGTAGAACCGTAAAAAGTTGTTGAATTGGTCAGCATATAATTTTTCACTCTATCAGAAATATCCGCTGTGGTAGGTGGAGTCGAAACAAGAGTCGCTACAAAAGCATTAAGAGCCGTTTCTACTGTTTGTTCTGCTGTAGGTGCAGGTGTCGCTTCATTTTTGCAGGATGAAATAATCATCATTGATGAAGCAAAAATCAACATCCCTAAAATAAGTTTATTTTTTTTCATTTTAATTGATTAGTTTCTGAAATTTGGTTTTAAATTTTATACTCAATTTTTAAAAAGTATTTTTCGTTTTTTCGATTTTAAAAATTCAACTGAAAGTAAAACAAATCTGCTTAATCAAACTATTTTACTTTTTTATCCCGAATTTCTCAAAAAATACATTAACATCTGGAAATTATGATTGCTGCAGTAGTGATTGCTATGGTTGTGATGTTTATGTTTAGTCCTAAAATTTCAAAATTTATTCACAAACATCCTACGCTTAAAATGTTGGCCTTATCTTTTTTAGTGATGATTGGGATAAGCTTATTAATTGAAGGATGGGACTCCCACCAAGCAGAAGCATTACATCTTAAAAACTATATTTATTTTGGTTTGGCCTTCTCCTTCCTTGTGGAGGTTTTAAATATGATCATGAGAAATCGCATGAAGAAGAAAAGAGTAGTTGAATTGAATGAACCGATGCTTACGGAAGAAAAATAACTCCCCTTCTTCCTTCAGGAGAGCGGCTGGGCGTGCCTGCCGTGGCAGGGGTGAGGTTCCCCTACCGCACTTTGCACGCCCTGCTAATCCCTGAGGCAGCGAACAGAAAACCCAATTGCCTCATAGCTGACGCCTCTGCTTACATCGCTGCTGTTGCAGCGCAGTAAGCGTGTCCAGGCGTCCGTTGTACTGCCACCCGTAGAACTCCACCAGTAACCATTGTAGCCAATGTCGTTGAATGCACCATCGACGACACGGCAGCCACCCGGAAGACCTGCAAACCCACTGCTATTTGTAGCGCCTGTATTGGGGCTTAGCCAATGCATTAATCCTGCTTCCTTCATAGCGCTTCCAGCGAATGTTGATCCTCCCAAACAAGTTTCTAAGGTAGTCCATTCTGCATCTGAGGGTACATGATAGCCTGTAGGTGCTAATCCTCTTACATCATTCACTGCATACCAATTGTACAACTTACCATAAATGGCACCCATTGCAGGGTCATTGTTGTAATAACACCAGGCTCCGGTAGTTAAATTTCCCCAAGCACTTGGGTCTGATACTTGTGGTATTGCATCGCCATTTCTGTAGGTAGATACATCCAAATTCTTGGTCATCCAAACTTGATTGCATATTGTAACAGTTGGTAAGGTAGTGGTGTTACTCCCATTATTATTGGGATTAGGATTTTGTGTTGAGCAAGATTCTAATATAATTGCTGCAATAATAATTGGAATAAATTTCATACTAAAGGTTTTTAAATTATTTTCAAATGTACACTAATACTTAGTTATCCTTTACTCCACATTCAACAGAGTAACCGCCACAACACCCGCAGTCTCTGTTCTCAAACGATTATTTCCCAAAGAAACTGCTGTGTAATGATTTGATTGTGCCAGTGCTATTTCCTCATTGGTAAAATCGCCTTCAGGACCAATGAGTATTATGGAAGAGGAAGATTTTTTTAAAGAGGATAATTGGAATTTAGTAGTATCATCATCACAATGCGCAATGAATTTATTTGCAGCAACATTCTTTTTTATTACTTCTTGGTAAAGTACAGGCTCTTGTAATTCAGGCAACCAGGCTTGTTTGGATTGCAACATCGCACTTATCAAGATACCTTTCATTCGGTCTAAACGAAAGTGTTGTTTCTCTGTGCGATGGCATATCAATGGAATAATTGTACTCACGCCAATTTCTGTAGCTTTTTCTAGAAACCACTCGAAACGACTCGTGTTTTTTATTAAAGAAATAGCAATGGTGATGTTATGTTGTAATGGAGGAATAGTTTCAAAAGAGATCTTCTTCACCACACACTTTTTTTTGTGGTCATCCACAATTGAAGCAGTCAGCACATTTCCTTTACCATCAGTCAATTGCAATAAATCATCTTTCCCTTTTCTTAATACCTGAACAATATGCTTGGAGGTTTCTTCACTCAACGTGTAAGAAGTCAATTGAGCATCTAAAAAATCGATATAAAAAAAAGGAAGGTTCATTGGAATGCTTTAATTAAAAATGGCAACCATTACGCCGTCTTTACTGGCTATTCGTGGAAGCAAGATGCGTTTGCCATTGTAATAAATAGAGGAATGTTGAGTGGAATCTGCTTTAATAAATACATCAACGGCATTTAAAAATACGCCTATTCCAAAAGATTTGATGGCCTTAGCACTTGTTATACCATCTCCATCATCAAATAAAAAACTGGCGACAATTGTTTTTTTCGCAGCCGTTAACTCGGGGGTAGATAAATTAATCCCATCAATCGTTAAAGAGTCTCTGCCATAAACAATCGCATGATCCGTTGAAAAAATAGCCAAGGCAACAGTAGTATCATTTTTTGGAATGGCATGCAACATTTTTCCGGCAATGCCTGTCGTTGCAATACTTCTCAGGTAAATTAAATTATTGTCTGTTGCTTGTGGTTCCAAAAAATAATGAATCACTCGTCCATTTTTTGGACGCAATTCAAATTCCAAATACGAGTTGCTATTGACAAATGTTGAAGGCCAGTATCCATTTGAATCTGTAAACAGCACTATTGGTTTCTTAGAAATTCGCTCGCCTTTTTGTGCATCAAATTCATATAGAAAAATAGAGTCTTTGCTAAGTGGCGTATTCTCTCCTAAGGTAACCGCCCTGCCAGAAATTTTTGATTTGCCTGTTTTATGAAGCATCATCTCTTTTGTAGCAGGCATTTTTTCATCATTAAAAAAACTGTACATCGCTTCAAATGATGCTACAGAAGTAGCCACTTGTAAGTGATCCATGCCATCTTCTTTGATATTGGTTACGCCATCAATAAATACACCCTTCACCACTTTATCATCAGGACTAAAAATATTCATGGTTGGAATCTCATTATGCGTTCCTGCAAGGCCAGGTATGGTTATACTTCCAATGTGTACATAATGAGACACTAATTTACTCCTCAGCGAATCTTTCAAAAAGGAGAAACAAAGACCACCACCTGCAGAATGCGCCACCAAATTAAGTTGAGTTGCTGATGTTTTTGTCAACACCATTTTTATAAAAACTTCCAGAAGAGAATCTGTTTTCTCAGAACCAATAGTATTCCAGTCAAAAACAAAAAGCTGGTTTTCGCAATAGCCATTATTTTTAAATCGTTGAACCTGTGTAGACCAACTATCGCCACTTGCCAAAAAACCATGTACAAATACAATCGGTTGTTTATTCGCATCACAAGGTTGTTGTGCAATACTATTTATAGAAAAAAAGAGAAGTGATAAAAAAATATATTTCATTCAGCTATTGGCTTGGTATTAATAAACAAATTTTATTGAGGCAAATCGTCGTCAAATTCTCCATCATTCATTTTGCTGCCTTTTTGAATATACATTCTGGCTTCATCTCCTCCACCGGTTTCAGATACAGGTCTCCAGTTTCCACCCTCTTTTGGCAAAGCATTAAATGGCATATCAACACTATCATCTTCAACAAATTTTTGAATATGCAATAATGCTTTCAGCTTAATTGTTTCAAGCGTACCATTTCTATGTTTGGCAATCTTCACATGTGTTTCGCCTTTATTATTTTCGCCAAATTCATTCGAATTGATTTCATAATATTCTGGTCTGTAGAGGAACATTACCATATCCGCATCTTGCTCAATAGCACCAGACTCTCTCAAATCACTCAACTGTGGCATTTTGTTGCCTTCTTTTCTTTTTTCAACCTCACGACTTAATTGAGATAAGGCAATGATGGGAACCTGTAGTTCTTTTGCCAAACTTTTTAAATCTCTTGATATTTTACTGATCTCCTGTTCACGATTACTATTTCGATCTGCACTTCCGCTCATTAATTGTAAATAATCAATGATGATTAATCCAACATTATGTTTGTTTTTTAAACGACGGCATTTTGCTCTTAATTCAAAAATATTTAACGCAGCTGAATCATCAATAAATATGGGCGCTTTACTCAACCGCTCAATGCCTTTTTTATACAATTGTTTCATCTCATGCTCTTCCAGTTTTCCTCTCGCAATTTTCTCAAGCCATATCTCACTCTCGGCACTGAGTATACGCTGTACCAATTGAGAGCTACTCATCTCCAAACTAAAGAACCCTACTGCAGTTGGCTTCGTTGGATGCAAAGCTGCACTACGCGCAAGATTAAGTGCGAATGCGGTTTTACCCACAGAAGGCCTTGCCGCTAATATGATTAAATCTGTAGATTGCCATCCGTAAGTAACACGATCTAAAGAAGGGAAGCCAGTAGGAACACCAGTCAGATCTTCCTGACGGTTTCTCATTTCTTCAATTTTAGTTATCGTTTTTACAATAACAGAATCGATGCTATCAAAATTTCTTCTAAGGTGATTATTAGTAATCTCAAACAATTTTCCTTCTGCAGCATCAAGCATATCAAACACATCCGTACTATCCTCATAAGCTTCTCCGATAATTTCACCGCTGATTCTAATGAGTTCTCTTTGAATAAATTTCTGTACTACAATTCGCGCATGTGCGTCAATGTTAGCAGAAGAAACTACAGCATTGGTAAGTTTGGTAACGTAATAAGGTCCTCCGATAAATTCCAGATCTTCTCTGAGTTTTAATTCTTCTACTACCGTCAATAAGTCAATAGGAAGACCCTTTATAGCCAACCCTTGCATGGCTTTAAAAATCCTTTGGTGAGATTCCTGATAAAAACATTCTGGTTTAAGTATTTCTACAGCAACATCAAATGCACTTTTTTCAAGCATGATGGCACCTAAGATGGCTTCTTCCAATTCTTTTGCCTGCGGCGGAATTTTTCCAAAAACCATTGTCCCTAAGTCTACGCCGGATTTTTTCTTTACGTTTCTGTCTTTTTTGTAGTTGGTGAGTTCCATATTATTATTTTGAAGAGTAATGTTATTTTCAACATTTACTCGATTATGTTTTGATTAAAGAATACAAAATCGTTGCATACTATTCTGTTTAGTATAAATCCCTCATGATATCGTCTAAGTTAAATTCAATTGTTTTATTAAAAAAAAGAGGGCGGATTCTTGAGTAATAAGTTGCGGCTTATCAACACCAGATTCACATTCGAAATTAGGTTATTCACAGTTTATAAACATAGCTATTCACAAAATGAATGAATACAGCACTAAAATTGACAAAGTTTATGCACAAAGCCAAAGAATCTTTTTTAATTTTTTTACACTTTTTTAAAAAAAACAGAATAGTTGGAGTGCTATTGCAGCATCTAAAGTCAAAAAACTATCTTTGCGACGAAATTGATACATCAATGACTATTTCTTATAATTGGCTAAGTGAATATCTTCCTAAAAAAATCGATCCTGAGATACTTTCGGACATTTTAACCTCCATAGGTCTTGAGGTAGAAAGTCTTGAAAAATACGAGGACATTAAAGGCGGCCTACAAGGGCTTCTTGCAGGCGAAGTCATCTCATGTGAGAAACATCCGGAAGCCGATAAATTAACACTAACAAAAGTTAACGTTGGGAAAGGGGAATTATTGAATATTGTTTGTGGTGCACCAAATGTTGCCATCGGACAAAAGGTAATTGTTGCTCCCATTGGAACCACGATATTTCCTACTAACGGCGATCCTATAACTCTTAAAAAAGCAAAAATCAGAGGCGCCGAAAGCGAAGGCATGATTTGTGCTGAAGACGAGATTGGCATAGGAGAAAGCCATGCAGGAATCACCATTTTACCAGACGCTACTATACCCGGCACTCCGATAAGTGAGCTATACCATACTTACCAAGATTTTATTTATGAAATAGGACTTACACCAAACAGAATGGATGCCATGAGTCACCTTGGTGTGGCAAGAGATGTTTGCGCCTATCTCTCCTATCATGAAAAATCCAAAACAGCCGTCAACCTTCCTTTTCCTGATACATTTGAAACAACCCATTCTGCAGTTAACATTAAAGTTAGTATCGAAAATGAAACAGCGTGTAGCCGTTACAGTGGTATAAGCATTTCAGGAGTAACGGTTGGAGAAAGTCCATTATGGCTGCAACAAAGATTAAAAAGTATTGGCCTAAAGCCTATTAATAATATTGTAGACATTACCAATTTTGTTTTACATGAAACAGGTCAACCTCTTCATGCATTTGATGCTAATAAAATAAAAGGAAATCACATCATTGTAAAAACAGTAGCCGAAGGAACTATCTTTAAAACGCTTGACGAAAAAGAAAGAAAATTAACGGCTTCAGATCTCATGATTTGCAATGAAGCAGCGCCCATGTGTATTGCAGGTGTATATGGCGGATTTAATAGCGGCGTTTCTACTGCCACTCAACATATATTTTTGGAAAGCGCCTTTTTCGATAAGGGTTTTGTAAGAAAAACAGCTTTAAAACATGAGTTGAGAACCGATGCTGCCACAAGATTTGAAAAAGGCATTGACATCAGCAACACCGTAAATGTATTAAAGAGAGCTGCTCTTCTCATTAAAGAAATTGCAGGCGGCGAAATCACCAGTGAATTGATTGATGTTTATCCTCACCCAAAAGAAAAAACCATTATTGATTTTACCTTTTCTTATTTGAAAAAATTAAGCGGGAAAAATTATAACGCTACTGATGTGAAATCCATTTTAATGGCATTAGGATTTGAACTATTGAAGGAAACTGCGGATACTTTAACATTGGCGGTACCATACAGCAAATCGGATATCAGCATTCAAGCAGATATTGTAGAAGAAATTATGCGAATTGACGGATTGGATAATATCGAAATTCCTACAACGATTAACATTTCTCCGTCTATAGAAAAATCGGGCAAAAAGTTTTACCTGAAAGAAAAATTATCGAACCATCTTGTTGGATTGGGCTTCTATGAAATATTTACGAACAGCATAAGCAACAGTGCATTTTATGAAGAAGCCGTATTACAGACTTCTGTAAAAATGATCAATAGTTTGAGTAATGATTTAGACATGCTCAGGCCTCAAATGATTCAAAGTGGTTTGCAGGTAATTGCCCATAATCTTAATAGAAAAAACAGTAACCTCCGTTTTTTTGAAATGGGCAAAACTTATCGTACTTCTTTAGAAAAGAATTACCAGGAGAAAAATCATTTGGCTTTATACATTACCGGCGAAACAATCCCTGCGAGCTGGAAAAATGCTGCTCAACATGTGGACTTTTTCTACATGAAAGCTATAGTGGAAAACATTTTCAATCTCGCTTCGATTAAAAATATAAAGTTTGAAGATCTCTCCAACACGATGCTGGAAATGGGCAGTTCTATTTCAATCGGTAAAACTATTGTCGGACATTTTGGTGCTGTTTCTAAAAAATTACTGAAACAATTCGACATCAAACATGCGGTGTTCTTTGCTGATATTGACATGGATGTACTACTGGAACAAAAGACCAAACCTATTCAATATAAAGAAATTCCAAAATTCCCGGTTGTAAACAGAGACCTGGCTTTAGTAGTGGATAAAAATGTTTCGTATGCTCAAATAGAGCAAATAGCTTTAGCCAATAAAATGGAACAGTTGAAATCTGTCAATCTTTTTGATATATTTGAAAGTGAGAAATTGGGCGCAGGAAAGAAATCAATGGCAGTAAGTTTTACTTTTCTTGATGAAAACAAAACATTAACTGATGTAGAAATAGATGGCTACATGAATAAACTGGTAGCTGACTATGAAAAAAATATTAACGCAGAAATAAGAAAATAATTCAATTGCAACAACTCGTAAGCCATATTAGTAGCATTCAGGCAAAACTTCAGGATTTGCTGAAAAAGCATGCGACTTTACAGAAGCAAGTGCTACAACAGCAGGAACTTATTTCTTCATTAAAACTAAAAGAAGATGATCAACAAAAAAAGATCCGCCTTCTTGAAGAACAGCAATACATTTTGAAATCTGCTGCCGGCAAACTAAATGAGACTGATAAAAAAGCTTTTGAACAAACGATTGGTAAATATTTACGTGAAATTGATAAATGTATCGCTTTGTTGAGCGAATAAACCCCAACACGCATGTCTGAAGACTTGATTCCTATTAATATTTTGATTGCTGACCGAACTTATCGGATTAAAACCAATCCGGCAGATGAAGAGGTCGTTAGAAAAACTGTAAAGCTTATCAATGACAAAATCATGGAATTCAAAACGAATTTTGCAGGGAAAGATATGCAGGATTATGTATCAATGGTTATTATCTGGTATGCCACACAGAATATCAATAACGGCGGGTCTTCTGCACAAATAGAAGAATTGACTCAAAGTTTATTAAAATTAGAAGCGCAGATAGAGAAGGCGCTTTGATAAACAAAACCACTCCGATTTTCCCAGAGAAAATACTATAATTATTGTCGGTTTTAATCGAACTCTATTATTCTTCTTTTCCTAACTCAAAATCATAGCGCAAAAATCGTATCTTTGCAAATTATGTTCTATTGATATACAGTAGAATCATATATACAATATTGTGAATACGCTAAAAAAAATTAAATTAAATGGAACCGAATATACTTTCCATCATTATAGGTGGGGCCTCATTAGTTGTGGGCGCCGTCCTGGGTAAAGTCATTTTTACCAAAAACACGAATAAAATTGTAGAAGATGCGAAATCAGAGGCGAAAAAACTAATCTCTGACGGACAATTCGAAGCTGAAAGATTGAAAAAGGAGAAAGCTCTTGAAGCAAAGGAGAAGTTTGTGCAAATGAAGTCGGATCATGACAAAGATGTACTACAACGCACCCAGAAACTCAGCGATTCTGAAAACCGATTAAAGCAAAAAGAACAAAGTTTCAGTCAAAAAGAGGCCAACGTTGAGAAGCAAATCAAAGAAAACGATGTTATTAAAGAAAATCTGAATCGTCAGACTGAAATCGTAAATCAGAAAAGGACCGAGCTTGAAAAACATCAGGAAGAACATATCCGCAGGTTAGAAAAAGTAGCAGGATTATCTGCAGAAGATGCAAAAGCACAATTGATTGAAAGTCTTACTCAGGAAGCACATACTAAGGCCTTGGTCATCCAACAGGAAATCATTGAAGATGCAAAACAAAAAGCTAATAAAGAAGCCCGTAAAATAGTCATCCAAACTATTCAAAGAACTGCTGCTGAGCAAGCTATTGAAAACTCTATCACAGTATTTAATTTGGAAAGTGACGAGATAAAAGGTTCCATTATTGGACGTGAAGGAAGAAATATCAGAGCGATAGAAGCTGCTACTGGTGTAGATTTGATTGTAGATGACACTCCAGAAGCCATCGTTTTGTCTTCTTTTGATCCATTAAGAAGAGAAATTGCACGTTTATCATTACAACGTCTTGTTTCCGATGGAAGAATTCACCCAGCACGTATTGAAGAAGTGGTTGAAAAAACAAAAAGACAATTAGAAGACCAGGTTTTGGAAATTGGTGAGAGAACGGCGATGGAACTGGGTATTCATGGATTGCATAAAGAATTAATCAGAATGGTGGGTCGTATGCGATTCCGTTCTTCATATGGACAGAATTTATTGATGCATAGTCGTGAAACTGCCAATCTTTGCTCTATTATGGCATCGGAATTAGGTATGAATCCTAAATTGGCTAAACGTGCAGGTTTACTTCATGATATTGGTAAAGTTCCGGATGAAGAAACAGAATTGAGTCACGCTTTATTGGGTGCAAAACTGGCAGAAAAATATGGCGAAAATCCAGCAGTCGTAAATGCTATTGGAGCTCACCATGATGAAATGGAAATGAAATTCGTTATTTCTCCTATTATTCAGGCTTGTGATGCGATCAGCGGAGCAAGACCAGGCGCAAGAAGAGAAATCATGCAACAATACATCCAACGTATCAAAGATCTGGAGAACTTGGCAATGGCTTACCAAGGGGTAGAAAAAGCTTATGCAATCCAGGCTGGACGTGAGTTGAGGGTGATTGTTGAGGCTGATAAAGTTACAGATGGAGACAGCGATAAACTAAGTTTCGAAATCGCGCAGAAAATACAAACTGAAATGACTTTCCCAGGACAAATAAAGGTTACGGTAATCAGAGAAAAGAGAGCTGTTAATATAGCGAGATAGTTGATTGGTTAATTGGTTGATTAGATTTAATGCTAATATTTATACACACCCAAAAGATCTAATTATAGGTTTAAATCAAAAATTTTCAAGTTTAAACTTTAAAATTTAAACTTTTACCCCTACCTTTGCCGTCCGTTAAAAAACAAAGAATATGAACGCAATTGATTTTGTTCATGAGCAGTTGACTACAAAAGCAACGCTTCCGACATTTAAAGCAGGTGATAATATCACAGTGAATTATAAGATTCAAGAGGGTAACAAAGAGCGTATCCAAAGTTTCAAAGGTGATGTGATCAAGCGTCAGGGTACTGGTGCTACAGCAACATTTACTGTTAGAAAAATAAGTGATGGTATTGGCGTGGAAAGACTTTTTCCAACTTCCTCTCCAAATATTGAAAGTATTGTACTTAACAAAGTAGGTCGTGTTAGACGTGCTAAGCTTTATTTCCTTCGTGAAAGAAGCGGTAAGAGTGCTCGTATCAAAGAAAAAAGAATGGCGGTGGGAGCAAAGAAGAAATAAGCTGTCCCATTATAAATACTATTTGCAAAAAGCGAGAATCCATGATTTTCGCTTTTTCTTTTTAGTGATAATACCCTATTAAAAATTTCATACCATTTTTAACTTTCTTATACGTATTAAGTATCACTAATGATATTTTTTCAATTATCTTTGTCCTTCAAATTTTTATTTATGTCACACTTATTTAGTAATTCAACTTTATTATTGTCAATGCCAGGTGGTAGCGAGTGGTTATTGGTTTTATTGGCGGTCCTTTTATTTTTTGGTGGAAAAAAAATACCAGAATTGATGAGAGGTGTTGGTCGTGGTGTTCGTGAATTTAACGACGCGAAAAACAACGTAAAAAATGAAATTGAAACAGGAATGAGTGAGAAAGATAAAGATCAGGAAATTAAAGAACTGAGACAACAATTAGCCCAAAAGGAAGAAACTGGTAAATAACCTATTTTTCTTCCTTTAGCACAATACGGCTGAAGTACTCTTTATATTGAAATGGAATTATATCCTGATTGATGAAGACTACTACAGCCTATTTTTTTACCCAAAAATTACCGCTCATTTTTGTTTACCAGCATTCATACATACCATCAGAACTTATTATCCAATACAACTTCATGCGAAGAAGCTGTAAAATACTATATCCAAAAAATATCGAATAATCAACACTTAAACGCTTTTGTTGAAGTGTATACAGAAGAGGCTTTACAAACTGCGAAAAGGTTAGATGAAAAAAGAAAATCTGGTGCCCCCATCAAAAAGCTCCATGGCGTAGTGGTTGCGCTAAAAGACGTCATCTGCTATAAAGATCATAAAGTCACTGCCAGCTCAGCCATTCTCCAAGATTTTGTCTCTATGTACAATGCTACAGCGGTTCAATATTTATTGGATGAAGAAGCGATCATTATCGGCTCCTGCAATTGCGATGAATTTGCAATGGGCAGCAGTAACGAGAATTCTGTTTATGGACCAACCTTAAATGCCATTGATAACAGCAAGGTTCCTGGTGGGTCTTCTGGCGGAAGTGCTGTTGCGGTACAGGCAGATCTTTGTATGGTTAGCTTAGGAAGTGATACAGGCGGCTCTGTGAGGCAGCCCGCAGATTTTTGTGGGATAGTTGGCCTTAAACCCAGCTACGGAAAGATTTCAAGATATGGACTCATTGCCTATGCTTCCTCTTTTGACCAGATTGGTATTTTTGGAAAAACAGTAAAAGATGTTGCGTTGGTATTAGAAGTCATTGGTAAGAATGATGACTTTGATAGCACAATGGATGAAACTTCCACATTTAAACATGTTGACCAGCTTTTAATCCCAGCAAATAAAAAATATACTATTGCCATTTTCAAACAAGTCATGGACCATATTTCTCTTGATAAAGAAATAGCGAACGCCATTCAAACAGTATTAGAAAATTTAAAAACCCAGGGACATCAAATTGTTGAAATCAACTTTGATTTATTGGATTACATCGTACCCACTTATTATGTATTGACAGCAGCCGAAGCCTGTAGTAATCTATCACGTTATGATGGGATAAGATACGGGCATCGAACAAATGAAAATGTAAAAGACTTAAATGATTTTTACAGCAAAAATAGAACTGAAGGGTTTGGTAAAGAAGTAAAACGAAGAATCATGCTGGGGAATTTTGTGCTCAGCAGCGGATATTATGATGCTTACTTTAGCAAAGCACAACAAGTAAGAACACTACTTGTAGAACAAACGGAACAACTCTTTAAAACTTGTGATGCGATCATTATGCCAACAAGTCCGACAACCGCATTTGCCATCGGAGAAAAAAAGAAAGACACTATTGCCATGTACCTTGCAGATATTTTTACTGTCTTTGCTAATCTAACAGGTCTTCCTGCAATAGCACTTCCCCTTTTCAAACATAGTAATGGTATGCCTTTTGGCATTCAATTATTAACTCCGCAAAAGGATGAACTCACCTTATTGCAATTGGCGGAAATGTTGCAAACAAATTCAGAAGTAATCATTTAATGAACAGAAATTTATTCATATTAATGTTCATCTTGTCTTCAAATTGGAGCTGTGCTGAAAAACATTATTCTTTTCATTCAAAATATTATGCAGTTTTACGAGATACTATAATAAATAAAGAAATTTTAGAAGACAGTTTAATTAGAACGATCATTGAAACCACAAGCAAACCTCAGCAAGAAAAAGTTCAATTCTTAAGCGAATTAACAAAATATGGATTCAAAAATCTTTTCACGAAATTCAACTATAACCCTGCTCTGCCCTATTCTTCTCAAGTAAATCCAAATGCAGAGCTGTACATGAGAGATTATTTAAAACAACATAGCAGTCAGCTGGTAAAAATGAAAAGTTATGCCGCACCCTATTTTGATTTAATTGACAATATCTTTTCACAGTATGGATTGCCAAAAGAATTAAAGTATATCGCTGTTATTGAAAGCAGTTTGAAAACAAGCGCCACAAGTTGGGTGGGTGCTGCGGGGCCTTGGCAGTTTATGCCAGGAACAGCAAAAAACTATGGATTAAAAATAGGGCGATACAATGATGAACGTAGAGATTATTTTAAAAGCACCAATGCTGCCGCACGTTTTTTATTAAAGCTCTATAAAGACTTGCATGACTGGCTTTTGGTAATTGCTGCTTACAATGGAGGTCCTGGAAGAGTATACAGCGCCATTAAAAAAAGTGGAAGCAGGGATTTTTGGAGTTTGCAATATTACTTACCTCTTGAAAGCAGAAACCATGTAAAGAAATTCATTGCTACACATTATGTAATGGAAGCAAAAAACATGGAATTTAATAACGAAAATAAAAATAACAACAGCAGCAATAATTTAACTGAAATTGAATTAGCAAATGCTGATAGCTTAAGAGTTTCAGGAAAGTATATTTCCAAAGTGATTATAAAAAATATTGGAATAGACCATACTTTATTTCAAAAATACAATCCTGATTTTGATAAAATTCTTTCTAAAGTTGGCGAATACATAATGGTTTTACCTGCGGATAAAATGAAACTATTTCAATCCCACAAGTACGATATTCTTAATGAATGTGTACAGCTCGTATTAACTGGAGATAGCATGTAATGATGAATATCTTTTCAGCCGTTCAGTCGTGGTAAGAACCAAGAGATAGTATCCAAATCTTAATCCTCAAATTATTCTTCCAATATAGATTTTATAGCAGCTACTTTTATCAAACTTTCCTGGTACTCTTTTTCGATATCACTTAGATGCGTAATACCACCACCGGCTTTAAAAGAAAGTTGCTTTGCTGTTTCATTATAAAACAAACTTCGAATCACTACATTAAAATCAAAGTCTCCTTCGGGAGTTACATATCCAATTGTTCCGGAGAATAATCCTCTTGGCGTATCCTCATATTGTTCAATCAATTCCATCACTCTTTTTTTGGGAGCGCCAGTCATAGATCCCATTGGATAACAGGCCTCTATAATGTCCGTCCAGTGGGCATCATAATGAACCGTTCCCGTTATGGTACTGATCATCTGGTGTACTTGGGGGAAGCTGTAAATGCCACACAACTCTTTTACTGCTACAGATCCTTTCGTACAGATTTTACTGAGATCGTTTCTTACTAGATCAACAATCATTACATTCTCACTTTTTTCTTTTTGGCTCGTCTGTAAATACGCTTTTGACTCCTGGTCTTTTATCAAGTCTGCTGAATAGCGTTTACTCGTTCCCTTTATGGGCTGTGATATTATGGTTGTTCCAGATTTTTTTATAAATCTTTCCGGACTTGCGCAAGCACAATACTTATCCTGAATTTTGTAAAAAGCTGCGAAGGGATTAGGAGAAATTTTATTGAGCGTATAAAAAACTGCAAGCGGGTCCAATGAAACATTTTCAGCAAAAAACTCCTGACAAAAATTTAATTCATAGCAATCGCCTCTTTGCAGGTGTTGCTTAATGGAAGTAAGCTTCTGGTAATACTCTTTTTCAGAAGTTTTATTTTTAATAGTAATGGTTGATTTTTTTACAGATCCAATCTCATCTGATTGCGCTTCAATTTCTTCAAATATATTTTCAGGGGAAGTGCCTTGCGCTTCAATACTTACTGTGTCTTTTGAAAGTTGAATAACATATTTAGGAATAAAAAAAAATCCGTCCGGAAAACCAACATCCTCTTTTTGTGTAGAAGGGTAATTAAAATGGCCAAATAGCCAGCCTGGATGTTCTGTAGAAAATTGCTTAAGCTCAGCAAATGCGGTAGCATGAGTTAATTGAATAAAATCTATAGCATCTGCTGCCAATAAACACTCAAATGCAGGACTTTCAAAATTGTAATTATTATTATCCAATAAACAAAAAATGTTGAACGGTTTAACCCAATTCAACATTTTGTTTTTAAAGGCTTGCGTATTTTTTACAACGAAAGTGCTATTTTTTTTATTCACAGATTTGATTAAAAATCATCATCATCAAAACCACCATCACCCATATCGTCATTGAAAAGATCTAAATCTTTGAAATCATCTTCGGCTCCGAAATCATCCTCAGACTTTCCAGGCTTTTTTCCAGTTGCTTTTTTTGTTTTTGATTTTGGAATATCAAATTCTTCAAAGTCAGGATCCCAGCTATCTTCATCTTCTGATTTTTCCCAATCATCTTTTACATCTACGTCGTCGTCATCATCGTCGTCGTCATCGCTTTTTTTCTTAGCGCTTGTTTTAGATGTTTTTCCTTTCGGTGTTTCTTCAAAATCATCATCATCATCAATGTCTTCATCAGACTTTGACTTTGTCGTCGTTTTTTTCGCTACACTCTTTTTTGCTACAGCTGCTTTTTTCGCAGGTGTCTTTTTTTCGTTTTCTGATTTTGGTGCCATAACTAAACAAGATTAGAGATGTAAAATTTCCAAGAGATTTCCAAATAGCCAAATATTTTTACACTTTTTTTTAAAATAATTTTTATGTTAAAATAATTTGATCTCTTGCCGGGCCATTACTTATAAATTTAACAGGTACAGCCAGGAATTTATTTATATACTCAATATAATTTTTCATTTCTTTTGGAGAGGTTTCAAAACTATTAAGATTCGAAATATCTGTATTCCAACCATTGAAAGTTTCAAAGTTGGGAGTAATATTCAAATTATTCATTTGGAAGGGCACTTGATTTGTTTCTACTCCATTTATGGTATAAGATGTACAAACCTTTAATTCCTCTAGAGCATCCAGAATATCAGCTTTAGTCATTACAATTTGGGTTACTCCGTTAATCATGCATGCAAATTGCAGCGCAACAAGGTCCATCCAGCCACAACGACGAGGTCTACCTGTAGTGCTTCCAAATTCATTGCCAGCATTTCTTAAAAAATCTCCGGTGGCATCTAACAATTCCGTTGGGAATGGCCCACTTCCTACTCTGGTGCAATATGCTTTTGTAATACCAATAACCTCTTTTATTTTTTGTGGGGCAATACCAAGCCCGGAACAAACACCTGCTGAAATCGTATTACTACTGGTTACAAATGGAAAGGTTCCAAAATCAACATCTAACATACTTCCCTGTGCACCTTCTGCCAAGATCCGCATCCCCTTATTTATCTTTTCATTGATAAAATATTCACCATTGACAATATTTAAACTTCGTAAAAATTCAATGGACTCGAAAAATTCTTCTTCCCAGGTTGAAATATCTTCTTGGAAATTAAAATTATCCAATAATATTTGGTGTTTCGTTCTCAACTTGATATACTGGGTTATAAAAGTCTTATCCAATAAATCCCCTACTCTAAGACCATTCCGGCCTGTTTTGTCCATATAAGCAGGTCCAATTCCTTTTAAAGTACTTCCGATTTTATCTTGTCCTTTTGATACTTCACTTGCTTGGTCTAAAGCTCGGTGGGTAGGTAAAATAAGATGGGTTCTTTCACTGATAAATAAATTTTTTCTATAATCAACTCCAAAACTTGCAACAGCTTCGCACTCTTTTTTCAGCGTGATAGGATCCAACACAACACCGTTGCCAATTAAATTGATTTTGTCTTCGTGAAAAATTCCACTTGGAATTTGATGTAGAACTATTTTACTACCATTGACATATAAAGTATGACCAGCATTTGGACCACCTTGAAACCGTGCAATGACATCATAATTTTTGGCGAAATAATCTACAATTTTTCCTTTGCCTTCATCTCCCCACTGTAGGCCCAATATTACATCTACCATTTTGAATTAAAGTTTATTTGTGAATTCCGAATTATAAAATTAAACAATTAGTGATTAAATTTTTAGAAATAGTTTCCTGTAATTTATAATGCATCTCATATATTTTGAAAAAATACCCAACAAAAAGTCTTTTGTATTTACAAAATAAGTTTACGCTACTTTAAGCAAACTTAATTTAGTTGTGTTGAATTTTTGTTCGGCGTAATCCAAGGTTACATGAAATTCCGCAACTTCCTGAGAAGGCAATTCATACATGGCATCCGTTAATATTCCTTCGCAAATGCTTCTCAATCCTCTGGCGCCTAATTTATATTCCAACGCTTTCTGCACCATGAAATCCAAGACAGCTGTTTCGAATGAAAGCTTTATTCCTTCTAATTCAAATAATCTTGTAAACTGTTTGATGAGTGCATTTTTGGGTTCCGTAAGAATGCTGCGTAAGGTGTCTGCATCCAGTGGATTCAGATAAGTAACTACAGGCAGTCGACCCAGCAATTCAGGAATAAGTCCAAATTGTTTCAGATCCACTGAGTTTACAAACTGCAATAAATTATTGTGTTGATATTCTTGTAGTTCTTTATTAACATTAAACCCAATAGAATTGGTATTTACTCTTTTGGCTATGATACGATCGATACCATTGAAGGCGCCGCCACAAATAAAGAGAATATTTTGAGTATTAACTTTAACCAGTTTCTGTTCGGGATGTTTTCTTCCGCCCTGAGGAGGCACCATCACATCACTTCCTTCCAATAATTTCAAAAGGCCTTGCTGAACCCCTTCGCCACTGACATCTCTTGTTATAGAAGGGTTGTCACTTTTACGGGCGATTTTATCAATCTCATCAATATATACAATGCCGCGTTCAGCAGAAGGAACATCATAATTACAGGATTGTAATAACCTTGTTAGCATACTTTCAACATCTTCTCCAACATATCCGGCTTCTGTAAATACAGTAGCATCAACGATTGCAAAAGGAACGTTCAACATTCTGGCAATTGATTTGGCTAATAATGTTTTTCCAGTTCCAGTTTCACCCACCATGATAATGTTACTTTTTTCTATTTCAACATCATTTTCTATTTTTTGATTTAGTCTTTTATAATGATTGTATACAGCTACTGCTAATACTTTTTTTGCATCATTCTGACCAATTACATATTCATCCAGAAATTTTTTGATGTCAATCGGTTTTTGAATCGTTAGTTTATGGGATAATGATGTTGGATGGCTACTTTTTGCGGGAATTTCCTGGGCAATAATTTCATTGGCATGTTCGACACAATTTTCACAAATATGACCATCTTGTCCTGCGATTAACATTTTAACTTCTTCGCGAATACGACCGCAAAAAGAACAATGTAAGGTTTGTTGTTTAGCCATTTTATACCTTTTGAAATGCCTTAAAAATTTATTTAGGCAACAAAGATACTAAACCAACTTTAGAAGGACTATTTATAACTCCATTTTGAAAGAGAATCTTGCTTGTTTTTTATTATAAAATTCAAAATAAAAAAAGCCCCGCAAGGCAAGGCTTCAAAATAGTATATTTAAAATTGAATTATAGTTTTTTAAGTAATTTATCTACTATTCCATATTTTATAGACTCCTCGGCATTCATCCAATAGTCTCTATTGAAATCTTTCATTACTTTTTCAAAAGTCTGGCCACAATTTTCTGCAAGAATTTTTGCGCCCATTTCTTTTGTTTTTTGCATTTGAACAGCCATAATTTCTAAGTCTGCGCTTGTGCCACGTCCTCCGCCACTTGGCTGGTGAATCATCACTTCCCCATGAGGAAAAATAAAACGCTTCCCTTTTGCCCCGCCACTCAATAATATACTTCCCATACTCGCTGCCATTCCCATACAGACAGTTGATACAGGAGAACTAATCATTTGCATGGTATCGTAAATGACCATTCCACTTGTAACAACACCTCCCGGGCTATTGATATAAAAAGTTATTTCTTTTCCTGGATTAATCGCTTCCAGATAAAGTAAGCGATCCGTTATTTCTTTTGAGCTTTTATCATCTACAACTCCCCATAAAAAAACTTTACGTTGTTCGATGAATTTTTTATCAAACATCCAACCACTCATCATTTTTTCCATTGGATTTTCAGGCATCTCCATTGGAGATTCTTCTTCTAAGTGTATATAGTTATTACGCATAATTAAATTTTATAGAGCTGATTAATCTTTTTTATTCTTTCTTGGATTCATGATAAGCACTTCGTCAACTAACCCGTATTCTTTAGCTTCAGTTGATGTCATCCAATAATCTCTGTCACAATCCTGTGCTACTTTTTCTACTGGCTGATTGGTATGATGTGCAATAATATCATACAATTCTTTTTTTATTTTTCGTATCTCGTTCACCGTTATTTCAATGTCAGTTGCTTGTCCGCCGGCGCCTGAGCTAGGCTGGTGCATCATTACGCGACTGTGTTTTAATGCAGTACGTTTCCCTTTTGCACCTGCACACATTAATACTGCGCCCATACTTGCTGCCATTCCTGTACAAATTGTTGCAATGTCGGGCGTAATAAATTGCATCGTATCATACATGCCTAAGCCAGCATACACGCTTCCTCCTGGGCTATTGATATACATTTGAATATCTCTTGTACGATCTGTACTTTCTAAAAAAAGTAATTGTGCCGTCACAATATTAGCGACCTCATCATTAATAGGATATCCTAAAAAAATAATTCTATCCATCATCAATCTGCTGTACACATCCATTACTGCAACATTCATTGGTCTTTCCTCAATGATGTTAGGTGTCAGATTTGTTACATTGTGATTGATATATCCATGCAAGGTATTGCTGCTAATTCCTTTGTGTTTAACAGCATATTTTTCGAATTCTTTTCCAATGTTCATATGATTGGTTGTTGGTTATTTAAAATTGTTGCTATTCTTACAAACGCGACGCTAAGTTATCAATATTAAAGTGAAAGATTGCTGTCGACAGTTAGTAATTCATTTTTGTTGTTTTAATCTCTGCTTCTGCTTTGATAAATTAAAATGTATTGTACCAGCATGGCTATTGATGCCAATGCCGCCACCACATAAGTTAATGCGGCCCATTTCAATGCATCTTTAGCTTTTTCTTTCTCTGCTGCTGAAGTGATATTGGCAGTTCCCAGCCAAGTCAGTGCTCTTGCTGACGCATCAAATTCAACAGGCAGTGTAACAATAGAAAAGAATGTAGTTACTGCAAATAAAATGATTCCAATCAATAATACCGTTGGGTTTCCACCACCAAAACCAATAAAACCAATTCCTGCCATAATGATCCATTGTGATAAGGTACTGCTTACCTGAACTGCTGGAACAATTTTACTGCGCAACATCAACATGGAATATGCCGTAGCATGTTGTACTGCATGTCCACACTCATGAGCTGCAACAGCTGCTGCTGCAATACTTCTGCCATCAAAAACCTCTCTGCTGAGATTCACCGTTTTATTTATGGGGTTATAATGGTCACTTAAACTCCCTTCTACAGAAATGACCTGAACATCGTAAATGCCATTGTCTTTCAGCATTTTTTGAGCCACTTCTTGTCCGCTGAAATGACTTGAAGTATCCATAGCGCTATACTCTTTAAACTTACTTTTCAATCTGAATTGTACGGCCATTCCAATTACCATAAAAATTACAGATATAAAGATGATTCCAATTGTCATTGTTATGATTTTTTCAATACAATAATGACAAAAATTGTTCCGAGGTTAAATACTGACAAAATAGCAAGTAACTTAAACAAAGTTTTGACTCAATAAAATTAAAAAAGGAGTGAATGTCTTCACTCCTAAATACTATTAAAAAAATTATATGCTTATCTGTAAGTCAATATTCAACTAATCAACCTTTCAGCGTCCCACTACTTGTACTGTACACTCAATGCATTAGCCAAATCAGTCATTTTCTTCAACCCTTCTTCAGGAAGATTGCCTTTTTTGAAATCGGCCAATATTTCAGGATATTTATTTTCCATTTCCATTAAGAAATGTTCTTCAAATGCTTTTACATTTTTAACGGCAATGTTTTTCAATAATCCCTGTGTACCTAAATAAATCATAGCGACTTGCTTTTCTACTGAAAAAGGAGAATATTGCGCTTGTTTTAAAATTTCCACATTTCTTGCTCCTTTATCAATAACGTTTTTAGTAGCTGCATCTAAGTCACCCCCGAATTTAGAGAAGGCTTCCAACTCACGATAAAGTGCCTGGTCTAATTTTAACGTACCGGCTACTTTTTTCATTGACTTAATCTGCGCATTACCACCCACGCGACTTACCGAAATACCCACGTTAATTGCCGGACGAATCCCTGCATTAAACAAGTTGTTTTCCAGGAATATTTGTCCATCTGTAATAGAAATCACATTCGTTGGAATATATGCAGACACGTCACCAGCCTGCGTTTCAATGATTGGAAGTGCTGTTAATGAGCCACCACCTTTTACCAAATGTTTGATTGATGCTGGCAAATCATTCATCTGACGAGCGATGTCATCTTTCGATACCACTTTTGCGGCTCTTTCTAATAAACGACTATGTAGATAGAACACATCTCCAGGATAAGCTTCACGGCCTGGTGGGCGACGAAGTAACAAAGAAACTTCACGGTAAGCTACCGCTTGTTTAGACAAATCATCATAGATAATCAATGCTGGTCTGCCGGTATCACGGAAAAACTCTCCGATGGCAGCTCCGGCAAATGGTGCATAGAACTGTAATGGTGCGGGTTCTGATGCAGAAGCCGCGACAATGGTAGTATATTCCATTGCACCATTTTCTTCCAAAGTTTTCATGATTCCAGCAATCGTGGAAGCCTTTTGACCAATTGCAACATATATACAATAAACAGTCTTACCTGCTGCGTAAAATTCTTTTTGATTGATGATGGTATCAACCGCAATAGCAGTTTTACCCGTTTGACGATCACCAATAATTAACTCTCTTTGTCCGCGTCCAATAGGAATCATCGCATCAATAGCTTTGATACCAGTTTGAAGCGGCTCTTTTACAGGTTCTCTGAAAATTACACCAGGCGCTTTACGCTCCAGAGGCATTTCATATAATTCGCCCTTAATAGGACCTTTTCCATCAATTGGCTCACCTAATGTATTAATTACACGACCACACATCCCATCTCCAACTTTTATTGAAGCGATTTGTGAGGTACGTTTTACTTTGTCGCCTTCTTTAATTTCGCCGCTGTCTCCCATCAAAACCACACCCACATTATCTTCTTCAAGATTCAGTGCGATTGCTTTAACGCCATTTTCAAACTCAACCAATTCGCCAGAGCGTACATTGTTTAAGCCATAAACACGTGCAATACCATCTCCTACTTGAAGTACAGTTCCAACTTCTTCCAAACTTGCGCCTACATTGAAGTTGCTTAATTGCTGACGAAGAATCGCCGAAATTTCATCTGGTTTTATTTCTACCATAGTTTTAAAATTAAATTGTGATGTATTGATGAAAAATGCTAATTATAAGTTGTTTTTCATTCAACAATACAATGTGCTTAAAATTGGGTGCAAAGGTAGGGTTGATAGGGTGAACTTCAAAAAAAAGAAAGAACAAATAGTAAAATAATAAAAGTGATTAATTTAGAGGAAATATTTTTTGTGAAAATGCAATTTAAATATTTCGCAAAATAGCCATCATACCGAAAAAAATGTAAATTACATCCCGTTTAGAGGGTACCCAAATGCTCCATTAAACCATTACTTATTAAGAAAAACCGCTCTTCATAATCATAAAACAGGATATGATGAGTAAAATCGAATTTTTTATGAAAAAGATATTCTTTTGTTTGTGCCTTTTTTGTTCAATAACCGCTAAGGCTCAGGTAGATGACAATACTATTGTGGCGATGAATCTGGTTACAAAAAATCAAACGGCTATTGGCTTATCGACTACTGATTTGAGTAATATCATTGTGAGTAATGCTTATTTTGATAAAACCACCAACTTAATGATGGTTTATTTACAACAATCGCATTATAATTTGCCTGTTTATAATCAATTGCAAGTGCTGGCATTTAAAAACGATGTGCTGGTTTCCAATACCGGTTCCAGAATAAAAGCGATAGAAAAAATCACAAAAGGAAACAAAGGCATTCCACAGATTTCTGCGGAAATGGCTGTTATGACCGCATTATCTGACAGAAAGCTACCAACAACCCAAAAACCAATAGTTGTTGGTAGTGAGAAAAATGGCCATCTGGTTGTATTTGACAACATGGGTATTTCAAGAGAAAATATAACAGCTGAATTAATGTGGGTTCCGCTTGAAGACGGTAAAAAAGTAGTGCTGGCTTGGCAAGTTTATATTATTCCGGTTAGCTCTTCTGATTATTGGATGATAAGAATTAATGCAATTGATAACAGTATTATTGGAGTAAATAATCTTACTGTTTATTGCAATTGGGATGATCATCCAAAAGAGAAACTTTCAAAAAAAAATAGCCCTCAAAAAGATGTAGAAAAAAATAATGCTCCAGCCACTTTGTTTGACTTGTTTGACATTAGAGCTTCCAATCAAAAGCAACAATCAAGTTCAAGACCTTCCATGATTAGCAATGCGACTTATCGGGTTGTTCCTTTTCCTTACGAAAGTCCAAAGCATTTTACAGACACAACTGCATTAGTTACGAACCCATGGTCTGCTGCACCAGGAAATGCTACAACATTGAACTGGCACAACAATGGTACAACCGATTATATTTACACCAGAGGAAACAATGTTTGGGCACAGGAAGATGCCAATAATAACAATGGAACAGGAACCCCTGCAACATCTACCACAACAGTTGATCCTTTGAATTTTAATTTTGTCCCCAACTTTACGGTTACACCTACTCAAACTACTCCTGTAAAAAACCAGCAATTCAATATTACCAACTTGTTTTATTGGAATAATATTATGCATGATGTCATGTACCAATATGGATTTGATGAAGTGTCAGGAAATTTTCAGGCATCAAATATGGGACGAGGGGGATCAGGAAATGATTATGTTTTAGCAGACGCTCAAGATGGAGGTGGAACATTTAACGCAAACTTCGCTACACCTGCAGATGGTACCAGTGGAAGAATGCAAATGTATTTGTGGGGCGGAACTCCTCAAAAAGATGGAGATGTTGACAATGGTGTAATGTGTCATGAATATGCTCATGGTATAAGCAACAGACTAACCGGCGGACCATCTCAGGCTGGATGCCTTCAGAATAATGAACAGATGGGTGAAGGATGGAGCGACTATTATGGATTGATGTTTACACAAGATTGGGCTAATTCAGATACTAGTTCAGGTCGTCTATCATCAAGACCTGTAGGAACTTATGCTAATAATCAATCCCCAACAGGAGCCGGTATTCGTACTCAAAAATATTCTACAAACCTTACAGTAAATAGCAGAAAATATGCAACTAGTATCTCAGCAGAATCTCACACACGAGGTGAGATATGGTGTGCTACATTATGGGATATGACTTGGAATATTATTACGCAGCTAAACTCCATCAATCCAAATTTGTATGATGCAAATGGTGGTGGGGGTAATACTATTGCATTAAAATTAGTAACTGAAGGAATGAAACTACAGCCCTGTAGCCCAGGTTTTATAGATGGCAGAAATGCCATTCTTAAAGCAGATCAAATTCTTTATGGAGGGGCTTATAGTTGCGCGATTTGGGAAGCCTTCAGAAGAAGAGGAATGGGGCCATTGGCATCACAAGGATCTTCAAATAGTGTAACAGATCAGGTAACAGATTTTACCTTAGGAACAGCAAGTTTACAACTAACCGAAAGCGTTAGTCAGGTACCTGAAGGACAAACCATTACTTTTACCAACACACTTACCGCAGGAAATTGTGCTGCAGTTGTAAATTTTAAACTTACTGATACACTTCCAAGCAATGTTACTTATGTCAGTGGCGGAACTTACACTACCAGTAACCGTGTAGTGAGCTTTGTCGTAAACTTGAATCCTGGACAAACGCAAGCCTATGCATTCACTGTAAGGTTAAATACAGGTTCTTATTATCCTACCATCTCGCTTTTTGAAGACTCTGTTCCTGGCTTCATAGTTCCTCCGACATGGACAACAACTTCAACAACTGCGACAAATTGGGATGTATCTTCTGCAAGAAGTTACAGTCCTACAAATTCTTATTTCTCATCAAATCTTGATGTTCCCTCAGATGAGAAATTAACCTTAACTAATGCTATCAATTTGGGAGCTAATCCACCTAGCCTAACTTTTCGTCACTGGTATAACGCAGAGTCAACTTATGATGGTGGCGTTTTAGAAGTTAGTACAAACAATGGAGTTACCTGGACAGATATGTCAGCTAATATTATTTCTGGAGGCTATACTTATTTAATGGACACTTCAACTATTTTAAAAACTCGTAAAGCATGGACAGGAAGTAGCAACGATAAATTCATAAAAACAAAAGTAAGGTTAACTACTTACGCCAACCAAAATATAAAAATCAGATTTAGATTTACTTCTGATGAAGGCACGGCAAATGAAGGATGGTATGTTGATGATATTGCCATAAAAGATCAGGCAGTAGTAGAGATGCAAAGTAATTTATTTAATGCTGCATTTGCAAGAGTAGCAACAAGTGATACTTTCGCTATTATTCTACCAGTATCAACTTGTACGGGCGCATCAATTAATACACAGCCTTTAAATACTAGTGTATGCATTGGAGATTCAGCCAGATTCAATGTTGTTGCTTCTGGAACAAACCCTACCTACCAGTGGCAAATAAGTATTGATGGGGGTATTACATTTACAGATATATCAGGTGCAATAGGAAATGCTTATGCAATATTATGCAATAATAACAATCAGAATAATCAGAGATTCAGGGTTGTTGTTTCCACTACTTGCGGCAATGCTACTTCCAATCCTGTAACATTAACAGTAAATATTCTTCCATCCATTACGACTTCTCCTGTAAATGCGAGCAATGTTTGTATAGGAAGCAATAATACTTTTTCTGTGATAGCTACTGGAACTTCATTAACCTATCAATGGCAAATAAGTACAAACGGAGGTGGCTTATTCGCCAATATTAATGGGGCTATCAGTGCTACTTATTCTATTACGAATACTCTTTTTTCTCAAAACAATAATCAATACAGAGTTGTTATTAGTGGGCCTTGTACAGGAGTTGTAACTTCTTTACCAGCTACACTAACGGTTTCGGCCTCTACAAATTCGTCAACAACTCAGGCAGCATGTGATTCTTATGTTTGGAATAGTGTGACTTATTCTGCATCGGGAAATTATCAATACAACTATACTAACGGAAATGGGTGTCCTTCCGTTGACACTTTACACTTAACCATTAATTCTGGTTCACACTTATCATCAACGGCATCCGCTTGTGGCAGTTATGTTTGGAGTAAAAATGGACAAACCTATACATCAAGTGGCAACTATACCTATTCGTATACTAACGGTAATGGTTGCTTATCTGCTGATACATTACATTTAACCATCAATCCGATTTCAAATACAGGATCAACCATTTCCAATTGCACTTCTTATCTCTGGAAAGGAACAACATACACAACAAGTGGAACGTATACTTTCGCGAATGGCTGTAGTACAGATACTTTGCATTTAACCATCAAAGCAACTTCTTCTTCTACCGCCGCTAATGCTGCATGTAGTTCCTACTTATGGAATGGGATTACATACACCACAAGTGGTGCAAAGACCTGGACAGGAACTAACGCTGCCGGTTGTGACTCAACAGCTACCTTAAACTTAACCATCAAGCAGCCTACATCATATACTGCAGCAGCTGTCTCGGCTTGTGGAACTTATAGCTGGAATGGAAATACTTATACAACTAGTGGAACTAAAACCTGGACAGGAACTAACGCTGCCGGTTGTGACTCAACAGTTACCTTAAATTTAACCATTAATCCGATTTTAAATACAGGATCAACCATTTCCAATTGTACTTCTTATCTCTGGAAAGGAACAACATACACAACAAGTGGAACGTATACTTTCGCGAATGGCTGCAGTACAGATACTTTGCATTTAACCATCAAAGCAACTTCTTCTTCTACCGCCGCTAATGCTGCATGTAGTTCCTATTCATGGAATGGGATTACATACACCACAAGTGGAACTAAAACCTGGACAG
>CAIKYB010000033.1 GCA_903831575.1 uncultured Bacteroidota bacterium | reverse complement strand
TGGCGGAACATTATTATCAACAGGAAACAGTTATACCACACCAAGCATATCATCAACAACGATTTATTATGCATTGGATTCAAATAATGTTCCGAGTTGTGTATCCGCCACAAGAACGGCAGTAACAGCAACGGTAAACGCTGTTCCATCAGCACCAGTAGGAACAGATACAGTAAGATGTGGAACAGGAACAGTAGGTTTAACAGCTACAGGAACAGGAACAATTAAATGGTACAATGCTTCAACTGGTGGAACATTATTAGGCAGTGGAAACAGTTATAACACAACTAGTATATCATCAACAACGATTTACTATGCAATGGATTCAATCGTTGCTACAGGTTGTATATCTGCAACAAGAACAGCAGTAACGGCAACCGTAAATGCTCCGCCTTATATTATTTCTCAACCGGTATCTCCAACAAAAATTTGTTCGGGAAATGGTGTTCAGATTTTATCGGTAAGTGCAGGTGGTGGAAACTTGAATTATGTTTGGAGAAAAAACGGGTTGACTATTTCTAATAATAGTGTAATATCTGGTCAAGGCACTTCAACAATCAGATTGACAAATCCCATTGCTACAGATACTGGATTGTATGACGTTGTAATTAGCGGCTACTGTTCGCCGTCAGTAACATCAAACAAAATCAATATTCAGATAAGCCGGAAGCCAGTATTCCTTAGAGGGTATGCTTTTTCCTGTATAAATAACATAGTGCCCATTTATGTTTCCGATGCAGATACATTACCTGCACTAATTAATCCTTGGGTGTCTTTAGACTCTACTATTGCAATTCTTGAACCAAGTGGGTTGAAAAGTTGTAATGTTAGAACAGGGATGCAGCTAGGGTCAACTTTAATTAAGTATACTAATATTTACGGATGTTCAGACTCTTTAGTATATGTTGTTACATCTCCTATGTTGCCTGCTGATACTATTCACGGCCCTCAGGAGTTATGTGGTTATTATAACGCAGGTTATACTGATACTGTCTTTTATTATGTAAATCCTATTTCAGGTGCCACTTCATATGATTGGAGAGTGCCAAGTTGTGTGGAAATTGTAAGCGGAGAAGGTACCAATCGAATAGGTATTATTGCAGATAGTACTTTGTATGCCAGATACCAAGGAGGTTGGATGTGGGTGGCAGGATTAAAAGAAAACGGTTGTGCAAGTCCATATATTGGACTAAGGTTATATCGCACTGGGTATGTTGGGTCGTTGCCAATTTATGGCCCATCAAATATATGCGAATATTTAGGTAAGGATACTCTTATTGAATATTATTCAGATACTGTTCAAAATGCAGCTAGCTATTTATGGACTGTGCCAGCTGGAGCTACAATTTATTCAGGACAAGGGACTAATAAGGTAGTGATAAAATTTTCAAACAGCTTCATTAATGGACTAACTATTTACCTTAGAATATTATTTAAGTGTAGCATTATTTCTGTCCCTAAATCTTTATTCATTTCTACGAACAACCTTGCTGCACCATCTTTTATTTCTGGCCTTGACAGTGTATGTAATGTAGGAGATCATACAGAATATCAATATTCTGTTGATTCTATACAAGGGAATAGGCAGTATGTATGGGTTGTTCCATCTTTTGTGAGAATTATAAGAGGGCAGGGGACCCCAAGGATATTAGTAACATTTGATTCAGGATATGTAACTGCTCGAATTTCTGTTTCTACTATTTCAAATTGTGGAAATTCTAGTAATAGTAGCAAAATAATTAAAACTACTAAATATTCAAGTCCATCAACTATTTCGGGTCCAACTAATACTTGTAGGTATATCAACTCAAATACTCCTGCAATATATAGGATCCAAAAGGTAAAAAATGTTCCTTATTATATTTGGGAAGTGCCGATTGTAGGAGCTGACTCAATTATACATCCAGGAGGCTTAGGGTCAAATGATACGATTATTTATGTGTATTTTAATTCAAACTTGAATTTGAGATTGGAGGACTCTATACAAGTTCGATCAGCTGGCTGTAATGCTTCTGTTCCGAGAATTTTACGTTTAGGCGGTAGTGTCCCTTCTATACCTTGGTGGATTTCTGGCCCAAGTAACCCTTGTAATTATTTAATCTCCACATCTAATCCAAATGGCACTCTTGCAACTTATAAAATTAGAAAAGATCCCAATGCATCATCTTATAATTGGTCATTGATTGGGAGTAATTGCATTATTTTTAGCCATCCTGCTGGAACTGGCGAGAATGATACGATAGTACAATTGAGGTTTTATAATAACTTCACGACTGTGTCTTTGCAAGTAAGAGCTGTAAATGCTTGTGGGATTAGTTCTCCAAGAACAACAAGTATTTCGATAATAAAGCCAAGTCCTCTTGGAGCTATAAGTTCAGTAAATACAAGTGCTTGTCCAAATAGAGTAATAAAATATGCGGTGTCTGCCTTACCTGCTAATACAGATTCAATAATATGGAGCATTCCCTCATCAGGAACAATTCTTTCGGGTCAAGGGACAACCAGGATTTCAGTTTCTTATCCTCCGTCAGCAAGTTTCTCAGGTTATGTCTCAGCAAAAGGAATTAATAATTGTTCTGTTGGAAATTCTAGTATTTTAAGAGTTTCTTTTGTTGCATGTACAAATGTTGTAGTGAAGCAATTTAGTAGAGATGAAGGATTATCTAAAGACGAGCATTTTAATATAAATATATATCCGAATCCCACCGCAGCTTTATTTAATTTAAAAGTCAATTCTCAGCGTGTCGAAAAAATTTCAATTACTATTTATGATTTGCAAGGAAGACTAATGCAGCGCTTAATGGTGAATCCAAATGAATTAAATCAATTAGGACGAGAATTAATGCCAGGTAATTATTTTATTGAAATAAAACAAGGGGTTAATTCCAAAATTGAAAGACTTATAAAATTATAAATTAGTTACTGAGCTTGAGATATAATACTGTTAGTTTTTTTTAGAAAGTACAGATGTTTGTTTTCTAAATAATCGGTAGATTTTGAATTTTTGTTTACTTTGACTGGGATAATTTTATACGATGTAAACATCTGGAATTGCGCATCGTTGATATGGTTTAAAAAATCGTCTGGGTAGTTGTTCAATATTCTTGAAAACACATACATAATTTCAAAGCCCTTGTATAAATATTCGGAAGGCCTTCCCTTAAATTTTTTAAGGTAGATATCCTGTATTTTTTTACTTGTACTATCAGATTTCTCATTAAAGTAAGGAGACGTATATAAGTAGGTTATATTTTTGGGTAAATCTTTTAATTTTGTCTCTAGTGATGAAAAGCCTTCCCAATTGGGCATTCCAAAGATGGTTACTTTGTATTTTTTGTCGATATTTTTTATTGTTGAAAGAAGGGGATTAGCGAAATCCTCATCTAGGCTACCGCCAATGATTATATTTTTCTTGTTGCTGTCTAGACTATTTTTGATCGAAGCAAAATTGCTGTCTAATATAATGGTTTTAATATTTAATAAGACTTTGTCATCTGGTTTGTTGATATTATTAATGTATTCAGCAACACGGTCTTCCTGACTACCGGTTTGGCGTACATGAATAATTTTTGCAGAATCCTGATGTTGAAGAAGATAGCCAAAAATAGTCTGGCAATGAGATTTCAGAGTAGGGTTTAGCATTATTAAATAAGGGTTGGAGGTTACTCCACCATCATTTGGGTAAGTTGCAGAAATAAAAGGTATTTTTTTTCTATTTGCAAAGGAAGCCAGCTCTGCAAATTCATTATCTTTTACTGCGCCGATAACAAGATTAAAATTGTCGATTCGATGTGAATTAATTATATTTTTTATGGAGAGCGAATCTGACTGGCTATCAAAAATGAATGTTTCAATATTGGCGCCATCTATGGGGAAACTATCTATTGCTATTTGTATGCCCTGAACAAAACTCATCCCCTGCACAGCAAATCTGGGGAATTTCTTCCCGAATTTATAAAGAGTACCATTGAATACGGAGTCTAAGTATAACGGAGCAAATATTCCGATTTTAAATACTTTCCTTTCACTTTGAGCGAAAATAGAGAAGGGAAGGGTCGATAGAATAAAGTATAAAATAATTTTTTTCATTTCGTTGATAATAGTTCAGTTATTCTTTTCTGTCAGTATTTATTTCTTTAAACTGTCTTATTTAATGGAGCTGTTCTACTCATATCGTATAAAACGCTGTTTATGCTTCTTGCTTTATTTTATTCCCAAAACAGAAGCATCATTAAGAATACCCCCTTTAATATTATTATTATAATTAATTATTAAATTAGAAAGGCATGATCTCTAAGTATATCATTTAGCGTACGTACTCTTATAATCCGAATGATCAATGGCTTGTATTGTGAGCCCAAATCTAAATTCATAATTTTTTGATCTGTAAAAGATGACAAAGATAGTTAATTTGACAATGTAGCGTTTTAGAGTCAGGAGGATCTGTAGAATTGATAAATTTCAAATGCAATCTATTTATGGAGGGGGATGCTCAGAAATGGTTATTTTTTTAAAAAAATCGAAATTATTTAACAAATTACTTGGCAGTATAAAAATCTACTCTTACCTTCGCACTCCAAATTAAAAAACGGAATTTTAAAAGTTCTTTTTATATGTCACAACGAATCAGAATAAAACTACAGTCTTACGATCACAATCTAGTTGATAAATCAGCTGAAAAAATTGTAAAAACTGTTCGCAGTACAGGAGCAGTAGTAACAGGGCCAATCCCTTTGCCTACTCACAAAAAAATATTTACCGTATTGCGTTCTCCTCACGTTAATAAAAAAGCGCGTGAACAGTTCCAATTGTGTACACACAAACGTTTGTTAGACATTTACACTAGTACTAGTCGTACAGTAGACGCATTGAGCAAATTAGATTTGCCAAGTGGTGTAGATGTTGAGATAAAGGCCTGATGAACCTCCCTGCAATACAGGGAAGGCATAAGGTAAGCTCTTAATAGAAAAAATATGAACGTCTAAGTCTCGCCATCAACGGAGAGACCGCTGGGCATAAAACAGATACAATGAAAAGTATTATTGGAAAGAAAGTTGGCATGACCAGCATCTTTGATACAGCAGGCAAACAAACTGCAGTAACTATCATAGAAGCAGGGCCTTGCGTAGTAACTCAAAAGAAAACCGTTGAAACTGACGGTTATAATGCACTCCAGATTGCATTCGGCGATAAAAAAGAAAAACACTCCAACAAAGCCGAAATTAACCATTTCTCTAAAGCTAACACAGCTCCTAAAAGATTCGTTCAAGAAATTCGCGATTGCGAAATAGATAAGAATGTCGGTGAAACTATCACTATTGACATCTTTGCTGAAGGCGACAGTATAGCTGTTGTTGGAACTACAAAAGGTAAAGGTTTTCAAGGTGTGGTGAAACGTCATGGATTTAGTGGTGTTGGCCAACAATCTCATGGACAACATGATCGTCAAAGAGCTCCAGGTTCTATTGGTAACTCTTCTGATGCAAGTCGTGTATTCAAAGGGATGAGAATGGGCGGTCGTATGGGAGGTGATAGAGTTAAAATGAAAGGGTTGAAAATCATAAAAATGTTCCCGGAAAAAAATTACATCTTAGTTAGTGGATCTGTTCCAGGTCATAACGGATCAATTGTTTTAATTCAGAAATAATAATACAAAGCGCACAATTTTAGCTTTCAAAAAATCAGACAATGCAAGTAGACATCATAAATAGCAAAGGAGAAAAAACCGGCAGAACAATTGAACTTCCGGAAGATATATTTGGAATAGAACCAAATGACCACGTTATATATTTAGCTGTAAAGCAATTTCAAGGAGCACAACGTCAGGGTTCTCACAAAGTGAAAACTCGTGCGGAAGTGAAAGGTTCTTCTAAGAAATTACACAAGCAAAAAGGAACTGGTGGTGCTCGTAAAGGGAACCTTCGTAACCCATTGTATAAAGGTGGTGGTACTATATTCGGACCAAAACCTCATAAATATGATATCAAGTTGAACCGTAAGGTAAAAGACTTGGCTAAAATGAGCGCTTTGGCTTATAAAGCAAAAGAAAACGCAATTGTAGTAATGGAAGATTTAATTATGGATGCTCCAAAAACAAAAGCTTTTTCTGGAATACTTAAGAGTTTGAATATTGGGAAAAAGAAAGCATTATTTGTTATTCCTGAATATGATGACAATATATATATGAGTTTAAGGAATGTAGAAGGGGTTAATGGATCTGTGTTGAGCGATATGAATACTTACGACATTTTAAATGCCAATGTGTTAGTGATGACAGAGACAGCAGCAAAATTGTTTACAGAAACAGAAGCATAATACTATTTGAAAAAGCGATGACCAGAAGAGCAGTTTAATTACGAGCTTTTCAAATCAACAAATCTTCAAATCAACAAATTAAAAAAAAATAAATTAATTGACATGAAACTGTCTGACGTTTTAATAAAACCAATTTTATCTGAGAAAGCTAATAAGCAAGCAGAGAAAATGAACCGTTTTGCTTTTGTGGTAGATAGAAAAGCAAATAAGCTTGAAATCAAAAAAGCTGTAGAGTTGTTTTACGGAGTTCAGGTTGAAGAGGTAAACACCATGGTGATGCCTTCAAAATTGAAATCTAAATACACAAAAGCAGGGTATATAGTAGGTCGTAAACCTGCGAAAAAGAAAGCTCTTGTTACAGTTGTTGCTGGAGAAACAATAGATTTATACGGCGCAGTATAGTAGTATACTACAAACAATATTATTAATGAATGGTGGTCAACACCGCAAAGTCTTGACAAAATAAAAGTTTTTAAAAATGGCACTTAGAAAATACAAACCGATTACCGCAGGAACACGTTGGAGAATTGGAAATGCGTATGCAGAAATAACAACGAATACTCCTGAGAAATCGTTAGTTGAAAAACAAAAAAATACTGCAGGTAGAAATGCTCAAGGTCGCAGATCTATGAGATATATGGGAGGTGGAAATAAAACCATGTACCGTATCATAGATTTTAAAAGAAGTAAAAAAGATATACCAGCTGTTGTAAAAACAATTGAGTATGATCCAAATCGTACAGCTTTTATCGCTTTGATGGTTTTTGCAGATGGCGAGAAAAGATACATGTTGGCACCTCAAGGATTACAAGTAGGCCAAACCGTTATTAGCGGTGATAATGTTGCTCCTGAATTAGGAAACGCATTAATGCTTAAGAATATGCCTTTGGGTACTAATGTTCATAATATTGAAATGCAGCCTGGACAAGGAGGGATATTAGTACGTAGTGCTGGAACTTCTGCTCAGTTAACGAATAAAGAAGGTAAATATGCTGTTCTTAAAATGCCAAGTGGTGAATTAAGAAAAGTATTAATCAACTGCTTTGCAACAGTAGGGGTTACTAGTAATAGCGATCACAATCTGGAAAGCATGGGTAAAGCTGGACGTAATCGTTGGAAAGGTATCAGACCACGTACAAGAGCTGTCGCGATGAACCCTGTAGATCACCCGATGGGTGGTGGTGAAGGTAGAGCTTCAGGTGGACATCCTCGTAGTCGTAAGGGTAAATATGCAAAAGGACAAATTACACGTACAAGAGGTAAAGGTTCTGATAAAATGATTATCCAAAGAAGAAATGGTAAAAAGTTGCCAAACAAATAGAATTTAAATTTTCAATTAATTGTTAAAATATTCGGTTAACTCCGGAAAATAAACAAAAACAACATAACACATGGCTCGTTCGTTAAAAAAAGGACCTTATATCGAAGCAAAACTTGAAATGAAAGTTAATGCTATCATAGAAGGCAAAGCAAAAAAAACGGTAGTAAAAACATGGAGTCGCAGAAGTACGATTACTCCGGATTTTGTTGGACAAACTTTCGCAGTTCATAATGGGAATAAATTCATTCCAGTTTATGTAACGGAATTTATGGTTGGACATAAATTAGGAGAATTTGCTCCAACAAGAAATTTCAGAGGTCACTCAAGTAAAAAGATTTAATAAGACGTTTAATGGTTAACGTTATTAAAATAAAAAGCACGTTAACGATTTAAACCTTTCAAACTAATAATATGGAAGCAGTAGCAAAATTAAATAATTATCCAACTTCACCACGTAAGATGCGTCTATTAGTAGATCTTATACGCGGTATGAAAGTAGAAAAAGCATTAGCAGTTTTAGAGCACAATCCAAAACACCCTGCAGTGCCTTTACGTAAGTTGGTAGTATCAGCAATCAGTAATTGGAAACAAAAAAATGAAGGTGCTGATGAGTCTACATTAGTTGTAAAAACGATTTTTGTAGATGCAGCAAGAGTAATCAAACGTATGCGTCCAGCACCACAAGGTCGTGGTTACAGAGTACGTAAACGTAGCAATCACGTAACAGTCATTGTTGATGCTTTTGGTTCAAATGTAAAAACCGTTCCAGTTGTTGAAGAAGCTGTAACAGTTGCAGAAGTTGCAAAGCCAAAAAAAGCAGCAGCTCCAAAAAAAGCAAATTCAACTAAAAAAGATTAATTCTAAACACACTAATATTTAAAAACCGAATATGGGTCAGAAAACAAATCCGATAGGAGCTAGATTGGGAATTATACGTGGCTGGGACAGCAACTGGTTTGCTCATAAAAAAGATTATGCTACTAAGCTAATTGAAGATAATAAAATCAGAAATTATCTTAATGCACGTATCAGTAAAGGTGGGATTTCTAAAATCGTTATTGAGCGTACGCTTAATAAAATGATCGTAACAATACACACTTCAAAACCAGGCATCATCATTGGTAAAGGTGGTGGAGAAGTTGATCGAATTAAGGAAGAGTTGAAGAAATTATGTGGTAAAGAAGATGTGCAGATTAATATTCTTGAAATACGCAGACCAGAATTGGATGCAAATATTGTTGGAGATACTATCGCTCGTCAAATTGAGAATCGTATTAATTACAAACGTGCAATTAAAATGTCTATAGCCTCTGCATTACGTATGGGTGCTGAAGGTATTAAAGTTAAAGTTGGTGGTCGTTTAGGTGGAGCTGAAATAGCTCGTAGCGAAGAAATTAAACAAGGTCGTACACCATTGCATACACTTCGTATGGATATTGATTATGCAAGTGTATTCGCATTAACAGTATATGGTAAAATAGGAATTAAAGTATGGATTTGTAAAGGAGAAGTATTAGGTAAAAGAGATTTAAATCCAAATGTTATTGCAGGAGCAAAAAATGATGGTCCAGATAGACCTTCAGGCGGTTTTGACAGAAGAGATGATAGAAGAGGTGGTGGAGATGATCGCAGAGGCGGCGGTGGTAGAGGTGGTGATCGCAGAGGTGGTGGTGCAACTGGCGGCGGAGGAAGAAGATAGCGGAACTGTCAATTTGAATTATTACTTATTGGAACATTCAAAAAAAAGGCAAATAAAATTAATTAAGAAATTTATCAAATTAGGATAAGATGTTACAACCAAAAAGAAGCAAGCACAGAAAAACGCAAAAAGGAAGAATGAAGGGCAATACCAAAAGAGGTGCAATCCTTGCTTTCGGAACTTTCGGTTTAAAAGCATTGGATAGCGTTTGGTTAACCAATCGTCAAATTGAAAGTGCTCGTCAGGCTATGACGCGTCATATGAAGCGTGAAGGAAATGTATGGATAAGAATTTTCCCGGATAAACCAATCACTGCAAAACCTGCAGAGGTAAGGATGGGTAAAGGTAAAGGTAATCCAGAAGGATGGGCTGCAATTGTACAACCAGGGCGTATTTTGTTTGAAGCTGATGGCGTTTCTGTTCAAGTAGCAAAAGAAGCTTTTGAATTGGCTGCTCAAAAATTACCAATTCTAACAAAGTTTGTGGTTAGTCATGACTATCAAGCATAAAATTTAAATCATTATCAAATTTAAGAAGATGGCAAAAAATGTTGATTTCGTAAAAAGCCTAAGTGGGTTAAGTGAGGTAGAATTAACGGCAAAAATTAAAGAAGATGAAATGCGCATTAAGAAATTAATGTTCACTCATTCTCTTTCTCCACTCGAAAATCCTCAAAGTATTCGCTTGTTGAGAAGAGATATCGCACGTTTGAAAACGCAATTAAGAAAACTACAAATTGGAGCTTAATCCAATAAAACAATAAATAATGGAAACAACAAATAAGATAGAAAGAAACTTAAGGAAAACAAGAACAGGCGTAGTATCTAGTAACAAAATGGATAAAACTATTGTTGTAAAGGTAGAGCGTAAGATTAAACATCCACTCTATGGTAAGTTCCTAAAGAAAACTACAAGTTTTCATGCGCATGATGAAAAAAATGAGTGCAGCATTGGAGATACAGTAAAGATCATGGAAAGTCGTCCTTTGAGTAAAACAAAGCGTTGGAGATTAGTAGAAGTTGTAGAAAAAGTGAAATAATTTTTCTTTCGTTTACAGGTCATCGTAAACATCGAAATGACTTTTAATAAATTACTATTGTTGGTATAACAACCACAATAAAAAGCAAAATAAAATGATACAGCAAGAGAGTAGATTAAATGTCGCAGACAACAGCGGAGCCAAACAAGTATTATGCATTAGAGTGTTAGGTAATAGCGGACAGGATTATGCTAAAATAGGCGATAAAATTGTGGTGACTGTAAAAGATGCCATGCCAGCAGGCGGTATTAAGAAAGGTACTGTAAGTAAAGCAGTTATCGTTCGTACTGTAAATAAACTTCGTCGTAAAGATGGTTCATATATTCGTTTTGATGACAATGCAGTTGTATTGTTAAACAATTCAGATGAGCCAAGAGGCACTCGTATTTTTGGGCCAGTAGCTCGTGAATTGAGAGATAAAGGATACATGAAAATTATTTCACTTGCTCCGGAAGTATTGTAAAAAAATAATTTAATCAGGCGAAAGCCAAAAGCTAGATAAAATGAGTACAAGATTTAAACCAAAATTCAACATCAAGAAAGGCGATTCGGTAGTAGTAATTACCGGAGACGACAAAGACTTGAAAAAGCCTCGTAAAGTGTTGGAAGTAATTGTAGACAAAGCTCGTGTATTGGTAGAAGGTGTAAACATCGTAACCAAACACACTAAGCCTTCTGCCCAGAATACAAAGGGTGGTATTGAAAAAATCGAAGCCCCTATAGCTATCAGTAATGTAATGTTATGGGACGCGAAATCAAAAGGGCCGTCTAAAATTACACGCACCAGAGTAAAAGGAAAATTAGTTAGAACCGCAAAAAAATCAGGGGAGGTAATTAAATAATGAGCACAACTACAAATACTCCAAGATTAGCAGATAAGTACAAAAAAGAAGTTGTACCTGCTTTAATGAAAAAATTCAGTTATAAAACTGTAATGCAAGCTCCTAAAATCACTAAGATTTGTTTGAATCGTGGTGTAAATGGCGCAGTAACTGACAAGAAACTTATCGATATTGCTATTGATGAGTTGAGCAACATTACAGGTCAAAAAGCTGTACCTACGATGTCTAAAAAAGACATCTCGAATTTTAAGCTTCGTAAAAATATGCCAATCGGTGCAAGAGTTACTTTGCGTGGTGTAAAAATGTACGAATTCTTAGATCGTTTGGTATCTGTTTCTTTGCCACGTGTACGTGATTTCAAAGGAATCAATGATAAGTCTTTCGATGGCCGCGGAAATTATACTTTGGGTGTTACAGAACAAATCATCTTTCCTGAAATAGATATTGATAAAGTAAATAAAATAACAGGGTTGGATATTACTTTTGTAACAACCGCAGGTACTAACGAAGAAGCCTACGAATTGTTGAAAGAAATGGGAATGCCTTTTAAGAACATTAAAAAATCTGAAAATTAGTATATGGCAAAAAAATCAATCATCGCCAGACAAGCAAAAAGACAAAAAATGGTTGCTCGTTATGCAGAAAAAAGAGCAGCTCTAAAAGCAGAAGGAAATTATTCAGCTTTAGATCTTTTGCCAAAAAATGCTTCACCTGTTCGTTTGAAAAACAGGTGTCAATTAACTGGACGTTCAAGAGGGTACTTACGTCATTTCGGAATGAGTCGTTTGATGTTCCGTGACATGGCTCTTGCAGGAAAAATTCCAGGAGTAAAAAAAGCAAGCTGGTAATATTTCACCATCCGAATAAAATCGGTAGTGATTTTCAGATGCGGGATATCGCATTGTAATAAATTTTTAAATCAATTAACAGAAATAACAATGGTAACTGATCCAATTGCAGATTATTTAACAAGAATTCGTAACGCACAAATGGCTAATCACCGTATTGTAGAAATACCAGCTAGCAACTTGAAAAAGCGTATCACTGAAATCTTGTATGATAAAGGATATATTCTTAAATATAAGTTTGAAGAAGATAGCAAACAAGGTTTAATCAAAATCGCTTTGAAATATGATGCAACAACTAAGTTGCCTGTTATTCAGAGATTAGAGAGAATCAGTCGCCCAGGTCTTCGTTCTTATGCTAAACCTGATGAGTTTAAGCGCGTTCGTAACGGATTAGGCATAGCTATCGTTTCTACTTCTAAAGGAGTAATGACTGATAAAGAAGCGAAAGCCCAAAATGTAGGTGGAGAGGTTTTGTGCAGCATATTCTAAAAATAAAATTGCCTTAAGCCCACTATACAAGGCTGACCGCATATCATTTTTATATTTTTAAACTAACAAATTAATACAATGAGTCGTATAGGAAAAAAACCAGTAGATATTCCAGCAGGAGTTACGGTTACAGTGAGTAAAGACAATGTCATTACTGTTAAAGGACCAAAAGGTGAATTAAAGGAAACTATTGATAGAGATATCAAAGTAGAAATGAAAGATAGTACTGTTGAATTTACACGTCCAACAGATCAGATACGTCATCGTGCAATGCATGGTTTGTATCGTTCTTTAATGAGCAACATGGTTAAGGGTGTAACAGAAGGGTTCAAAAAAGAATTGGAGTTAGTAGGGGTAGGTTATAAGGCCGCTAATCAAGGAAATATTCTCGATTTAGCTTTAGGTTACTCTCATAATATTTTGTTTGAAATACCAAAGGAATTGAAAATTGTAACGGCACAAGAAAAAGGTAAAAATCCAACAATTACTTTAGAAAGTATTGATAAGCAATTATTAGGTCAGGTATGTGCAAAGATTCGCAGCTTACGTAAGCCAGAACCGTACAAAGGTAAAGGTGTTAAATTCGTTGGCGAAGTATTGAGAAGAAAAGCAGGTAAATCAGCGGGTAAATAATTTGCAGATTTGGGAGTGTTTTTTTAACTATCCAAATCAAACTATTTTCAAATCCATTTCCGGCAGTATCGGAAATAATAAATAAAATAAAATGAACAACAAATCAAGCGCAAGACAAAAAATCAGATACCGCATTCGTAAGAAAGTTAGCGGTACTGCTGCAACACCACGTCTTTCTGTATTTAGAAGTAATACTGAAATCTACGCTCAATTAATTGATGATAACAGCGGAGCTACTATTGCAGCTGCTTCTTCAAAACAAAAAGATATCAATGCTCAAAAAGCGCCAAAGATTACCAAAAGTAAAATGGTAGGGGAAGCGATTGCTAAAAAAGCAGTTGAACTTGGTGTAAAAAAAGTAGTGTTTGATCGTAGCGGATATGTATATCATGGCCGTATTAAAGCAGTAGCTGATGGTGCGCGTGAAGGTGGATTAGACTTCTAAAAAAACTAATAACAGAAATAGTTATAGATTAATATCAACAATTAAATAGAATAAATGTCAAACGTAATTGTAAATAAAATGAAAGCCGGCGATCTCGAATTAAAAGAGAAAGTTGTTGCGATTAACCGTGTAGTAAAGACAACCAAAGGAGGCCGCGCGTTCAGTTTCTCTGCATTAGTTGTAGTTGGAAACGAAGCTGGTGTTGTTGGTCATGGTCTTGGTAAGGCTAAGGAAGTTCAGGAAGCCATTACTAAAGGTATAGAAGATGCTAAGAAGAACTTAATTAAAGTTCCTGTTATGCATGGTACTATTCCACACGAACAATTAAGTAAAGAAGGCGCTGCAAAAGTTTTGATAAAGCCAGCCGCTCATGGTACGGGTGTTATCGCTGGAGGTAGTATGCGTGCGGTATTGGAGTTTGCAGGAATCACCGATGTATTGGCTAAGAATTTAGGTTCTGCTAATCCTCATAACGTGGTTAAAGCAACTTTCAAAGCTTTGGCTAGTTTACGTGAGCCTATTAGTGTTGCTAAGTCTAGAAACATACCATTGAAAAAAGTATTTAACGGGTAATGCACCTGGATATATTCCCTTAATACAAAGAATTATTATAAGAATAAATAGCTAATTAAGCTTATGAAAAAGATAAAAGTAACACAAGTTAAAAGTGTAATTGACAGATCAGAACGTCAAAAAAGAACAATGATTGCATTGGGTTTAAAAAAATTAAATGCATCTGTTGAAGTAGAAGCTACTCCTCAAATATTAGGAATGGTTACCAAGGTGAATCATTTAGTGAAAGTTGTAGAACTTTAATTAAAAAAAACACTTCGATTAGGCATTTAGATTATCTTGAAATCTTCATTCTCTATTTACCTAATTAACTTTTCAACCAATTAACTAATACACTAATCAAAAAGCGAGGGGCGATTCCCCGTAAGTATAAAATCAAAAAAATATGAAATTACATTCTTTAAAACCAGCGAAAGGCTCAACTCATAAAGAGAAGCGTATAGGTCGTGGTGAAGCAAGTGGAAAAGGTGGTACATCTACAAAAGGTAACAAAGGTGGACAAAGTCGTGCCGGTTACAAAAGTAAGAAAGGCCATGAAGGTGGACAGATGCCAATTCAACGCCGTATTCCTAAACGTGGGTTTACAAATATCAACAGAGTAGAGTTTAAAATTATTAATGTAGGGAAAATCGATCATTATGCTGAGAAGTATGGTATCACTGAATTCAGTTTGCCAAATCTTTATGTTAATGGATTGATTGCTCAAAATGATATTGTAAAGATTTTGGGTAATGGCGAATTGAAAGGGAAGTTTACTTTCAAGGTTAATGCCGTAAGTGAAAAAGCAAAATCTATCATTGAAGCAGCAGGCGGAAGTATAGAAATAGTAAAATAATCTACCAAAATTTGTAGAAGACACGTAAAATGTGTATTTTACATATTCTAAAAAATAAACTGATTATATTCCGTGAAGAAATTTATAACTACATTAAAAAATATTTGGAGCATTGATGAACTACGTAATAAAATTACGTTCACTTTATTATTGCTTTTTATTTACAGATTGGGTTCATTTATTGTACTGCCAGGAATAGATCCGAATAAGTTAGCCAACCTTACTAATAGCGCAAGTAGTGGAGTCCTTGGACTTTTAGATGCGTTTGTTGGCGGAGCTTTTTCTAAAGCATCGATTTTTGCATTAGGAATCATGCCTTATATATCAGCTTCTATTTTTATGCAGTTGATGACAATCTTAGTCCCTCAAATGGCTAAAGTGCAAAAGGAAGGGGAGAGTGGAAGAAAAAAAATCAACCAATGGACAAGATACCTTACTATTATAGTTACAGCTTTTCAAGCTGCAGCCTATATAGGGTATTTAAAAAGCCCTTCTAATGCAGGGGCACTAATTCCTGCTTATAGCAGCTTTTTTTGGATTTCTACAGTTATAATTTTAACTGTCGGAACTTTATTTGTAATGTGGCTCGGGGAAAAAATAACAGATAAAGGATTGGGTAATGGTACATCTCTTATTATTATGATCGGTATCCTTGCTCGCTTTCCACAAGCTTTCGGTCAGGAATGGTCTGCAAGATTTGCATTAAGAGGAGCAGGTGGATTATTATTAATGCTTGTTGAAATATTATTCCTTATTGGAATTGTTATGGGGCTTATTATGTTAGTTCAAGGTACAAGAAAGGTGGGAGTAGAATATGCTAAAGCAATTGTAGGTAATCGTCAAATGGGAGGAGCTAGAAACTTCTTGCCTTTAAAAGTAAATTCAGCTGGAGTAATGCCAATCATATTTGCTCAAGCAATATTATTTTTACCTACAGTGTTTTCCGGTTTTACTGGAGATGGTTGGGCTAAATATTTCACAGACCATACGAATATCGTATACATGATTGTATATTCAGTATGTGTAATTGCATTCACCTTTTTATACACTGCTTTGATTTTTAATCCTAAGCAAATGGCTGATGAATTAAAGCGTAATAATGGGTTTATTCCTGGAGTGAAACCTGGTCAGGATACTGCAGATTATATAGGAACAATAATGGATAGAATTACTTTACCAGGAGCCGTTCTGCTTGCTCTGGTTGGTATTTTCCCTGGTATATTTCAATTGATATTTGGAATGTCACAAAGTTTTTCAACTTTCTTTGGAGGTACATCGCTTTTAATTATGGTTGGAGTTATTTTAGATACATTACAACAGATCGAAACTCAATTATTAATGCGTCAATATGATGGGTTAATGAATAGTGGAAGAATACAGGGAAGACAAGCCGTTCCATCTGGAATGTAATTTTAAAAATAGAAAAATATTTATAACCCCGGCGATCACATCGTTGGGGTTTCTTTTAATAATTATTTATCAATGATTAAATACAAAACAAAAGAAGAAATTGAAATTATGCGCGAATCTTGTCTTCTTGTCGGTAAGGCGCACGCAGCAATTGCAATTGATTTAAAGCCTGGTATGACTACACTGCAGGTGAATAATAAAGTAGAGGAATTTATTCTTGATCATGGCGCCATTCCTTCTTTTAAAAACTATCATGGTTTCCCTGCTGCAACTTGTATTTCTATGAACGAAGCAGTTGTTCATGGTTTCCCGAGTGATTATATCCTTAAAGAAGGAGATATTATTTCATTAGACATTGGAGTTTACAAAAATGGATTTCATGGGGATAGCGCCTATACTTATGCGGTTGGTGAAATAACGGAGGAGGTTAAACGACTTTTAAGAGTAACCAAGGAATCGCTGTATTTAGGAATAGATAAAGCAAGACAAGGAAATCGTATCGGAGATATTGCAAATGCAATTCAGGAATATACAGAAAAGGTTCATGGCTATGGTGTTGTTCGTGAATTGGTAGGACATGGTTTAGGTAGAGAACTTCATGAAGATCCACAGGTTCCCAACTATGGCAAAAAAGGCTCCGGTCCTAAATTGAAAGAAGGAATGGTTTTGGCAATTGAGCCAATGATAAATATGGGTGTTAAAGAAGTTGTTCATTTAAAGGACGGCTGGTCAGTAATCACTAAGGATAGAAAACCCTCCGCTCATTTCGAACATGATATTTGTATAACCAAAGGCGATGCAGACATTTTGACTTCTTTTGAAGAAATTGAAATGGCAGAAAGAAAAAACATTAATTTAAGCTGGAGTTATTAGTTGCTTGGTTAGTAGTAAATTAGTTGAAATGTTGATTTGGTGATGATGTCTTTAGTCAAAAATTTCGGTTTCTTTCAATGAAAAGTTGATTTTTGTTTGATTAAATTAAAAACCACATGTGGTGAAATTATGCAAATGAATAGATCAGGAATCCAAAACCCATAGGGGTGAAATTATGCAAATGAATAGATCAAGGAATCCAAAACCCCATAGGGGTGAAATTATGCAAATGAATAGATCAAGGAATCCAAAACCCCATAGGGGTGAAATTATGCAAATTAATAGATCAAGGAATCCAAAACCCCATAGGGGTGAAATTATGCTAAGATCTAATATGCCCAATTGCCAAATCTAAAAAATAAACATCAAAAAAAATAACTAATGCAGAATAAAACGCTTGTTGTAATTGGAGGTGGTGCTGCAGGTTTTTTTTGTGCAATAAATGCTGCAAGGATAAATAAAGGATTGCGAGTTATTTTAATCGAAAAATCAACCAAGTTGCTTAGCAAGGTTAAAGTGAGTGGTGGTGGTCGTTGTAATGTTACACATGCATGCTATAGCATTGCTGATTTGATAAAATATTACCCAAGAGGGGGAAGCTTTCTGAAAAAAACTTTTCATCAGTTTTATACCGAAGACACGATTAAATGGTTTAGTGAGAGAGAGGTGAAATTAAAAACAGAAGCCGATGGAAGAATGTTCCCTGAATCCAACAGCTCTCAAACTATAATCGACTGCCTTTTAAATGAAGCCAGTAAGTTTGCTGTAGAAATTCTAATGAATGCTGAGGTTAAAAAAATAGAACCCATTTCTCCATCTTCTTCTTCAGAAAGCAATTTTAATATTTTACTAAATAATGGAAAGGTTATTCAGACAAATTATGTTTGTGTTGCCTGTGGAGGATTTCCAAAAGAAGCTCATTTTGATTGGTTGAAAAGTCTAGGCCACAGTATTGAAAATCCAGTCCCTTCTTTATTTACATTTAATATGCCCAAAAATAACATCACTGAATTAATGGGTATTTCTGTGCCTGTTGTTTCCATAAAAATCGCAGGGAATAAACTGGAACAGTCTGGCCCTCTTTTAATTACACATTGGGGTTTAAGTGGTCCCGCTATTCTTAAATTATCAGCATGGGGTGCGAGAGATTTTTCAAAAACCAATTATGAGTTTATTGCAATTGTAAATTGGGTGCCTGATTTTAATGAAAATACCTTACGCGAAGAGATGCAACAGTTAAGATTTAAAATCGCAGCTCAAAAAATATGCAATAGGAATCCATTTGGCCTGCCTGGTAGATTGTGGGAGTATTTTTTAAAGGAGTGTGAAATTGATCAAGAAATTCGATGGTCAGATTTGCCTGTAAAAAATCAAAACAAATTGGCGAAAGTATTGACAGGACAAGCGTTTCAAATCAAAGGCAAAACGACTTTTAAAGAAGAATTTGTGACTGCCGGCGGAATTAATTTGTCAGAAATTGATGCCAATACTATGCAAAGTAAATTGGTAAAAGGACTTTTTTTTGCAGGAGAAATTATTGATGTTGATGGCGTTACAGGGGGATTTAATTTTCAAAATGCATGGACAACAGGTTTTATTGCTGCTAAGTCTTTAGGCATTGATTTGGTTCTATAGTTTTAATAATAAAATCTACAAATGAAGTATCTTTCAGAAATTAACAAATGAAAAAACTAGACAGATACATACTTTTTAAATACATCACTACTTTTTTGTTTTGTATTTTATTATTTACGACAATAGTTGTTGTAGTGGATATGAGTGAAAAAACAGATGATTTTTCTAAGTCTGGGTTATCTGCTTATCAGTTATTAACTGATTATTACATGGGATTTATTCCCCGTATTGATGCGATGCTTTTCCCCTTGTTTGTATTTATATCTGTAATTTTCTTTACTTCCAAAATGGCTGAAAGGTCTGAAGTTGTAGCGATATTGAGTAGTGGCGTTAGCTTTCGGCGGTATTTGCTTCCATTTTTTTTAGGCGGTGTTTTTTTATCTGTTATGTTATGGTTGGGCTATCAGTATGTTGTTCCTACAGCAAATAGAAAGTGGGCGAATTTCGAGAAGAAGTATATTGATGTGAATTTTGCTGCAAACGCTGAAAATTCTAGCTATAAACAAAATATCTATTTTAGAATCGACACGAATACTTATGCTGGTATAAAAGGGTATGATACTATTTCTAAATCGGGTTCTAATATTTCAGTGCAAAGATTCCTCAACAATAAGATGGTATACAACCTGCGTGCTACTAATTTTCATTGGGATACGGTTATACAAAGATGGTCTTTGAATAATGTTCTTGAAAGGAAAATAAATGAAATAAGTGAGGAGGTGACTAATTCGCCTAAACTCGTTGTTAATTACAGCTTTAAGCCTGTTGATTTACGAAAAGACAGTTATCTTAAAGATCAGTTATCAACCAAAGATTTAAATGCCTTTATTATCAAAGAAAGGATGCGAGGTTCCGAGATGCTTAATACACTTGAGGTGGAAAGATACAATAGAGATGCAATTCCTATATCAGTATTGATACTGACGCTCATTGGAGCAGTCTTAGCGTCTCGTAGAGTTAGGGGAGGAAGTGGATTTCATTTAGCTCTTGGCGTTGTTATCAGTGTTTTCTATATTCTGTTTAGCAGATTTTCCGTAGTATTTGCCACAAAAGGAGATTTTACTCCATTGCTTGCATCATGGACACCTAATATCATATTTGGTATTCTTGCTGTATATCTTTATAAAAAGGCGCCAAAGTAAAATTCTTAAACGTTGTAGTAAACTTTCACTTAAAACTTTTGTTTTAGAGTCTCTGTAATCGTAATTTTAGCCGGCCTTTACAAGCTACTTTAAAAGACGAATGACACAAAATTTTCAATACATATTTTAATAATAAATAAAATGGGCATCATTAAAGACAGGTTCAAAGAAAAAGCGGATAAAATGTCCGTCGAAATCAAAGATTTAATAAAAGAACACGGTAATAAAAAAATCGGAGAGGTTACACTCAGTCAGATTTATCAAGGGATGAGAGGAATTACAGGTCTTGTTACAGAGACTTCACTTTTAGATGCTCAGGACGGAATCAGATTCAGAGGATATTCCATTCCAGAATTGGCGAAGCTGCTTCCAAAAGCTCCCGGGGGGACAGAGCCATTACCGGAAGGATTGTTTTATTTAATGCTTGTTGGGGAGTTGCCTACCGAAGAAGATGTACATCATCTTACTAGCGTATGGCAACGCCGCAGTCATGTACCTAATCATGTATTTGCAACTATAGAGGCCTTGCCTGTGAGTACACACCCTATGACTCAATTTGTAGTTGGTATTATGGCGCTACAAACAGAAAGTCAGTTTTCAAAGTTGTATGCTAAAGGGATGAATAAAAAAGATTATTGGGAAGCCGTTTTTGATGACTCCATGGATTTGATTGCAAGATTACCTCGTATCGCTGCGTATATATATAGACGTAAGTATAGAAATGGAGAACATATTCAACCCAATGGCCTTTTAGATTGGTCTGGAAATTTCGCTCATATGATGGGTTATGAAAATGAAGAGTTTATGGAGCTGATGCGATTGTATATGACCATCCATGCAGACCACGAGGGTGGCAATGTTTCAGCGCATACTACGCATTTAGTTGGGTCAGCATTGAGTGATCCATACTTGAGTTTTGCTGCAGGTATGAATGGACTTGCAGGGCCTTTGCATGGATTAGCAAATCAGGAGGTGATCAAATGGATTTTTGAATTAAGAGAACAAATAGGAAGTGATGCTCCCACAAAAGAGCAAATTGAAGAGTACGTAAAAAAGACATTAAGCGAAGGGAAAGTAGTTCCTGGATATGGTCATGCTGTTCTTCGTAAAACAGATCCACGCTTTACAGCTCAAATGGAATTCGGGAAAAAGCATATGGCTGATGATCCTTTAGTACAAACTGTTTGGAATATATACGAGGCTGTTCCGCCAATCTTATCTTCGATGGGGAAAATTAAAAATCCATGGCCTAACGTTGACGCACACAGTGGAGCCTTGTTGGTTCATTATGGCATGGTGGAATATGAATTTTATACGGTTCTATTTGGAGTATCTCGTGCACTTGGAGTATTATCAAGTTTATGTTGGGATAGAGCATTAGGCTTCGCTTTGGAAAGACCAAAATCTGTTACTACTGCATCTGTTAAAGAATGGTTGATGGGTAAGGGTGAAGTTTGGGGGGAGTAGGTTGTTTTGTTGATTGGTAATTAGTTGATTTGTTGATTTGAAAATGTGATGATTTGATTTGTTTATTGTTTGTAGTTTTTTGTTTATTGTTGGCTTTCAATTTTAATTACAAACATTAAACTTTTTAAACCTTTTGAACCTCTTAAACACATGTAGTGCTGGGGAATTAGCTCAGTTGGCTAGAGCGCTTGCATGGCATGCAAGAGGTCACGAGTTCGACTCTCGTATTCTCCACAAAAGTAAATGCTTTCTAAACCTCACTATTAGTGGGGTTTTTTCATGTATACCACTCAAAAATTACATCTTGTCAAGCTGGTTAAAACAATCAAAATTTACCAGTTATGAGCCATTTTGGGCCAGGTTTGGGCCAGAAAAGTTTAAAAGGTTCTGTTGGTATTACTAATGCTGATGGAAGAATTAGATTAAGGTGGCGATATTATGATAAAAGATACTCATTAAGCCCATCTATATGGAATCACTTAAATCTTCTACAAGCAAAGAAGACTGCTTTACAAATAGAACAAGACATTATTACTGATAGTTTTGATAGTACATTAGTAAAGTATTCAGGTAATACAGTCGCAGCTGCTAAAGCTACTCCAAAATCATTTGTAGAACTGTTTGAAGAATGGACTATCAGTTACAAGCAAATGGATTGTGAATTACACACCAACTACAACTCCTGCAGAAATATGATTAGGAAATGGGGTAAAGTAACTCAGGATAACATACTTAGTAAATTAAACAAGGAAACCTTTTGTAATGGAACATATAACAGAAGGCTGACTATATTGAAAAGCTTTGCAGATTGGTTGATAACAAAAAATTATTGGAAGCAAAACCCATTACAACTGGTACAACGTAAAAAAGTAAAACATCTAAAACTAGCAAAGAGGGAGCCATTTACAGAAAGTGAAATATCCCAAATACTACATGCTGTAAAAAATGATAGCTTCTGTTCTACAGCCAGTTATTACAAGCATTCTCACTACTATGCATTTTTGTACTTCATGTTCAAGACTGGTGTAAGAAATGCAGAAGCAATAGGGTTGAGGGTAAGTAGTATAAACTACAAGGATAAAACTATTACTATAAAAGAGGTAATGGCTCGTACTTTAAAAAGTTCCTGCTCTATTCATAGGGTGAGAAAAGAAACAAAAAATGGAAAAATTAGACAATTGCCTTTTACCCCTGACTTAGAAAATATTATTGTTCCAATAATTTGTAATAAGCAACCTGATGACCTTGTATTTGTATCTCCTAAAGGGAAAAGTATTGATGACCACAACTTTCAAAACAGAATATTTAAAATGGTCCTTAAAAACTTGAACATCCCTGAAAGGTCACTTTATGCCTGTAGGCATACATTTGGAAGTAGATGTATAGATAAAGGTATAACTCCTGTAATGACAGCCTTTCTAATGGGGAATAATCCTGAAACAGCATTGAAGAGATATACTCACCAAATAACTATACCAAAAGAACTGCCAAATATTTAACTCGTAGTTATTTCAAATATTCAAGACAAGTCTTGTTGCTCTTAATTACACCAGTTAGGTAAGCTCTACAGGTACTATAGTTTATTTTCAGTTCTTTAGCAGCATTACTTATGGATTTGTATATTTTGCCTGTACACTTATCTATAATCTTTTTACTAGAAGCATTGTTTAATCCTATATCAAAAGCATGTTGAACATTTTCAGAATGTGTCACCCATTCCAAATTTTCAATTCTGTTATCAGTTTTTATTCCATTGATATGATTAACAAAAGGTTTGTTCTCAGTATTAGGGATAAAAGTTTCAGCAATTAATCTGTGTAAAAAATATGTTGTCGTGTTTCCATCTTGTGTTAATCTGACTGTAATATATCCAGCTCTATCAATTCTTGTTTTTAGAAATTTAGTTGTTCTGATCTTTAAACTCAATATAAATCCCGTGGTATTAATAAAATAATTTTTCTTGTTGGGATTTATACTGTTCCAATTAAAGATTAGTATCGGATGAATAAGATATAACATTGTTGTTGTTGTTTTAATTATTAATACTATGCTGCATTTTTAGAAAGCTCTTCATCAATTTTTTCAAACTTTTTCCATTCAATTTTGGGATGCCAATAATCAAATGATACCCTTGGGGCTATTCCAACAAACTTTTCCATTTCCTCTGTTATAACATTGGAAACATAATGCTCATTACCAACTGTTGTTACAATACAATCATGAATTGTGAAGATGGGTAAATCATGTTTTTCTTCAGAAATTCGTTTACATATCACATCTAATATCAAATAGCTTTCAATTCTTTGTAGCAACAATGCTAATGTATTATGCTTTTCAGCTTTTAGTTTACAAATCATAGCATACAATTTTGGAAAATGTTTTTTAAAGGCAGTTTTCAACCCACCACTATAGCCACCATTTTTGCTATACAAACAAAGCATCATCCTGTGTTTTACAATATCGCGTTTTGTTAACCCTTTTTTCAACTCATGAGGATCAATATCGATTTTATCCTCAAAAAACTCATATATAACTCCAGAAGAGACCAATTCTTCATACTCTTGAAACTCAATACTGTATTGAATTTCAGAGGAAAGGCCGAACATAATAGAAGAGAAGTAAATGGGGGAAAGAGCAGGTATTGATATGGTAGGTTGGTGTGTTGGTTGGGTTTGGTTGAGTTTCCCCTCTTTTTTTTTGTTTTTTTTGAAGCATTAAAGGATTTGCTAAGCAAAGCAATAAGTATGGCTGGCTGTTCTTTAAATCCACACTTACAAGATGTTCACCATTGCATGTAATGAAATGTCTGATTCTTTTATTACTTCTAGTAAGGATAGTATGAGCTCTATATCCTTTATCATCAACATAAAATGGATAATCATCATTTTTGAAGAGCTCTATTACCATCTTACTATGGTAGTATTGCCTATCTGGATTTTTGGGGCTATTTGTACCCAATATAATATCTTGATATTCAGGACAGGCTTTTTTAAGCTCAAATGAAAGATTAGTGGTCACATCTGCTTGTTCAACATCAAGAGTTAATTTATTGAACCACTTTTGTAAATAGGGATATTGAGTGCCCTTGTTTTCCTGTTTTCTCAGCTTCTTCAACTTTTTTGAAAGCATAAAATCCTCAACCTTGTACCATTCTGGAACACCAAAATAATTGTCATTTAATTTATAAGAACGAGAATAATTTCCTGGAATGTATCCAGAAACAATACTAAATATACCATTATCTAGGAGGTAATTCAAATGAGACTTGTAGCTCTTTCCAATTATTTTTTCAAGATACTTTGCATTCAGATTAATTCCCTCGTTATCACCTAAACCATATTCTTCCTTACATAAGCTATCATAGTATATTTTGGAGACCAAATACAGTAGCTTGTCTTTTTTGTATCCAGGAAACTTTGGTGGATTTGATTTCAGTATTTCTTCAATCTCTTTCTTTTTTGATATTAAGATGTTCATCTGTTGGTTTTTAATTGTAATAAACAGTTATTGCTCCTCAGGCATTTCTGAAGAGCAATAACTGTTTTTGATTTTCTAAGCAGCGATTGGCATTTCATCATAGGTTTTACCATTCAACAATCTGCCAGTCTTCTTTTTGTTCTTCCCTCCCCATTGTTTGAAGAAAAATGCAACACCTTCAGTTGCACATTGCTCTTGAATATCCTCTACCCATTCTTTTTCCATTGGTCTTGCATTAAAGCCAGATTCTCCACCAGCAATTAACCAATCTATTCCTTCAAGATTCATATTAGGTAGAGGCCCAATAAGTGGTTCACACGAAAGAAATTTGGTTGATGCTCCACACAGCCTAAGATCATCTATTCGATTAACCACTCTATGATCTTCAACTGAAACACCCATCCAGATGTTAGGTGTCCATGTTAAAAATGGACTAAGCTCTAACAATCTTTCAGAACGTTTTGTAAGTACCTGATAGGTGTGTTGAGGAGTGTTGTTCATCACTTCAAATACCTGTTGGATGAAGTGGAGAGGTACATCTTTGTGAAACAAATCGGACATTGAATTCACAAATACTACTCTTGCTTTTTTCCATTTATATGGATCTTGCAAAGTGTCAGGATGTAGCGTTAGCTTAAATTCATTCTTGTACTTTTTTAGACCCATAGCATGAAGTCTTTTTGCTAATACTGCTGCGTAACAATTTTTGCAACCTGCTGAGATTTTTGTGCATCCTGTTGTTGGGTTCCAAGTGGTCTCAGTCCACTCTATTGATGTTTTACTCATTTTAAAATTCATTAAATTATTAGATATATTTTTTGTCTTTCCCTGTATTGTGCTTTAAGGGCTCCTAATTGACAGATTGATTATTTTCATCGATTCCATTTTTTTAGTTTGTTTTAAGGAATCAATTACTAAGCCAGTTTTGTAAAACTTGCGTTTTTGTTTTAAAGTGATTTATACGAAAATCGGTGTGTCAAATTTGCACATAATCAAAAAACTGCCAAATAAGCGTGTAATTGTGGCGTCTTTTTGCATTAAAAACTACATAATCAATACTTAGAATAAAATGTTTGTATGTGTATTGATCAAGCCTAATACATAACATCCACATTAAATGAGAAATAAAGACCAACAATTATTAGTCAACTATTATTAATATATATAGCAAAAAAGTATAAGCCCTTCTTTTTAAATACCACCCCCACACCTTATTAATTTAATTAGTTAGCCCCCTCATCCTTATACAGGAATAACTTTTTTAGTTATCCGCTATGTATATGAAAGATAAGGTTACTCCCAACCAAAACCCCTCCTACAACCTAGGAGGTTGACAACACCCGCGGTACTTGTTATTCCTCCCTTCATTAATTAATCACATTTTAAATTAAAAAACATGTCCAAAGTAACAGTGACAGGCTACAATGAAGTAGCTACAAGAGATGGAAGAACTTTCATCACATTAGAATTAACAGGTGGATTACAAATAATCCAATCTTCAAACACGGGGAATTCATATGCTACTGTAAGCAAATGCAGAATCCCTTCAACCTTTGATAGCACAATTGCTGAAAGGATGATTGGTCAGCAAATTCCTGGAGATATTGTAAGGGTAAGTGTTGATCCCTACAATTATGTAAATAAACGAACAGGGGAAATTATGCAATTGCAACACAGCTATGCTTTTAGACCAGAAGGTTCCTTAGAGCTTATTGGTCAAACACAAATTAGTGAGCTAGCCATGGCTTAACACACACAAACACATTCTGCATGTTGTTCAAATAGCTTCATGGAAATATAGAACACACATTAATCACGCTATAATTTAACATCAAGCATTTTACAGCTGTGCAGAATTTGTGGTTAGTGGAATGGGGTTGGGAGTTATTCTCAGCCCCTTTTTTTATTCATTCAAAAACGTATATATAATGCAAATACAAAAAGCAAAACGCAATGCAGCTAAAATAAAACTGTCATTAGCTGGAGCAAGTGGTTCAGGTAAATCCTTTTCATCTATAATGCTAGCTTATGGGCTTTGTAAAGATTTTAATAAGATATGTGTAATTGATACAGAGAACCATTCCGCTTCTCTTTACAGTCATCTTGGGGATTTTAATGTTATTAATCTTTCTGCACCCTTTCATCCAGATAAATACATTGAAGCAATCAAATTAGCTGAAGAAGCAGGAATGGAGGTTATCATCATTGATAATGCTACACATGCCTGGAGTGGTAAAGGAGGATGCTTAGAGCTTCATGAAAAAGAAACAGCAAAAATGAAATTCCCTAATTCCTTTACAGCATGGAATATGATTACACCTATTTATCAACGTTATATTGATGCAATCATCAACAGTTCCTGTCATGTTATATGCACACTCAGGAGCAAAACAGAATATGTAATGTCTGAACGCAATGGAAAACAAATACCACAAAAAACAGGAACAGCTCCTATGATCAGAGATGGGTTTGATTTTGAAATGAGTGTAGCATTTGATATTGATCAACAGCACAAAGCTTTCTGTACAAAAGACAGAACAGGATTATTCCAAGATAAAGAACCCTTTATCATCACTCCTGATACAGGAAGAAAGATTTTACAATGGTGTAGTAATAATGATTCAGTTTCTGTAGATGAAATAAGTAAAAGAATTGGTAACGTTTCCTCTATAAAGGAATTGTTAGATCTATTTCAACAGTTTCCACAATACAGGGAAGTGTTAAGACCAGAATTTGAAACTCGTAAGAGGCAAATTATGATAAACCAAAATGTACAACAACAATTAGCTCATCAAAAAATAAATACTAATGGAACACATTGAAATATTAACCCCTGAAATTATTCATCCTGTAATGCTTCAGCAGGAAGAACAACAAACAAATGAGAATAAACACAGTTCATTCATAGAAGCAAATACATTAGAGATGTCTTTGGAAGAAATGAAAAGTAGGCATATCATTCCTGTTTTTGTAAAAGATAATGAAACCCTCATTAGCCATGATGAATTTATAGATGCAACATCCTCTATCACTGCTGACATATTTCATGGGGAACATATTCTTCGTCCAAGCATAAGAGTTAGTCATCCCATAAAAGGTAGAATCCCTGAAGCTAAAGACAAATCTGCCAATCAATTGTTTGAATGGGAAAAGACCCTTTACTATGAACGCATGGCTTTCATTATTGAGGTTCCTAGTATGCAGGCTGAGATTGGTGGGAACACTCTTTCACTTACTATAGGAGGAGTTAAAGCTTACAATCAGGATAACCTGTATAGTAGAAGTCAAAGTGAACAGCATTTTAAACTGTTTATTGGATTTCAAAATAAGGTATGTACTAATTTATGTATTTGGACTGATGGCTTGATGTCTGATGTAAGAGTTAGAACATTAGATGAACTGAAGATAAATATCAAGCATTTATTGGAAAAGTACAATCATGGATTTCACCTACATCATCTGGAAAGACTTACACAACATTCAATTACAGAACACCAATTTGCACAGCTTATTGGTAGATGTAGAATGTACAATCATCTTCCTGCTGATGTAAAGAAAGATATACCACCAATGCTGTTTGGAGATACACAAATGTCTACAGTAGTTAGGGACTTCTATAAAGATGAAAGCTTCTGCAGGGATGCTGATGGTAACATAAACTTATGGAAGCTGTACAACCTGTTTACAGGAGCAAATAAGAGTACATACATTGATAACTTCCTTGACCGTTCAGTTAATGCATTCAACTTTGTAGAGCAAGTGAGGCATGGATTGGAGGGTAAGAATGAATGTTGGTATTTGAGATAAGCTGAATTGTCAAATAGTTTCAATTAAAATGAACGAATCGCTTTAATTCCAAAAAAATAATTTGTTTCGTGGCAAGTTTGTTCTCCATTTGAAAAATCAATTACCCATGCAGAACTATTTGAACATTGAGTGGAACTCCAATAAATACCATAATCTTCAGTAGATATTCGTTCTCCTGAAGCTGTATATTGAATTTCTTTTCTTAATAGATTTTTATTTAGTCTTATTAAATTCAATTCATCTTTGGAAGGAAGTCTCCACTGATTTCCTAAATGATTACATGCATCATTTGCTTCATTCCAATTACCAACTGCTCTTTTAGTCGTTGCCCAAATATGGTCATCAAGTGCAATTAATCCATGATCGCCAGTATTGTCTAAGTAAACTACAACTCCATTATCACCAATTCTTTGACCAATAGTATGTTTTTTTGTTGTGTTTTTGATGCTTGAGGTTTTCGATTTATTATTTTCATACCAACCATTTGCTATTGCTGCTAATCTGGCTGATTTTGGTGGATGAGTAAGAGATCCTTCTTCTAATACAAGGTTGTTTATAGCAGCTTGAGCATCCTCCAAGTTGGCCCCAAGTGTAGCTGATACAAAGCCAGAAAATTTATCAGCTTCTAATTCGAGAGATGGTCTACTACCTCCAGGCATTAAACTATGACCATTTAAATGATGACCTATTTCATGTGCAAGTATACTAACAGATGCCCAATAGTTTATTCTTTTTTCTATATTATACATAAACGTTTGATTATATATGATATAACGCTCTGGTTCTTTAGTACTTGGGTTTAATAAAATAACTGCTGCAGCATTTGGAACATCACCTGCAACTAATTTGAAATTTGAAGATAATCCTGATGCAGATAAAATCATGTTTAATATACTTTGAGCTTCCCTATCGGAGCTGAATGTATAAACATTTGTCGGAGTTTTTTCACCATAGTAACTACATGATTTATTAATTGTTATTTTATTCTGAGAGAAGCTAGTATAAAATAACAATCCAAGCAAAAAGGAGAGAAATAGTTTTTTGAACATCAGCGTAAAAAATTAATAATCTAAACTAAATAAACAAAATGGATCCTCCAAAATTTACATTCGTGAACAACAACACCTTTATGTTAGCCTAAACAATCATCACATTGTTCAGAAGAAAAAAAACAATTTAAAATAAGTAAAAAAACAATATTAATTCGTTCTTTAATGATGACAATATAAAATACATTTTAGCAATTTATATTGATATTAATATAAATATTTTATATTTGGTTAAGATAAGCAATGGTATTATCTAGTTATATAGGTATTATAAACTCTAAACAATAAATTATGAAAATAAGTTTCAAATCGTATGTATTTTTTTTAATTTTTATAACAACGCTTACAAAATGTTCTTCTCCAAGTAAATTAATGCAATCATGGGTCGGTTCAACAAAGGCACAGCTTTATCAAAGTTGGGGACCGCCTCAAAGCGTTACAGATGATGGACAGGGTGGAGAAATTTTGATTTATGGTAGTTACGTAAATCTTGGGCAGCAACCTGGAAAAGTTTACAATAATTATGATGGGTCTGTTGGATATACAGCCCCTCAACAACAGGGTTATACGAGAACAAGGATGTTTTATGTAAATAAATCAGGTGTAATTTATAATTGGAGATGGCAGGGATATTGATGTCTAAAAAATATACTCCCTTAAAATAATTTTCATTAAAAATGAACTTTTGTAATTTATTATATTTTTCAAGATGCTTTTAATTAATAAGCAATATAATATAGCTTGTTACCCTTATCAGTTTTATTTTAATTTTTATTGTCCAAAATGTTAAATTGAAAAACTAATTAGAACACTGACTCAATGTCTAAAGTTTCTCTTTTATAAAACTTTATGATCAAATAAGTACTTGACACTCGTAATCTAAAAAAGTCCTATATGAGACATATAATTTATGTTCTGACATTCTTTTTTATGAACATTGTTTGTTACGGGCAAACAAGTATTCAGACAAAAGAAATAAAGATAAATTACACCAACGCAATTGAAATATTCAAAATTTGTGTTTCAGGTTGTGTGACAAATTATGACGTAAAAAACGAATATTTTTGGTATACTGATTTTTCAAAAATTAAATCAACGGAAGGCGGTTCAGGCGGTAACTTGCTTCACGGTAATTACAAACTTTTTGATGAAAATGGCAACCTACGACAGGATAAAAATTATTATTTTGGATTACCAGATGGAACTGAAAAATATTGGGATTCTTCAGGCAATATTATATCCCAAAAAAAATACAATAAGGGCAAAGTTGTTTATTCGAAACATCAAAACGATGAAAAGAATTGGGTTGAATGGATAGGACCATTTTTAGAACAAGGTTCTATAAAAAAGATTTACTCTCGATTCAACTCATTACTTTCAGAAGAAACAGTATTGCCAAATTTAAAGTGGCATGTAAAAATTTATCACGAATATTCTGGAAAACTCAATGAGGAATACACAACAAGTGATTTGAGTGGAGATTATATGATAGGGAAATACGCTTCATATTTTGAAAATGGTAAAATTCAAACTGAAGGGCAATTTTATGAAGGTGGAAACACTAATGTTAAAATCGGAACTTGGAAATTTTATAAAAAAGATGGGACAATTGACGCAACTCAACAATTCAAATCAGGAGTAGAAAAATGGGATGATGGAGAACTCAAGATTGTTGGAGGTTACATTTTTGTTACTGACAATAACACTTGGGTAAAAACAGGTGATTGGATGTGGTACACAGAAGATGGTAAAATTCAATCAAGTAAAAAATATAAATGGGGAGTAGAAGATACTGAATAATAAAAAGTAAATTGATGTTAACGAGCTACTTGAGAAAATAAATTATTTGAACTGGGGCATAAGAATACTGAAAAGCTAAAATGGTAAGTTTGAATCTCAACACTATTATCAAAATTAAAAAGTTGGAATTGGTTGGATAACTAAAACCAAACCGTTTAAATAAATGAAGTGTTATGTATTACTAAATAAATCTCTCATTGAGATGTTCCCATGGTACTAAATAAACCTCTCCTCAATTGATATTGGAGTGATTGTTTGTTTATTTTATAATCGTGATTTGATTTAAGTTCAATGTGCTGAAATTTATTTTTCGCTAAAAATAAATTATTCTATTTTATACCATATATCGTAATTGAATGAAACTTCTCATTACTGGAAATTTGCATCATTAAATTGCCTTTTCCTCCTTCATATATGTTATTAGGTAATCCAGTTTCTGGGTTAGTGTTGCTATCTGTCAATCTCATTCCATAAATCTTTGCGTCATTGATGATTTTCTGTATTTCATAACTTGAATTAGGCATCAAGTAGTCAATTCCAATTCCACCATCTTCAAAATAACGCTTGAACAAATAGCCATCATATCCACCACATCCATAAATTGATTCTTTTGAATTATAAATATATCCTTTATTTGATAGTTCAATACTTAGAGTTGTTTCATTGCTTTTTAATGCTCTTACTAAATCATTAAAATTAAATGAACATTGGGATTTTGATAAAAATGGAATTGTTAGGAATATAACTAAAAGTATTTTTTTCATTTTACTATTTTATGTGAATTGAGAAAATTGAATTATAAAATCAATTTTTTACTTTGTTTTCAACTTTCTTTCTAGTCTTTTTTTTGTTTTTACAAAAGCAGAATAATCCCAGTCTGCATCAAAAGTGTTCCAAAATACCCTCATCTTAGTATTCATAAATTTGTCTCGGTATATTAAAAAAGTGAGGTCTTGAAAATTAAAATAAACATTATTATTATCATAATCACGGTCTATATAATCCATGTTCTGATTTATTATTTTATCTATTTTTGAAAGCATTGTTAAAGCGTCTTCTTTGTTGAAGTTTTTAAACCCATATCCTTGGTAAACAACACCAGCATCATTCCAATAATCACCATAGAAAGCAAATAATAATCCTTCCAGTTTTTTTGAATCACATTCATATACTAGAGAAGTAAGTTCTCCGGAACTTGTTGCTGCCAAAGGATCAATTTCAAACTGCACAGGATCACTAGAACTTCCAATTATTTTATCAATTACATAACTTTTTGATTTATATAATGATTCTTCTTTGCTATATGATTTTGCAAAAATTGTGTTTGACAAAGAAAATTGCCCAAACGAAATATTTGTTATTAAGAGTAGTGTGAATGTTATGTTTCTTTTCATGATTTTGTTTGAATTAATCTTTAATGCAGCGAACAGAAACGCCTGTTGTTGGTTCAAAAGTATATTCATAAATGTAAACATCAGTGTTATTATTATCTAATCTAAAAACATATTGGTCTGTAATCCACCAATTCCCTTGATATGTTTTATACCCAAAGTCAACTGAAGGAGTTGAATGTCTTCTTCCTCCTCCTAAAGCAGAGAAATTACTAGTATTTGTTGCACCTGTATTAGGAGTCTTCCAATTAGAAGTTCCTACTTCTTTTAAGGGTCCTCCTGCATTATTAGAAATTATACCAATAATAGTTGTGTCTGAAGTTGGATCAACACATTTAACTAGTCTTTTCCATTCTGAGTGACTTGGTATATGCCAGCCAGTTGGAGCTAATCCTCTAGGGTCAACTACTGAATAATAATTATACAATTTGCCATAAATAGGTCCATTGGCAGGATCATTATTATAATAACACCAAGCTCCAGTAGTTAAATTAGCCCATTGTGCAGAATCTGTTACTTGAGGTATTACATCACCATTTCTATATGTCGAAACATCTAAGTTTTTTGTCATCCACACTTGATTGCAAATAGTAACACTTGGTAAGCTAGTAGTGTTATTCCCATTGCTATTAGGATTGGGGTTTTGTGTTGAGCAAGATTGAAGCAAGATTGCTGCAAATGCAATTGATAGTAGTTTTTTCATGTTTTTTATTAATAGTAATATTGCCAGTTTTCAGTTTGTGTAGGACTTGATGTATAAGTCCTTAAAACACTTGCAGAATTAGGTCTATTGTTAGAGCCATAAGTATAACTGAAGGTAAAATTGTAAGAACTAGTGGATTCGGTAAGTGTATTATTATGAATACCCAGTGAATTTGTTATTTCTAAAACATCATCATTCCAATCAACTGCTGAAGGATTCGAATCATAAGTAAAAGTTTTATAATTATTCCACTGGTTACTATTATTTAATCTATCAATGCTCAACATATTGTAATTGTTGTCATAATTATATCTTTCTTTGTAATCTAAAACCCATGCCCCTAGGTTATATGATGTATAGGTTTCAGTTTGACTTATTTTGCCATTGTTATAATGGTACACAACACTGTCTCTATTAGCAAATTGATTACTTGGTGTTTTTATACTCGATATGTACTCCCCATTAGAATTCAGATTATAATTAGTATACTCTGAGTAATTTTGAGATGTATTTTTGAAATAAATCCCAACTATTTTTTCATTAGAATTCCTAGTGTAAGTCCACTCTTCAAAAATTCTTGATCCACTGGCATCAGAAGAGTAATATCGAATAAAATTTCCATTACTATTGTATGAAAAATTCAGAGAAACATTACCATTTGAAGACTGAATTACTATCTTACTCAACTTACCATTACCGTTTGAATTATTCGAATTTGCTGAACCATTTGTTGAGCAAGAATTTAATGCTACAAAAATTAACAGCACAATAGATAGCCCAATTACTTTTTTCATATTCATATCATTTTAATCAAATATAAACCAATTTAAACTATGGATCCACCAAAATTTACATTCGTGAACAATAACACGTTAATCGTTATAAATCAAAAGGGTAAAATAAGGCAGCTCTTTACACCATTTAATGTACAGGTGCTTCAAGATACAGCACATTTCAAAGAGAATAGCTGGGTAGTTGTAGAAGAAATTAGGCAGCTTCCACAACACATTCTAATTTATAGGGTTATCAATCAATGGTGGCCCTATTATATTTTCAAAATTGATGTGAAATTTTGATGCTCTGTAATCCAATACAGTAAAGGCTTTTGGAGGAAAAGCAGAACATAATAGAAGAGGAGTAAATAGGAATATACGTAGCTATATGGATGGATGTACGGTAGGTTAGGTAGGTTTCCCCTGGTTTTCCCTCTTGTTTTCCCCTTTTTTGTCTGTAATTCCCTGTTTTAGCAATAGAACAGGGAATTTTTCAATAAACAGCATTAGAATCTTCTCCCTCAACAGAAATAAGTTCAACATTTTCTCCAAAAGCTTCTTCTAATCTTGAAATATACCCTTGATGAGGCCCATCTGTAAATCCTGTATCTAGGAATGGTAATAAGAGTTTTCTTATTGTCTCATCCTCACAGTTGATCTTATCTTCCGTAATAACAGCTATTACATCAAATAGCTTGATTGTCTTTTATACATCATTCAAATGTATACGTTTAAACGTTAAAACACCCCATTCATTAACAACCATTCTGTTTTTCTATAAAGGAATTATAGAGCCAAAATTTACACAATCATGAACAAAACAGCTATACCTAGCGTGGCAGAAATAACTGTTAGCTATAAGCCCTGTAAAGCCCATAAACCCCTCATTAAATCCTCAGATGATGCTTATTTCCACTTGCTCAAATTCTTTCCAGAAGATACCATTGCTTTGTATGAAACATTTGTTGTGGGATATTTAAACAGAGCTAATCGATTAATTGGAATTTATGAACTCAGTAAAGGAGGTATAACAGGAACTGTTGCAGATCCAAGATTAATATTGTCTGTAGCTTTAAAATGTGCTGCTACAGGAATTATACTAGCTCACAATCATCCCAGTGGTAATCTACAAGCATCAAAAGCTGATGAAGAAATAACCCATAAAATAAAGAAGGCTTGTGAGTATTTAGACATCAAAGTGTTAGATCATTTGATACTCGTGCCAGAGGGGAAATATCTGAGTTTTACTGAAGAGGGTCTTTTGTAGCTGGATGGGAGTCAACAGTTGTTTCACCTTTTCTGTCTGTTACATGAAATGGTATTTTTATGAATTTTATACACTAATATCTTTTTTTAGCACAGTTATCAATTTTACAAGTCGGTAATTTAATTTTTAATTAAATTTATTATACATAAATTAAATTGATATGAAAAAAATTGTACTCACTATAATTATTTTTTTGAACTGTGCATTTATATGTTTTGGACAAAGAATCGGTTATGGTTATAAAAGTAATCGTTCATATAGTCAAACTTCTGAAGAAAATGAAAGAATTAAATGTGATGATGCAATTAAATTAGTTGAAAGAAAAGGAAGATACTTAGATGTTTCTTTTGGTGGATATAGGTCGGATGTAATTGAGAAAATTAGATGGTATGAATATGATGACATTTTATATAGTATCGTATATTTCAAATCTAATATTTATAAAGGGTATATATATGGAGGTTGGAAATATAATTTTGATGATTATTATTCAATAAAAAAAGCATTTGAGGCCTCTGAATCTAAAGGTGATTTTTTTTGGAAGTATATCGAAAAAGCCAAAATTGATTGTGATTAGTCTTAAAAAGACTATTAATTACTTTTCATTTGAAGATTTCAATATTTAAGTATCAAATTGTTAAAAATCAACTATGTTCAATTTTTTTAGAAAAAATAAAAATACGTCTAACGAAGTAACAGAAAAAACAAATCCAAAGGTTACTGAAATAATGGTTCGTTATAGTTATGAATTTATAGATGATGTTCCACAAAGTGAAAGAACGCCCTGTAATGAATTTTGTGAAAGGATAATGGAAATGGATAAATTCTATTCTCGTTCCGATATTGAAGATTTGTCAAAGATAATGGGATATTCTGTTTGGGATAGAAGAGGATTTTATATTGATAAAGGAGATGTAAATGATAAAGGAGAACCTATTGAACATCTTTATATTGATAAAGACGGAGTGGAACATCATCATTGCAGACACGAATGGAAAGTTAATGTTGTTACAAAGAAATAAATTCCAAATATCAGATTTGGCATTAACTATTTCAAATTATTTGATTTTAAAAATACAATTATGAAAAAAATATTACTAAACTTTTTTTTACTTTTTATAATTGCAATATTTAGTAGTTGCAGTTCTGGAACATCTGCAGGAGGGCAAGTTAATCCTAATGGTTCAGTTACTGTTAAATATGAAATTATACTTTCCTCACCATTGATACCAATTACACCTACTGCACCTACACCTCAAATATTGTATAATAACAGCACTGCTCAACGTGAATTTGCTAATGATTTTAATTATGGATCATCTACATGGACAAAAACATTTAATTTAACAGCATCTAGGCCTTGTCTTGCTTCTTTAACATGTAATGGTTTATACATGAATACATCTGGAACTGTTACAGCAAACATTTATATTAATGGAGTAGTTAAAGCTACACAAACTAATCCAACTCAAGGTAGTAGTGGAATATATGGTGCAATAGTTGAATTAAATTATGCTATCTACTAGAAAATTAAGTTAACGAATACTACTTTGAAGTAAAATAAAAATGGATGACTTCTAAATAAACTAATATTTCATAATCCGGTGTTTGTTTCAGTTATTTTACAGTATGAGTAAAACTAAGTTTGAATATTCATCAGAAATATTCTAAACTTGCACAATAAAAATATTTTGGGCCAGACTTGGGCCAGATGTAATTTGAAGAGAGGTTAAAAGCATTGTAAACACTGGGAATATTTGGTGTGACCAGCTTGCATGGCATGCAAGAGGTCACCGGTTCGACTCCGGTATTCTCCACTCTTGAAACCCTTACTTAGTGAGGGTTTTGTTGTTTCGGGCTAATTTGTTTGTATCTATATTTAGTCCTAAAGCTATCAATTTGGGTATCAAATGGGTATCGAAAATTCTTAGAGAATTTATTAATTTTGGCTTCTATGGTTACCTTAAAGAGAGTGGATTAATTATTTTTTTCTGATTTAAAAAAAACAAATGAGCAACAAAAATGTCATTCCCCTAAAAATAATTACTGCACTTTTGATCTTCGGAAGCCCGCTTATTTCATTTGCACAAAATGTGCCACAAGATTCTATTCCTGCTATAACTCTTGATGAGGTTGTTGTAGCTGTAAATAAAGTAACAGAAACGAAAAGGAATATTGCACAGCAAATTGACATTTTGAATGCTAGTCAAATTTCAACTAGTCAATCACAAACCACAGCAGATTTATTGGCGGGAGCCGGAAATGTATTTATACAGAAAAGCCAGCTCGGTGGAGGAAGTACTGTAATCAGAGGGTTTGAAGCTAATCGTACCTTACTCGTAGTCGATGGCGTTAGAATGAATAATATTATTTACAGGTCGGGTCATCTTCAAAATATTGTAACGATTGACAATAATGCTTTAGATCGTGTCGAAATTCTTTTTGGCCCATCTTCAACTTTGTACGGAAGTGATGCACTGGGGGGAGTAATTAGTATGTATACTAAAGTGCCCATTTTTAATACTTCAAGTCAAAAACAACAAATCAAAGCAAATACGCTTTCACGTTATGGAAGTGTAAATAATGAGTACACTAATCATGTTGATGTTAACTGGGCAAATCAAAGATGGGCTTCTTTATCGTCAATCACAAATTCTAACTTTGGTGATTTGAAAGGTGGACAAAATCAGAATCCATTTTATTCAGTTAGTTATGGAGAAAGACCTTATTATGCAGAGAGGATAGGAGGAAAAGATTCTTTGCTTAAAAACAATAATCGTTACTTACAGGTGAAGTCAGCATATTCACAATTTGATTTATTGCAGAAGTTTTTATTTAAACAAAATAGTCACCTTGTTCATGGATTGAATTTGCAATACTCAAATTCTTCAGATGTGCCTCGTTATGATCGCCTTACTGATCCTGCTGCTAATGGATTAAAGTATGCCGAATGGTATTATGGCCCACAAAAGAGGTTACTCGCTGCTTATGATTTAAATTTCAGTAACAAAGCTTCATTTTTTCAAAATGTTCATGCCGGATTAAATTATCAATCAATTGAAGAAAGTAGACATACACGAAAATTCGGAAAAAATAATTTGCAAAATCGCATTGAAAAAGTAAATCTAATTGGTGTCAATATCGATTTTAATAAAAGTGTTCGCCATCATGCACTAAGATTCGGAATTGATGCACAATACAATAAATTGAAATCAACGGCAAATGAATTAGATATTGTATCAGGTCTTTCTAGTTCGCTAGACACAAGGTATCCTGATGGGGAAAATAACATGACGAATGCTGCTGTATATATATCGCATAGCTGGAAAATAAGCAATCAATTGGTTTTAACAGATGGGTTACGTTTAGGGCTTAGTTCACTTCATGCTAGGTTTGTCGATACAAATTTCTTTCACCTCCCATACAATAAAGCTGATCAGAAAAATACAGGGTACTCTGGAAGTATAGGTTTAATAAATACTCCAAGCGATGATTTAAAATTGTCGCTATTGATTTCAACTGGATTTCGTACACCTAATGTAGACGATTTAAGTAAGGTATTTGAATCTGCGCCAGGAAAAATCATTGTTCCCAATAAAGATTTGAAACCGGAGAAAACAATTAATTACGAATTAAGCGTAACTAAAATATTTAATAAAAAAACAAGTTGGGAAAGTGTATTTTATTACACAGATTTCATCGATGCAATTGTGACATCACCTTTTATTTTTAATGGTAAAGATTCTGTTTTTTATCAGGGAGCCAATAGCCAGGTTTTAGCAAACCAAAACCAACGCAAAGCTTATATTTTCGGATTTTCATCTAATGTTAAATCTCAATGCTCAGATTATTTGTCTTTAAATCTGGGCATGAATTTTACTTATGGAAGAATTAAAACAGACAGTGCTGATGCCCCATTAGATCATATTCCGCCTTTTATGATGCATTTGCAGGCAACCTACACTAACAAGAAATTCAGTTCTGATTTTACTATACATTATAATAGCAGAAAAAAATTAACTGATTACTATTTAAACGGAGAAGATAATGAACAATATGCTCCAGCTGACGGTATGCCAGCATGGCTTACGGCGAATCTGCATTTAGCTTATGAGTATAATAAACACCTCAAGATCCAATCAGGAGTAGATAATATTTTTGATACACAATACCGCAGTTTTGCAAGTGGAATAAATGCTCCAGGCAGGAATATATTTGTTGCGATTAGGTTTAGTTATTGAGTAGAAAATACTAGTTTCTTTCGGTTTTAATAACTTAAGTTTGAATTCTAAAATTAACCCATGATAAATTCCGAAATAAAATTTCTAGATGGTCCACAGAGTAGGGTCACTGAATTTAGATTTACACTTAATGTATTGTACCAGTTTATTAAAGGATTTAGAAAGTTGCATTTTGTTGGTCCATGTGTAACAGTTTTTGGATCTGCTCGTTTTGATGAACATCATGAATATTATAAAAAAACACAAGCGCTTTCCGGAGAAATTGCAAAGTTGGGGTTTACTATTATGACCGGAGGTGGCCCTGGTATTATGGAAGCTGCAAATAGAGGAGCAAAAGAAGTTGGGGGAAGAAGTGTAGGCTGTAATATTGTTCTCCCTTATGAACAAAGTGAAAATAAATATCTTGATAAGTGGGTGAGTATAAAATATTTTTTTGTCAGGAAAACGCTTCTCATAAAATATTCTTATGCATTTATTGTAATGCCCGGAGGCTTCGGTACTATGGATGAATATTTTGAAGCCCTTACGCTCATACAAACTAAAATGCTAAGCAAATTCCCTATCATTATTTTTGATAAAACTTACCATAAAGAACTTATTGATCATATTGATTTTATGAAGCAAAAAGGAACTATATCTTCAGACGATTTGAAGTTATGTTTATTTACGGATTCTATTGAGGAGTCTATTCAACACCTTAAAGATAATGCGATTACAAAGTTCGGCTTAAAACATGTGAGTGACAGGAAGTCAAGGTGGTGGCTGCTTGAAAGAGGCTACTAGATTGTATTTATAATCAACATCTTAGTAAAAAGTTTTAGTCTTGCAACGCCTTTTTCTTTTGCAGAAAATTTCCAACAGCTAATGAATATGGATTTGCTTTCGGGAAGTAATTTTGTTATTACTGCAATAGCTTCGTGGTGTTTAACTTTTTTATTTTCAATTGATTTCTTAATGAGTAAGGAAAGTAAAGGGGAGAGGAAAAATAGCCATGTTGTTATAATTAAAACAGATCTTAATAGCATGGCCATGATTTCATTTTTCGGAATGATGGCATTTCCTGGAACAATCCAGGAGTAAACATAAGCGCTTATTAATAGTGCCCAGCAAATAACAAAAATCCATTTTGCAGCTTTTATTTTCTTCTTCTTTTTCGGGAAATTATTTTGGTGTTCTTCTGTATGCTTTATAAGGAATTCAGGATGCTGGACTTTCCAATGCAAAGATCTTTTCGCCATTCTTGAAGCATAAATACCAACTAATAATCCTACTATGGCATGAATAAAAATGTATCCAATGGCAATAAATAATGTGTAGTTAGTAATGGATTTTTCCCCAGTTAATTTATTGATATATACATTAAATGCTTTCCAGAAGGCATTCCCATAAACAATAACTAAAACGAGTAAACGCTGTATTGCAGATTCAACTGCTCCTAAAATTCCCAGAATAATAGCTGATGCGGTAAAATATTTTTTATTCCCAAAAAGAAAATTTCCGAGCAGTCCTTGAAAAAATACAGCAATATAAGCAGGTCCAGGACTATGTGGGCTCAGCATTAATTTAAATATAGCCACAATAATAGTCGCTTTTAGAATGGCATTTTTTTCTGGAACATGGTAAGCAATAAGTATTATGCAGATCATAGCAAGGCTACTGATAACCAGTCCTGAAAATGGAATTTTAATGCCATGCATAATTCCTCCTGCAAATGCTTCGCAGATTACCCACAAAGTAATAAGTCTGTAATAAATTTGTTTTTGAGAAGTATCTGTTTCAATGCTGTTCATTAGTGCTATTTCCTTAACTTTATTGATAATTATTTTTATTCGTGACACAATTTATATTAAATAATACGGAAATAAAAACAACCTTGTCGCCAGGAATGACCATGTTGGATTTTGTAAGGTATAACCAGCATCTTACAGGTACGAAAATAGGATGTAGAGAAGGCGATTGTGGAGCATGTACGATGTTGATCGGAACCTTGACTGATGGGAGAATGAAATATCATGCTGTTACAAGTTGTCTGATGCCAATTGGAAACGCTCATGGGAAACATGTCGTTACTATTGAAGGAATCAATTTGAAAGAACTAACCTTGGTGCAGGAATCTTTTGCTCAATTTGGGGCTACGCAATGTGGTTTCTGTACGCCAGGCTTTATCGTTTCTCTTACTGGGTATTGTTTGGATGAAAAATCCCCTTCTTCTGAAAAAGCAATAGATGCAGTTAATGGAAATATTTGTCGTTGTACAGGATATAAATCAATTGAAAAAGCAGCTTATACTGTTAGCGAAAAATTAGCATCACGTCAAGGGGTAGATGCCATTTCATTCGCAGTTAAAAACAATATTGTTCCGGAATACTTTTTAAAAATTCCAGAAAAAATAAAACTAATACAAGCCAATCCTCATATTGTTTCAACTAATAAAAAAGTAGGAGGGGGAACTGATTTGTATGTGCAACAGCATGATACTATTGCTAATGAGACCATTGATTTTCTTTTAGATCAAGATTATTTAAAAGGAATTACACAAGTGGGGAATGCATGTGAAATGGGAGCTTCTACTACAGTTGCTGAAATGTCTGATGATCCAATATTGAATTTGCATTTTAAAAATCTTCAAAAGTATTTCAAATTAGTCTCTTCTGTGCCAATAAGGAATATGGCTACTGTTGCGGGAAATTTCACCAATGCATCACCGATCGGAGATCTGACAATTATGTTTTTGGCATTGGATGCACAATTAGAATTAAGTGATGATCAACAAAAACGAAATATTGCTTTAAGAGATTTCTACAAAGGATATAAACAACTCGATAAAAATTCAAATGAAATTATTGAAAAGATAAGATTCGAGTTACCGGCAACATCAGATTTTTTTAATTTCGAAAAAGTGTCTAAACGTACACATTTAGATATTGCCAGTGTTAATTCAGCTATTCTCTTGCAAATGAATGGTGATGTTATTGAAACAGCCGGATTGTCTGCAGGTGGCGTTGGTCCAATACCAAAATACTTATCCAGATCCAGCGCTTTTTTAAAAGGGAAGTCTGTTACTGAAAAAATAATTATGGAGTTAATTGAACTTGTGCAAGAAGAGATTTCCCCAATAAGTGATGCCCGTGGCACAGAACAATATAAACGATTGTTGTTGTCGCAGTTGATTAAAGCACATTTTATAGGATTTTTTCCATTATTAAAAAAAGACCTTTTGCTCAGTAATGGCCTAATTGGGCAATAATATAAATTACAACGAATGAAAAATATTGATTCCTTTACACATACTCGCGGGGAATCTATCTACCTGGATGATATCCCAACTACGATAGGTACTTTGTATGGTGTGGTTTTTGGTTCTCCGATTGCCCATGGGAAAATAAAGAGTCTAGTTTTGACAGATGCAGAAGCTTCTGAAGGTGTAGTTCGCATTTTTACGCATCTTGATATTCCCGGGATAAATCAAATCGGCGGAATTATTCCTGATGAACCATTGATGGCTGAGGATGAAGTACATTTCAACGGAATGCCCATCGCTTTTGTAGTAGCAACATCAACAGAAGCCGCTACTCTTGCATGTAAAAAAATAAAGGTAGAAATAGAGCCCCTTCCTGTAATCACAGATCCGAGAGTTGCTAGAGCAAATAATTCATTGATTGTGCCTCCTCGTACTTTTAAAATAGGAGACAGTAAAAATGCTTTCCAAGATTGTAAATATATTTTTGAAGGACTTGCTGAAACTAACGGTCAGGAACATTTGTATATTGAAACTCAAGGAGCTTATGCGCTTCCCGCAGAGAATAATGCCATAAAAGTTTATTCTTCTACTCAGGGGCCTACTGCTGTTCAAAGACATATGGCGGATGTTTTGGGTATCCCAATGCATCGGATAGAGGTTGACGTTACCAGATTAGGTGGTGGATTCGGAGGTAAGGAAGACCAGGCAACTTCATGGGCCGTATTCTGTGGCCTTGCTACATTTCTATTGAAGAAGCCTGTTAAGTATGCGCTTCATCGTATGGAAGATATGCGCATGACAGGGAAACGAAATCCTTATTCCTCTGATTTTAAAATAGGCCTGGATGAAAATTTAAAAATTATCGCTTATGAGGCAATCTTTCACCAGAACGCAGGCGCCTCAGCCGATTTGTCTCCAGCTGTTTTGGAAAGAACATTGTTTCATACTACCAATACTTACTACGTTCCGAATGTAACAGCTACTGCATATTCATGTCGTACTAATTTGCCGCCCAATACTGCTTTCAGGGGTTTCGGTGGGCCACAAGGAATGTTTGTAATTGAGGCCGCCATTGCAAAAGCTGCGGAGTCATTAGGTGTTGCTGCAGATGTTATCCAGGAACGCAATCTTTTGCAAACTGGAAATGAATTACCCTTCGGACAAATTGTACAGAGTGAAGCCAGCCCTTGCTGGGAAAAAGCAACTTCCTTGTATGATGTGGAAAACATGAAGATGGAAATTGCAGCATTCAATAATACTAATTCGGTGTATAAAAAAGGACTTTCTTTTATGCCCATCTGTTTTGGGATTTCTTTTACCAAAACACCAATGAACCAGGCAAGAGCGTTAGTACATATATACACAGATGGCAGCGTTAATATCAGTACCGGCGCTGTAGAAATGGGACAAGGCGTGAATACTAAAATGATTCAGGTTGCTTCAACTATTTTCTCTATTCCTGCTTCCCTAATTAAGTTAAATACTACTAATACTTATCGCATTGCTAATACCTCTCCATCTGCTGCAAGTGCTACTGCTGACTTAAACGGAAGAGCTGTAGAAGTGGCTTGTAATGCACTGAAAGAAAGACTTGTAGAAGTTGCTGCGGATACATTGAAATGTGATAAAGGAGATATAGAAATTAAAAATGAAGGTGTTTTTGTTAAAGGCGAATTGTCTTCTATGAATTGGAAAGCGCTTATCATGGCAGGGTATTTAAAACGTATCAGCTTAAGTGAACACGGCCATTATGCAACTCCAGGATTACACTTTGATATGACTAAAGAAAAAGGTCATCCTTTTGCTTATCATGTTTTTGGGACAGCAATTACTACAGTAACGGTTGACTGTATACGTGGAATTTATGATATAGATTCCGTGAAGCTCGTTCACGATTTTGGCTCCAGTATGAATCCTTTGATTGATAAAGGTCAGATTGAAGGCGGTCTAGTACAAGGTATTGGCTGGATGACTATGGAAGAAATTGTTTTTGATGCTGATGGCAGATTGAGAAGCAATGCACTATCCACATATAAAGTCCCCGATATTTATTCAGTGCCTAAAAATATTGATTTGCATTTTCTGGAAACTGATAATGACAACTTGGCTATTTTTAAATCGAAAGCTGTAGGTGAACCTCCGTTGATGTATGGTATTGGAACTTTCTTTGCTTTGCGTAATGCTATAAAAGCATTTAATCCCAATAGTGATGTAGCATTCGCTGCACCAATGACTCCGGAAAAAGTATTGTTAGGTTTATATCATTCAAAAAATGGCTGAAATTAAGAGTATATATAGTAATCGCTGCTGGGTTGACCAGAAACTTCAACCTGCTACCATACATGTTTCGAAGGGGAAGATCATAGCTATTGATTTTTTCGAAAATCCAGATGCATTGAATGTCGGTAACGATATTTTAATGCCTGGAGTAATTGATGCTCATGTTCATGTAAATGAACCGGGTCGTACAGAATGGGAGGGATTCGAAACGGCAACCCAGGCCGCAGCTGCTGGTGGTACTACTACGATTGTTGATATGCCACTCAATGCAAGTCCTGTAACTGTAAATTTGGAATCCTTGCATCTTAAAATAAAGTCTACAGAAAATAAGCTGTTCGTTAATGTTGCATTTTATGGAGGATTAATTCCTCAGCATATTTCAGAGTTGGAAGGCTTGCTTCGTTCAGGCATTAGCGGTATAAAGTGCTTTTTGGTTCATTCCGGAATAGACGAATTTCCCAATGTTACAAAAGATGATTTAGAAATGGCAATGCCTGTTATTGCAAAATCTAACTTGCCGTTATTAGTACATTGCGAAATACATGATGAGGTTGTCGATTCCGGACTTTTAAGTGATACAGGTAGTTATTCAAAATATCTAGCAAGTAGACCCAAAAAATGGGAAAATGAAGCAGTGGAAATGATGATTGATTTGTGTAGAAAGTTTAATTGCCCTGTTCATATTGTTCATGTGTCATCTGCTGAAGTTCTTCCATTGATTGCAGCTGCGAAAGCAGAAGGGTTGCCTATTACAGCGGAAACTTGCTCGCACTATATCTTTTTTAATGCAGAAGATATTCCTGATCGGGCTACAATTTATAAATGCGCGCCTCCCATAAGAGAGCAATCAAATAATCTACAATTAAAAAAAGCATTGGTTGATGGTGTCCTTGATTTCATTACGACTGATCATTCGCCAGCTCCACCATCTATTAAAGAAATCACCTCCGGGAATCTTGCAAAAGCTTGGGGCGGTATTGCAGGGATACAATTTTTATTGTCTGCTTCCTGGTCTGCTATGAAAAATGACATTTCATTGGAGCACTTTATTCCTTTGCTAACATCCAAACCTGCACATTTTTTGCATGCAGAAACGAAAGGCGAAATCAAAGTTGGCTATGATGCTGATCTGGTGGTTTGGTCTCCGGAAGAAGGCTTTGAAGTTCATCCAAAAGATATTCTTCATCGTTATGATGTTTCGCCTTATGTCGGCAAAAAATTATCAGGTGTAATTAAACAGACAATAGTGAATGGACAAATTGTTTATCAGGATAACAAAATCGAAAAGAACAATAAATTTGGGCAGCTCGTTTTACGCAAATAATTCAGTTCTAAACTGTCATAATTCAATCAAAAAATTTATATTGCACAATGGCAATTGTTAAAGTAAAAGAAATTATCAAAGAGTCTCCGGACTTTACGCAGCTTACTGATTTGGCTGCAGAAAAATTGGGTGGAAAAGTAGTCTTCGCAACTGATGATTTTTTTGCTGAAAAAGAAAATTTAATCAATTCTGGCAGAGGTGTTTTTATTACGGATAAATATACCGAAAGAGGGAAGTGGATGGATGGATGGGAAAGCCGACGCAAACGTACTCCAGGTCACGATTGGACTGTGGTTAAATTAGCCACTTCTGGAAAAATATCCGGTTTTGATATTGATACTAATTTTTTCTTAGGAAATCATCCTCCTCATGCATCTATCGAAGCGGTGAATCTGAAATCTGATGAGGGTGTTGCCGATTGGAATGATTCTTCCATTCAATGGAAAGAAATTCTTCCAATATCACCTCTTGACGCCGGTAGTCAAAATTTTTACAAATCATACAGCGACGAAATATTTACACATATTCGTTTACATATTTATCCCGATGGTGGTGTTGCTCGTCTTCGTGTTTATGGTGAAGTATTTAAAAATTGGAATGATGTTAAAAATGATGAAGAAATAGATTTAATGGCTGCTATAAATGGAGGAGCCGCATTGGCTTGCAATGATATGTTTTTCAGTGCCATGAGTAATTTAACGATGCCGAACAGAGGCGCGAATATGGGTGACGGTTGGGAAACTAAACGCAATCGTATTCCAAACAATAGAGATTGGGTGATTCTTAAATTGGCTATGCCTGGTAATATTAATAGCATACTTGTTGATACTTGTCATTTCAAGGGAAATTATCCTGATAGATGTATGATTGAAGCTTGTCTATCTGAGAATAATCAAGATGTACTTGAAGATAAAGTAAAATGGATAGAAGTTTTGCCGATGCAGCAATTAAGTGCAGATCATGAGCATGTTTATTCATCAGAAATAATTAACCCAGGGGTTTATTCGCATGTAAGATTAAATATCTTTCCCGACGGTGGCATTAGCAGGTTGAGAATATTTGGAAATATAAAATCTAATTAATGGCTGGAATAATTTTGCTTTCTATCCTTGGCATTGCTTTTCTGATGTTAATCATCATTACCTATTATTTGCACCATCTGGAAAAGGATGACCAATTTGATACTGATGCAAATGAATCTTTATGGAATAAACTTGGGGAATCAAAGTCTTATGTTTATACAGGCATTGTACTTACTGCTGTTGGTATAATTGCGGTGATTTATTTATTGGTTAAAGGGTCTCCATGGGAAGCTCATTTAATGGAATGGCTGAACATTATTGTACGACTCATGCACATAACTTTCGGAATCGCATGGATTGGTGCCTCTTTCTATTTTGTATTCTTAGAAAATGCACTTAATCGTACTAAAGATCTCAGAGAGGAATTGGCAGGAAATTTATGGGCTGTGCATGGGGGAGGTTTTTATTATCTTGAAAAGTATAAAGTAGCTCCACAAAAAATCCCAAAAGATTTACATTGGTTTAAATACGAAGCTTATTTTACTTGGCTTAGTGGATTTTGTTTGTTATTTATTGTCTATTATTTTAATGCGGCTGCATTATTAATTGATAAGAATGTCCTTGATATTGCTCCTGCCAAAGCTATTGGTTTGGGTATCGGTTCTTTTTTCATTGCATGGTTTATCTACGACTTGCTATGTAAATCACCCATTGGTAAAAAGAGTGTAGCTTTTACAATCATAGGCACGATAATAGCAATTGCCTTTGCTTATGGTTATACTCAAGTGTTCAGTGCCAGAGCGGCGTATATTCATTTCGGGGCTATGTTAGGTTCTATAATGGTAGCGAATGTTTTCTTTGTAATCATTCCTTCACAAAAAGCAATGGTAAAAGCAGCCAAAGAAAACCATCCTTTAAATCCCGAATTAGGAAAAAATGCTTTGAAGCGTTCGATTCATAATAATTATTTCACATTGCCAGTTCTTTTTGTAATGATTAGCAACCACTTCCCAAGTACTTTTGGTTACAAGTATCCGTGGCTGATTTTGTGTTTGTTTTCCATAGGCGCTGCAGGAGTGAAACACTATCTTAATCTAAAAGAAAAAGGACAACTTTCAGCTTGGGTAATGCCCATTTCTGCACTGATTTTATTAGCAGCTGCATTTATTTCTGCGCCACCAAAAAATCCTGGCGAATGTAATAAAACGGTTAGCATAACGGAAGTAACAGCTATTGTCAATAAACGTTGTATTGCTTGTCATTCGTCAAGGCCAACTGATGATGTTTACAAAGTGGCCCCTAATGGTGTAATGTTTGATACGCCCGATGATATTGTTAGAAAGAAAGATTTAATTATGCAAAGGGTAGTGGTGACTAAAACAATGCCGCAAAATAATAAAACAAATATTACTCAAGAGGAAAGAGACTTAATCAGATGCTGGATAGAGCAAGGGGCTTCTGTAAAATAAAATGGGAACTTATTATTCTAAAGGTTTTTCAAAATTTATTATATGACGATATCAGATTTCAATAAATTAGGCCATCCGGAAGCACAAATTCTTTTAAAAACATGCTGCGGATCTTCGCAATGGCAATCAGCGTTTCTGGATGCTCTGCCGTTTAAGGATGAAAATCATTTAATTCAAAGCGCTGATAGTTGTTGGTACGATCAATGCAAAGAGACAGATTGGCTGGAAGCATTTGCCCATCATCCTAAGATTGGAGATGTGAAAAGTCTTACTGAAAAATTTGCTTCTACGTCTCATCTAGCAGGTAAAGAACAGTCAGGTGTAGACGCTGCAACAGAAGATGTTATTCAAGCGCTTGCAAATGCTAATCAGCAATATGAATCAAAATTTGGATTTATATTTATTGTTTGTGCTACTGGAAAATCTGCTAATGAAATGTTACGTTTACTACAGGATCGTTTGCAGAATTCAAGAGAAGAAGAACTGCATATTGCAATGGGCGAACAACAGAAAATAACTTTGCTGCGGCTAAGAAAATGTTTATCAACTGCCCATTGGCAAGATCAAACGGTTAGTCAAATAACTACTCATGTACTGGATACTTCTATTGGTAAACCAGGACAAAACATTACCATACAATTAAAAAAGTCTGTAGGAAATAATTGGCATGCAATTGCTCAGGGCGTAACCAATGCTGATGGTCGTATTCCTGATCTTCTGCCAATTTCAAGAGTTTTGCCCCTGGGTAATTATCAAATGGTATTTCATACATCTAAATATTTTAATGATCTAAATGTTAAAGGATTTTATCCAGCTGTAGAAATTCAGTTTACTGTTTTTGACAATAGCCATTATCATATTCCTTTATTAATTAACCCTTTTGGCTATTCAACTTATAGAGGAAGTTAAAACCAGATCTAATTATTCAAATAATACATTCAAAATAGTAAATTTAAAACAACATGAGCCAATCGATTTCTTCTGCTAAGAAAAAAAAATTATTTGATAAATTAAAAAAAGCTAACACCGATTTTCAAAAAATATATCCAGGAGATCGTTCTGATCGCCAACCTGTGCATACTGTTTATGGTGGTGCTAATTTATTTAAATCAGATTCTGCAAAAGTGCTAGGATTAAGAGCTTTGGAAGCATTCAATACATACGCTCCTGATTTTGTGAGTTTCGGTAAAATATTTGGCCTCGATGGTGCGAATGAAATATCAGCTAAAAAACCAATCGCTACTATTGTTAAAGAGTATAATAAACTTTCCGCCGAACAAAAAAAGAAGCATCCCGTAAGACTTTCATTTGAAGTCTATAATAAGGTGATTAATAAATTAAAGCAGGAAGCGATTGAAGATTTTAGAATTGATTTCGAAGATGGTTATGGAAATAGAACTAACGAAGAAGAAGATCAGACTGCTATGCAAGCTGCATTAGAAGTTGCAGAAGGAATGAAGAAAAATACACTTTCTCCTTTTATAGGCATTCGAATAAAGCCTTTTACTGAAGAAATGAAAGACAGAGGGTTGCGTACGCTCGATATTTTTGTAACTACTTTGACAAAAGCAACCAAAGGTAAATTGCCACAGAATTTTGTGGTGATGTTGCCTAAAGTTACCATCCCTGAACAAGTGAGTACTTTAGTTGGTTTTTTTGATATTCTTGAATCTCAATTGAAATTAAAAAAAGGCAGTTTGAAAATAGAAATGATGGTAGAGACGACTCAATCAATCATGGATGCTGATGGAATAAATCCATTGTTAAGATTTATTACAGCGAGTAAAGGTCGTTGTATCGCCACACATTTTGGTACTTATGATTACACGGCTTCTTGCAGTATTACCGCTCGTTACCAGGAGATGAACCATCCGGTTTGTGATTTTGCACACCACATGACAAAAGTCGCTTTGGCACATACAGGGATATGGTTATCCGATGGAGCTACAAATACAATGCCGATTGGCCCTCATCGCGGCGCAAAACTTTCCGCAGCTCAAATGAAAGAAAATAGCGCTACTGTTCATCGCGCATGGAAAAAAGGATACGATCATATCAGACATTCTTTGTGGAATGGTTTTTATCAGGGCTGGGATTTAAATCCTGCACAGCTGCCTATGCGCTACACCGCAGTTTTTGCATTTTTTCTTGAAAGCTATGATGATGCGGTAGAAAGATTGAAAACCTTTGTAGAAAAAGCTGCAAGAGCAACACTCATTGGAGATGTGTTTGACGATGCAGCTACAGGGCAGGGGTTGCTTAATTATTTTCTGAGAGCATTGAACAGCGGGGCAATCACAGAAGAAGAAGTTTTGGTAACAGGCTTAACATTAGATGAAATTCGTGGAAGGTCTTTTAAGAAAATATTGGAAAATCGTAAGAAGTAAATCTATTAATGAAGGTCTGGGAATTTATACTGCAAAAAAAAATATCATCTTCAAGGGTTATACTCTTGTATGTATTAGAAAGCAAAGGTAGCTCGCCTGGGCGACAGGGATTTAAAATGGCGGTGTCTTCCGATGGTGATTTTTGTGGTTCAATAGGGGGCGGTATTATGGAACATAAGTTCGTGGAATTGGCGAAGTCACGCTTACTAATACCCGAAGAGGATCCCGAAGTTGTAAAGCAATTTCATGAGAAATCTGCAAAAAAAAATCAAAGCGGAATGATCTGCTCAGGTGAGCAAACGATTTTTTTGTATGAAATAAAAGAGCATGAAATTGCTGCTATTAATAATTTGATTGTATCAATGAAAGCTAATCGCAATGGGACGCTTCATTTAAATATTGATGACATGTCTTTTACAGACGAAGTGCCTCACCATCCCTTTTATTTAGAAATTGCCGAAGATTATTCCTCTTTTCATTTTGAAGAAAAAACGGGATTGAAAAATAGTCTTCATATTGTCGGAGGTGGGCATTCCGCATTGGCTCTTTCAAAATTAATGAGCAGCATGGATTTTTATATTCATGTATATGATGAAAGAGTAGGTTTGAATACTATTGATGAGAATTCTTTCGCTCATGAAAAACATATTGTATCTTCTTATGCAGCATTAGGGTCGTTGATCCCAAATGGTGATAATGTTTATGTAGTAATCATGACTTTTGGCTATCGTACTGATGATATTGCAGTAAGATCACTTTTGGGAAAGGAATTTAAATATATTGGCTTACTCGGAAGTCAAAAGAAAATAGAAAAGATGTTTGAGGATTACCAAAGTGAAGATATTGATACCTCCTTATTGAAAAAGATAAAAGCGCCAATTGGTCTTTTTATTAAAAGTGAAACGGTAGAAGAAATAGCTGTAAGTATTGCTGCAGAAATTATTTTATATAAAAATACAAATCAATAAAGTGTCTTGTCTACTTTTTCTTTCCATTCTTTAAAAACTTGCAAAGCTTCATTTCTTGAGATAGATATAATTGGAATCTTTCTGTCTGCATATGACTTACTCATTTCTTCATAGATCATAGAATCGTCAAACCCTATGGCCGCGGCATCTCCTCTGGTATTTGCGTAATAAATAACTTTTGGTCTTGCCCAGTAAATCGCACCAAGGCACATCGGACAAGGCTCGCAACTTGTATAAATTTCACAATCGTCAAGCTGAAATGCACCGATATTTTTACACGCATCTCTTATGGCAACCACTTCTGCATGTGCTGTTGGATCATTTGTAGAAGTAACTTTGTTGTTTCCCCGCCCAACGATTTTATCACCTTTCACAACAATGCATCCAAAAGGGCCACCCTCATTTTCATGAACTCCTTTTTGAGACATTTTTATGGCTTCAATCATGAATTTCTCTTCTCTGGTCATGTCGTTTTATTTACAAGCAGTTAGTAGTATTATAATTTTATTAATCTAAATAAATTAGACAAGTAATTTAAGTGATTAAATGAAATTTATCTTAATTTGGTGGAAATATTTTAATCAAAATGGGCATCCTTAATCAATTAGCCGAGTATCTATATTTAAAAAAGAAAGATCCCAATGCTAAATCCAGTCAATGGATGAAGTATATGCATGGTATTAACAGACTGTCAATTGTATTATTTTTACTGGCATTGATTTTTATCGCCATCAAATTATTGTTTTACTGATTTTTTTAAATAGTCAGTTATTAATGTAGCTGCATTTTTTGAAGCATGCCCACCCAAACTTAATATGCTTTTCAATTCCTCGAAATCTTTTTTTATAGCTGATTTTTTTTCATTGTTTTCTAGAATTAATTTCAATTCCTTTAATAAGTTTTCTGTTGTAAGTTCATGTTGGATTAATTCCTTAACCACTTCTTTGTTCATAATAAGATTGACTAATCCAATAAATTTTATTTTAATCAGACGCTTAGCTATTTGATAGGAGAGGGCATTGCCTTTGTAACAGATAATTTCAGGTACGCCAAACAAAGCTGTTTCTAATGTAGCCGTTCCGCTTGTAACTAATGCTGCTGTTGAATGGCACAACAATTCGTAAGTGCGATTTGATACTGTCGATACATTCGAATATTGATTTAATAAGTTGGCATAAAATGACTCATCAATGCTGGGAGCTTTTGCAACTACAAATTGATACTCAGGCAAATGTGCACTTATTTTAAGCATTACAGGTAGTTTTTGAAGAATTTCCTGTTTCCTGCTTCCAGGCAATAATGCGATTATTTTTTTATTTGGCCAATCATTCACCTTGCCTTTCGTCTGAAGGATAAATTCATCTACAACTTCTACTAATGGATGGCCAACATAATCCACTTCATAATCCCATTTTTGATAAAAGGCTTTCTCAAAGGGTAGAATAACCAGCATTTTGTCAACGTATTTTTTTATGTGGTGAATACGGTTCTCTTTCCATGCCCAAATCTGCGGAGAAATATAATAAATCACTTTCAACCCATTTTCTTTTGCCCATTTTGCAATCCGAAGATTGAATCCTGGGTAATCAATTAGAATTAATGCATCAGGTTGAAATGCTAGAATGTCTTTTTTGCAAAATGAAATATTTTTGAGAATAGTGGATAGATTTTTAATAACTTCTGTAAACCCCATAAAAGCTAGATCTCTGTAATGCTTTACTACAATACCGCCCGAAGCATGCATTAAATCTCCACCCCAGCAACGAACCTGAGTATTGGAGTCTGCTTTGGTCAACTCTTTGATCAAATTGCTTCCATGTAAATCTCCACTTGCTTCACCTGCAATAATGTAATACTTCATGTGTATGTAGCTTTTAAAGTTTGGTCGCATGAAATAGCCTTCGCAAATGTAGATATAATCTATTTAAAGAACCCTTGTTAACCCTGCTTGTCTATAAAATTAAATTTATTCCATATTATTATGCCAAATCATTATCTTGTAATAATGAGACATGTGAAAATGAGCTCATGTAAATTTTAATTATGCTTAAAATCTTTTTACTTATTATTTTTTTAGCGTCTTGTCCTTTTTCTATTGTTAATGCGCAGCAATTGGAATTGAATAAAAGGGAAAAAAGGACTGTTCAAAAGCACAAAAAAGTTATTTACGGGACAGCGAGTTATTATAGCGATAAGTTTATTGGAAAAAAAACAGCAAATGGAAGTGTGTTTAGCCAAAAAAAATATACAGCGGCTTGTAATGTTTTGCCTCTTGGGACTTGGGTAATAGTTACGAATTTGAAAAATGGAAAATCTGTAAAAGTCAAAACTAATGATAGACTTCATCCCAAAATGAAAAGATTACTGGATCTGTCAAAAATTGCAGCTGCGCAATTAGGCTATTTAAATAAAGGGTTAGCTAGTGTTAAAGTTGAAGTACTAGGGGGCAAACTCAATGATTGGGATAATGAAATAAACCAATTAAAAGATACAGTTATCGTCCAATAGTCTTTGGCTACTTGTACTCATATTCCATTTTACCTAGCATTACCCCATCTTTTGAAAAGATTCTTTCTTGTGTTTTCAATTTGTCATCATAGGAATATTTCCAGATTGAAAAATTATCATTCCCGTCTTCTGTTGTAGTCATCTGAGAAAGAAGTCCTTGAGCATTGTATTCAAATAGGTAATCTGCAACAAGTTTGTTTTTATATTCGTTGCTGTGAACAATATCCGTAAGTTTATTGATTGTGTTATAGTAGTAGTAGTACTTTGATGCATTTTTCATTTCTTTCTCAATAGAAATGTTATTGTGCTCATCTAAAGAATATAATACAATTGTGGTGTCAGTTGTATTCTTTATTCTGTACATACTTTGTGGTAGATTTTCTTCTTTGTAGAAATAGACATGCTCTTCCGTTATTTGATTTACAAAGTCATCATCATTTGAATGAGAAGTATATTTTATACTGGTTAGCCTGCCTTTATTGTCATATTCATATTCATTGGAGCTAACTACTATTTCAGAGCTGTCGTAAGTTTTTAATAATTGCTTCTTCTCATTGAAATAGGAAATTAATATGGACTTGCTTGACCCATTTAATTTCGTATATAGGGTTACTTTCTTGTAATCTTTTGATATTTTCTTTTCGCAAAAAAAACCTTCACTCGGCTCACCGTTGCTTTCAATACTATTAATCTTAATATTGTGAACTCCTGACATTTGGTAGGTCTCTAGCTCTTCTGCAGCTTGGGTTGTACTGATAATGTCTTTGTAAAAAAACTGAGCTTTTGAAAACAGAGGAGCTGCGAAAAAAAACATTGAAATAGAAATGATCTTGTTCATCTTATTATTATTAGCTTACAATGTACAAATCTAACCCTTATTTATATTTATTATTCCTAAAATGTAAAGTTTTATGATTTTAAAATAAATTCATTGTATTTAATAAATTATTTTTCTACTAATAAAATTGTTTAAAATTGCATTATGCTTCGAAAGAAGATGGGCGTAATATTCAGAAATTTTAATTTTTTAATATGGATAACATAGGAGTTGATTTTTTAAGATTAGTAAAAATAATGGATGAACTCAGAGAAAAATGTCCATGGGATCAAAAGCAAACTAATGAGTCTTTGAGGCACCTCACCATTGAAGAAACTTATGAATTGGCAGATGCTATTTCTGAAAATGACTCAAATGGTATAAAAGAAGAGTTGGGTGATTTGCTTTTGCACATAGTTTTTTATGCTAAAATTGGCAGCGAAAAAAACGAATTTTCTTTAAAAGATGTGGTAAATGGTGTTTGTGAAAAACTAATTGTTCGCCACCCTCATATTTATGGAGATGTAAAAGTGGAAAGTGAGGATGATGTAAAACAAAACTGGGAGAAAATTAAATTAGCAGAAGGCAAGAAGTCGGTGCTTGGTGGAGTTCCTAAAACATTGCCTTCTATGGTTAAAGCTATTCGTTTGCAGGAAAAATCTCAGCAAGTTGGTTTTGAATGGGAGAATAAAAACCAGGTTTGGGGTAAAGTTGAAGAGGAGATAGCGGAATTAAAACAAGCCATTGAAATGGGGAATCATGATAATATTGAAGATGAATTAGGGGATGTTTTTTTCTCCTTAGTTAATTATGCAAGGTTTTTAAAAGTAGATGCAGAAAATGCTCTTGAAAGAACAAATAAAAAATTTATCAAACGATTTATGAAAATGGAAGAACTCGTGGCTTTAGAAAATAAGTTTTTGCACGACATGAGTTTGGCCGAAATGGATTCACTTTGGAATCAAGTAAAGAAAGAGCATTAGATTATATTTTCGTTTTTTCTTTTGTTGTTGAAGTAATATAATCTTCAAACTGATCCAAAGTGAAACTACTTAAATTTCTTTCTTTTGGGAGCATTGCTTTTTGAGCAACTTTCACACCGTATTTAACATCGTTCATTCCCTCAATTTGATGTGCATCGGGGTTTATTGAAATCAACACATTTTTCTCAAGTGCATATGATAGTTGTCGCCAATCAATATCTAATCTGCTTGGATGGGCATTCAATTCAATGACTACTTTATTTGCCGCACAGGCGTCAATTATTTTTTTATGGTCTACAGGGTATCCAGGTCTACTCAGTAGCAAGCGTCCTGTCATATGCCCTAATATTGTAGTGAATGGGTTTTCAATGGCTTTTATTAGCCTCATCATAGCTTTTTCTTCATTCATCTTAAGATTACTATGAATAGATGCGATTACTAAATCAAATCTAGATAAGATTTCATTGGGATAATCAAGGTTCCCATCGTTTAAAATATCAGATTCAATACTTTTATAGATTTTAAATGACTTTATTTTCTTATTTAATTCGTCTATATATTGATGTTGAGCGATTATTCTATCAATTGAAAGTCCCTGAGCATAAAAAGCAGATTTGCTATGATCGCTGATGACCAGATATTCGAATCCTTTGCTTATCGCTGCATTTGCCATTTCTTCAATGGTGTTGCTTCCATCGCTCCAATTACTATGGCTGTGTATTATTCCTTTTATATCTTCAATCTCAATTGGCTTTGGGGGATCATTTTTTGAGAATTGTTGAATGGTTTGTGCTTGTTCTCTAAGATAAGGGGGGATTGTAGGAATTTCCATTTGTTGAAAGAAATGTTCAACTGTAGTAGGGGTTGCTTCTATTAAGCTTCGTTTTTTTTGGATTTCTTGCCAGAATTCATCAGAAGAACTGAGTTTGATAGACTCTTCAATAAAATTAATCTTGTTTGCGATGTAAATTTTTACATCGATTCCTAATAATGTGGAGTATAATAAATACCCAGTTCCATTTTCTTTCAAAGTGAATCCTTCAACATGCAATAAAGTTTTCTCAATAGTAGTAATCTCATCTTCTATAAGGAATTCAAGTTGATCTATTATTTCTAACTGTCGTTTATAGGCTCCTGTCAATTCTATTTTTTGCGAATTGAAGATTTTTAATAGAAATGATTCTATTTCCGGCACTATTAATTCAACTTGAGCGTATAAATAACTCCCTTTACTCTTGAAATAAAATTCAATAGTTTCAATTACATTCTGTTGTGTTTTTTCCCCGAAGCCTTTATATAGTTTTAATCGATTTTCTTTACATGCATAAAGTAATTCTCCGATCGTTTCAATTTCCATTTCTTTCCAAATAGTATTTATTTTTTTTGGGCCGACACCTTTGATATTTAGCATCTCAATTACCCCTTTTGGTGTTTTATTTATCAATTCTTCAAGAGAATTCAATTTCCCAGTCTCGATAATTTCTATAATTTTTAGAGCAGAGGAGGAGCCGATCCCATTTATAGTAGCGATTTTTTCGATCGGAATTGTAGATAATTGCTGTTGTAATTTCTCAATCGTGTACGCGGCAGTGGAGTATGATTTTGATTTAAAAGTATTTTCTCCATGTATATCCATCAACTTTGAAAGCAAAGAAAAGTGGTCAGCAATTTGATTATTATCCATAGTTCAAATTTATTAAATCATTGTTATAAATATCGAAAGTGGAAATATTTTATAACTACATTTCCAATACTAACCTTTTTTAAATAAGCTATAATGCAACGTAGGAAGTGCTTTCAGGGCAAAAAAAAGTCCCGGTATAAACCGGGACTACTATCATTTGCTTTAAGCAATTGAAGCTTACTTCTTTTTAGGAGCAGCTTTTTTAGCAGCTTTCTTAGGAGCAGCTTTTTTAGCAGCAGCTTTCTTAGGAGCAGCTTTTTTAGCAGCTTTTTTTGGAGCAGCTTTTTTAGCAGCAGCTTTTCTTGGAGCAGCTTTTTTTGCAGCAGCTTTTTTCTTTGTAGCCATTTTTTTTAATTTAATTGGTTAGTAAATAATACTTAAAAATAAATATAATTTTCAAATTACCAAAAAAAAGTTATTATTTTTTTAAAAATAAATTAAATGGTAGCAACAGAAACAAGTGTTTTGTCTCCTTTAGTTTTTTTGAAAGCAACTACACCATCAGTTAAAGCGAAGATGGTAAAGTCTCTACCAACCCCAACATTTTTCCCTGGATGGTATACAGTTCCGCGTTGACGCAAAATAATATTGCCAGCATTCGCAGCTTGTCCTCCGAAAATTTTTACACCTAATCTTTTACTTTGTGAATCGCGACCGTTTTTTACGGAACCTTCACCTTTTTTATGTGCCATTTTTTACGATTTGATTGTTGAAATGATTGCTCGAAAATCAATTAAGCAATTGCAGTTACTTTTATTTGTGTATACTGCGTGCGATGTCCGTGCTTTTTACGGAAACCTTTTCTTCTCTTCATTTTAAAAGCGATTACTTTATCACCTTTTATTTGGCCATTCACAATTTCAGCCTTTACAACTGCTTTTACAGATGAGCCACTATTGATGCTGCTACCATTGTGTGTAAACAAAACGTCAGTAAATTCTACTGCGTCTCCAGTATTACCCTCAATGTGTGGAACATACAAGCTGTCTCCTGCTTTTACTTTAAATTGTTGACCTGCGATTTTAACTATTGCTAACATAACATACCCGAATTTAGGACGGCAAAGGTAATCGTTTTCCCTTATTTAATTGCAGAATTCCAAATCTTTTTTTAATAATTTAAAAAAAATATTATTCTAGCCTTTATTCATGACCCTTAATAAGATTTTCAAATTGGGATAGTCTTCTTAAAGAATTAGCTAATTTGTTCAATTTCAATTTGTTTGATCAAATATACGTTCCTTAACTTTTTCTGACTATTTTCGCAAGAATCATGAAAAAATCACTTCGTTTCCTACAATTCTTATATAATATCTATGCTTCAATCCTATTTCTTGCATTTGTATTAATTGTTTTTCCGATTGCATTATTGACTTTTTTTTTACCAAAAAAGACTCGTGGAAATTTTATTTACCTGATAAGCCGGGTTTTTATAGATATTATTTTTATTTTACTCGGAATATGGCATAAGAATATTTTCGAAACAAAACATGACTATAATAAGCCTGTTATTTTCGTTTTTAACCATATCTCGTATTTAGATGCGATTGTTATATTGAAAGCTATAAGAAAACAACATTTCAGAGGGTTAGGGAAATTCGAAATTGGCAAAATTCCCTTGTTTGGGTTTATCTATAGTAGTGCAGTAATTATGGTTAATAGAAAAGATCCCGCCGATCGTGCCAGAAGTGTAAGCGATTTAAAACAAGCTATAAAGGATAATATTTCCATTATTCTTGCCCCAGAAGGAACTTTTAATGAAACGAGTAAGCCTTTAATTAATTTTTATGATGGCGCTTTTAGAATTGCCATTGAAACAAAAACTTCTATCAAACCCTTGCTTTTTTTGGATACTTATGATAGATTACATTATAGTAAAGCACTTTCCTTGACGCCCGGAAAATCAAGAGTTGTTTACCTTGAAGAGATTTCGGTTGAGGGTTTTGAAATAGAAGATTTGCCTGTTTTGAAACAAAAAGTATATGACTCAATGGAGTCTGCATTGATAAGATATAAAGCAACTTGGATAAAAGAGTAACACAAAAATGGGTCGTGAAAATCAAATAAATTTTAATGAAAGCGCCTCCGGCTTTTGGACTGAAATTATTTTACCTCTTGCCTTACCTATAGTTTACACCTACGAGATTCCCAGCCACTTAATTGGTATTGCAAAAATAGGTTGCAGAGCAGAAGTTGTCTTCGGGAAAAATAAAAAATACGCAGGTATTATAAAGTCAATTACCAATCAAAAGCCTCCCTATACTACAAAATCTATCATCAATATTCTTGATGATGCTCCTATTGTTTATAATCAGCAATTGCAGCTTTGGAAATGGATGAGTGAGTATTATATGTGCACTGAAGGCGAAGTGATGGCAGCAGCACTGCCTGCTAATTTTAAATTGAGTAGCGAAACGGTTGTTATTTTTAATGAAGATTTTGGCGAAGATTTTTCTTCTTTAAATGATGAAGAATATATTGTTGCAGAAGCATTGTTGATTAAAAAGCAATTGCAATTAATCGAAATTCAATTAATCCTTGATGCCTCTCACGTTTACCCCATAATAAAAAAATTACTTGAAAAAGATGTTTGTTTTGTATGGGAAAAACTGAACGAAAAATATAAAACAAAAAAAGAAATCTATGTTACGTTGCATCCGGATTATACTCATGAAGATCAGTTAGCCCGGCTTTTAAATGATTGGAAAGGCGCTTCGAAACAAATGGAGTTGTTGTTATCATTTCTTCATTTGCAAAAGACAGATGGGGAAGTGGCTAAGCCCGCCTTGTTGAAAAAAGCAAGTGCTTCTGCAGCCCAACTCAATGCATTATGCGATAAGAAAATCCTGGTTGTTGAAAAAAGAAATGTAGATAGAATAAAATTAGTCCCTAAAAATTTACATATTGATTTTGTCCTTTCAGCTCAACAGGAAATTTGCTTATCTGAATTGCAGGAATCACAAAAAAATAAAAATGTTACTCTTCTTCATGGAGTCACTGGTAGCGGAAAGACCCTGATTTATATAAAGCTTATTGAAGAATATATTCTGAAAGGTAAACAAGTGTTATACTTATTGCCTGAAATCGCTCTGACTACACAAATTATCCGCCGATTACAAAAACATTTCGGTGGGCATATCGCCATTTATCATTCCAAATTTAATGACCAGGAAAGAATTGAATTGTGGAATAAAGTCAAAAATAATGAAGTGAGTGTCGTCTTGGGAGCAAGAAGTGCCTTATTTCTGCCATTTAACAGCTTAGGTTTTATCATTGTTGATGAAGAGCATGACGCTTCATACAAACAACAAGATCCCGCCCCAAGATATCATGCAAGGGATGCAGCGATTTACTACGCAAATTTATTCGAAGCTAAAGTGTTGCTTGGAAGTGGCACACCTTCTCTCGAAAGTTATTATAATGCATTACAAAACAAATATGCTCTTGTAACACTCACTGAAAGATTTGGAGGGATCAAATTGCCTGAAATAGAAATTGTAAATACGAGGCAAGTAGTACAAAAAGGAAAAGTAATGGTTAGTCCTCAATTAAAAGAGGCCATTCAACTAGCAATGGATAATGATAAGCAAGTAATCTTGTTTCAAAACAGAAGAGGGTATAATCCTTATCTGATTTGTGGATCTTGCGGATTTATTCCTCAATGTAACCATTGCGATGTCTCTTTAACGCTTCATAAATACAGCAATAAATTGCATTGCCATTATTGTGGGAGCACTTATCCAAAATTGATAACATGCACAGCTTGTGGAAGCAATAATTGGGCTGAAAAAAACTTTGGTACAGAAAAAATAGAAGAACAATTGGAAGTGGATTTTGCAAAATATAGAATTGCAAGAATGGATGTGGACAGTGTGAGAGGCAAAACTGCTCATGATACTTTGATACAGTTGTTTGAGCAACATCGCTTTGATATTTTAGTTGGAACTCAAATGGTTGTAAAAGGCCTTGATTTTGATAAGGTTAGTCTTGTTGGAATTTTGGATGCTGATGGGTTATTGAGTTTTGCAGATTTTAGAGTTAATGAACGCGCATTTCAATTGATGGAACAAGTTAGCGGCAGGGCAGGTAGAAAGGGATCTCAGGGGAAAGTCTTAATACAAGCAGTCAACGTTAAGCATCCAGTTATTCAATGGGTTCAACAGCATGATTATAACCAGTTTTACAATTGCGAAATCAGTAATAGGGAATCTTTTTTTTACCCTCCTTTTAGCAGAATGGTCATGCTTACTTTAAAACACAAAGACAATGAAACTGTGAAATCTGCAGCTGATAAATTAGCAGGTTTGTTGCGTACTGATTTTAAAGACAATGTTGTAGGACCTGCACCACCTGTTATCGCAAGAATGAGAAATCAATATCTTATGGAAATAATGTTGAAGCTACCTAAAGATGCCGGAGTCGGAGTTAAGTATAAAAAAGCAATTCAGCACCATATAAATTTATTGCTGAGTGAAAAAAAATACAAATCAATTAGTATCATTGCAGATGTAGATCCTGTCTAAATTATCATTAATTGGAAATTAAAGAAAATATATCGCTGAGAAAATATAATACGTTTGGTATCGATGTGCAAGCTAAATATTTTGCTTCTTTTGATTCTATTGAACAGCTTCAGGATATTTTACTATTGCCAAATTTTCAACATGAAAGTAAATTGATATTGGGTGGTGGTAGTAATATATTGTTTACAAAAAATGTGGCTGCACTTGTTCTGAAAAATGAGATCTCCGGAATAGAAGTAGTTGAGGAAGATGATCAGTTTGTTTTCTTGAAAGCCGGTGCTGGTATAGCTTGGCATGAGTTGGTGAAATATTGCGTCCATCATCAATATGCCGGAGTAGAGAATTTGGCATTGATACCTGGCAATGTCGGAGCTTCACCTATGCAGAATATTGGCGCATATGGGGTTGAAGTAAAAGAGGTTTTTCATTCTTTAGAAGCTATTCATATAAATAGCAAGGAAAAAGTGGTGTTCACTAAAAGTGACTGCGAATTTGGTTACAGAGAAAGTGTATTTAAGCATGCACAACGAAATCAATTTGTTATTACATCGGTTACCTATAGACTACTAAAAAAGCCGAAATATAATATTGCGTATGGTGCAATTGCTAAAGAACTAGAAGTCATGGGGGTACAGGAATTGTCAATCTCCTCAATAGCACAGGCGGTGATCAATATTCGAAACAGTAAGTTGCCCAATCCTGAATCAATAGGTAATGCCGGCAGTTTTTTTAAAAATCCCGAGTTGCCGAAAACCCAATTTGATGTATTGAAAATGGAGTTCCCTGATATTGTCGGATATATGAATGAAATGGATAAGGTTAAGGTCGCAGCAGGATGGCTAATCGAACAGTGTGGCTGGAAAGGGTATCGAAAAGGAGATGCAGGGTGCCATGATAAACAAGCTTTAGTACTCGTGAATTTTGGTCATGCTACAGGCACAGAAATTCATAATCTCAGTGAAGAAATCATAAGCACGGTGACTGCTAAGTTTGGAATACTGCTAGAACGAGAAGTGAATATTTTTTAACCCTAATTTTAGTTAGAATCGTAATAGATTTCTACTGCAAAAATCTGGTTTTAATGTCAATTAAGTAAAATCTTCATCATTGAAATCGTCTTCGTTAAAATGTTGAGAACCCATACTCAGCATGCTTCCCATTAAATCTTTAAATTCTATTTTGCTGTCTAATACTTTTTTACTGATTAAGGAGTAACTCGCTAATCCATGGAGTAAAAATTCCATGAGCAAGGCTATTTCCATTTCAGAGGAAGACCCGTACATTTTTTTTACTAGTGCATAAAGGCCATCAACGGTGTAAAGCAATAATATTTTATCGGCGTCTTTTGTTTCTAAAAAAATATTCAAATTGTTGCCTTGGTCAAACCATTTGATTATTGGCTTATACGGGTTTTCTTCTTTTTGTACATCTTTGTTTTTCTTCTTCTTAAATACTTCTGGATTAGGGAAATAGTTTACAAATAGTGTTCTTATTGCTTTTTCAACCAGATTGTATGCTACTTGAAACGGACCTTCTTGTTCTCCTTCATACACTAATTCTACTTTCCCGGTTATTGATGGGATAATGCCAGTTAAATCACTTATCCAAACCTGTGTTTTATCCTCCTTATTAATGATAGCTCTTCTTTCTGCCGCACTTACGGCATTTTCATATGCTGATATGGTTAACCTTGCACTTACGCCACTTTTTTTATCAACGAATTCACTGCTTCTGGCTTCAAAAGAAACTTGTTCAATCAATCTGCTTATTAAATCGCTAACTACTACTTTTTCTTGCTGCGATTTTATTTTATTGGATTCCTGAGCAGTTATGGCTAAAGATGTTTCAATAGATTTCGGATAATGTGTCAGGATTTGACTTTGGATTCTGTCTTTTAATGGAGTAACAATGCTGCCTCTGTTCGTATAGTCTTCGGGGTTAGCTGTAAATACAAACAAGATATCCAATGGCAATCTTAATTTGAATCCGCGTATTTGCAAATCACCTTCTTCTAAAATGTTGAATAACGAAACTTGAATTCGGGCTTGCAAATCGGGGAGTTCATTTATGACGAAAATGTTTCTGTTGCTTCGGGGGATGATACCATAATGCAACACTCTTTCGTCGGCAAAACTTAATTTTAAATTCGCTGCTTTAATAGGGTCGATATCGCCAATCAAATCTGCAACACTCACATCTGGTGTGGCTAATTTTTCGCCATAACGTTGAGATTTATGCAGCCATTCAATAGGGGTGTTGTCGCCCTTTTCTTCAATTAAATCAATCGCATATCTTGAAATGGGATGTAAGGGGTCGTCATTGATTTCACTGCCTGTTACAAAAGGAATGTACTCATCGAGCAAGTCAATCATTTGTCTTGCCATACGCGTTTTCGCTTGACCTCGCAATCCAAGAAAAAGAATATTATGCCTGCTTAATAACGCCCGTTCTGTATCTGGAATTACCGTGTCTTCATAGCCTAATATACCAGGGAAAGGGTTCTCTTTTGCTTGTATTTTCTTGATAAGATTTTCTCGTATCTCATCTTTTATTGATTTCGATATCCAGCCGCTCTTCTTTAAGTCGCCTAATGTTTTTATATTGTTCATTGTTGTTTTTTATTGTATTTTTTTTTGAAATAATAACGACCTCGCAATTTTTAAATCGGTTTAAAAAACAGTCTTGCTCCTCCCGCTCTCAAAGTCTTTAAAAATGAAAGCACCCAAATTATCTAAGGAAGCAAAAAAGGCTTTCCCGTTATTTGTTTCTGTAAATTCCTGTACAAATTTTTGCAAATAGGGATCGCTTGCAATCATGAAAGTGGTAATGGGGATTTTGTTTTTCTTACATTGTGCCGCAAGATTTAAACATCTGCTTAATATTTTCCTGTCAATACCAAAACTGTTTTTGTAATAATTTTTCCCTTCTTTTAAACAAGTTGGTTTCCCATCTGTGATCATAAAAATTTGTTTGTTGGGATTTTTTCTTTTTCTCAACAATTCCATGGCTAATTCAATTCCGGCAACGGTGTTGGTGTGATACGGACCAACTTGTAAATAGGGGAGGTCTTTGATTTCAATAGTCCAGGCGTCATTGCCAAAAACAAGAAGATCCAATGTGTCTTTTGGGTATTTTGTCTTAATTAATTCACTCAAAGCCATAGCTACTTTTTTTGCTGGCGTAATTCTGTCTTCGCCATACAAAATCATGGAGTGTGAAATATCAATCATCAAAACCGTAGAAGTTTGCGCCTTGAAATCGGTATCTCTGATTTCTAAATCGCCTTCATCCATAGAAAAGCTATCAATGCCATGATTGATTTGTGCATTTCGAATAGAAGAAGTGAAATCTATTTGTTCCATGGTATCTCCAAATTGGAAGGGCCTTGATTCAGGATTAATTTCGTCCCCTATTCCTGATTTGAAAGTTTGATGATTGCCTTTTTTTGATTTTTTTAGTTTGCCGAAAATTTCTTCCAGACTTTTTTGGCGAATACTTTGTTCTGTTTTCGGGGTAATTTTTATTTCCCCATTTTGTTTGTTCTCATCTATATAGCCCTTTGATTTTAAATCTTCAATAAAATCGCCAATACCATAATCATTATTAGTTAGTTTGTATTCTTTATCCAATTCATTTAGCCATTGAATAGATTCGCTAAAGTCTCCACTGGTGTAGGTAAGTACTTGTGTAAATAATTCAAATAGTTGATCAAAACTGCTTTTTTGATTTTGATTAATATTGAATTTGGAGAAATGAAAACTGTGCATTTATGAAAAGCTGTTATGATTAATTTAAACTAACACAATTTAGATAACAATTCAATGCTATTAATGTTCTGTACAGAATAAAAAAATGTCCCATGCTTTTTACATGGGACAGGATTTTTATAAGTTTAATTTTAGTTATGGCTTAGCTGTATCCGTTGTTGTTTTGTTTTCAACGGCTTCAGGGGCAACTACCTTTGTTTCAGGAGTATTAAACTGTTGTTCCATTCCAACCAAACTCCTCAAAAGATTTGAATTTCTATCTTCTTCGGAAGACATGGCTTCTTTTTTCGAATCTGGTAATGAGAGGTAATAAGCGTTTTGCTGTTCCATATCCTTATGAAGCTTCTTGCTTATTTTGCTAGCTAATTCAGTAGCGCCTGCTTTATAGGCAGCATAGAGCATTTGCATGGATATCTGGTTATGTTGCTGGTAACGACCTGCCATTTCGTAAGGAAAGTTATCCTGGTCCATCATTTTGTCGCATTTGTTCAACAACTTCTTTGCATCTTCTTTTCTGCCTGCGTCTGCAAGAGCACCTGCTGCTTGCGCATAGGCTAATCTGATGCTATTTAAGTGACGACGATTTTCCTCATCATAATAAACGCCTTTCGTTTGTGCATTGCCAAAAGCGTATTTGTTCATCATTTTATCCATTACCCAATCTTGATTAACACCACCATTTTCAATAGGCACTAAACGATAAGTCATCCCATCTTGTCTGAGGTATTTTTCAAAACCCAATTCTCCATAAGGAGATGTGAAGTAAATAGGTCTTTTCCAATTGTTTGCAGCAATGATATTTAAAATGGCGGCATCATTTTTATACAAATAGTTTTTGTCTATTTTAAATCTGAGCTCAGGTACAATATTATCATTTGCATTTACAGTTCCGTTACTTCTTACAAATGCAGCATCAACAGCGATAGATACATTTTGAGTAGGAAAAATATTCATGATATCGCCTTCATTTACAACGGCTCCTTTCGCAGGATCGTCTGATCCTCCATAGTCTTTCATCATGGTGTAAAGATCCATGAATTGGTTGGGGTCAACTCCAGGAACATTTGGACTATATCTGAGTACATCTCTTGAAGATCCTTCTATTTGCGCAGCAGACCAGATTGGATCGATAGGGGCACTTTCGTTTACTTTATACCTCAATTCATTAATGTACCAATCTGTACCCAATAAACTACTATTGATTACCCTGATGTCTTTCCTGATGCCTTCAACTTCCTGCGCATACCATAAAGGGTAGGTGTCGTTGTCTCCAAAAGAAATTACAATAGCATTTGGTGCACAACTTTCCAGATAATTTTTTGCTAAGTCCCTTGCTAATGTTTTTTGGCTTCTGTCATGGTCATCCCATTCTTGACTAGCCATTAACATCGGAACGGCGAGTAAACAAACAGCTCCAGCTATTATTCCAGACTGTTGCTGGTTTTTCAGAAAGGTAAAAATCAGCTCTTTGATATAGAGAACTCCTAATCCAATCCAAATCGCAAAAGCATAGAACGATCCTACATAAGCATAGTCACGCTCACGGGGTTGGTTACCTGCTTGATTAAGATACAGACAAATGGCAAATCCCGTAAAGAAGAAAAGTAGCCCTGTAATTAAAGTATCATTTTTATCTTTTTTGAATTGGTAGATTAAGCCGAGTATACCAAGTATAAAAGGAAGCATGTATAATTTGTTATTGGCTTTGTTGCGTTTAACGCTATCAGGTAGTAAGTCTTGATTGCCAAGACGGATGTTGTCATAGAAACTAATTCCTGTTGCCCAATTGCCATCTCTTGGGTTGCTCATGTTTGTGCCTTGAATATCATTCTGTTTGCCAGCAAAATTCCACATGAAATAACGCCAATACATCCAATTGATTTGATAGTCGAAAAAGAATCCAATATTTTCAGCCATGGTTGGAGCCCTTTCCCATTTGCCTTCGCCATCTTTCCCTATGACAGCCCAGCTTGCATAATAATCTGCATGCCCTTGATCGTTACTTTGATCCCACATACGAGGGAAGAAATGTTTGTCTTCTTCCGCATAAACATATTCTACTTTCTTTCCGTTTTTTTCGTACTTGCCATTTGATTTAATGTAGGTTTCAGTAGTTTTCCCTTCCTGAATTTGAGCGGTGAAATCTTGTCCAAATAAAATCGGCCAGTCTCCATATTGTTCTCTGCTAACGTATCCTACCAAACTAACGGGGTTGTCTACATTAAACATATCTACACTTGGATCAGCGTTGCTTCTTACCATTGTAGTGAAGTAAGTAGAATAACCAAGAAGCATAAATGAAAAGCTCCAGATTCCCAGTTTTAAAAAGTTCCAGTCTTTTTTGTCTGCTATTCGTAGTCCAAAAAATATTAATGCAGCCATTAATACAAAGAAAAAAGCGAACCCACTAAAAAATGGAAGGCCGAAATCATTAACAAATAAAATATCCATATTTGCCGCACCTTTAATGCTCCACTGGATAACAGCTTTTTGTACTAATCCAGTAATGATACAACCAATTAGAAATGCTAAAATAGTTCCTTTTGTAGATGGCTTGTAACGTTTGAAATAATAAACGATAACAATAGCAGGGATGGTAAGTAAGTTTAATAAATGCACACCAATCGATAATCCCATCAGATAGAAAATTAAAATAAGCCATCTGTCAGCTTTTGTAAAATGTCCTTTTATTCCTTGCTCATGTTCTTCAGTCACATTTTGCTCCCATTTTACCATTGCCCAAAATACTACTGCAGTGAAGAAAGAAGATAGCGCATAAACTTCACCCTCAACAGCACTATACCAAAAAGAATCCGAGAAGGTATATGCTAATGCGCCTACAATTCCTGCGGCCATTATGGCGATAATTTTACTGTTATCTAGAGGCTGGCCATCTTTTTGCACAATTTTACGGGCAAAATGCGTGATGGTCCAAAATAAAAAAAGTATAGTAAATCCACTGGCTAAGGCACTCATAGAATTGATACCCGTAGCTGCATGTTGTGGATCGAAGGGAATCATGAACAATCTTCCAATCAACACGAATAGGGGTGCTCCCGGTGGATGTGGAATTTGAAGCTTATAGGCGCTTGAGGCAAATTCTCCGCAATCCCATAAGCTACCAGTGGCTTCCATGGTCATTAAATACACGGCACATGCAATGATGCAAACGGCCCATCCTGTAAGGTTGTTTATTTTTTTAAAGTTCATTGTTGGATATGTTTTTTTATAAGGTAGCAAATATACTTATGTTTATTTTTATTTAGACACTTCAACATATTTTTAAATCAATCCCATAATCATCTAATCAACCCTTCAACCATCATCCTGCAACCCTTCAACAACTTTTCAACAATTATCAACTAATCTTCAAACCAACCAGTCAAACAATCAACCCTATCTTTGCGATTCATGAAAAAAGCGTTCTTTCAATTACATACCGCGGTTTTTCTGGCAGGGTTTACAGCTATTCTTGGCAAATTGATTTCCTTGAATGAAGGGTTACTCGTTTGGTACAGACTATTATTATCTATTTTGATTTTAGGTGCTGTAATGAAATTTAAGGGAAAACTGCAGCGCATTAGTTTGTTGGACTTTAGAGACATTTCCTTTGTAGGGCTTATTCTTGCTATACATTGGGTTGCTTTTTACGGCAGTGTGAAATATGCGAATGCCTCAGTTGCAGTTGTTTGTCTTTCTGCAGCAGGATTTTTTTCTGCCTTACTAGAGCCATTTATATTTAAAACTAAAATCGTTTGGGTGGAATTAAGTTTAGGACTACTGTCTCTTTTAGGGGTTTATATTATTTTTGATTTTCATCCACAATACAAAGTTGGAGTTATTTTCGGAGTGATTTCGGCGCTTGGGAGTGCCATTTTTCCTATACTAAACAAAAGTCTTTTAAAGAGGTTTACACCAGAAGTGCTGACTCTGTATGAATTTTTCGGAGGCTTTTTATCTTTGACTTTATTACTGCCATTTTATTTTATCTCATTCAGTCATGGTCATTATTTGCCTACTTCTCATGACTGGGGATGGCTGATGGTCTTGGTAGTTTTTTGTACCATACTATCTTTTGATTTACAGTTAAGTGCATTGAAAAAAATCTCAGCATTTACATTAAATCTTACTTACAATTTAGAGCCATTGTATGGTATCATTCTGGCCTTTATTATTTTTAAAGAACATAATTTGTTGAGCATTCATTTTTATTTAGGGTTGGTAATAATCATATTGGCAATTGTGTTACAAATGTTCAGGGTGTTGTATAAAAGAAGGGCTGTAAATAAGCTGTAATTCCTTAAAAATGTCAATTTATTAGAGGAGTAACCTGTAATTATCGAAAAAGAAATGGTAAAAGGAAATTGTTATTTTATACTTCTTTCAAAGATGTTATTAATGAAGATGCCTGCGGATTTTAATAACGATGTATTTACTGGTGGGGGTATTACTTTTATCTGCAACACTATCAATGGGAACTAAAACATTAGTCTCGGGAAAATAAGTGGCCGCGCATCCTTTTGGTATACTGAAATCTATAATCAGAAATTTACGTGCAACTCTTTCAATGCCATTATGAGTATTGAGTAAATCGACAATATCGCCTGCATTTAAGCCTCTTTCTTCGATATCCTCTTTATTCATAAATACCACCCTGCGTTCATTGCTTACACCACGGTATCTGTCGTTCAATCCATATATAGTTGTATTAAACTGGTCATGGCTTCTAACGGTCATCATTACCAGTTCATCAGGCTCGTGTGTATAAAATTCAATTGTTGAATTAGTGAAATTTGCTTTCCCTGAAAAGGTATCAAACTTTCCTTCTCTTGAGCCATTGGGTAAATAAAATCCGCCAGGCTTTCGTACACGAAGGTTGTATTCATCAAAACCTGGAATAGTTTTTTCAATGGCCTCTCTAATGCTATCATAGTTGGCGGCATAGCAATCCCAGTTTACTGTTGATTTATTAAGGAACACATGTTTAGCCATGTTGCAGACAATCAAAGCTTCGCTCATCAAATCTTTGCTGACGGGCTTTAGACTTCCTTTGCTCATTTGCACAACACCCATCGAATTTTCACAAGTAACAAACTGCTCCACACCATTAATAATGTCCTTGTCGCTTCTTCCGTAAGTGGGTAATATCAGGGCTTCTTCTCCGGTGATGAGATGGCTGCGGTTTAATTTGGTTGATACCTGAACGGTAAGTTTGCATTTGCGTAAAGCCTGTGCAGTAAATGTTGTATCAGGAGTAGCGGATAAGAAGTTTCCGCCCATTGCAAAAAATAATTTAGCGTTACCGTTATGCATCGCCTTGATACTGTCTACTACATCTAATCCATTTTTTCGGGGTGGTTTAAATCCGAAACTTCGTTCAAGATTATCCAGGAATTTCGGAGATGGTTTTTCATAAATCCCCATAGTTCTGTCACCTTGAACATTGCTGTGCCCTCGAACAGGGCAAGTTCCTGCGCCTGGCTTGCCAATACTTCCTTTTAACAGTAAAAGATTTACAATCTCCTGAATAGTAGTGACTGCATTTTTATGCTGTGTCAATCCCATTGCCCAACATGCGATTATTTTCGTTTTCGATTTTAGAATGGATACAGCTTCTTCTAATTGTTGGCGTGATATTCCTGCAGCATCTAATAATAAGGGTAGTGGAACTTTATTTATGTTGCTGATAAATTCTTCATAGCCATAAGTATGTTGATTAATAAAATCCTGATCAAATACAGTTCCGGGATCCTCCTGTTCTTCTTCATACAATCTTTGTTCAATGGCTTTTACCAAGGCAAGATCACCATTGATTTTTATTTGTAAAAACAAATCTGTCAGTTGGGCTTTTATTCCCAGCATTCCTTTGAGCTGCTGAGGATTATTGAAGCCAATCAAACCTGTTTCGGGTAATGGATTTACGGAAATAATTTCACAACCATTTTCTTTTGCTTTTTGCAAAGCCTGCAACATTCTGGGATGATTTGTTCCGGGGTTCTGGCCAAGAATGATAATCACCTCTGCTTCATAAAAATCTTCGAGTGTTACCGATCCTTTTCCAATTCCTAATGTTTCGGTCAAGGCGACTCCGCTGCTTTCGTGACACATATTGGAACAGTCGGGCAGATTATTCGTACCCAATTCTCTTACAAACAACTGGTATAAAAAAGCGGCTTCATTACTTGTTCTTCCTGAGGTATAAAAGATAGCTTCGTCAGGAGAATTTAGCTCCCGAATGTTCTTTGCAATAAGTTCAAAAGCATCGCTCCATGAAATGGGCTCATAATGTGTAGCGTCTTTACGCAGCAGCATCGGTTGTGCAATACGACCCTTCTTTCCTATAGCATAATCATCGAGCATGGATAATTCCGCTACAGAATTTTCTGCAAAAAACTGAGCTGTCAACTTTTTACTGGTGGCTTCTTCTGCAATTGCTTTCACTCCATTTTCGCAATATTCACCGAGACGTGATCGGTCGTCGTCCGGATCAGGCCATGCACAACCAGGACAATCAAAACCTTTCACCTGATTGACGCTAAATAATGCCTTTAATCCACGAATAATATCCATTTCGGAAAAAAGATGTTTCGCTGAAACCATTACAGCAGGAATGCCTGCCGCCGCTGTTTTAGGAAGAGATAGTTTAATGCCGGTAAATTTTTCCGGATTCTCAGCATTGGGATTATCGTGTTGATTTTCACTCATTCATTATAATTAACAAACAGCATTCGGGTTGGGATAATTATCACTTTGATCTTCAAAAGTATTATCCAAACAAACAAAATCTTTTTCGATTAGTAAAAAAAGTTGGTTGTCATTACCGAGCGACATTTTATGTTCAATTCCTATCATATCGGTTGAAATCCATTGGTCTGCATGCTCCTTCGGAACAAGAATAATTATTTTATGATCATGATAGTAAGCCGAAAGAAAATCTTCTTGGTTGGTGATTTCTAATCTGTAGGAGAAAGCATTATTGACGAACGCAGTTTTCTCTTCTATAAAACCATTTAGTGAAAAATAATCCACTTCAGTTTTTGTCAATCTGAATCTTATAGAATTGCTTTTGATCCTGATTTTCATTGGTTGTTTTTTTAATAAAAATAAAAATAAGTCAAAAGCAACAGATTACAACTGAATTCGATGAGGGTTTGAATAAATATTAAAACGGTTGTGTCTTGAAAATCCTATTAAAGTAATACCGAATCGTTTTGCGGTTTCTACTGCAAGACTAGAAGGGGCACCAACAGCAGATATCACGGAAATGCCTGCCATTGCTGATTTTTGTATGAGTTCAAAACTGGCTCTGCCGCTTAATAATAAAATACTCCCTTCAGGAATGATATTATGGTCTGTAGATTTAAGCAAATAGCTACCAATCAGCTTGTCCAATGCATTATGTCGGCCAACATCTTCTCTCATTTTCAGCAACAGACCATCTTTACTGAAAAGTGCTGCGGCGTGAATGCCACCGGTATGTTTGAAGATTTCTTGATGCGCGCTTAACAATTCAGGAAGTCGAATTACAGTTGCTGCAGCGATTATAAAATCATTCTTTTTTTTGGGAGCTCCTGTCAATGAAAAAATAGCATCAATACTAGCTTTGCCACAAACACCACATGCTGAAGTTGTATAAAAATTTCTTTGCAATAACTTTTTATCTATTTCAAGATTTTCATCGCATTCGATTTGTATGACATTTGGCATTGAATATTTTCCATTAAACTTCTCGGGTTGAAGCTGGTTGATATGAGTGATGATGCCTTCGGTAAATAAAAAGCCGATCGTGAGTTCTAAGTCATTCCCTGGTGTGCGCATCGTAATGGAAACATTTGTGATTTGTCTTTCCTGGGATTTCCCATGAACTAGTTTCATTTCCAGGGGTTCTTCAATAGCAAGGATATCTGCTGCTGTTGTAATATTCCCATCGGCATATTTATCAATTTCAACTTCAGTAACAGCTTGGTTCATATTAATGATTTAGGGATGAAAAGAATGAAATGCTTCAGGTGTATCAAAGCTCTCTAAAAAAGAATCTTCTTCCGCAATTATTTTCAGCGTATTGATTTCTCCCAGAATATTTTTTAGCGAGGTGTTCCCGGATTTAAATGAATGGTGTAATTTTTGTTTGACTGTATTATTATAGAAGGTCAAAAGCGGCTCTATGTTTTCCTGATTTGATTTTCGGACAAAACAAACGGCATCAAATCCAAATTGACTTAACGAAAGCAGTACATCAATATGTTTTTGCTGAACCAAAGGGTAATCGCAGCCGATCAGTATAAACGAAAGGTTTGGATTGTTTTTAAAAGCAGTAAGTAATCCTGAGATGGGTCCGTTGTTTTTAAATGTGTCGTCATCAATTAATGTGGAATATTCAACAGGTATTTTTTGTTGCTGCTCTTCATTGCAAGAGATGATTACTGGAATACCACTGTCGGAGAAAAGCTTGGTAATAAATTGGTATTGCCCGGTTTGATGATAATGTAAAAACGCTTTGTCAGTGCCCATTCTGGAGCTCTTCCCTCCACAGAGAACAAGACCTGATAAACTAATGGGCTTGATGGGGTTTTCTGTAGTGTCAAAATCGTCCATTGTAATCAATTTGACATTATCGAGTTTAAACTTTTTTTTACACTCATCAAGTAAACTTTTTTTTACAACGATGAAGAGCTGATGATGTTCTTTTAACTTCGAAGCCAGATTTAATTGATGTTTTAATCCTTTATAAAGCCCTTTTTCCTTTAGTTCTAATCCTCCAATTTCATCTATAATGATTATGGAATTTTCGATGGGGGAGAGCTGTAGTAAATAATTATTAGCTTGATTAAAAGCGTCATTTGAAAAATCACTTTCGCCTATAGTGGTAACCTTTTCTTTTTGTAAGGGCTCTACATTTATCAAATGCCTTTTGCTAATCAATAATAAATTCCTAGAGCCATTTACAACCGGTGAAAGAATACCATCTGTGTTTTTATGGACATTTATCCAGTTCATTAGTCTGCTGGTATTGGCAGCGCGATTATCCTGAACTATAATAATGATGTTATGGCTATACATTCTCTCTGAAATGGGATGGTAAATTATTTGTCTTGCAAGATATTTATACCTTTTTAATCAGGGGAAAGAAATTTTGATGGGGGTGGGTAGCGTTTGATTGGTATGCAATTCGTCATGAAAATGCTGTTTCTTTTAAAAAAATAAAGATAGTTTGTAATGGAAAAATTTTTGACGAGATCCTTAAGGTTCTAGTAAACCAATGGTTTCAGGAGTTCAATATGGGTTTTTTAGTATTTTTTAGTGTAAATAATAGCTTAATAAAGCAGGGGTTTAAAAGATTTTCCAAAAATAGTTTAAATGAATCTTTATTTATTGAGTTAAATCATTACCTTTGCCGTCCAAAAATAAGGATCATGGCTAGAGTATGTCAGGTAACAGGAAAGAAGCCCATTACAGGTAATAAGGTTTCGCATTCCAATATTAAAACAAAACGCAGATTTTTACCAAATTTGCAAAAAAAGCGTTATTTCTTAGCTGAAGAAGACAAATGGGTAACATTGAAAGTCTCTTCAGAAGCTATTAGAACTATTAATAAAAATGGTTTGTATAGTGTAATAAAAGGATTGCGTGCTGAAGGCATTAAAATTTAATAAGCGTTTTAAAAATACGATAAAATGGCAAAGAAAGGCAACAGAGTTCAGGTGATTTTGGAATGTACTGAGCACAAGACTACAGGTCTTGCAGGTACAAGCCGTTACATCACTACAAAGAACAAAAAAAATACGACAGAGCGTATGGAGTTGAAAAAGTACAATTCCATTCTGAAGAAAGTGACTGTTCATAAAGAAATCAAATAATTAACCAGTGTAATTAATCCTAATTACAGGATTCTGTAATTAATTAGACACTAGAAAAATAATAAACATGGCAAAAGCAGCTAAAACCGCGATCAAGACAAAAGACCAAAAAGCAGCAGCAGACGCGAAGAACTGGACTAAGGTAATTCGTACCTTACGCAGCGCTAAAAGCGGTGCTTATACTTTTAAAGAGTCAATGGTTCATAAAGATAAAATAAAAGAGCACTTAGGTCAATAAGAGCTTTAATTGATATTATTGCAAAAGCTGTTCTGTATTTCAGAATGGCTTTTTGATTTTACAGCATTCGAAGTATTGTTGCTATTCAGCTTAAAAAAAAGGTTAGACCATGGGCATATTTGATCGGTTATTTGGGAAAAAAGAGCAGAAAGAAACCCTCGATAATGGGCTTCAGAAAACCAGAGAGGGCTTCTTCGGAAAGCTTGCTAAAGCTGTCGTGGGCAAAAGTGTCGTTGATGAGGAAGTATTGGATGAAATTGAAAATGCCTTGGTAAGTGCCGATGTGGGCATTGCTACAACGGTAAAGATTATTGAAAGATTAGAGAATAGAATAAAATCAGATAAGTACTTAAATATCAGCGAACTAAATACTATACTTAAAAAAGAAATTCAAGAAATATTAATCACGTCTACAGTTGATAATTCCTATATTAATTACGAATTACCTTCAGGCCATAAGCCACATATTATATTAGTTGTTGGTGTAAATGGAGTAGGGAAAACGACGACAATTGGTAAATTAGCTCATAATTTCTCCTTAGCTGGCAAGTCGGTTTTGTTAGGTGCCGCAGATACTTTTAGGGCTGCAGCTGTTGATCAATTGACCATCTGGAGTGAAAGAACAAATGTTCCCATCGTAAAAAAAGAAATGGGTAGTGATCCCGCTTCAGTTGCTTATGATACGGTAATCAGTGGAGTAGCTAAAAATGTAGATGTAATTTTAATTGATACTGCTGGACGATTGCATAACAAGTCACATTTAATGGATGAATTATCAAAAATAAAAAGAGTCATTCAAAAAGTAGTTCCAGATGCACCTCATGAAGTTATGTTGGTTTTGGATGGCAGTACAGGTCAGAATGCGCTTGAACAAGCAAAGCATTTTACTGCAGCAACTGAAGTAACAGCCTTGGCAATAACTAAATTGGATGGGACAGCAAAAGGTGGAGTGGTATTGGCTATTGCTGATCAATTTAGCATCCCTGTGAAATTTATTGGGGTGGGGGAAAAAGCTACCGATTTACTAGTTTTCGACAAACAAGATTTTGTAGACGGCTTGTTTCAAAGGACTTAACCCTAGTTTTTACTGCAAAATAGAGTTTAAAAGAAAGAGCCCTTAAGAATAAGGGCTCCGATTTTACCAAAACTAACTGTTTATGAGAAATACTTGATTTAGATTTTTAAAAAACAAACTTACTGATTTTTTTCTTTTTTTGTTGTTAAGTTTTCCCCAATAGTAATTGATACTTTCCGTTCTGATATTTTAAGCAAGTGTTTTTAATAATAAAATGAACACTCCGTATAAAGCTGTAGTGATAAAAATTCCTTTTGCAGTATTGTCTTTATTAGTGTTAATATAAAGAGTAAACACAATCGCATTTGCTAGTAAAGAAAGACTGAGCCCTGCTGACAAGGTTCTGAATCCTGGTTCTAAGGATATAAATTGAAAGAATTCTTTCATGGAAAAAATGCCAAATTTATACCATTTGAAAATCAGCAATCCAAATATTGGTGCAATCAGGCCAAGAATCAGGCCAAGTTTAGTACTGTCTTTTGTCAAGATCATTTGAATAATTTATTTTTTTCGAGTTGTTTTTTTAAAGTATAATTCGTGAGGTCAAACTGAACTGGAACTATACTCACGTAATTGTGTTCTAAAGCCCATACATCAGTATCTTTTGATTTGTCAAAATTCTTGAACACTCCTGTAAGCCAAAAGTATTTTTTCCCTTGAGGGTCCACACGCTCATCAAAAGCTTCATCATATTTTGCATAAGCTTGTTTGCAAATTTTCATTCCTTTGATTTTTTTCATAGGAATAGCTGGAATATTTACATTCAATAAAAGATGTTTATCTATATTTTTCTGGTTTAATATTTCGGAAACAATTGAACGTACGATCTGTTTTGATGGCTCGAAGTCTGCCTCATACCTATAATCTAAAAGAGAAAAACCAATGCTGGGAATTCCTTCAATAGAAGCTTCCATTGCAGCAGACATTGTTCCGCTATAAATTACATTTATGGAATGGTTGGCGCCATGGTTGATGCCACTCAAACAAATATCTGGTTTACGGTGCAAGATTTTGTCCACAGCCAATTTAACACAGTCTACAGGCGTTCCGCTAGTTTGCCAGGCTTCCACATCGCCGAAAATATTCATTTTATTCATGCGAAGGGGAGAGCCAATTGTTATAGCATGCCCCATTCCACTTTGTGGTTTATCGGGAGCAACAACTACAACTTTTCCTAAGCCTTTAACAGCTTCCACTAAACTTCGGATACCCGGAGACGTGATATCGTCATCGTTTGTGATTAGAATGATGGGTTCAGACTTTTTACTTTTTGCCATTGAATTAAAATTTAGGGAATAAACTTCTCTGAATACCATCTGCACGGAAAGGCCATGGAATAGAAATAAGAATTAGAATTAATGCTATACCAAAGAAAACAACCATTTTTTTATGTTTGTTTTCATCAGTAGCTTTTTTAACCTTACTGTATCCTACATGAACTAATATCCAAGCCAAAATCATCGTAAAGCCATGTTCAACCGTGAAAAAACGATCTATTGGGTTTTTCATTATAGCGCCCATTCCAGCTTTCATGCTATTGAACCAGCCATTGGAGAAAAATAAAATTAGGCCAAATAGTAATTGTAAATCGCAGAAAATCATAAAAAATAAACTGCTTTTTTTGTCATTTGAAGAAAAAGATCTTTTGTTTAAAAGACCTGTAGTACCATTGATAACAGCCCATAAGCCAAAAAATAAAATCGCCCATCTTATGATACTGTGAAATACTAGAATTGATTGCATGATATAAATTTTCAACAAAAGTAATTGAAAAGTTGAATAGTTTAAAGCTGTTTAAATGACGATGCGTTTTGACCCCTTGTTTGGTAGATTGATTTTCTTTTGTCCTAAAAATCATTAATCACTTTTAGCCAGGAAAAAATTATTTTTTAAATTAAATGAAAATAAATTTTGTAAAACTAAAAACTTTAGTATATTTGTGCTAATCAAATTAGTTTAATCATGTCAAAAGCAGGCTTAAATCTCAAATACCTCCGTAAATTAAGAGGTTGGACTCAGGAAGAATTTGCAATTAAATTAAACATTAAACGGTCGCTGATTGGGGCTTATGAAGAAGAAAGAGCTGATCCAAGAATTGATGTGTTGGAAATTATTGCGGATATGTTTAAGCTTTCTCTTGATGAATTATTGCTTAAAGATTTATCAAACTCTATCAACACAGGAAGCTATCTTCAAAAAAGAAGAATGCAGAAAATGATGTCAGCAGAAAGAAACCTGATTCATTTTGTTCCTGTGAAGGCTGCAGCAGGCTATCTTACCAGTTATGCGGATAGCGAATTTATCGATGAGCTGAATACTTTTACGCTGCCAATGTTGTCCGGTGGGCATTATCGGGCATTCGAAATAATAGGAGACAGTATGTTGCCTACACCAAGTGGAAGTATTATCGTTGGAGAAAAAATCGAATCATTGGAAGACACCAAGAATGGACAGGCCTATATTGTTGTTAGTAAAAACGAGGGGATAGTGTATAAACGAATAAATAGGAATAATCGGGCTAAAAATAAAGTGACACTTGAAAGTGATAATCCAAATTACCAACCTTATCAAATCAATACAGAAGATATTGTGGAATTATGGCAGGCACAAGTTGTTATTGGTAAAGTAGCTTCACAACAACGTTGGGATGTGAACTCTTTGGCGAATCTTGTAAATAATTTGCAAGATCAGGTTACTACGTTGAAGAAGAAGATGAATTAGTTGATTGTCTGATTTTAGCGGCTATTTTGGATTTCCAATGCTTTTGATTTTGAAATACATTCTACCTGTTCAACCTTTTTAACCCTATAAAACTATAATCTTTATTTTATGTGTAAAAGTTTATGGGTACTAATTCTATAAATTAATTATCTCACTATAATTTTAATCAAATATTTTTCAGATACATCGATAACAATTAAAAAACACAGTTATGATTAAATTACAGATCATTGGGAATTTAGGAAAAGATTGCATTGTCAAAGAAGTGAATGGCAAAAATGTAATCAATTTTAGTGTGGCGCATACGGAGCGTTACAAAGACAGTCAAGGGAACCAAAAAGACAGAACTACATGGGTAGAATGCGCTTATTGGACAGACAGAACTGCTGTTGCACAGTACCTAACTAAAGGAAGAACTGTTTACGCAGAAGGTTCTCCAGAAGCAGATGCTTATACCAATAAAGAAGGTGTTGCCGCCGCAACATTGAGAATGCGCGTTCAAAATGTTCAGTTACTAGGAACTAATAGTAATGAAAATAATAGTTCTAATCAAGGAATGGTTGGCAATCCGGAATCAACATCAACTTCAATGCCAAAAACAGATCCAACTGTTACTTCAGGCGCAGATGATTTGCCATTTTAATACATTAAATTTCATAAGAAAGCCCATGGTTCAAACCATGGGCTTTCTTATGTTTTGTACTTTGTATGATTACTTAGTACAAAAATCTGCGTTAAATTAATATCCTCTAAATCCTTCTAAAATAAAAAGAGCTTATTTCATATTTTATGAAATAAGCTCTTTTTTGTCAAAATAATATTGATGTTAATCTTTGTCTTTCAAGTGGCTCTTCTTTTTGCTGTATCCAAAGTATACAATCATACCAACGGCCAACCAAATAAATAATCTCAACCAATTTGTCCAGCCTAACCCAAATATCATTGCAGCACATACAATAATACCTAAAATTGGAACTAATGGAACTAATGGTGTTTTGAATTGTCTTGGTAATTCAGGGTTTGTTTTTCTTAAAATAATAACAGCAGCACAAACTAATATAAATGCAAACAGCGTTCCGATGCTAGTCATATCGCCTACAATATCTCCAGGAACAAATGCAGCAAATGCCCCAACAAGAACCAATATGATTAAATTGGCTTTATAGGGTGTTTTATATTTAGGGTGAACTTCACTGAAAACAGCAGGCAATAAACCATCTTTACTCATTGAATAAAAAACACGGCTTTGTCCAAGAAGCATTACTAATATTACAGAGGAGAATCCTGCAAGAATGGCGATGGTAACTAATTTTCCTAGCCACGCATATCCGGGCATGAATTTATTTATAGCTGCAACCACAGAAGCTTCTTTCCCGTCAGTTCTGAAAAATTCTACTGGAGCCATTCCTGTAAGAACGTGTGCAAACAATATGTATAAAACAGTACAAACCGCCAATGATCCAAGTATACCAATAGGCATTGCCTTTTTAGGATTTTTAGTTTCCTGTGCTGCTGTACTTACCGCGTCAAATCCAATGAAAGCAAAGAACACCACACCTGCAGCTCCAAGAATTCCCATGATGCCTCCAAAATGATGATTTATACCTTGGCCATCTGTATAAATAGTTGGTTCAGGAATATAAGGTGTAAGATTTTTGTCCTGAACAAATCCCCATCCTAAAATGATAATGAGTATTACAATAGAAACTTTTGTTATTACGATTAAGCCGTTTACAAAAGCAGATTCTTGTGTGCCTTTAATAAGTAGTAAACTTAAAGCGGTTACGATTCCTAAGGCAGGAATATTCATAATGCCAGAGTGAATCATTCCAGAAGCATCCGCAATAGAATGCTCAAAAGGGGAATGGCACCATTCATAAGCAATCGGTTTCCAATGTAATACATGAACCAATAAATTATTCAGATATTCACTCCAGGCAATACCAACAGTGGCAGCACCTACAGCATATTCCAGAATCAAATCCCAGCCAATTATCCATGCTAAAAACTCCCCCATGGTGGCATAAGTATATGTGTAGGCGCTTCCTGATATAGGAATGGAAGAAGATAACTCAGCATAACAAAGACCGGCCAAAGCACAGCCAATGGCAGCAACAATAAAGCCCAATGTTACAGATGGTCCAGCATTTTGAGCAGCCGCAGCAGCTGTTCTTACGAATAATCCTGCTCCAATAATTGCGCCTATACCAAGCGCTACAAGTGATCCTGAGCTTAAGGTTCGTTTCAGTCCTTTTTCTGAATCACCTGCTTCTTGCATCAGCAAATGGATAGGTTTTTTTGTAAATAATCCCATAATTGTTGGTTTTTATTTGAATAAATAGTAATGAAAATAGTGAATTATATTTTTAAAAGGATAAATCATTTATCAACGTATGAGTATAACTAATAAGTTTTTGATGAAGGACGCACATTCAACTTTAACCCAGATGTTGCAGTTGAAAACTATTACAAGATAAAAATGCTGCAAAGTCAAGCATTTACTTTATTTTTTGATCTTATCATAGTTCACTATGTTTTCGAACAAAAAATCGGCTCAACCACTCGTCTTTATTGCCTTTTTCCCTTTCATCACGATTCCAAATGCAAAATCCGGGTTTAAATATTTATATTGCGAAACCAATTTTTTTTTATGCATAATGATTCTACTGAACAATCAAAACCTAACAGACTTACCACTTATATTGTCATCTCAATGCTGTTGGGAATAATAGTAGGGTACTTTATCCATACCAATGCTTCCCCTGAATTTATTAAAGACTTTTCGCCGAAGATAAAATTATTAGCCTCAATTTTTTTGAGATTGGTACAAATGATAATTGCACCATTGGTTTTTGCCACCTTGGTTGTGGGAATAGCAAAGTTGGGTGATTTGAAAGCCGTTGGCAGAGTTGGAGGAAAAGCAATGATTTGGTTTGTTTCTGCTTCATTGATTAGTTTAACCCTGGGCTTAATTTTAGTTACGATTACCAAGCCGGGAGTCGGTGTAAATATTGCCAATGCTGATTTGGAAGGGGCAAGAGATTTAATGGGCAAAACCAAAGAATTTTCTTTAGATAAATTTGTGGAACATGTTTTTCCAAGGAGTGTTATTGAAGCAATGGCTAATAATGAGATTTTACAATTAGTGATTTTTTCTATTTTCTTTGGAGTAGCTCTTACAGCAATTGGGAAGAAAGGAGAAAATATTATCAATGCATTAGATTCTTTAACTCATGTGGTATTGAAAATGGTTTCTTATGTGATGAAACTTGCTCCTCTTGGAGTCTTTGGCGCGATGTCTGGTGTAATCGCTTTGAAAGGGTTGGGGATTTTAAAAACATACGCCTATTATATAGGGTCATTTTATGTAGGCTTGGCGGTATTATGGATGATTCTTTTATTTGTAGGATATCTGATTCTTAAAAAACGATTAGTTGTTTTATTGAAAAGGTTATCTAATCCAATGGCTATTGCTTTTAATACAGCAAGCAGCGAAGCTGTTTTTCCGAAATTGGTAGAAGAGATGGAACGTTTTGGTTGTAATAATAAAATAGTGTCTTTTACTTTACCACTAGGTTATTCATTTAATTTGGATGGAAGTATGATTTACATGACTTTTGCCAGTATGTTTATTGCACAAGCTTATAATATTACAGCCATAACTGGAAGCATAAGCACCCAGATTGCCATGTTACTTGTATTCATGTTGACGAGTAAAGGAATTGCTGGTGTGCCAAGAGCTTCACTGGTAGTGGTTTTGGCAACAGGGAGCATGTTCGGCATTCCCCCAGAGGGTATAGGATTAGTTCTTGCTATTGATACGTTTTGTGATATGGGGAGAAGTATGACAAATGTATTGGGTAATGCGCTAGCAACCGCTGCCGTTAGTAAGTGGGAAGGGGAGTTGAAGAGTTGAAGAGTTGAAGAGATTTGAAGAGTTGAAGATTGTTGAATTGTCAAACACAAAACAAAATAGTATATGCTTGAAACGATTTTATTAGATTTCCAATGGACAAACTTGATTCAGCCTCAATGGTATATAAATACAGGCGGTCTATGGTTTATTTTATTAGTTGTGTTTGCTGAAACAGGACTTTTTGCTGGTTTTTTTCTTCCTGGAGACTCTCTTTTATTTGTAGCAGGTATTTTTAGCGAAGGGGATGATTTATTAGGTATAAAACCTATTCTACTTTCTGCATTAGGCTTTAAATTTAATGAGCCCTTTCTTAATTTAATTTTTCTCGGAGTGTTGATTTCTATTGCAGGGATTCTCGGTAATACAGTTGGATACTGGTTTGGTAGAAAAAGTGGACCTTTTTTATTTGACAGAAAAGATACTTTTTTCTTTAAGAAAAAATATTTGTACCAGGCTAAGGATTTTTACGACAAACATGGTGGTAGTGCCATTGTAATGGCAAGGTTTTTACCTATCGTAAGAACTTTTGCTCCCATCATTGCAGGGGTTGTACAAATGGATAGAAAAAGATTCTCCTTCTACAATGTATCTGGAAGTATCGCTTGGGTATTTACGATGCTTTTCGCAGGACATTATTTACAAAGATTTATTTTGAATTCTTTTGATTTTGATTTAAAAAAACATTTAGAAATAATTGTAATTGGTATTGTATTAATAACAACCTTGCCTGTGATAATTAAAATATTTAGCACAAAAAAGAAAAAAGAAAATCTATAATTTAAAGATGTCTATTAAGTCAAGAAAAATCATAAACTATACGGTAGCTGTTGCAGCACTTGGATATTTCGTGGATATCTACGATCTTTTGCTTTTCGGAATAATCAGAATGCCTAGTCTTAAAGCGCTTGGGTTAAATGAGTATCAAATTAAAATTGATGGCGAAAATATTTTGATGTGGCAAATGGTCGGGTTGTTAATTGGAGGTATCATCTGGGGGATAATGGGGGATAAGAAAGGACGATTAAGCGTATTGTTTGGGTCCATTTTACTATACTCTTTGGCAAATTTTGCAAATGGCTTTGTTCAAACAGTTGAGCAATATAAATGGATAAGGTTTTTTGCAGGTATTGGATTAGCTGGAGAATTGGGTGCAGGAATTACGTTAGTTTCAGAACTTGTAAGTAAAGAAAAAAGAGGGTTGGTTACGTCTTTAGTTGCGGGACTTGGATTAACTGGCGCTGTGCTTGCGTTTTATTGTAAACAAAATTTTGAATGGCGAACTTGTTTTTTTATTGGAGGTGGGATGGGATTTTTATTACTAATGTTGCGTATTGTCGTGATTGAATCCAGTATGTATAATGTGATTAAAAAGAAATATGTAAAGAGAGGTGATTTTTTAATGCTATTTAAAGATGGGAAAAGGTTCAAGAAGTATATATTGAATATTTTAATCGGACTTCCTACCTGGTTATGTATTGGTGTGTTGGTTACCTTTTCAAAAGAATTTGGCGAAGCTATGCATATCAAAGAGAAAATTGATCCCGGAAAGTCTATCATGTACGCTTACATCGCAATTTCAATCGGGGATGTTCTCGCTGGAGTTTTAAGTCAGTGGCTAAAAAGTAGAAAAAAAGCGATATTGATTTTTTACATGATTACTATTGTTTTCGTTATTTTATATTTTACTACATTATGGAATGGAAGCGCCTCTGAAATGTATTTCATATGTGCTGGAATCGGTTTTGGTACTGGTTTTTGGGCATTATTTGTTACGATGGCTGCAGAGCAGTTTGGTACTAATTTGAGAGCTACTGCAACTACTACTATTCCCAATATGGTTAGAGGAATGCTGGCTATTTTTATTATTCCATTATTTAGATTATTACAAACCTTCACTGGTAATTATTATCAAGCAGGCTGGATACTTGCATTGATCGTAATGACTATTTCTATTGTTGCTGTTTTCCTGATTGAAGAAACATTTGGAAATGACCTTGATTTTATAGAAAATTAATACCTGCTATTTTGCCTAAAATTCTGATTATAAGATTTTCCTCTATTGGTGATATTGTTTTAACTACCCCTGTATTTCGTTGTATAAAAAAACAACTGTCTGATGCAGAAGTGCATTTGGTTACTAAAAAATCATTTAAAATAGTGACTGAAAATAATCCTTATATAGATGATTTTTTTTACTATGAGAAAGATTTAGATGGATTGATTGAGGTACTTAAAAAACAAGAATATGATTATGTAATTGATCTTCATAATAATTTCAGAAGCAATAAAATTAAAAGAGCTTTAAAAAGAAAGTCTTTTACCATCAATAAATTAAGTGTTCAAAAAGTGCTGCTTACAAAGCTCCATATCAATTTGATGCCTCATAAGCACATCACTACCAGAAGTCTTGAAACGCTTGCTAAAATCGGGGTTAAAGATGATGGCATGGGGCTAGATTATTTTATTCCTGAAAATGATATTGTACAACTCAGGGATATTCCTGCAGCTCACCAGTTAGGTTTTGTAGCAATAGTAATTGGAGCAAATCATTTTACAAAAAAACTTCCCGTAGAAAAATTAAAAGAACTGTGTTTGAAAATAAATTACCCAATACTTTTATTAGGAGGTCTTCCCGAACAAAATGCCGGAAATCTTGTTGCTGAAATTGATCCCATAAAAATCTACAATTCTTGCGGAAAATTTAATTTAAATGAATCCGCTGATTTGATTCGTAAATCTAAATTGGTTATATCTAATGATACAGGCTTGCAATATATTGCTTGTGCTCTTAAAAAACCTCTTTTAGCCATTTGGGGAGGAACTTCACCAAAACTTGATGTTGAGCCTTATTACGGATCATCTTTTATCCATAATAACAACCAGCCCATTTATGAAAATATAGTTAAAAACCTTTGGTGCCAGCCATGTAGTAAGTATGGTTCTAAAAGTTGTCCTCTTGGTCATTTTAATTGCATGAGAAAACAAGATATAGAAGCTATTGTTTTAAAAGTCCATTCAAGATTAGGATTGAGTTCCTAATTTAAGCTTTAACAATAAATACGGGTATTTCTAATTCATGCCTCACTTTATTGATGGTGGTTCCGTAAATAAAATCTTTAATCCCCTTGTGTCCATGTGCTCCAATAATAAGAAGATCTGCATTTTCTTCTCTAACAATTCTGATGATTTCATTTGCCGTTTCTTTAAACCCTAAAATCCCTTTCACAACAAATCCCTTTTCCATCATTTGTGTAACTATTCTATCTAGTTGCTCTTTATCATTCTCCGTTTCATAGTCTGCTGTTTGGTCTCCATGTATTTTTGCGGTCGCACTTTCAACAATGTGTATGAAAATGTATTGTTTTTCTTTTCCTCCTTGCCCAATTGCTGTGGAAATAATTTGAGCGTCTTTTTGGCTGAAATCTAATGCTACGGCTACTTTACGATAATTAGGAATGTTTAAGTCTTTTAAGTCATGCACATCGTGATGCATGTTTATGGATGCCGATTGGTGACCTTTTTTAATTAGGGGGAATAAGATAATATAAAATAATAACCAGAGAAAGAATAGACAAGTAATGATGATTAATAACTTAATAAACCAATTATCTGCGGTTGTCCAATAGGTTATTAAACTGCCTGATATCATTTTGATATTAAGTATTATTAATAAAGTTGCCATCAACCAAGCTATTATTTTCACATAAGATTTGATAGCAAATTCCTTCATTTTTTTCTTTTCACTTACGAAATGTATTAAAGGGATTACCGCAAATCCTAATTGGATACTCAATATAACTTGACTGAATATTAACAAGCTATCAATCTTATCTTCTCCTGTTGATAATATAAAAATTATCGCAGGTATAATTGCAATCAATCTTGTGATAAGTCTGCGCATTAGTGGATTGATTCTGATACGCAGATAACCTTCCATTACAATTTGTCCTGATAATGTCCCTGTTATGGTAGAGCTTTGACCTGATGCTATTAATGCGATCGCAAATAAAGTAGACGCAATGCTTTTTCCTAATACAGGAGAAAGTAGGGTATGAGCCTGTTTGATTTCACCAACATCTGTTCTGCCTGTATTGAAAAAAACTGTTGCGGCGAGAATTAAAATCGCTGCGTTGATGAGGAATGCAATGTTTAAGGCAATGGTACTGTCAATCAAACTCCATTTTAATGCCTCTCTAATACCTTTGTTTGTGCGGTTTATTTTTCTTGTCTGTATGAGTGCTGAATGTAAATACAAGTTGTGTGGCATCACCGTTGCTCCAATCATACCAATAGCCAGATAAAGGGCTGTTTCTTTTGGCAGTGTGCTGATTAATCCTTTTTGTTGGTACAACATTTTCGCATCTGGTAGCGAAGGAATAAATCCTTTTATAATTTCATTAATGGAGGGTTGTGCAATTATAATATTAATAAGGAAACACACGCCAATAATTCCAATCAATGCGATGATAAAAGCTTCTATTTTTCTAATGCCTAATTTTTGCAAGTAAAGTAGTAGAAAGGTATCTAACACTGTAATGCTTACACCGAATATTAAGGGTAATCCAAAAAGTAATTGTATGCCGATTGCCATGCCTAACACTTCTGCAAGATCTGTAGCAGCAATGGCTATTTCTGCTAATACCCAGAGTATGAAATTAATTTTCTTAGGGTAAGCTTCCCTGTTAGCCTGTGCTAAATCTCTTCTTCTGACAATACCTAACCTTGCACTAAAACTCTGTAATAGTAAAGCCATCATATTGCTAGCCAATAAAACCCAAATGAGTGTATAGCCATATTTGCTTCCACCAGCAATATCTGTGGCCCAATTTCCCGGATCCATATAGCCAACACTTACCAAATAAGCAGGACCAATGAAAGAAAATATTTTTCTCCATCCTTTAGTCTTGGAAGTGGTGTCTACACTTTCATGAGCATCGCCTAGTGATTGGTTGTATTTGTAGTCTGGTGAATGCAAGTGTTTTTCACAAAAATATACTTAAAATCTTTTCACCTTGGTATTTGTTTTGACAAATATCCCCAATTGATTTACTTTATAGTAAGAAAGTCGTCTATTTTTCAATGGAATTTGCGATTCATCAACCTTTTAAAATCTATAGTGGCGGATTAGGTTATTTAAGTAGATCTCATCTTCGAAGTGCTTATGAATTAAGGCAAACCTTCTAGGGGCAGGGATATTGTGGAAATACGGTTATTATGATCAGGCTCGTAATCAAAATCAAACTCTACAAATATAGTGGAATGAAAAAATTTATAATTTCCTCGAGGATACTGGGATTAAATTTCAAAAAGAATACTATGAAATCTCATACCAATAAAATCATTAATTTATTGATTGAATAAAGTGGTAGTGGATGTTTTTGAAGTTACAGGCATTTCTTGTCCCATTGCTTCTACAGTTCCATTGATATCTGCATCAATTTTAATCATGTAAACCAAACCTGTTTTGATGTTAGAAGTAATTTTCCCATCAAGCGTGGCATCAGTTTTCATTTTTATAGAGTTGCCTTGCATCTCTTGTTCTGAAGTTCCGGTAGTAGTTCCTTTTAATTCAACGTTTGCGATATCATTTTGAATGGAAAGGATTTTGTAGTTTTTCTTTGTAGTTAATCCATTGCTTGAAATCGTTTCACTCCAGCTGTCTCCAACATTTTTATCTGATGTGATGATTAAAAATGCATCACTTGTTCCACTGGTTGCATCCCTGCTCATACTTAATCCCATCTTGTCACCTGAATTGTCATCACTTTCTTTCCCTTTTTCTTCAGTGATTTTGCCTGTCACTTTATTTAAATGATAAGTGGTTACTTTGTTTAATTTATCGCTCATGGCTTTTCCGATTTCTGAATCTTTATCTTCCGATTTTTCTGAATCATACTCCGCGTTTTGTCCCATGCCTTCCATTGAAACTTTTATTTTGGTTAGGGTAGAAGTTAGTGTGTAAGATTCTTGATCTTCATCTACTACTAACAATTTGCTGGTTGTTGCGGTATTGTTATTTATAGACATACCCATACTCAATTCACTTTCTGTAGAGCTGGTTGTGCTGATTTCGATTTCTTGCCCTTTTGTAAGGAGAATAGTTTTAGCGTTTTGAGCGAAAGAAAAAGTAGATGATAGGATTAAGAGTGTTGTGAATATTTTTTTCATATTGTTTGATTTATTTTTTAAGAAAATCAAAGATAAAGTCTCTTTTTGAAAGTATATAGTGTATTGAAATTCTTTGTAAAAAAAAAGAGCCACAATAAAGTAGCTCTTTTGTAAAAATTGATGAATTAAAATTATCCGATAACTGTTACGTTAACAGCATTCATTCCTTTTTTGCCATTTTGAAGTTCAAACTCTACTTTGTCACCTTCTTTGATTTCGTTGATTAAACCACTTACGTGTACAAATGTTTCTTTGTCTGAATCATCATGCTTGATGAAACCGAATCCTTTTTCTGAGTTGAAAAACTTTACTGTTCCTTGATTTTTTGTGTCCATTTTAATTTATATTGTATTTTAATAAAGCGTAAAGGTAAAGGATTTAAGTCAGATTTATTAAGTTAATTTAAACATTCAAACAAATGGAGTTAGCGCTATTGCCCTATGTCGTTGATAAATAAGAACTTAAAGGCTCGCAACTGCAAATTAAATTCCTGTCACCATAGGTATTATTGACCCTGCTAACCGAAGGCCAAAACTTATTTAGCTTTACATAATCAAGTGGAAATGCTGCTGCTTGTCTTGAATAAGTATGATTCCATTCATTTTTTGTAATCTCAAATTGTGTATGTGGCGCATTTTTAAGCGGGTTATCAATTTTGTCTGATGTTCCATCTTCAATGGCTCTAATTTCTGCTCTGATATTCAATAAAGCATCACAAAATCTATCCAGTTCAGCTTTGTTTTCACTTTCAGTAGGTTCTATCATAATAGTTCCGGCTACAGGAAAACTCATTGTAGGCGCATGGAAATTATAATCCATTAATCTTTTTGCAACGTCTTCCGCTTCTATTCCTGCAGTTTGTTTGAAAGGTCTCAGGTCAACAATGAATTCATGAGCGCATGTACCATTTTTCCCGGTAAATAAAATTTTGTAATCATGTTGTAATCTTGCTCTCATATAGTTTGCATTCAAGATGGCAATCATGGTGCTTTTTCTAATTCCTTTTGCGCCCAGCATTTTAATATACGCGTAACTGATTAATAGAATACTTGCACTTCCATAAGGAGCCGCACTTACTGCAGAGATGGCTTTGTTTTTATTTTGCAGCATAATATGACCTGGTAAATACGGCGCTAGTTTTTCATTTACACAAATGGGTCCCATACCTGGGCCACCACCACCATGAGGGATAGCGAATGTTTTATGTAAATTCAAATGACAAACATCTGCACCAATATTTCCTGGACTGGTTAGTCCTACTTGGGCATTCATATTTGCACCATCCATGTAAACCAATCCGCCATTTTGATGAATGACTTCGCAAATCTCCATCACGCTTTCTTCAAAAACGCCATGAGTGCTGGGGTAGGTAATCATCAATCCTGCTAAATGAGTTTTGTTTTTCTCTACTTGCATTTTTAAATCATCCATATCAATATTGCCATCGTCATCGCACTTGGTAACAACTACTTTAAATCCGGCCATAACAGCAGATGCAGGATTTGTGCCATGTGCAGAAATTGGAATTAAAATCACATTACGATGAGCCTCATTCCTGTCTTCGTGATAAGCGCGTATGGTCAATAGTCCTGTGTATTCACCTTGTGCACCACTATTGGGTTGCAGTGAGGTCGCTTTAAATCCGGTTATTTCGCAAAGCCATAATTCCAATTCATTTATTATTTGTTGATATCCTTTCCATTGATCCGCAGGCGCGAATGGATGTATGGCACTGAATTCTGGCCAGCTTATAGGAATTAATTCTGAAGCCGCATTTAATTTCATGGTACAGCTTCCTAATGAAATCATGGAGGTATTCAAACTCAGATCTTTATTTTCTAAGCTTTTAATATATCGCATCATCTGCGTTTCACTTTTATGTGAATTGAAAACGGGATGCGTTAAAAAAGTTGATTGTCGTGTAAGAGTAGTTGGAATGTTTTCTAAATGGGCAGCGATACTTAAATTTTCGAAAGAGGGATTTTCTCCTTTTAGTTTTCCAAATACTTGCAAAATTCTACTGACATCATTGATGGTGGTAGTTTCATCTAATGATATAGATACTTGTTTGTTAGTGTAAGCAAAATTCATGCCTTCAGCTTCTGAGATGTTTTTCAGTAATTCAGGATTTTCCATTTCTAAACTAATGGTATCAAAGTAGGAGGTATTCTTGTTTTTGAAATTAAGTTTTTCTAATGCTTGACTAAGGGTTTGAGTAAGCAGGCTTGTTCTTTGTGCAATAGCTGTTAATCCATCTGATCCATGATAAATGGCATAGAAAGCTGCAATGTTTGCCAATAAAGCTTGTGCTGTACAAATATTGCTGGTGGCTTTTTCTCTGCGAATGTGTTGCTCACGGGTTTGTAAGGCCATACGTAAACACCTGTTACCATAAGCATCAATACTTATTCCAATAATTCGACCTGGAATGTTTCTTTTGAATTCTTCTTTAGTAGCAAAGAATGCAGCGTGAGGGCCGCCAAATCCCATGGGAACGCCAAATCGCTGTGTATTGCCAATGGCGATATCTGCACCTAATTCTCCCGGAGGAGTCAGTAAACAAAGTGCTAGTAAATCTGTAGCCATGATGACTTGTACATTCACCTGATGTGATTTTTCTATAAAAGATCTATAGTCGTCTACGTTTCCATTTTTATCTGGGTATTGAACAATTGCACCAAAGTAACTGTCATCAATAATCGCTGTATTGAAATTGCCGATGACCAATTCAATGTTGATAGGTTTTGATCTTGTTATCAAAATAGCTATCGTTTGTTCGAAAATATTTTCATCAATAAAAAACTTTGGCGATACAATTTCCTCATGGTTTTTATTTTTATGATTAAAAAGCAATGCCATGGCTTCGGCAGCAGCAGTCCCTTCATCTAATAGACTCGCATTTGCAATGGGTAGTCCAGTAAGATCAACTACCATGGTTTGGAAATTCAATAAGCTTTCGAGTCTTCCCTGAGCAATTTCAGCCTGATAGGGAGTGTACTGTGTATACCATCCTGGATTTTCAAAAACATTTCTTAGTATAACGCTTGGGGTTATGGTATTGTAATATCCTTTCCCTATAAAAGAACTGTTCACTTTATTTAATGCTGCGATTTTTTTTAACGTAGTTAAGTATTCATATTCACTGATAGCAGGAGAAGTTTGTAGCTGCGTTTTCAGTTGAATCGAGGATGGAATGGTTTTATTTATTAACTCCTCGACACTTGACAAATTTATTTTTTCTAGCATTTCCGCTATTTCTTCTTCGTTTGGTCCGATATGTCTTTGAATAAATTCTTCCTGTTGTTTTGCTAAAAGATCCATGCTTACTAAAATTATTTTCTTGAAGGTGAATTGAATTATTGTGCAAAAATAATGGAAGAAAACTAGATTTTAGGTCGATATGTTTTATACTTTTAACTTGTGGAAAAATCGGGAATAATTAATTTAATTAATCAAGTGAATTTATGGCAAAGGAGTTTCTCCATGATTGGCAAAAAAAATCATTAGAGCATGAAAAGAGTTACAAGCAATTCTTGGCTAAAGCAGATAAGAAAAAGGTACTGAAAATATTGCCGGAAATTCATGAAGAGGCTGTTAATGCTGTCAATTGTTTGAATTGCGCAGCTTGTTGCAAAAATTATTCTCCTCGTTTTAAACCTCCAGATATCAAAAGGATTTCCAAATATCTTCATATGAAAGAAGGTGTTTTTATTGAAAAGTATTTGAAAATAGATGAGGAAGGTGATTTTGTTGTAATATCTAAACCTTGTCCTTTTTTAGGGGCTGATAATTATTGCAGTATTTACGATATGCGCCCTTCTGATTGTGCGAGATTCCCTTACACAGATGAAGATGTATTGATAAAACGTACAAAACTCACTTTGAAAAATGTCACTTTTTGTCCAATTGTCTATTTTGTTTTGGAAAAATTGATAGTGGCGGGAGGAGGGAAGGGAGGTTGAAGGGTTGAAAGGTTGAAGGGTTGAAAGGTTGTTGAAGGGTTGAAAGGTTGTTGAAGGGTTGAAAGGTTGTTGAAGGATTATTGAAAGGTTGTTGAAGATTTGTTGAAAGATGGTTGAAGAAAAGGATATCAGTATTCCATTTTTCTTAGTGCTGGCGCTTTAATCCATGTTGTAACTACTACTCCAATTGTCATGCATCCTCCAAAAATAACGGAAGGTACAATACCCATTAATTTAGCAACTATACCACTTTCAAATTGGCCCAATTCATTAGAAGAATTGATGAACATGCCATTTACTGACATAACTCGGCCTCTTAGTTCGTCAGGAGTTTTGAGTTGAAGTATTGTGCCTCTTACAATCATACTTACCCCATCTAATGCTCCACTGATTAACAATGCTATGAATGACAACCAGAATACTTTTGCCAATGCGAAAACAATCATAAAAACCCCAAACCCAGCAACTGTATATAGCAGTATTTTTCCTTGATTTTTTTTGAGTGGGAATAAGGTAAGGAAAGTCACCATTATAATTGATCCGATATCACTTGCCGAATTTAGCCAGCCGAATCCTATCGGTCCGATTTTCAAGATATCTCTTGCAAATACGGGGATAAGCGCAACTGCGCCGCCAAATAAAACAGCAAATAGGTCTAATGTCAACGCTCCGAAAATCTCTTTTGTTTTATAAACATATTTAATTCCCTCTTTTACACTTTGCCAAGTGGTAGAAGCAGCTATGTTTGTAAAAACTGCTTTTGAAGATATTTTCGACAGTAATAAAAATCCAATTGTTACAAAAATTAAAATAATGAAGAAGGTGTAATGAATATCAAGCATGGCAATTAGAAAACCACCTAAGGCATGTCCTGCAATTGAAGCGGTAAGCCATGTTGCAGAACTTATCGCTGTAGCAGCGGGTAGATCTTTTCTAGGAACAATTTTTGAGATTAACGCTAAGAAAACAGGGCCGGAGAAAGACCTTATTGCACCAGTAATGCCAATGATAATGAATATTATCGTAGCAATATTCCATGGTTTTATCGTTTTGAGCGTATGGTCATCCGATAAAAAAATAAAACATAAAATGCAACAGACATAAAGGATGACACACTTTAGCAACAACGCTCTGTTTTCATTCCTATCTATATAATGCCCAGCATATAATGCCAATGATACTGCTGGTATAACTTCTGATAATCCTACTAAACCTAATGCAATGGGGCTGTTGGTCAAATTGTAAATCCACCAGCCAATAACGGTTCCGGTCATTCTAAGTCCCATGATGAAAATAAATCTTCCTAACATGAAGAATTTAAATTCTTTTATTTTCAAGACAGCATAGGGGTTGGTATTTGGCTTAAGGCTAGGCAAAAATTAAAGTAGCATTAGGGTAATGAAATGTAATATTGTCCTTGTTCGTATTCCTTGTCTAAAGCATCAAGGATAATGTCAACATGCTTTTCATTGCCAATAAAATCAGCATTGGAAGCATCAATGAAAAGTGTTTTTATATTATGTTGTTTGATGTATTGGGAATAGGTTTCCTGAAGTGTAAACAAATAATCATTCGGGATGCTTTGCTCGTAGTCTCTATTTCTTTTTTTAATATTCTCCTGTAGTTTATCAACCGGGCTATGCAAGTAGATTAAAATGTCTGGCTGAACAATTTGAGGATTGATGATATCAAATAGTTTTTGATAAAGTCTAAATTCTTCTTCTGGTAAATTGACTTTTGCAAATAACAAACATTTTGTAAACAAGTAATCAGAAATGGTCGTTTCCTGAAATAAGTCATTGATATGGAGTAAATCCTTCAATTGCTTGTAGCGTTCCGCCATGAAAAATAATTCCAATGGAAAGGCGTATTGATCAGGATTTTCGTAGAATTTAGGTAGAAATGGATTTTCTGCAAATTCTTCCAGTACTATTCTTGCATTCAATTTCTTACTTAAAATATTAGCTAAGGTTGTTTTACCTGCCCCTATATTCCCCTCAATAGTTACAAAATTATATTTCATTTCGACTGCAAAATAAGTGTAAAGAATTCAATTAAAGTCAAATTTTATGCACAGCAAGTTTGTCTTTACATGTTAAGTACAACTGGTGTATTTTTTTCTTTAAAACGGGGTGGATAAAATTAGGTGAAAGTTCATTTAGCGGGGTCATTACGAAATTCCTTTCCTGCATTAATGGGTGCGGTACGATAAGTTTTTTTGTGTTAATGATTAGTTTGTTGTAGAATAAAATATCAATATCTATTACTCTTGGTTCATTTTTTTTCATTCTGGTTCTTCCCATTTCTACTTCAATTTCGAGGATGGTTTGTATGGTTTGTTGAGGGTCTAGTTTATTGTCAATAATGATGATTTGGTTTAAAAAGTCAGCCTGGTTTTTATTACCCCAAGCTGAAGTGCTATAAATTGAAGAAGATCTTATAATGGTGCCGATTTTTTTGGTTAGTTTTTTTTTGGCATTTTTGAAATGAGTTGTGGAGTCGCCAATATTACTGCCTAAGAGGAGATAGGTTTTATTCATAATTATACTAAAAATAGTACAATGGAAGTAGCTTTGCTACTTTTGTTCACTTTTTTTCAGCTAGTTTTGTCAGATTATTTAATTATTGCAAAGAATAGGAATAAAAATCATTAACAGATGAAATATAATCAACTTCGGGCCATGTGGGCTATTACAAAAGGAAGTTTAAGAGCCATCACAAGAAGCCCGTCGGCAATGATTTTTAGTTTTATTTTTCCTTTTATTTTTATCCTTGTTTTTGGGTTTATTGGCAATAGTGGCATAATGCCTTCTTATAAAGTTGTCATAGACAGCCATTCCGATACCAGTAATGCTATTTATCATTCTCTGAAAGAAATGAGGACAATAAATATTGTTTCTTACGAATCGAATGATGCCTTTAAATCAGATTTTGATAAAGGTAAAATTGCAGGAGTTATTCTGATTAAAAAAAATAGAGAAGGAAGTCCAACACCATTTGACATAGTATTAAAAAGTACAAGTTCAAGTAATGATAAATGGCCTCAATTAAAATCGATATTAGACAACACTATTAATGTTGTAAGCAATAAGGAATATAAAGACAGATTGAATTATGCGTTCTTTAATTTTAATCCTGTAAATGATGTCGCTCAGGTTAGAGAATATAAAACGATCGATTTTATTTTGCCGGGACAATTAGGATTTTCTTTGTTGAGTGCAGGTGTTTTTGGCGTAGCTTTTATGTTTTTCAATCTTAGAAATACCCTTGTTTTAAAAAGATTTTTTGCAACACCCATCAATCGTACATTTATTATTTTAGGAGAAGGATTGAGTAGGGTGATCTTTCAAATGGTTACTGCTATTGTGATTATTTCAGTGGGTTATTTTTGTTTCGGGTTTACACTTATACATCATTTCCAAACCTTCTTTGATATGTTAGTGCTTAGTTTTATTGGCCTTGTAATTTTTATGGGTTTTGGTTTTATTGTGAGTGGCGTTGCCAAGTCTGATAGCACCATTCCTCCCTTTGCCAATTTGATTACTTTGCCTCAATTTTTACTTGGGGGTACTTTTTTCTCCATTGATTCTTTTCCAAAATGGCTTCAACCCATTTCAAAAGCTTTACCCTTAACACATTTGAACACAGCCTTTAGAAATATTGCTTTTGAAGGACAATCTCTTTGGCAGGTTAGATCTGAAATTGGCATCCTGCTTTTGTGGGGAGTGGTTGTATATGTTATAGCAGTTAGAGTGTTTAAATGGGAGTAGTCTAGATAAAGGGTTAGTCAGGCAAGCATATTTTCCCCATACTTACATTAGGCATGTTCTTGCTTCCTGATCCAAAAGTATTTTTATCTCCTGAAATGGTTTCATTGGCAAGTATTGCAAATAGTATCGCTTCTTTTGCATCTGGATGAATCCCTTTTTCAGATGTTGTATTTACTGGAATTTGGTTAAAATGATTTTTGATAAATGACATCAACAAAGGATTGTGAATGCCACCTCCACTGATGAGAATTTCACTATTAGGGCTATCCGCTATAAAATGATTAATGGCTTCGCAAATATTTACTGCAGTAAACCTGTTAAGTGTAGCCATCACATCCTCGTTGGAAGGACTTGGATTGTTGCCTCTTCGAATGGCATCTTCGATATAGGACAAATTGAATAATTCTGGCCCTGTAGTTTTAGGAAAGGTATTTTTGAAAAATGGATTTGATTGCAATGCTACTAATAGCTCTTCATTTACGATTCCCTTTTTTGCAATTATAGCATCTTTATCGAAGCTCTCATTAGTGAAATGTTTCAGCATCCATTCGTTCATGAGGTTGTTGCCTGGCCCAATGTCTGTAGAAATGACTTCTTCAAATTCTTTGTCTGCAGGAATAAACGTAAGGTTTGAAATGCCTCCTATATTTAACAGTATTCGGTTGGTATGCTTATCTGAAAAAAGTAAGTAATCTCCATAAGTTGCAATTGGCGCACCTTCTCCTCCAGCGGCTATATGTTTTTGTCTGAAGTCAGCAATGGTGATAATGCCAGTTTTTACAGCCATATGATCGCCATCGCCGATTTGTAATGTTCCATTTCCGAATGTATTGTTTTGATGTAAACTTAAAGGGGCATGATAAATAGTTTGGCCATGGCTTGCTATTAAATCTATTTCAACAGCACTAACGCCCCAGTTTTCTAATGTCTTAATGATCATGTTTGCATGAATGACTGCAATCCATTCATTTAATAAGCATAGTTTTTCTAATTCAATATTTTTTTTGGCGAAAACAGATTTGATTTCAGCTTTTACTTCATCTGTATAAGGGATGGTGATAAAATTCTCTAAATGAATAGCTGTATTTTTCCCATTTGCTTTCACCTCACATAATGCGATGTCTAATCCGTCAAGAGAAGTGCCACTCATTAATCCAATAATTTTTTTATTATTTTTATTGGAGATAGTATGTAATTTTTCTATTGAAGATTTCATTTTTATTCTTTAATAAAATGCAGGTTTCTTTTGATGCCTTTAAACTTACTTCGTTTGATGGGCGAGTCTTTAAAAACAGTGCTGAATTTATCTTCTGTTAAATCCTCCCAATCATTAGAATTAAAATTCAATATTTCTGGTAATGGTTTGAATTTTATTTCATTGGTTGGTTTAGAAAAACGATTCCATGGGCAAACATCCTGACAAACATCGCATCCGAACAGCCAAGTGTCAAATTTACCTTTCATTTTTTCCGGTATCAGCGCATCTTTTAATTCTATGGTAAAATAGGAAATACATTTGCTTCCGTCAATTATTTTTTCTGGCAGAATAGCTTCAGTAGGGCAATTATCTATGCACTTTGTACAACTGCCACAATAATCTTTAACAAAAGGGTCGTCATAATAAAGTTCAATGTCTACAATTAGTGAAGCGATAAAGAAAAAAGATCCTTGTTTCTTGTTGATTAAATTCCCATTTTTCCCAATCCATCCCAATCCTGATTTTTGCGCCCAGGTTCTTTCCAATACTGGCGCACTATCTACGAATCCTCTGCCATTTATTTCTCCGATTTCTTCTCTTATTCTGGCGAAGAAATGATTTAGTTTATTTTTTATTACATGATGGTAATCTTCACCGAATGCATATTTCGCAATTTTAGGGGCATCTTCAAGTTGTTTATCTTCTGGAAAATAATTAATCAATAAGGTTATTACTGATTTAGCATCAGGTACTAATTTTGTAGGATCTATTCTTAAGTCAAAATGATTTTGCATGTATTGCATTGTGCCATTAAATCCTTTGCTCAACCAGCTTTCTAATCTTCTGGCATCATCATCTAATTGTATCGCTTTTGCAATGCCACAATAATCAAAACCAAGCTCTTTTGCAGTTGATTTTATATTCTGACTAATAAGTTGTTTGTTCATCTTAAGAGGAGAGGAGAGCAAAAAATTAATTATTGTCTTCGCTTTCTAAATGTAATTTATGAAAGAACCGATGTAAAATAGGCGCCAAGAAAATCCCAAAAGTAGAAAGGAAAGTAATGCCACTGAATAATGCATAAAAGGAGGCGAAAACTTTTGCGGTATTACTTAATACAATATGAGCATCAATAACGGGTCCCATTCCACTCAATATCATAGAGGCATTTAATAAACTGTCGTAGAAGTCAAATTCTGGAACTGTTATTTTATATCCAATGATACCAATGAATAAACTTGCAAAAAGGATAATTACAGCAATGAGTGCATTGAATCTGATTCTTTGTCTGAATACAGCTTTTGGTGCTAATTGTTGTTTTTTGTGTTCATACATGGCAATTATTTTTTAGTTAAAACATGATATCATATCCAATAAGTCCGATAAGTTCAAAGTAACCGAATGCATGTTTTACATAACTGTTTTTAATCTGTGTAGTGTTTGCAAGTGCATTCACATATCTCACATAACCAGTCTTTCCTGTTCCTTCAAGAAATAACTTTTTTGTCAAATAAAATCTGGCTCCAGCTTCTGCACTAATATTGTATCCCGCTACATGAAAATTGTTATTCAATCTATCATTGCGCCAGGTGAAGTCTGTACGAGGGATGTTGATGCCAGCTCCAACTTTCCATATTAAATTCACCAAAGCTCTTTTATTATTTCTTGTCTTTACTATGGTATTCTGTTGAACATAATTGATATGTAACCAATTTGCGCCATCGGTATGTTCAACATGGAGGAATGTTTCAGGATTTAATACACTGTCTCCGTCAACACTTTTACCATCGATCGTTCCCGTTACATGTGCTGTTTGAAAATCATTCACAACATACTTGGCATGATCAAAATTGAGTTCGATGGACCTCGTTTTTTTTTCGTTGAGATAAAATCCAATTCTATAATTATACTGAGGGATAGAGATCTCTGTAGGCTTTTTTAAAATTGCATCTAAGTCTGGCTTGTCGGAAGCTTTCGCATTATGAACAATAAAGTCATTTCCGTTTCCTAACTTAAAATGAATATTACTTCTGGTATACCATTCTGTATTGTATCCCCATTGGATATACATGCCTTTGAAAAACTTGCTTTTTGTTTGTGAGAAGGAATTAAGGGCAGTTAATAAAATTAGTAATGCCAGTAGTGTGTTTTTCATTTTTTATTAATGATTGAACTTGGATAATTATGCAATTGAGTTTGTCAGGAATTAATTAAAGACAAAACTATGGATTAATTGTTATTGAAATGTTCCTTTAAATTATAGAACATTTTCTTTGTGATGATAAAATAGCATGAATATGATTTGAATTATGCAACAAAGTCAGTATTGATAGTATTTATACGACAGAATAGCATGTTATTTAACTTGGATTGAGATTTGACATTTACTGTATCAAATATAATAATCATGAATCTAAGTAATTATACCATTAAAGCGACCGAAGTTATTCAACAATCTCAACAATTGGCTTTTAACCAAGGTAACCCAAACATTGAATGCGAACACATCTTGAAATCTTTATTATCTATAGAAGACTCTTCCATATCTTATTTATTAAAGAAAAATAATGTTACAATTAATTTATTGGAATCCAAGTTGCTTGATTTGTTGAATAAGTTGCCACAATCATCAGCAGAGCCAGCGCAGTCAATTGGTAGAGACGCTAATGCTGCTATGTTAAGGGCAGGTACATTTTTAAAACAATTTGGTGATGAGTTTATAGCACCGGAACATTTATTATTAGCTCTTTTGCAAGGGAAGGATACTATTGGAAATTTGTTGAAAGATACGGGTCTCACTGAGAAAGGATTGATTAGTGCGATTAAAGAGTTAAGAAAAGGAGCAACCATAAATTCGCAAACACAAGAAAGTTCTTTTAACGCGTTGAACAAGTATGCAAAGAATTTAATTGAGGCTGCAAGAGTGGGGAAGTTGGATCCTGTAATTGGAAGGGATGAAGAAATCAGAAGGACGTTACATATTTTAAGTAGGAGAACTAAAAATAATCCAATATTGGTGGGAGAGCCAGGTGTTGGTAAAACTGCCATTGCAGAAGGTTTAGCCATGCGGATTGTTAATGGAGACGTTCCCGAAAATCTAAAATCAAAAATTATTTATGCGCTTGATATGGGGCAGTTGATTGCTGGTGCAAAATATAAAGGGGAGTTTGAGGAAAGATTAAAAGCTGTTGTGAAGGAAGTTACGGATAGTGACGGCGAGATTATTTTATTTATAGATGAGATACACACATTAGTTGGGGCTGGTGGTGGAGATGGCGCGATGGATGCTGCGAATATTTTAAAGCCAGCATTAGCAAGAGGAGAGTTGAGAGCAATAGGCGCCACCACATTAAATGAGTATCAGAAATATTTCGAAAAAGACAAAGCGTTGGAGCGTAGGTTTCAAAAAGTAATGATTGATGAGCCTTCTATTGAAGATGCCATTTCAATTCTTCGTGGCATAAAAGACAGGTATGAAACCTATCATCATGTTCGTATTAAGGATGAAGCTATTATTGCAGCTGTAGAATTGTCGCACCGGTATATTACAGATCGCTTTTTGCCTGACAAAGCGATTGATTTGATTGATGAAAGTGCCGCTAAGCTTAGATTAGAGATGAATTCTATGCCAGAAGAGCTGGATAAATTGGAGCGGCATATCCGACAATTAGAAATTGAGCGTGAAGCAATAAAAAGAGAGCAAGATGAATTTAAGTTAAAAGAACTTAATACAGAAATTGCGAATCTTTCTGTAGAAAGAGATACTTACATGTCGAAGTGGAAATCAGAAAAAGAAATAGTAGAAAAGATTCAAAATGGCAAAGCTGAGATTGAAAAATTAAAACAGGAGGCGGAACAAGCTGAACGAAATGGAGATTACGGAAAAGTTGCAGAGATACGTTATGGAAAAATAAAATTACAGGAAACTTTGATTATTGAATGGTCTGGACACCTTGATGAATTATCTGAAAAGAGATTATTGAAAGAAGAAGTTGATGCAGATGATATCGCCGAAAGCATTGCAAAAGCTACAGGTATTCCTGTAGTTAAAATGTTGCAGAGTGATCGTGAAAAACTGTTGCATCTTGAGGACGAATTGCATAAAAGAATAGTAGGGCAAGAGGAAGCCATTGAGGCAGTATCGGATGCGATTAGACGAAGTAGAGCAGGATTGCAAGATGTGAAACGTCCAATAGGGTCATTCATATTTTTAGGAACAACAGGAGTGGGTAAAACCGAGTTAGCAAAGGCATTGGCAGATTATTTGTTTGATGATGAAAGTATGATAACCAGAATCGACATGAGTGAATACCAGGAAAAACATACTGTAAGCAGATTGGTTGGGGCACCTCCTGGATATGTAGGGTATGATGAGGGTGGCCAATTGACAGAAGCGGTTAGGAGAAAGCCTTATTCAGTAGTATTACTTGATGAAATCGAAAAGGCGCATCCGGATGTTTATAATGTTTTATTGCAGGTGTTGGATGATGGAAGACTTACAGATAATAAAGGGCGGCTTGTAAATTTCAAGAACACGATTATTATCATGACTAGTAATTTAGGCAGTCAAATTATTCAAGAAAACTTCGAAAAAGTTACAGAGAAGAATAAGTTTGACATTGTAGAAAAAACAAAATCAGAAGTTTTAAGTCTGCTTAAACAAACCATTAGACCAGAATTTTTAAATAGAATTGATGAAGTCATCATGTTTCAGCCATTAATGAAAAATGATATTAAAAATATTATCACCATTCAATTGAATGACTTGAAGAAAATAGTGGCTAAAAATGGGATTAATCTAGAGTTTAATGATTACGCTTTAGAATATCTGGCAGAAAATGGGTTTGATCCTCAGTTTGGAGCAAGGCCTTTAAAACGACTTATTCAGAAGCAAATAGTCAACCCATTAAGTAAAAAAATTCTAATGGATGATATCAACAAAAGTCTTCCAGTTACAGTAGATGTATTTGATGGGCTGGTAGTTTTTAGAAATGGAATTGAAAATAAAGCGACAATTAATGCATAATAACAAAATTTTAATGAGCTTTAATGTGCTTATAATCAAATAGTTATAAAGAATTATTCCATAAATTTACATTCCAGTTTTTAAAAGAAAACAAAATTACATAACTTCAGCCGAATTCGAAGTAGAAACGTACAGTACGAACAATATTATTATTTCATTGTTTGATTGTAAAATAGATAAAAAAATAAATAGAAAATGGCATTTAAAAAAGAAATTGTTGAAATTATTGAACCTAGAGATGTATTTGTAGGTAATCCTAAGGCAGAGGTAACTTTGGAAGAATTTGGAGAGTATGAAAGTGAAGTTTGTGCTAATGCTAATGAGATTGTAAAAAAATTATTAGAAGATTATGATGGTAGAATTAGATTTAATTTCCGTCATTTCCCATTAACAAAAATACACCAGAGAAGTTTAAAAGCAGGAGAAGCTGCTGTGGCTACAGCTCAGGAAGGAAAGTTTTGGGAAATGCATAATATTTTATTTGCAAACAGAAGAAATCTTGGCACTACAAGTTTAAAATTGCATTCCAAAGAGGCAGGTGTAAATAATAAAAAATTCCTTGATGAATTGGTTAATGCGACTTACGGCTGGCAGGTTCAAGGGGATTTGAGAGAAGGTCTTGATAGGGGTGTAAAAGATGTGCCTACTTTTTTTGTAAATGGAACTTTGGTTACAGGTAAAGCTACTTACGAAGAGCTGAGTAAAGCAATTGAAGATGCATTTAAAAGATTAAAAAAAGGAATTCCTGCTATATCAGTAAAGCCGCGAATAAGAGAAGTGAAAGAAGTGGGTAAGCCAAATACAGCAAAATCTGTAAAAGTAGCAACTCCATTAAAAGTTGCAAAAGTAACCAAACCAGTAAAGGTTGCAAAAATACTTACCCCAGTAAAAGTTGCAAAAGTAACCAAACCAGCAAAAGTTGCAAAAGTACTTACCCCTATAAAAGTTGCAAAAGTAACCAAACCAGCAAAAGTTGCAAAAGTACTTACGTCTAAGAAAGTTACAAAAGCTACAAGTCCTGTAAAGGTGGTTAAGACAGTAAAAAAAACTGTTAAATCAGCAAAATCAGTTAAGCAAAGAGCATAGGAATTGAATAAGAAAATAGAAAAGCCATACATTAATTGTGTGGCTTTTCTATTTATATGATTTGGTATTATTGAAAATGTACTCTGACTGTTTGATAAAATACCTTATTATTTATTGTTTGACTTTCAGAAAATCCTTGTAATCCAAAGAGTCCTGCTGCATTACCATTGTTGATGGCTATTTCAAGGTATCCAGCCGAATTAAAGAAGGCCAGCTTATCGCTTTTAGGAACATCTGAATAATTATTACTTAATTTATCGATGACTTCATCTCTTTTGAAAATAATGGAAAATGATCTTCCTCTTCTGTGCTCTTCAAATTCAACTTTATTAATATTCACAATTACATTTTCAAAGTTGTCGATATAAATTATTTGTCCTTCCATCCAGTTGTCGCCAATCATTGGTTTGAGCGGATGTTTTTCTCTGATTTGAATATTCATGTTACCAACTTCTTCAATTGTTTTTCCATTTTGAAGTTCCTGTAAAGCTTTGGCAAAAACATTTGTAAAAAAAAGAGAACTTTTTTGAATTGATTTATCTAATTCAAGTCCTACTACTTTTTGAGGAGATTCTTCTAATATCATTGTTAGTAATCCATTGTCTGCACAACCAATGAAATGTCCATTATGTTCTGCAAGGAGCATGTATTCTGGGTCTTCATCAAAAATATTCACTAACATTAAGTGATAGGTGCCGGTAGGGAAGTTTTTAATGGCGCTTCTGCATACATAAGCGGCCTGAGCATAATTAAAAGCAGTTAGGGAATGAGTGATGTCAATAATATTTAAATCTGGCTGGTAACGTAACAACTGCCCTTTGATAGCGCCCACAAGAAAATCCTTTTCGCTGATATCAGTAGTAAGGGTCAGTAAGGGCATTTTGAGTAATTAATATTTTAGGCCTAAAGTTAAAGTTATTTTTTTTATCAAGTCTAAACTAAAGCTGTTGAAATTATTTGATGAGTTTTCCATTTTTAAAGAAAAACCGGTAGGTTAATTTATCAGTAAGTGAAGCAAATAATTTATTCATCCAAACAGTTTGTTTGCCTTTAAAAGTAAGAATTAAAGTTCTTTTCTTTTTTTTGATTGCATGTAGAATATGTCTTGCACAATTTTCAGCGCTCATTAATGAGTTTTCGTCTAATGGACTTTCTCCTTGAGCAATAGCTTTATCATTAAGTGCAGCGTTTCTGATATTGCTTTTAGTATATCCAGGGCACACCCACATTACATTTACATCGGCGTGCAATAGTTCAGTTCTTAAAGATTCCATCCATCCATTGAGCGCAAATTTACTTGCAGAGTAGCCACTTCTTCCTGGCAGGCCTCTATATCCTGCAATAGAAGAGATGCCTACAATTGTTCCTTTTCTTTCTATTATAGAATTTATGGCAAGTTTTGTACAATAAACTGCGCCTAAAAAATTGACATCCATGAGTTTTTTAATGACTGTTACATCTACATCAACAAATAAAGATTTCATTGATATGCCTGCGTTGTTTATTAAAATATCAATTCCTCCGTATTGGAGAATAGTAGACTCAATAAATAATTTGCAATCATTATATTCACTTACATCGGCAACTACACAATGTAAAAATTCATTAGTATGTTTTAATTGGAGCTCCTCAAGTTTGTTTTTATTTCTTGCACATGTAGAGATTTTAGCCCCAAGTGGAAGTAGCATTTCAATCAGAGATTTGCCAATACCTTCACTTCCGCCTGTAATTGCAATGATTTTGTTATTGAAAAAGTTATTCATTTTATATAATTAAGCAAAAGTAAGTGAGTATTGGTGGCATTTGTAAAGAGTTATTCAATAATGTGAATAATAAATATCAAAATCTCTATAAAAAATTTGATTCAAATAGTGAATTGTCCTATTTTTGCAAACCTTTAAACAGGGTAAGAAGAATTGGTAGCTCAGTTGGTAGAGCAATACACTTTTAATGTATGGGTCCTGGGTTCGAGTCCCAGCCAGTTCACAAGGAAGGTTTTACAGGAATGTAAAGCCTTTTTTTATGCTTTAGAATGAAGGGATTCTGCATTTTGGGGTTTATATTTTTACTTCTTTGTTTCAGTTATGTTACACCCGCCAAAAAAAATAAACTTATGGGGTGTAACAACATTTCAATTTCTTTGGAATTAACTATAAAAAATTAACTGAACTTCAATGAAAACAAAAGCCAAGATAATTAGCAAATAAAAAAGGATAAAAGAAGATTTGCATCCGCTTTTATCCTTGCTATAAATAATTCTAATTTTTCTATCTTCCCATCCATCCACCATCAATAGTAAGAATGGTGCCATTAATATAATCAGAAGCAGGAGAGGATAAGAATACAAATCCTCCGGCTAAATCCTCAGGGGTTCCCCAGCGGTTTGCAGGTATCCGAGATAGAATAGCTGCGCTTCTTTCAGGATCAGCTCTTAATGCAGTGGTGTTGTCAGTTGCAATATATCCAGGTGCGATACCATTTACAGTAATTCCTTTTGAGGCCCACTCATTTGCAAATGATTTTAGAAGCGAAGATATAGCTCCTTTACTTGCAGCATATCCAGGTACAAAAACGCCTCCTTGAAAACTTAATAAGGAGCAAGTGAAAACGATTTTGCCATAATTGTTCTCCAGCATTTTCTTTCCGATTTCGCGGGTGATGATGAATTGAGCATTAAGATTGATATCGATTATCATATCCCAGTATTCATCAGAATGTTCCGCCGCAGGAGCGCGCATAATGTGCCCTGCATTATTAATGAGGATATCAATACGAGGATGATCTGCTTTTACTTTGTCTAAAAAAGCATACAAAGATTCCCTGTTTGTAAAATCAGCTTCATAAGCGTAGAATTTTCTTCCTGCTTGATTTACTGCCAATTCTACTTCGCTACCAGAAGCGGGCATTTGATTGCTGACCCCAATAATATCAGCGCCGTTGTTGGCTAATTCTATGGCAATCGCCATTCCTATCCCTCTGTTACAGCCTGTAACTAGAGCTATTTTATTATCTACTCTGAAATTTAGCATGGTAATTTATTATTGAAGTGATTTAATATTAACAGGATCCATATCTGTAAAAGAAATATTCTCTCCGGCCATTGCCCAAATAAAGGAATAAGCTGCAGTAGCAACGCCACTATGTATACTCCATGATGGAGACACAATGCCTTCTTCATTATTAAGAAACATATGTCTTGTTTCATGAGGTTCGCCCATGAAGTGTATTACTCTTTGAGTTTCTGGGAGGTCGAAATAGAAATAGGCTTCCATTCTGCGATCATGTAAATGTGATGGCATGGTGTTCCAGATACTGCCTGGTTTAAAGTTGGTAACTCCAAGCATCAATTGACAACTTTTTAATCCTTCTGTGTGTACATATTTATTGATCGTTCTGTGATTTGCAGTTTCTGCACTTCCCATTTCTGCAGGTGTCGCATCTACTGCTTTCATTAATTGGACAGGGTGTTCTGCATGAGCTGGACAAGAGAAGAAAATAAATTTTGCGCCATTGCCTTCAAAAGAAATATTTTTTTTGCCTTTCCCAATGTATAAGCAATCTAATTTGTCGATAGAGTAGTTTTCGCCATCTACACTAATACTACCGGCAACGCCTATATTAATTATGCCCATTTCTCTTCTGTCTAAAAAGTTTTCACTTTTTAATTGATCGTAAGTTTCCAATTTTAAAGAAGACGATGGAGTTGCAGCGCCTACAATCATTCGGTCGTAGTGCGTGTATACGCAATTGATTTTACCCATTTCTACTAGTTTGTCAAGCAGAAATTTTTCTCTTATTTGTTGTGTGTTGTACTTGACAAAATCTTCTGGATGAACAGCGTGAATAATTTTCATTTTTTTATTGTTTTTTTTATTTAAAAATTAAGAATTGAATATTAGGGTTTATCATTTACGCCTCTTTTCGAGGATTCTCTAATAAATAATTTGGGCTTAACGATGATTTCTTTTTCTGACATGTCGGTATCTCCATGAAGCATTTCAATGAATAATTTAGCCGTGGCTTTGCCCATTTCAAATGCAAACATTTCAACGCTTGTAATGTTTGGAGTTACGAGTTTTGCTATCGGCTCATTATTGAATCCAACTAATCCAATGTCCTTCGGAATTTTCAATCCCATTTCTTTAATAGCAAGCATAGCGCCAATAGCCAGACGGTCACTAATTGCGAATATAGCATCGGGCCTGTTTTTCATAGACAGCAATTCTTTAGTTGCCATGTAAGCATAGTCCTGATTGAAATCGCAATGGATAACCAAATTCTTATCTGCTTTCTGTTTATTTAGTTTTAATACTTGGAAATAACCTTCTTTTCGCTCGTTGCTGATATTAAGATTCTCTGGTCCAGCTAAAAGCGCAATTTTTTTATATCCTTGATCAATTAGATGTTGTGTAGCAATTTTTCCACCTTCAAGATTATCTAGTCTGACTTTTGGCACGCTAATGCTATCGATTACTCTATCAAATAATACAAGAGGTATTTTTTTTGATTGGATTTTTTTAATGTGCTCAAAAATTGTTGTTTCACTTGAAACAGAAATGATAAATCCATCTACTAGACTTTCAAGAAGCCGTTTTGTATTTACCATTTCTCTGCCAAAACTTTCGTTGCTTTGACAAACCATTACTGTATAGCCAGCTTCTAAAGCTACTTCATCAATGCCTTTAACCATCGTTGCTAAAACCCAATCTAAATTTGGGATAATAAGTCCGATTGTATTTGTTTGTTTTTTTAAGAGACTAAGGGCTAGTTTATTGGGCTGATAATCTAATTCTTCAGCAAGCGCTTTTACGGCTTTTCTGGTTTCTTCTCCTACATCTGGTGCATCTCTAAGTGCTCTACTCACTGTTGATATAGAAATTCTTAATGCAAGTGCAATGTCTTTAATGGTGGTTTGTTTTTCCATCATTGGTAAAATTAGTACATGTTTATGACAATTGTCTATAAAATACCGGCACCCTTACCGGCATCGTTATCACCTCTTGATTTTGTAGTTTGTGCATATAATATGTCAATATATTTGATGGTTTCTACTAAACAGTATTAAATTTTAGATAAAATAGAATCAATTTTTGAAGATCAACTGACTATTTGCGGATAATATTACATCATCTATTATACTACAATAACACCAGAATAATAGATATTTACACCGGGTTGTTCTTGCTTGCTGCTTAGGCCAATAATTCCCGAAAATTTTATCTTTTATTGATGAAGAAAATAGTAACAATACTAGTTTTTATTAGCCAAACATTGTTTGCCCAACAGCATCCTATTGCTTTTGCTACTAAGCCCGAATTGAAGGCTGTATTTAATGATTTACACAGCAATTCTTTGTTGAATGTTTCTTTTAAGCGTATTAAAGATGAAGTAGACCCTTTTTTGTCAAAAAATATTGATGTTCCTTTTCCAAAAGATGCTGCCGGAGGATACACGCATGATCAGCACAAATCTAATTACCTGTTGATGTATAATGCAGGATTATTGTATCAAATTACTTCCGAAAAAAAATATGCTGATTTGGTAAAATCAATTTTTCTAAAATATGCAGCATTAAACCCAACTTTAAAAAATCATCCCCAAGCTACAAGTTCATCTCCGGGAAGATTGTTTTGGCAAGCTTTGAATGATGCGAATTGGTTGGTCTATGCCGGAATGGCTTTTGATTGCATTCATGATTATTTATCAGTATCAGAAAGAAAACAAATTGCAGATGGTGCTTTCAAGCCTTTGGTAGAATATTTCACAAAAGACCAGAAGAATTGGTTCAACCTCATTCATAACCATGCAGTGTGGGCTTGTGCCGGAGTGGGCATCGTAGGTATTGCTACAGATAATGAAGATTATCTTAAGATGGCTTTATATGGAACAGAGAAGAATGGTAAAGCTGGATTTATAGCACAATTAAATGGATTGTTTTCTCCCGATGGATTTTATCACGAAGGGCCTTATTATACTAGATATGCATTGCTACCTTTTTATCTTTTTGCTAATGCGATTCAACAGGTAAAACCTTCGCTTGGTATTTTTCAATATAGAGATAAAATTTTGAAAAAAGCATTAGATGTTGCTTTAAATCAAACGAATCTAACTGGAGAATTTTATAGTTATAATGATGCGTTAAAAGACAAAACCTATATTTCAAATGAAGTTGTTGTAGCTATTGATATAGCCTGGCAAGCTTATGGTTTTGATTCTTCTTATCTCGCTATTGCGAAAGCTCAAAATAGAGTTATTTTAAATAAGGGTGGCGCAGATATAAGCAAAAAAATAATTGCTTTAAAAAACGTGTTGACTTATCAGTACCATTCTGCAGAATATACAGATGGTGAGAAAGGTGATTTTGGTGGTGTTTCTGTTTTGAGAAATGGCAAATACAATGAGTTAGCTTCCCTGATTTTCAAATATACTTCGCATGGGTTGTCTCATGGTCATTATGATAAGTTGAATATTCAATTTTATGATAAGGGAAATGAAATTCTACAAGATTACGGGGCAGTCAGATATATTAATATTGAGCACAAATGGGGTGGAAGATATTTGCCAGAAACAAATTCGTATGCACAACAAACCATTGCGCACAATACCATTACAGTAGATGAAACAAGTCATTACAATGGCAAAGAAAATATTGCGGAGTTAAATCATCCTAATAAATTATTTGGGCATATTGGTAATGGATCCTTGCAAGTGGCATCTGCTTTTGATGATAAAGCGTATAGCAATGTGAAATTATTCAGAACTGAGTATTTGATGAAATTGCCAGGTACGGATAAAACTCTTTTAGTAGATATTTTTAAAACCTATGCTGATTCAATTCATCAATACGATTTGCCTTTTAATTATCTTGGTACGTTGATGAAAACCAATTTCAAATATACCAGTTGTAATACTTCATTAACTACATTGGGTGCTAAAAATGGATACCAGCATTTATGGAAAGAAGCTTTTGCAAATCATGTAGATCCATTTACCCAATTCACCTTCTTAAACAACAAGACCTTCTATACTATATCTTCATTGACTGATGATGCTGTGGATGTTTTTTTTACAAGGATTGGTGCGAATGATCCTAATTTTAATCTAAGACGTGATCCATCTTACATATTGAGGTCTTTTGGTAAAAATAAAACCTTTATTAATGCAATTGAAGTGCATGGTAATTTTAGTCCAGTTACCGAAATTGCCAATAATTCAGTAGCGTCACTAATGTCAATGGTTAAACTTCAGGATGACGAAGATTACACTGCAGTAGAAATTAATCTTGATGATAAGAAATTGTATATTATTCAGTGCAATAAAAATTTCGATTCCAGTACCATGCATGAATTTTCAAATGGGCAATTTCATGCAAAATGGAATGGCCCTTATTATGTAGAGTATAATCAACAACAATTAAAATAATTATTACAATTAAAAAAAACAGTTATGTCAACATTAGAAACAATGGAAATTACAAACCAATCATTTGTTGAGAGTTCAGAAATTGAGTGGCAGCAAATGGCTGATGGCGTTCGCCGAAAAATTTTGTCTTATGATAAGAATTTAATGATGGTTAGAGTGGATTTTGAAAAAGGGGCAATTGGGTCTTTGCATCAACATCCCCACATTCAAATGACTAATATAGAAAGTGGTTCATTCGAAGTAGAAATTGCTGGAGTTAAGAAAGTTTTAAATGCAGGCGATGTGTTTTATGTGCATTCTAATTTAGTACATGGTGTTGTTTGTCTTGAAAAAGGCGTATTGATAGATGTATTTAATCCAATGCGCGAAGATTTTATTTAAAGTAATTAGGGGCATTTAATTAGCATTAATTATCGATTTTTTTGATTTAAAACCAATTGGATATTAAAGACCAAATAACAAAATAAATGAAAAGATTAATTTTATTTTTTACGCTTTTGATTTCAAGTGTGTTTATGTATGCTCAAACAACTTATTACTGGGTTGGGGGCACAACCGGCACATCAGGTAGCAATTTTGCCACTGGTTCAAATTGGAATACAAATATTAATGGTACTGGGACCACAAGAACAACACCTACCGGAGCTAATACTGATATTTTAATTGTAGATGGTACTAATATTGGCGGACTCACTCCAACAACAGGGACCGTTACGATAAAGGTTTCAGGAAGTAGTACGATTTTAATATCGAGTCAGTTGAAAGTGGTGAACAATGGAAGTTTAGTTTTACAGAGAGTTACTTCTGGAACAGCAACCATTACTTTAAATGGAGACACTGGGGATGATTTTGTAGTAGATGCAACATCAAGTTTAACATTAACGGGAACAGCCCCGTCTCCTGATTCTTCTTCTGTTAAGATACAATTAGGCGCTTCTGCTACAGGAAGAGTTAGTGGGACTTTCTCATTAGTTAATTGGGGATCTAGAATAATTACAGGGGGAGCATTGTTTTTTGAAAGCGGGTCTATTTGTAATGTTAATACTTATGAAGCTGGGTCTTATCCCTTTGGTTCTATATCTTCTGGCTCCGTGGCTAATTCAGTTGTTTTTAATGCTGGTTCAAAGCTTTATTATAAAGGAGGTAATTCTATTTTCTCAAATACTTCAGGAGCGGTCCCTATATATTTTAATACGGGTAGTGAATTGATCATTGATGCGTCTATTCCTAATAACTATTGTTCATCATCTAATTATTTCTCAGGAAGAAGATTTTCTAATGTTGTTGTTTCTGCTGGACGAACAATTGATGTAGATAACTTTATTAATATTGATAATCTAAAAATCCAAGCGGGTGCTACGATGAAGTTAAAAACTACCGGAGCATTTCCTGTCTCAGGTAATATTATTAATGATGGGGTATTTAAAGTAAACACCTTAACTCCGAATTTTTCTGGCACTTCAAATTTAATGCTCAAAGGAAGTACGCCTCAAACAATAGAGGGTATTGGTTTATATGATACATTGGGCATTATTACAGTAGGAGCAAATGCTAATGTTATCTTGAATACAGATTTGAAATTATATGGATTAAACTCTTCTGGAACTACTGTTAATACTGCTTCTATAGTTGGAACATTAGATTTGAATAGTCATGTTATTTCTGGTACAGCAAAACTTCAAACTCGTGAGGCGGCAACTGCTACTACGGCTGTAGTAACTGGAACATCTGGATTAAATACACTATCACTTGACCCTCTTGCTTATAGTTCAACAGTTAATACGGCCAATGTATCTATTGGATTATTGGTTACAGGTACAGGAATACCTGCAAATACATATATTATTGGAACAAGTAGTGGAACAAGTACGATCACCTTGTCTAATAATAACATTAGTGCTGTCTCTTCAGTAACTATTAGTAATAATGTTGCAACTTTAAAAACTTCGAATGTAAATGGAATTGATGGGTCATTATTACTGACTGGAGGACTTTCTTTAGGCACGGGTACCAACTATGAATTTAATGGAACCACAAGTAGTCCTTTTTCTTTAAGTACCAATAATATAACAGGTAATGTAGTATGTAATGCTGCTATTAAATCAAACAAATCTCAATCTATTGGAGGGGTACTTACTTTAAATTCAGGTAATTTTACGATTAGATCTTTAGATACCATCAGATTAAGGACTCCATACAACATTGGTGGAGAACCTTTCAGTAATGTTAAGCATATAGTCAACGAAATGAATGCTGGTAGTATTGGTATCTTAAGAATGGATAGCATCTCTTCCAAGATGCTTTTGCCTATTGGAAGTGTTGCTAATTATTTGCCACTTACATTAAGTTATACTAATCCTACAAACTTATATGTATCAGTTTTTGAAGGCATTACTCAAGATGGTTCATTAACAGGTACTCCATTAAATTCTACTGAATTACAGAAAGCAGTAAATGCGATTTGGAATATTACTCCAACTTCTTCCCTGGCTATCGCAGATAGTATAAAATTAGAATGGCCTCAGTCTTTAGAAGGAAGTTCATTTACAACTTTGTCAGGTAGTGATATTGGAGTGATCAAAAACGATGGGATTTCTTGGGGGCAACCTTTATCAGTAGGAGATAATACTTTTAATACTGCATCGCTATTAAATGCTACTTCTGGCATATATAGTATTGGATCTTTGTCTCAGCCGATAGTAAATAATTTCATTTTTGATACTATTCCCACTAAAACTTATGGCGATGCTGATTTCTCTGACACAGCATCAAGTCCAAATACAACTCAGCCAATTATATATACAAGTTCAAATACTGCAGTAGCTACAATTTCATCTGCCGGTTTGATTCATATAGTAGGAGCCGGTTCAACAAATATTACTGCTGCTCAATTAAGTGATGGCGTGTATACTGATACAAGTATTACAAGAGCATTTATAGTTAACCAAGCTAATCTTACTATTACAGCAAATGATATTACCAGGAATGAAGGCGTTGCAAATCCAACACTAACTGCAACGTATAGTGGATTTGTGAATAGTGAGGATAGTGCTGTTTTATTAACTCCTGCTGTATTAAATACGTCTGCAATTATTTCGTCTCCAGTGGGAACCTATCCGGTTACATTATCTGGAGCTACAGCAGCTAATTATGTAATTAACTTTATCAATGGTACATTAACGGTTCAGTCTGTAGTAGGCGCGTTTACCTTTAATACTATTGCAACTAAAACATATGGCGATGCAGATTTTTCTAATATTGCATCAAGTCTAAATACAGGACAATTAATTGTATATTCAAGTTCGAATACTTCAGTGGCTACAATTTCTTCAGCTGGATTAATTCATATTGCAGGAGCGGGATCAACAGATATTACGGCATCTCAGGCAAGTGATGGTATTTATCCTGCTGCAAGTGTAACAAGGACATTGGTTGTCAATAAAGCTGATTTAACTATAACAGCAAATGATATTACCCGAAATGAAGGGGTTTCAAATCCAACACTAACTGCTACGTATAGTGGATTTGTAAATGGAGAGGATAGTACTGTTTTATTGACCCCAACTATATTGTCAACTTCTGCAATTGTTTCTTCTCCTTCAGGAGATTATCCGATTACAGTTTCAGGAGCCACTGCTGCAAATTATACCATAACTTTTGTGTCAGGTACATTATCTATTCAGGCGGCTCCAGGAGCATTTACTTTTAATACTATTTCAACAAAGACTTATGGGGATGGTGATTTCTCTAATCCTGCATCTAGTCAAAATACTACACAAACAATCACATATTCAAGCTCTAATACTGCTGTTGCTACGATTTCTTCGGCAGGGCTGATTCATATCACTGGAGCAGGAACAACAGATATTACAGCATCTCAGGCAAGTGATGGTACTTATCCTGCGGCAAGTGTTACAAGAACATTTGTTGTTAATAAAAAGGGTCTAACTATTACTGCAAATGATCTCTCTAGAAATGAAGGGGTTTCAAATCCAACACTAGCTGCTACGTATAGTGGTTTTGTAAATGGAGAGGATAGTTCGGTGTTATTGACTCCTGCTGTATTAAATACTACTGCAATCATATCTTCTCCAACAGGAACATATCCTATTACAGTATCAGGAGCTACATCAGCAAATTATACTATTACATTTGTAAACGGCACATTAACTGTCCAATCAGTGGCTGGTGCGTTTACCTTTAATACTATTACAACGAAGATCTATGGGGATGCTGATTTCTCTAACATTGCATCAAGTCTAAATACAGGTCAATCAATTACCTATTCAAGTTCGAATACTTCAGTTGCAACCATTTCTTCGGCTGGTTTAATTCATATTGTCGGAGCAGGAACAACAGATATTAC
>CAIKYB010000032.1 GCA_903831575.1 uncultured Bacteroidota bacterium | reverse complement strand
CTGTTACATGCGGAAGTCGTATCTGTTGATGTAGACGAACGATTGATAATCAAATTCAAAGTTGTCAAACTATCACACCCTAATGAATTATTCGTCGTGTAGGAATAAATTCCACTTGTTGTGTAAGAATTTCCATTCCATAAATAACTGTTACATGCTGAAGTCGTATCTGTTGATGTAGACGAACGATTGATAATCAAATTCAAAGTTGTCAAACTATCACACCCTAATGAATTATTCGTCGTGTAGGAATAAATTCCACTTGTTGTGTAAGAATTCCCATTCCATAAATAACTGTTACATGCGGATGTCGTTTGTGTGGATGTGGAACTAGCTTTGATAGTTAAACGTAATGTAGCAGTAGAGTCAATCCCATTTAGAGTAGTTGTATAAGTTTTATCTCCAGATGTCGTATAAGCAGTTCCATTCCAAATATAACTATTACAGGAAGTCGCAGTTAAATAAGCCGTTCCGGATAAGGCTATATTTTGCGATACTGCATTTGTTGAAACATGGGTAATATTTCCCGAATAAATTTTATTTACTGTAGGATTGAAGCGAACATAAATTGTTGTTGTATTTAATGTTCCTGAAGTTGGTATTAATAATAAGCTTCCAGAAAACCCTGAGCCTGAAGTAGTAGAGATTTGAAACCCTTGAGGAGCAGTAATAGTAAGATTACTTTGCAATGAAGTTCCTGATACAGTATAATTTTTTTCTGCAGATGTTGTATTAACCAATTGTGTTCCAAATGCTGTAACACTCCCTATAGAAATGGAAGGACTTGAAATAGCATTTGTCTTAGTGTACCAAATTGGAGAAGTAATTGTTCGTTTACCATTAACCGTTATATCTGCATAATAATAACCTGTCGAACCTACAGACAAACTACTATGTGTATAATTTAATGAAGTTGAACTGGCATTACTAGTTAAAATAGATGGAGTCACACCACTTCCAGGAATACCATACATTAACTTAATGCTTTTTGTTGCGTTGGACGGTGCTGTAGGATCATTTACAAAAATACTTATTGATGGTGCTGTGTTTCCTGCAAAAACACTTCCCATAACCTGATTGTTTATAGTAAAAGTTACTCTTGTATCGATATCTTCTGTTGCATAAAATCTTTTGGCCTTCATGGCTGCAATCAGATTCGCTTTTGTCAATGAAGGCGCCAAAATTACAAGTCGATTTTCATTTGCTCTCCCGAAATTAGTATAGTGGGTATCATGATCCATGAAAGGTCCAATATGATAGCCTTTAGAAAGCATTTTGGTATAGTAACCTAGAAAGGACATAGAGGTTGGATAGTCATTATAGGTAGTGCTTGTTGAGAATGCAGGACCACTTTCAATTGCACATCCAACAACAGCACTATCAACTATGCCACTATAAGACACATTGGCGATATTATTATAATCAGAACTGGCAGGATGTGCATAAGATGCAAAAGCATTGCCATTAATATTTAATCTTTTGAACAACCCTGTTGCGCTGGTGTAGTCACTTTTTGCAACATATATTTGATAGTTGCTGGTTTCCCATCCGATTAAAGAATCTATCCCATAAATAAGCACGTGCCCTCCTCCACTTATAACCCCCCACTCCTGTCCGTAAAGAGCAACGAAATTAGCATTTGTTGCAGCATTAGCTTGTGCTACACCAAGAGGCCAGTTACTTTTATTCATCCCTGCACCTGCATGATTATGCTCTGATATACCCAAAAAATCCATCCCTAAAGAATTCTTAGCATATGCATAATCGTTAGCTGGTGTAAAAGCTGTACTATCTTTATTACCATCTGAATAACTCGAATGAGCATGCATATTGCCAAAATAATAATTGTATGTACCAGAAGTCAATGTTGTGAAGCTCTGTGTTAAGGGGAACGTTGATTTATATTTTGGACCACCCGAACAACTTGAATTTTGTTCTGCAAAAACGAAGAAATAATAAATGGTTGATGCGGTCAGACTATTTTTAAAAAAAGAAGTTGAACTTGAATTTGAAATCACTGTTGCATTTCCCAGGGTTCCACCAACAGTATAAACAGCATTATTTACTGGGGTCTGAGTAAGAGTAGAAGAAGTACTCATCAACACCAAATAAGTATCTGCATCACTACTGGCTGTAAATGAACCCGAAGCAGTGCTATTATCACCATTAAGTAAAAGATTGGTTGGCTGATTTGACGGCGATACACATGATGAGGTAATTGACAAAGTAGTTGCAGTTGCAGTTAAAGGCGATATGGTATTGTATACTGGGCCATTAGAACAATTCTGTGAATTAATCGAAAAAACGAAATAATAATAGGTCGTTCCAGTATTTAAGGAGTCTTCCAAAAAAGAAAGCGAAGGGCCGCTATAAACGATAACACCTCCACCCAATGAATCCTTTGCATTGTATGAAACCCCATTCACAGGAGACGATGTTAACGTAGCTGTTGTTTTTCTTACTACCAAGTATTCATCCGTAGCTGATGCCGCAATAAAATCTCCCTGAAGACCTCTGGTGCTGATGTTACTAAATAATAAGGAGGTTGGCTGATTTGACGGCGATACACAGACTGATATTCCTGAGGTTGTAGTAAAAGATGCAACCAATGGATTAGTAGTATTGTAAATCGGTCCGCCTGTACATAAATTATTTTGTGAAAAAACAAACAAATAATAAGATGTAGATGGATTCAATGCGTTTACATTAAATACCAAGCTGTCATCATTAGACGCTACTACAGCATCCCCCAAATCAGCTCCAATAGCATAAGTAATTCCATTTTCAGGTAAAGCACTTAATGAATTACTTGCACTTAATACAATCAAATAACTATTAGCTGTAGCCGCTGTAAAGGAACCGCTAATATTGGAACTTCCTATTGGCGATATTATAATTGATGTGGGCTGAGAGGTAGGCGATGTACATGGTGTATTTAAAACTGCTGTTACATTTAAATTATCAATGCTAATCTTTGGCCTTGATCCTGTTGTTCCACCTGTTGCATTAAATAAATAAAATCTTATTCTTGCTGTTGATGATCCATTTAATGATGCAGGAAGATTTACGTTGGTAACACTTCCGCTTGTTGAAACATTATTGGTAAAATTCAAAACCTGAGCAGCCGCTAATTCAGAAAAGGATGTGCCATCAGAACTTGTAAACAATTTCAATGTAGCTTTTCGATCTCCGGTACTATTAGCCAATGAACTCCAGTCAAAACTAATTGTGCCTGCATTTACACTAGTGAAATCTACATACCAATCAAATGCTAATGCACTGGAACTATCGGTTGCACCAGTTGTAAGCATGACAAGATTTCCTGTTCCCTTTTGAACACCGCCAGAAGTGGATGCAGTAAAACTTGTAGTTGAAGTTGTTATTTTTTTCCCATCAGGAATGGCACCTGTTGACTGTGATGCATTCCCTTTCCAGCAAGAAGATCCTACACCTGCAGTAAATGTACCATCAGCATTAGGACTGGTTTTGAAAGTCCAGTTATTAATATCTGTGAAATTTTCTGTGTAAGTATACCCCACTTGAGTTGACATTCGCACAGGAGTTTGCCCGAAAGTTTTAGAAGAAAAAAAACTACAAATCAGCAGAAAAAAAACCAATCTCAACATATTGAATTATGTTACTATCCCCTAAAGGTAAAGATGTTATTTTGAATTTATTAACATTTAGACTAGTAGAAAATACCTATTATTTGAAATTTGATTGTCACTATTATTATAAACATCATAATAATAAAATAGCTCCCAAACAAGTGGAAGCTATTCAAAATAAAATATAATTTTAAATGACTTTATTTGTACATGTACATAACTTCTTTAGCCAATTTCACGGTACGACTTACATCAGGCAAATAAGCTGCAACAAGATTTGGAGCATAATGCATAGGCGCATCAACTGAAGTAATACGGCGAATAGGCGCATCCAAATAATCAAACCCCTCTTTTTGAATTCTAAAAGTTATCTCAGAAGATATTGAAGCGAAAGGCCATTGTTCTTCAACAATAATCAAACGATTTGTTTTCTTTACACTTTCTAATATGGTGAACCAGTCCAATGGACGAATAGTACGCAAATCAATTACTTCCGCACTGATATTTTCTTTAGCCAATTCTTCAGCAGCACCTAAAGCTACTTTCATCATCTTATTAAAAGAAACTATTGTTATGTCTTTCCCCTCTCTTACCACATTTGCTTTCCCAATTGGAATAATATATTCTCCTTCAGGCACTTCCCCTTTATCGCCATACATCAATTCGCTTTCCATAAAAACAACAGGATCATCATCCCTGATAGCTGCTTTTAATAAACCTTTTGCATCGTATGGATTACTTACAGAAATTACTTTTACTCCTGGAATATTTGCATACATACTTTCAAATGCTGTAGAATGTTGCGCTCCTAGCTGACCGGCACTTCCATTCGCTCCTCTAAAAACGATTGGACATCCAACTTGTCCGCCACTCATAGCCAACATTTTAGAAGCAGTATTCAATATTTGATCTAATGCTAAAACGGCAAAATTCCAAGTCATATATTCAACAATAGGGCGCAATCCATTTTGAGCAGCACCAACAGCAATAGCCGTAAACCCTAATTCTGCAATTGGCGTATCAATAACACGCTTTTCACCAAATTCGTCCAGCATACCCTGACTCACCTTGTAAGCCCCATTATATTCTGCAACCTCTTCTCCCATTAGAAAAACCCTTTCATCCAATCTCATTTCTTCTTGCATGGCCTCACGCAAAGCTTCTCTGAAAGTAATTTGTCTCATAGTAATATGTTAGTTTTTTTTATTCTTTATGATTACGAGTTGCAAATTTATTCTATCATTCCCATAAAACAAAAAGAAAAGCAATTAACAGTTTTCGATAACGATTGCACTTGCGCCGCCGCCTCCGTTACAAATGCCCGCTGCACCGTATTTCCCGCCATTTTGTTTAAGCACATTAATTAAGGTAACAACGACTCTTGCACCACTGCAACCTAAAGGATGCCCCAATGAAACTGCTCCTCCGTTCACATTTACCTTATTAGCATCTAAATTCATTCTTCTCGTATTTTCAATGCCTACTACAGCAAATGCTTCATTCAATTCCCAATAATTAATATCTTCCATTTTTAATCCTGCTTTTTCTACAGCTTTAGGAACAGCTAAAGAAGGCGTTGTAGTAAACCATTCAGGAGCTTGCTCTGCATCAGCAAAAGATACAATTTTTGCAATGGGTTTAAATCCCCATTCATCTGCCTTTTCTTTACTCATCAATACCAATGCAGCCGCACCATCATTCATGGTAGAAGCATTCGCTGCCGTAACCGAACCCTCTTTTAAAAACGCACTTTTTAACTCTGGTATTTTATCAAACTTTACATTGAAAGGTTCTTCATCTTTTGAGAATAGCAATGGTTCTCCTTTTTTTTGAGGAATGGCAATCGGTATAATTTCAGCTTCAAATTTTCCTTCATTTACAGAAGCCTGACTTCTTTTATAACTCTCTATTGCAAAGGCATCCTGTTCTTCTCTGCTTACCCCACAACTTGAAGCACACATTTCTGCAGCAACACCCATGGCTTTACCGTCATACACATCCGTTAGTCCATCTTTTACCAGGCCATCAATCAACATCGTGTTACCGTACTTGTTACCCCATCTCATACTGTCTGAATAAAAGGGAACATTACTCATGCTTTCCATTCCGCCAGCAATCACTACATGAGCATCGCCCAACATGATACTCTGAGCTGCTAAGGCAATGGACTTCATGCCACTTGCACACACTTTATTAACTGTTGTACAAATCACTTCATTCGACAATCCTCCAAACTTTGCTGCTTGTCTAGCTGGAGCTTGTCCCAGATTTGCCTGAATGACAGATCCCATGTAGACTTCATCAACTTTTGCTGGATCAATTCCGGCTCTTTCACAAGCACCTTTAATCGCAAAGCCTCCAAGCTGAGTCGCAGAAAAAGATTTTAAGGACCCGCCAAAACTTCCAATTGGAGTTCTTACTGCGGCAATGACTACGACTTCTTTCATATGTTAATATAGTTTTTAAGTTTGGTCACATGTTATAGCCTTTATTAACATTCTCGGTTGGTAGCGAAAATTCCATTATGGCTATTTCATATGTTTATATAGTTTTTATAATTGGGTTAAATATTACAAACACCATGATCTTTGTCAGTTAATATTGAACAAATCATAAATGAACATTTCATATATTTTTATATATATAAAAAACAAAGTTACGCGATACTATTATTATTCACAGTAAAGAATTCTTTCAAAGAAATAATATGATACTAATTATTTTATAATTAAATGAATAGTATCAAATTTGCAATATACAAATAATAACAAACCTCATCCTACTGATAATCCCTAATTTACTACTGTCCGATTTTTGATGCCTTTCTTAATCAGTTAATATAAAACCCTATTGATTTATTTTTATCCTTCTATATAGAAATCCCTTTAATACTAATAATTATGGGATCAATAAATTTTACCAATCAAACTTTTCAAGTTAAAAACATTACTATTATTTTTTTATTGCTCTCTAATTGGCTAACATTTAGTTCATGTCTCAATACAAAACAAACTACCTATTTCGCAAATGCTAGAGATACTTCATTTAAAACAATAAATGAAGATAAAGAGCCATTAATACAGAAAAATGACATCCTTAGTGTCAACATAAGTAGCTTGAGTACGGAGGCCTCAGCGATTTTCAATACACCAAACTATACAACAACTTCAACATCGACATCAAATGGTGCATCTGTTTCAGGTGGGTATTTAGTCAATTCGGAAGGCACGATTCAAATCCCAATAGTAGGAATTATTCAAGTTGCAGGATTTACCAAAAAACAAGTCCGAGATACTATAACAAAAAAGATTCTGGATGAAAAGTTACTCATAGATCCTATTGTAACAATAAGATATTTAAACTATGAAGTAACCGTCATTGGAGAAGTGGCAAAACCGACAGTAATAAATGTTCCTAATGAAAAGATATCCTTATTAAAAGCACTTGGTATAGCTGGAGACATCACAGTTTTTGGCAAAAAAGACAATTTGTTATTAATCAGAGAGATCCAAGGTAAAAGAAATATTAAACGAATCAATATTAACAGCCAAGAATTTTTATCATCAAACTATTATTATCTACAACCTAATGATATCATTTATGTAGAACCTAACAAACAAAAAGTAATAAGTGCTAATAGAAATCAACAATTGTTACCCACAATATTGAGTGCATTATCCATAGTAGCAGTATTAATTGCCCAAAAAATAAATTAATTGAATCATGACGGGTAAAAATAAAAAGATAAAATCAAAATTTAATGAAAAAGAGAATGTGATACTATCACTTATAAATAAATACATTTCTTATTGGCCATTATTTATATTAATTGGATTAGTATTTATAACAAGTGCTTTTATTTATATCCGGTATACAAATCCAAAATACGAAGCATCAGCTACATTATTAATCAAAGATGAAAAAAAAGGTACAGATGATTCTAAAATACTAGAATCATTAAATATAATTAATAGCAAAAAAATAATCGAAAATGAAATTGAAGTATTACAATCAAGAAAAATTTTAGATAGCGTTGTAAAGCATCTATCACTATACGCACCAATTTACATTAAAGGACGATTCAGAAACATATCGGCTTATGAAAAAGCGAATATAAAAATAGAGATTTTTAATCCAGACTCTATTATGGAGTCAAAAGATATTTTATTATCCATACCAAAAAATTGCGATTCCATTTTTATGAATAGAAAATATGTAGGGCTTGTAAATAATTGGAATATAACAAAATATGGAAACTTGAAAATCAGTAGAAATAAAAATAGCCAAACAAATCTGAATGATAAGATACAATTCTCATTAATTCCAGTAAAAGATATTACAGAAAAAATGAGTAGTCAATTAACAGTAGAAGCTTCTAATAAATTATCGAGTATAATCAATTTGATTTATAAAGATGAAGACCCGAAAAGAGCTGAAGACATTCTAAATAATATTATTGAATACTATATTAATGCAACAATAGATCAAAAAAATAATTTGGCTAAAAAAACACTGCAATTCGTAGAAAAAAGATTAAATGTGGTATCTGGTAATCTTGATTCTATAGAACAAAACATCGAATCATATAAAAAATCTATTGGGAGAAATGATATTAGTTCCGAAGGACAACTTTATTTACAAAACGTAAGCAATAATGATCAAGAATTAGCAAAAATAAATATTCAATTATCAATATTAAACGAAATCGATTCAACAATAAAAAATAAAAAATCAAAATTAGAATCAATCATTCCTTACACAAATGGCTTAATGGATCCAAGCCTGTCAAATATGATCAATGATTTAAACAATAAAGAATTAGAGTATGAAAAATTAAAAAAAACCGTTGCGGAAAATAATCCAATTTTAGTTTCTCTAAAAGACCAAATTAATAAAATAAAACCTGGTATAACAGATAATCTAAAAAACCAAAGACAAAATTTAGACCTAAGCAAATCGAATTTAAATGCTACAAATAAAAACTATAATAATGTACTGAGCGCAATGCCTTTGAAAGAAAAAAGAATTATTCAAATGTCTAGAGATCAAAATATAAAGAATAATATCTACGAATTCTTACTACAAAAGAAAGAAGAGAGTGAATTAACTTATGCTTCAACAATTGCAGAAAGTTTAATTATTAATAGTCCACTTTCATCAAAATATCCAATAAGTCCAAATAAACCAATAATTTATTTATTAACTATTCTGGGATCATTAATTATTGGAATAATATTGATTAATACAAAAGAAGTTTTTAACAATAAAATTCTATACAGAAAAGATTTAGATCAAATGACAAGTATCCCTGTAATTGGAGAAATTACATTCAAAAAGAAAACCGAATCATACCTAATAACTCCTAAAAAAAGATCATTACTCTCAGAAGAATTCAGGAAAATAAGATCATCATTACATTATTTAGGGATAAATGAGGTAAAGAATAAAATATTAGTCACTTCAAGCATCCCTGGGGAAGGCAAAAGTTTTGTTACATCAAATCTTGGCATTAGTAATGCTATGGCAGGAAAAAAAGTGTTACTAATTGATTTAGATCTGTACAAACCAGGATTGAGTAAAATATTTGGAATCACATCAAATGAAATTGGTATTAGTGATTATTTATGTAATAATAATTTAGATGATAATATCATTATTAGAGAAGTGAGTACTTATGAAAATTTATATATAATACCAAGTGGGAAAGAAGTTGAAAACCCCTCTGAAATATTATTAAATGGAAGAATAGCCATCTTATTGAAAAAATACGAAAAACTTTTCGATTTGATTTTAATAGACACTGCACCAACTGTAATGATAACAGATGCTTATGAATTATCCAAATTATGCAATACAACAATTTATGTAGTCAGACACAATTACACTCCAAAAAATATAATAAAAAGAATAGACATGACTTTGGATATTTATCCAATGGAGAACCCAGCAATAATTTTCAATGCAGTTTCAAACAGAGGATTTATAAAAAATAAATACGCAGAAAATTATGGTTATGAATACGGTAAACTATATACAAATTAAAATATAAAAAATGAACAAAAAATGGCACGCGATTTATACAAAAGAAAATTGCGAAAAAAAAGTATCTGAATTGTTAACTAAAAAAAGGGTTTCAAATTATTGCCCATTAAATTATATAATAAAACCAAATAAAATAGGCAATTTATCGAAACACCTTGAAATTCTATTGCCATCAATTGTATTCGTTTACATTGAAGAAGAGAACAAAAATGAAATACTGACCATAAATGGCGTGATAAACTTTATATACTGGAGAGATAAAGAACTAGTTATTCCACACATAGAAATAGATAATTTACAACATTTCCTAAATGACTATTATAATATAGAGTTTGATACAAAAAAAAATAAACCTAATGATTTAATTCAAAACCAAAAAAATATTTCTAAAATAAGATTACCATCATTAGGTTATATATTATTCTCAAATGAAAATTGTAAAATAAATTCAGTTAAAATTTAAAGTAATAATTTATAAAAAGACTGAATTAATTCAAATCGAAATATAAAAATGAAAATAAATCTGAGAAATATAGGAGCATGGTTTTATGCATTATATCTAATACGTATAGGGAAAATAAAAAAAGCAAAGTCATACACATTTAATGAAAATTTAATTACATCAGTTTATTCACACAATCCAAGTAAACAACTATTTGAAAAATGTGTAAAATGGTTTATTAAGAACGGTTATGAGTTTATTTCAGTAGAAAAATTAAAAGAGATCCTTATTAATGAGAATATATTTCCTTCTTCTGCAGTAATATTTACTATCGATGATGGGTGGAAAAATAATGTAAGTAACATTGTTACGATTGCAGAAAAATATAATATTCCAGTATCTATTTTCACAACCACACAACCTATATTAAATGGAGATGCCTTTTGGTGGAGTTACATAAAAAAAGCTCATGAAAATAAACTAATAAAAAATACAGTAAACGACTTGAAATTAATTAATGATGAAAATAGAATTAAAATACTTGAACACATAAAATTAAAAATAAAACTTAAAGGAGATGCAATGTCGAAAGAAGAATTAATTAAAATTAGTAAATGTAAAAGTATTAGTATCGGAAGTCATACTATTACTCACCCTATTCTAACAAAATGCACTGATACAAAATCAAAAGAAGAGATTCTTGAATCCAAAACAATTCTAGAAAATTGTATTAGGAAAAAAGTAATTCAATTTGCTTATCCAAATGGAAATTATAGCATAAGAGAAATGAATTTCCTAAAAGAATCAGGATACGAGATTGCTTTCACAACTGAGAACTCATACATAAATAAAAGTCATAAAAATAAGATTTACGAAATACCAAGATTCAATATTCCGGAAAATGTCTCATTTGCTGAAAATATATGCAGGATGACAGGTGTATGGTCTGAAAAAAGCAATTTAGTCACTATGATAAAAAAAATATGGGCTTAAATTATTTAAATATAATAGCTATTGCAAATACTTGCGTTTTTATTTTATTAATGATATTCATTAAAAAGAATAAAAATATTCTATACCTCAATTTCATCTTGATTACATTACCAGTATTAAGCCTTAAGGTATTTTATGGAATAAATTCATTTGTAATTATCTCAATTATATTCCTACTATTTTTTTATAAAACAGATCAAAAGAAAGAAAAAAAACAATTAATCTATCGAGTTAACAGTGTAGTACTAATAATATCTATTATTATAGGATTAATGACAAGTAAATTTTCAGTTGATGTAGAAAACTATTTAGAATTAGCAAATGTTTTTTTTATTTTAATTTTTTCAATGATTTTTATTGAAGAGTGTTTACAAAAGAAAATGTTGTTTTATACATTTATTAATTCACTTAAAATAACACTTGGCATATCATTTGCATTTTTAATTCTTCAATTTATTTTTGGGATACATTTTTCATTATCTAATAATTTAAACCCTAATATCATATCTTCAGAAGGATATAGGTACCCTAGTTTTTTTTCTGACCCACAAGTATATGCCCAATATCTAGGCGCATTAAGTTTTATTTGCCTCGTCCCAATTGCAAGAAATCAAAATATCCGATTGTTGAATTACATATTAATAATGTTTTGTGCATTAGGTATACTTACTACTGGGGGAAGATCTGGATTAATAGGCTTTCTGATTGGAATTGGATTTATCTTTTTCTTTATTAAATGGAAATATAAAATAACATTAATAATAATAAGTATAATTTCTCTTGCTATAATTTTAAATTATCAAAATAAATTGCTCATATTAAATCGTGGGACTGATTTGGAAGATGCATATTATTTCAGAAATTCCATATGGAATGATGCATATAAAATATTTTTAAAAAAACCTTCATTTGGAATAGTGATTGGAAATTATGCAAAATATGTATCCATACATAACCCAGATCAAGTATGGTTGAGAGGAAATGAATATGTCACATTCGACCATCCTGAAAGCGGGTATTTAAAATATCTTACCGAAATCGGATTTATAGGATTTTTATGTTTTTTAATATTTATTCTAACTCCCATTATAAATGGAATTGTTTCATTTTTTAAGAAAAAAGAACTAACCCCTGTTTTATTAATCGCATCTATTATTTGCTGGATGATTGGATTTTATTCAACATATTCATTTGGAGATATTAAACTCTGCATTCTGATAACAGCAATTTTATCATTGTTAATAGTTTATCCTAAAATTCCAAAACAAAATATATACTATAACTCATAATAATGATAAATAAGTATTTAGACATATCTTTTTATACTAAAAATGAACTATTCAAAAATAGTGTCTTTGGAATAATTACGAATATTTTACAAAATTTATTATTAAGTATATTTTTTATTCTAGTCGCAAGACATTATTCAACTGAAGACTTTGGTAACTATATTATTTCTAATACTATTTACTCCTTTATACTTGGATTCTCAACACTCGGTTTGGGCAATTGGTTTATAAGAGAATTAATAAATTCAATAGAAAAAGACAAACTAATAAACCAATTTCTTAAAATTCAAATCATTATTGGAATAATATTTTTAGTAATAAATAATTTAGTGGCTTATTCATTATATGATAATGAAACAATTAGATATCTATCATTGATATTTGGATTTAATATTGTTTTTGATAATATAATTTATGTAATAAAATATATAAACATTGCAAATGGAGAACAGCATAAGTCATTTGTATTAACAACAATAGAATCGATTTTAAAACTTGCATTGGCAGGATTACTATTGATTACAAAAATAAATATTGAAGTCTTATGCATTCTACTTATAAGCATCAGATTAATAACGTTGATTTTATTTATCAAATTAAATAGTACTAATAAAATTCAATTAAAAGAAATAGCAAAGCTTAATTTAAGTTATAATGAAATAAAAAATATAGTAAAAAACAACTGGGCATTTATTATAATCGGAAGCATTTCAATAATCAATTGGAGAATAGGCAATATTTTCGTTTCGAAATATTTAAAATTAAAAGATGTAGTAAACTATGAAATATCCTTTAAACTACTTTCAATAATTTATATAATACCAATCATAATATCAAACACTGTATATCCGATATTAGTTAAAAAAATTAATAGTAGTATTATTGAATTAAAAAAAACGTATAGAAATATATTTATCTTATATAGTTTATTTGGACTTTTAAGTTATACTTTAATATATACATACGCAGATAAATTAATACCCTACTTATTTGGAAATAAATATTTAGATACCGCACAATATTGCAAAGAAATGTTTCTTGTGATACTTATTTTCCCGACTTTATTCTTACAAGCAAATTTACTAGTAGCAATGAGACTAGAGAAAGTAGATATGATTTGTAATTTAGTAAGTCTATCTATAAATGTAATATGCTGCGCAATAGGACTACTCTACTTTAATACATTAACCGTAGTGAATTATGCCATATTCTTGTCATTTTTATTTTTCCATGTAATACAAGACTTTGTTTTGATAAAAAATAAAATCAGTACAATAAAAGATACACTTATTTTTTACATAAGTATTATAGTAGGAGTTTTAATTTTTCAACTATCATCAGAATTTTTATTTCACAAATTAACATTTATAATTTTTTGGTTAATAATAATATTATTAACAATACTGAAATTAAAAAAATTAACTTTTTTAAAGCCGATATAAAAAATGAAATCTGTATTTTTTTATACGTCAACAAATTTTTTAGATGCAATTCTAGAAACCATTCAAAGCATTAAGGAAAAAACAATCCTACATGTATTTATAGAAATATCTAATCAATCAAAACATACAACAATTATAGATGTTGATAAAATCAATCATTTAAAATTTATTGAAAAACCAGAGAATGTATTAGGAGAAATAAAATGGAACTTAATTAAAGAATATTTCAATGGTGTTGCCAGTGTTCAATTTATAGTTTACAAAAGAAAACGTAGCCTTACCTTGAATACATTTATTTTAGGATATAAATTAATGATGTATACTAAAAAGTTAAAAATAGATGTTTTCCATTTTGATACATTTTCAACAAGAGCAATTGGATTAGTACCATACATAATACATAAAAAAGTGGTTTCAACAATTCATGATCCAATACCACACTCTGGTGAAAATTCTTGGAAAGAAAATATTCCAAATTGGATATTTTTAAAAATTTCTAACTCAATACTATTTTATTCAGCATATGCAAAAAAACAATTCTTGTCAAAATACATCAATTATAAAAAACCTATTTCAATAATTTCATTACAGCCTTATACTATAAATAAAAAACACATAAAAAATAAAAATTACAAAAGAAAGTATATAACATTTTTTGGAAGACTATCCTACTATAAAGGAATTGATATTTTACTTGATGCTATTCCAAAAGTAATAGAAAAATACCCTGACCAGTTATTTTTAATTATAGGGAAAGAATACTACAAGAATGTAATTAACCATGAAATCATATTAGAATATAAAAATAACATTGAAATACATACTAATTATATGGAAACATCTGAGTTAATTGATTATATACAACAATCAAAATTTATTGTTTGTCCATATAGAGATGCAACACAAAGTGGCGTATTAATGACATCAAATGCATTAGGCAAAACAACTATCGCAACATCTGTTGGATCATTCCCTGAATATATTATAAACAATACAAATGGGCTAATTGCTAATCCAGATAGTTTTTCATTTGCTGATAAGATAATAGAAGCTCTTGAAAATAATAAATATCTAGAACTAGAAAAAAATATAATTAGTAGTAATAAAAAAGAAGTAAATAAGAAAAACGAATTGACATTATTAGAAGTATATGCTTAAATATTAAATGCCAAATGAAAGAAAATGAAAATATAATAAAATCAGAACGGATTATTAAAGTAATAATAATTTCACCTGAATTACCCTTAGCATTAAATCATATTAAAGGTGGAGTTCAATCAGCAACCATAAATCTACTCCATGGATTTAAATCTAAAAATATAAAAATTAAGGTTCTCGTACCAAGTAGAGAAGTAAAAGAAATTAAAATTATAGAGTTTGATACTAATATTGAAATACATTATTTCCCAGAAGGGCCATTTCGTATTCATACAATGAATTTCATATTTTCTTGCACAAGAATAATAAATAAATATATAAGAGAAATAAAGCCAGATATCATTCATTATGAAACTGGCAATTCTTTCCTTCTGACAAAACTTTTTGGTATAAAAGGGATTGAATATCTGCAAACAATACATGGTATGGCATTTGATGAAGCAAAAAGTAAAACATCAAAAAAGGATAAATTAATTTGGTATTTCAATGGATTAATCCAAATAATGTTAATGCCGAAAAAAATTATTCACCTGTCAAATTTCTCTAAGAATAAATATAGTAAGTATAAAATCGAAAAAAATAAAATTATTCCAAATGCAATTAAATCAAATTTCTTTGATCTGAAAATAAAGAATCAAACAGATAATATATTACTTTATATAGGCGTAATAAATAATAATAAGAATTTAATCCACATTTTAAAGTCAATAAAAGAACTTAAAGAAAATAATATTTTTTACAGTATTAATATCGTTGGCGATTTCATTGATTTGAATTATAAAAATAAAATCCTGGAATACGTTAATGAAAATAATTTATTACAATTAGTAAAATTTCATGGATGGCTTGAAGAAAAAGAATTACTAACTGTTATAGAAAAATCAGATATACTAATTGTAGCTTCAAATCATGAATCATTACCTATGTCAATAGCTGAATGCATGGCAGCTGGGAAGGTAATAGTAGCTTCTAGGGTTGGAGGAATACCTGAAATGATAGATAATTATAAAACTGGTTACTTATTTGATAACAAATCGAAAGAAGAATTAAATAATATACTTAAAAAATTACATGATAATGATAATGAAATAAAATCCATGATAAAAAATACAAAAGAAAATGCGTACCAAAAATACCATTGCGATATTGTTGCTATTAAAACAATGAATTTTTACTCAGAATGTATAAATAAATAAAAAATAAAAGCATATGGTTTTATTTAAAAAAAAATTTTATTTTTTTAAAGTAAGTGAGACTTGGTTTAGATATAATAAAGAATTTCATAACGTATTCAAATTAAGATCATACCAATATGTACAACAAAGTATTTCCAAAAGAAGATCTTTATTAATAAAAAAAGAAACGCACACAATTGAAATAAATCTGAAGAAAAATGTAGATACTTTATTTAATTCATTCACAACAAATACAAGAAATTATATTAGAAAAGGAAAAAAAATGAATATTGAATGTGATTTCAAAAATGACTTGAAAGAATTTATAGAGATGAGCGAAAGTTTTTCTAAGAAGAAAGAAATTTATTCAATAAATAGAAAAACAATTGAAGAGATTGGCGAAAGTTTTATAACGAGTTTTGCAACTTATAATAATGAAATAATTGTTGCTCATAGTTATATAATAGATAAAGACCTTGGAATAGCTCGACTTTTCCAGTCAGTATCTAAGAGACTTGAAAATAACCAAAATAATCAAACAATTAGTATAGCAAATAAACTATTAACATCACATGATATCTTCTATTTCAAAAGCAATGGCTTCATCAAGTACGATTTTGGAGGGTATGCTCTAAACACAAATAACAAAAGCTTAATAGGTATCAATAGCTTTAAATTACTGTTTGGAGGAGAAATTAAAAGTTGCCAGAGCTATTTTACAATCCTATATTTTTTTCTGCTAAAATTTTCTCAGTTCTTAGATAGACGTTACTGATTTAATATTATGCTATTTAACTTTCAATATTGAGATTTAATAACCATACGGAATTAATTTAATTGCAGTAATAAAAAATATCACATGATAGAATGACTATAAACATGTAGTATACATAAATAGATATTTAATTTAGTAATTGTTAAAAATTACAAAAAAAATTGAATACACATTTAAAATATTACGCAAAGCACAACCTTTTTGTAAATAAAAAAATCAATAAAATTGCAGCATACAACAAATTAGATAATGATAAAATCCTGAAAAAATACAATAGTAAGTTTCTTGAAATATTTAAAAACGCATTTAATAACTCTAAGTTTTATAAAGATTTTTATAGAAAAAATGGAATATTTATAAATGACATAAAAGACATTACCGATATAAATAAACTCCCTGTAATAAATAAGAATATAATTAAGAACAACATAAATGAAATATTTGTTGGAAATAAATATCTTAAAATAAAAGCATTTACTAGTGGCACATCTGGATCGCCATTAACTGTATTTAGAACACCAAGAAGTATATTAAACGAAGAAGCATATTTACAATTCTACAGAACATCAAATGGATTTAATGAAGGTCGATCTATTCTATCAATAAAAGGATTTCTAGGAAAAAATGAAATCTATAAATACGATAAGAAACAAAACAAATTATTTATATCCGGGCCCAATATTAATGAAAGTAATATTAGATTTTTATTCTCATTAATAAAAGAATTTAACCCTGTATCAATAGAAGCATTTCCAAGTTATTTATTCAAATTTGTAACCGAATTAGAAAAAATTAATTACCATATCGAAATCCCCGTATCATTCACCTCTTCAGAAACACTTTATGAATTCCAAAGACTTAAAATAGAATCATATTTGAATACAACAATTTATGATTGGTATGGTAATGTAGAAAGAACAATAGCAATAGCACAAAACTTAGATAAAGAATATTACACACTCCCATTATATTCAATTAATGAATATAAAAAAAACAAAATAATCACTACCAGTTTAATAAATAAAAGTTTCCCACTAATCAGATATGAAGTAGATGATATTATTAAAGTTGAATCAAATGAATTAATAGAAAATATAGTTTGCCCTAAAATAAAAAGCATAGAAGGCCGTGCAAGCGAATATATAGAACTCAAAGATGGAAGTATAATTAGTTGTATTGATCACGCATTTAAAGGAATTAGCCATTTAGAGATGGCACAGGTTCATCAAAATAAAATTGACAAATCAATAGAAATTAAAGTTGTCGTTACAGAACAATATAATAATAATGATGAAGCGCAATTAAAGGAAAACATCAAAAGATTAATTGGGAATGAGAAAGAATTTATTGTCAGAAAATGCAAATACGAAGAATTGGATTACAATAATCAAAAGAAATACAAACTGATCATAAAGAAATAAGATGGAAAACAAGAAATTAAATCTGTTAATAATTGGCCCCATATCTCCACCAGCAGGTGGCATAAGTATTCATATTGAAAGACTAGGACATCTTTTAAAAAATGATTTTTTTATTGATATTATAGACGAATCAAAAGAAAAAAAGAAAGGTAGTTTTAATTTACGGAGCTGCAATATAATAGAATACATAAAAAAGATTTTAAAGTCAGATGTTGTTTTTATTCATAGCGGGAATATTATTTTGAAGAAGTCACATTTAATTATAAGTAAACTTTTTTTAAAAAAAACGATACTTACGTTTCATGGATTCAGTCATAGAAGAAAACATGAAATCTCTAATAGAATAGACAACTATTTTTACAGCCTTTCAAATAAATTAATTTTTGTAAATAAGGATATAGAAATCAAAAATAAAATTGCTAAAAATAAATACATTATACAGCATGCATTTATCCCACCTATAAAAGACGAATTAGTTAAACTCCCTTCAATTATTGATGACAGAATAAGCATCGCAAAAATAAACAATGAAATAATAATTTGTGCAAACGCTTCGAAATTAATCAAATTCAATAATGAAGACTTATACGGACTTGATATGTGCATTACTGTTACAGAAAGACTGTTAAGAAAAAATATAAAAATTTGTTTTGTTTTTGTAGTATGTTCTTTAGAACATGGAGCTGAGCTTTTTCATCAATACCAGAAATTAATAACTGACTTAGAAATAGATAAAAATTTCCTTTTAATCAATATTGATCTCCCATTTTATAAATTAATTCAAAAATCAAATATAGTAGTAAGACCAACTAATACAGATGGAGATTCCTTAACAATTAGAGAAGCTTTATTCTTAAATAAAAAGGTTTTAGCATCAGATGTTACAAATAGACCAGACAATACAATCCTCTTTAAAAATAGAGATACCGATGACTTTGAGGAAAAACTAATTACCCTAATAGAAAATGAAAAAAATGTGAATCAAAGAAATTATCAACATAAAAATAGCACCAATTACATTTATAATGATTACAGAGAATTATATAAAAAAATCATACAGTCAACTTGATAAATCTATAAATCAAACATTAGTAAAATGTTAAACGACACTATAAATTCTGCGTTCAATAAATTAAAAAATTATTGCGAAAAAGAAAAATATAAAGGTTACGACCCTTATGATGGACTTACTAGCGAAATGATTTATAGAAATAAATTAATCAAAGAAAATAAAATCATCAAATTAATATGGATTCAATTTTTTAAAAAATCTCCAGTTAATTTCAGGAAAGTTGTGGGTATTAAGAAAGAATACAACGCCAAAGGGTTAGCTATCTTCTTGTCATCTTATTGTAAATTATACGAACAAGATCATTCAATAGAATATTTAGAAAAAATAAATCACCTAACAGAAGAATTAATGCTACTCAAAACAGATGGATATGCAGGATATTGTTGGGGTTATAATTTCGACTGGCAATCGAAGGCTTTTTTTTTACCAAAAGGAACTCCTACAATAGTAACATCTTCTTTTATAGCAAATTCAATTTTAGATGCATATGATATTACGAAAGAAGAGCGATTACTAAAAATTTCAAGAAGTACGTGTGATTTTATTTTAAATAATTTAAATAAACTGGAAGAAACTACTACATCATTTTCGCTGTCTTATTCACCTATAGATAAAAGTATTGTTTTTAATGCCTCTATGTTAGGCGCAAAACTATTAGCAAGGATATATTCCCTCACTTCTGAAATTCATTTAAAAGAAAAAGCAAAAAAATTAATTGAATTCTGCTGTAATCATCAAAACGAAAATGGTTCTTGGTATTATGGTAAACAAAAACATCATAAATGGATAGATAACTTTCATACAGGATACATGATAGAATGTTTAGCTGATTATATTACTTATACAAAAGATAACCAGTACGAAGAACAATTAAATAGAGGTTTCGATTTCTATATCAATAATTTCTTCACAAAAAAAGGAATTGTAAAATATTATTACAATAAGACCTACCCAATTGACATGCATGCAGTAGCTCAATTAACAATTACTTTATCTAAAGTAAAAAAAATAGCACAATATCAAGATTTAATTGAAACCGTATTTCTGTGGTCTATTAAAAATATGCAATCAAAAAAAGGATATTTCTATTACCAAAAAAACAAGTTTTACAAGAACAAAATATCCTATATAAGATGGACGCAGTCTTGGATGTTTTATTCTTTAACTATTTATTTAAACCACATGTATAATATTTCAAACAAAAAAAAGTATCATGAAAATATGGTTTGATATCTCCAATTCTCCACATGTTAATATGTTTTATGACCTTATTAAAGATTTAGAATCTGAAGGACATGAAGTTATCATTACATCAAGACCCTTAGCAAATACAATAGCATTGTTAAATCAGAAAGGAATGACTCATACTATTGTAGGTAAACATTATGGGAAAAAATTAAAAAGTAAACTTATTGGATATCCTGTAAGAGTTTTACAACTATATAGATTTCTAAAAAAGCATCGCCCAGACTTAGCCGTTTCACAAAGCTCATTTCACTCGCCTTTAGTTGCAAAACTATTAGGAATTCCTTCTATTTACACAAATGACAATGAACATGCCTTAGGTAACAAACCATGTTTCTTGCTTGCAACAAAAATCCTGATACCGGAAAATTTAGATATTGAAAAAATCAAATCATTTGGAGTATCTACAAATAAAATTATACAATACCCTGGAGTTAAAGAAGGAATTTACCTATACAGAAAAGGTGAAAAAATTCAGAGATCTAGGATTAATCATTCAAAAGAAATTCATATTTATATTAGACCTGAACCTCAAACAGCGCAATACTATAATGCCAAAACTAATTTCTTAGATGAAATGATTCTTGAACTTCAAGAAAAATATAAAATTACAATTCTAACAAGAGATGAAAATCAAACAATCCATTATCAAAAAAATGAGTTTCTCTATACAAGTGTTCCAAGAAAGCCATTAGATTTCGAAACAATAGCAAGCGATTGTACACTATTCATTGGAGCTGGTGGGTCTATGACAAGAGAAATGGCAATTCTTGGCATTCCAACAATATCCGTATATCAAGACAAATTACTTGATGTAGATTCTTTCCTTCTTAGGAACGGAATAATGATTCATGATCCCGATATAACAGCTACAAAAATAGAAAACTATATTCTCAATATAAATTCAAAAAAACCCTCCATAGGATTAATGAAAAAAGGTGAATTAGCATACCATATTTTAAAAAATGAAATTCTTAAAACTAATTTGAAATGATAAAAATTGGACTAATTGGTGCAGGAAAAATGGGACTATCCCATTTAGCCATACTTGGGTCACATCCTCAAGTGAATGTTGTGGGAGTCGCTGATACTTCTGATATAATAAATGATGTTTTAGAAAAATACACCTCTTTTAAGACTTACAAAAACTACATAACAATGATTGAAAATGAAAAGCCAGAAGGAGTTATCGTTTCTGTGCCAACTAAATTTCATGCTCCAATTGTTACAGAATTATTGAAAAGAAAAATTCATGTCTTTGTTGAAAAACCATTTTGTTTAAATACCAAGGAAGGTCAAGAAATTTTAGCACTAGCTAATAAAATGAAAACAATTAATCAAGTAGGTTATCATAATCATTTTGTGGGAACGTTTAGAGAAGTAAAAGATTTAATAAAAAAAGGCTACTTAGGTAAAATCACACATTTTTCTGGAGAAGCCTACGGTCCAGTCGTTATTAAAAATCAAAAGAATAATTGGAGATCCGATCCAAATGAAGGCGGGGGATGTCTTATGGATTATGCCTCTCATGTAATAGATCTTATCAATAATATAATTGACCCAATTGAAGTTATTCATGGCAGTATTTTAAAAAAAATTCATTCTATAAAAGTTGATGACGCAGTATATGCATTAATAGAAACAAAAAATAAAATTTCAGGCGTCCTCTCCGTTAATTGGAGTGATGAAACATTCAGAAAAATGTATACCTCCATTACCATAATTGGTACAAATGGCAAAATAATAGCGGATGCCACTGAAATAAAAGTATATTTTAAAACAAATAATTATCCCCCGAATTATACAAAAGGTTGGAACATTAAAAACATTACAACACTTACAGAAAATTCAAACTTTTATTTAAGAGGTGAAGAATATTCTAACCAAATAGACCACTTTATTAATACTATAATTGGGACTACAAAAAATGACATAAATACATTTGAAACCGCTTATTTCACAGATCAGGTAATCGATAAAATAAAAAACAAACACTATGAAAAGATTAATATTCGGGGATAACCAATTTTTTTCAGTAAATCATATTTCAGAAGAAAAATCAAGATCGTTAACAATAAAATTCAAAGAAGACAAAACCATTTTAAATACTATCGATATTGCTATTGAAAATGGGATTTCAACTTTTATGTGTACGACACATGACCGTATGAGTAATATCTGCCATCTAATAAGACAAGAACCTGATAAGTACAGCAATTTCTCTATTTATCCTTGCATGCCTTATGCTCATAAATATGCTAATGCTGTGACGGAATTAGGAATAATGGGAACAATTAAAAACTACTTGCCAGGAAATATCATTGGATCAATGATAAAAGGAGGAATTGCGGTAGTTTCTAAAGATTATATATCAATCATGGAATTAATGATTGATGCTGAGATGAAAATGTTTACTAAAATAAATACACCGGTCATCTTTTTACAAAATATAGTTACAGATCTTTTATTAGGATTAGGAATGAAAGATATTTTTAAAGCATATCATGATTATATAATAAAAAAATACAACGCAGAACCAGGATTTATAACAATGAATTTACCAAAGCTCGCTTTTACCTTAAATCAAGTAGGAATAAAAAAACCAATTATCTGCTCTTCAATAAATAAAGCAGGATTTCGCATGTCAGGAGGAATAGAATTATATCATCAAACTTTGATGTCGAATACAGTAAGAGCAATGGCAATGCAAGTGATGGGTGGAGGGGCAATTCCACCTCAAGAAGCACTGAAATACATCTGCGAATTACCCAATATTGAATCTATATTATTTGGAGCATCATCCAGACAAAATATCAGTCAAACTGTTTCTTTGATAAAAAATTTCGATCATCTAAATAATAAAACAAAAGTCTATGAAAATTACAATTGTAGCGGGAGCAAGACCGAATTTCATGAAAATTGCACCCTTAATTAAAGCTATCGAGTATTATAAAGAAATTGGGGAAAATCTTTCATTTCGTTTAGTACATACAGGCCAACATTATGATAAAATAATGAGTATTAGTTTTTTCGAACAACTTGGCATACCAAATCCAGATATCAATTTGGAATGTGGTGGCGGTACTCAGGCAGAACAAACGGCTATGATTATGGTAAAATTTGAAAAAGAACTAATAAATTTCAAGCCAGATGTTGTTATAGTAGTTGGAGATGTCACTTCTACTATGGCATGCACGATTACAGCAAAAAAACTATGTATCAAAGTCGCTCATGTAGAAGCAGGAATTCGTTCTGGCGACATTGAAATGCCTGAAGAAATAAACAGAATAGTAACCGACGCGATTTGCGATTATTATTTCACTACGACAACCTCGGCAAGTGAGTTATTGAAGAAAAATCAAACCCCCATAAATAAAATTCATTTTGTAGGAAATACCATGATTGATACACTGCTAATTAATCTCAATAACATAAAAAAACCATTATTTATTGAATTAAACCAAATTAAACCAAAAAGCTTTTTTTTGTTAACACTACATCGACCTTCAAATGTTGATGACGTAGAAAAATTAAAATCGATCCTCGATGCAATTATGGATGCTACGAACAATACCATTGTAATATTTCCTGTACATCCAAGAACAAAATCAATTTTAAGTTTAATTGAAAAGAAATATGAAAATTTAATTACCATAACTGCTCAGCCATATTTAGAGTTTTTGTATTTAATAAAAAATACAAAAGCAATTATTACTGACTCAGGAGGCATTACAGAAGAAGCAACTGTATTAAACATTCCTTGCCTAACAATGCGAAACAGTACAGAAAGACCTGAAACCATAACAATGGGAACTAATGAATTAATAGGTGATAATATCAAACTCCTTAAGAAATATATAACGAAAATAATAGAGGGGAAATGGAAAAAAGGATCTATTCCTGCATTATGGGATGGCAAAACTTCAGATAGAATTATATCAATATTGCTAAATGAATACAAAACAAAAAGAAGTCAATTAAATAAAGTTCTACAGCATGAATAAAGAATTTAAAAATTACTTACAATTATCGTTATTTCTTATAGATATTATAACAATAAATGTATGCTTTTTCATAAGTAAATTATTAATAAATGAATTACATCTAATTGCAAATGAAGTATCATTATCTTTTCTTTTTATAAACAACATCATCTGGTTAATATTAATAATAATTTGTGGTGTTTATTTCAAGAAATCAATAACTCATTTCGAAACTTTCACCAAAAGAACAGTTCAAGCATTCTTGTTATGGATTTTATTAGGAGTACTTTATCTATTTATTTCAAATGAGGGTCATACAAATAAGATATTTATAACAATATGCGTCTTCTCCTACTCTATTGGATTAATATTAAATAGATTTCTATACTTAGGAATAAGAAACTATTTTAAACATAAAGATTATTTAGTCAATAAAATAATCATTCTAGGGTATAATGAAACTGCTATTAAATTGGCTTCCTATTTTGAAGAAGAGTCAATTAATTCCAACTTAATTGGATTTGTAGAAAACTATAAAAATGTAAATGAAATCACTCACTACCCGATTTTATCTGAAATAAAAAACTTAATCAATGTTGCTTTGAAGTTTAATGTCAAAGAAATCTACTCTACAATTTCTCCAGAACAAAATAAGTCCATCTACTCCTTAATGCAACAAGCTGAAAATAATTGCATTCATTTTAGAGTAGTCCCGAATTTATCTAACTTTTTCAATAACGCCGTTTTAGTAGATTATATAAGAGACCTGCCAATATTATCTAATAGGCATGAGCCTCTTGAAGATATAGGTCACAAAATAGAAAAAAGAATATTTGATATTTTTATCAGTGGCTTGGTGATTATATTTATTCTATCATGGCTAATTCCATTGCTTGCAATAATTATAAAAATGGAATCTAAGGGGCCATTATTCTTTTCACAAAAAAGAACAGGTAAAAATAATTTAACTTTTGATTGTTTAAAATTCAGAAGCATGAAAATAAATAAAGATGCTGACTTTAAGCAAGCAAGTCAAAATGATAATAGAATTACAAAAGTGGGCAAATTTATAAGAAAAACAAGCTTAGATGAATTCCCGCAATTTCTGAATGTATTTATAGGCCAAATGAGTATCGTTGGACCAAGACCTCATATGGTAAAGCACACAAATGATTATTCAAAAATAGTGGATGATTACATGGTAAGGCATTTTTTAAAACCAGGTATCACTGGATGGGCTCAAATAAATGGATTTAGGGGGGAAATAAAGAACCCCTTACAAATAAAAATGAGAATACATAATGACATATGGTATTTAGAAAACTGGAATGTATGGCTTGACTTAAAAATTATTTTTATAACAATCTACAGCGTATTCAAAGGAGATAAAAAAGCATATTAAATAACAGCTATTCTTTTCGAATATCATAACCTGCTGAACTATTCATTACTAATTTATAAGAATTCCGATGATGTTGAAATAAATTAAAAGACACAGTATCAACAAGTACAACTTTAATAGAAATATTGAAAGTATTGTTATTTAAAAATAATTCAGAAAGTGTATTCCTTGAGGCACTAAATAAATAATTTTCGGATACCCGTGGAAATTGACTTTCTTCAAACATATTATTTTGAAAACGCCAACCTTTAATTGAATTATGGCAATAAACAATTGCACCATTATTCTTACATATATTATTATCAAAATAATTATCGTCGCATTTCCCTTGAACTTCCATTACTCCATTGCAATCAAAAATATAGTTTGCAGTGATGATATTTTTATTTACACCTTCGCCTAAATCGTATAACTCAATAGCTCCCCCATCAAATACGTAATCATAAGATTTCGCCCATGCCCCGATAAAATGATTATTTTTTATTTTATTATTTGAACTGCATAAAGTGATACAATTTGCACCATAATCGTCATTCTTCCCTGGAAGATTCCCATCATTCGAATTTATAATCATGCGAAGATTAGAAATGGTATTTCTTTCAATGATATGATCACCTCCATTTGAAAGAAAAATCCCAGTGCCAACTAATGAAATATTGCAATTCCTAATCTCACAATGAAAAGATCCCTCTAATGTTATGGCACGCTGTATATTTGAAATATTTTCTCGGCCCTTATCAGACATTAATTTTATGTCTATAATTCTAAAATCTTGAATCTTAATATAAGATCTCCTATAAACATAAAACAGATGTTTAATTACACCCCCGACACCATTAAATACCGGACTTACCCCTATACCATAGGATTTAAAAATAATTGGCTGAGATGCAGTTCCACTACAAGCAATATTAAGAATACCGGGGAAGGTATCTCCCCTTTTAAATGAAATATAATCCCCTGGTAAAAAAAAAATCATATTCTTTTGCACTTCTGTTAAAGACTTCCATGGGAAAGGAATGGTGCCATTTGATATTTTTCCTTTATAGCTTGAACTTACATAATAATGATTACTATTCCATGAAATACTCGTTGCTAAAACTTCCTGATCTTTTGAGAAAAAGAATATCAAAAAAGAAACCAAAAATTTGACTTTCATGATAAAGTATACAATAATTTAATAAAAATAATTTCACCCCGAAATAAGAGTGAAATTATTTTATAATCTATGAAATAATATCAACCTGTAATACAAATTTTAATGATAAAAATCATAAATACAATTATTGCTTAACTACTTTTATAGTCTGCACATCCTCCCCTTGAATAACTCTTATTAAATAAATACCAGGAATAAAATCTTGTCCTAATTGATAAAATTTATTTACTGATCCGCGAGATTGGTATACTTTTTTTCCAAGGATATTAAAGGCCTCTATTACGACTTCAACATTCGGGTTGGCAATAAATGACAAAGCAAATGATTGTGTAGTAGGATTAGGATATGCAGTAACACTGAATGTATTATTTTTTATTTTTGGAATTGAAAAATGACACCTTTTAGTACCATCTAATATTATTACAGAAACTGATGAAGTTGCATTAAGAGAGTCTTTTACAACAATAGAATAATTCCCAGGCCTAAGATTAGAAAATTTATTAGATGTGATGAACCCTGTATTATTTAAAGAATACAAATAAGGCCTCTTCCCTCCATTAGCAAAGACTTCAATATATCCATTATTGGCTCCTTTGCATGAAACGTCATATTTTGCTGCAATAGAAATAGTAAGTGGCGTATCTACTGAAAGCAATATAATATTAAAAGAGTCAGTTTTTGTACAGCCATTACCATCCATCAATTTAATAAAATGGCTGCCTATTTGAACTAAATCAAAAACAGATGTAGTTTGAAACAAGTGCCCATCAATACTATATGAATAATTTCCAGACCCACCAGATGCACTGTCCGTTACAGTTACTGTTTGACCAGATATATTTACTGAATGTGGATAATATAATGTCTGAGAAAGCATAGATGGCTCAGATACATTAATTGTTGTAGTTTGACTGGCACCCATGGCATCAGTAACAGTATAAGTGTGTGTACCAGCAGTCGCAACAAAAGTTCCAACACCAACATATGGCAAAACTCCACCAGTAGCAGCAACAATAACATTAGTTGTTCCTCCATTACAATTAATCTTTCCGGCGTTTAGTGTAACAACTAATGGCGAAACAACAATAATTGATTTTTCAATGACACCTGCATCAGGCAATGCTACTATTGAATTATTTAAAATATCATGTTGATACCCCAAATTTTGACCAAAATTTATAAGCTGACTTGAGGCTGATGGTGTAAAATCCCATAGAGAAGGATCTGATGAAACTGTATTTGTCCAAACTGTTTGACTAGTCAACAATTCACTTGGATTAATTGTAAAGTTGAGTGTGCTATTATTAGAGAGCTTATAAATATTGTTTTCATGAATTAATTGTCCGGCATTAAAGAAATTAGATCTGGCCACGGGTGTCCCATTAGACAAATGAAAAACATTATTCTTAAAAATTACAACCCCTTGAGTCGTAGTACTTAAACGCATACTTGCCATACCACTTTCAGAAACTCTCGGAGAAATATTTTGAACAATAACGTTATTATAGAACTGCATATTAGAAACTGTAACACTAAATGTTCCACCATTATTAATATAAAACAAACTACCATTATTAGTGAACTTATTATATGCAAATACATTATTTTCAATTAGCCCACCGCTACCAGAACCATTTTCACATACACCCAAACAATCATTGAAAGAATTATATCCCACAAAATTATTAGAAGACCCACTTCCATAAAATTCAATCGCTCCTCCATCATATACATAATCGTAACTGTTAGCCCAACAATCATGAAAATTATTATAGGTAATGGAATTGTAAGCACTTGAAATTACAATTGGATTTGCTCCATAATCATTATCGCCACCAACATTATTCACAACCATTCTCAAATTACCAATATCACAATGATCCATATTGTTATATGGGCCTACCCAGTAAGCTCCTACTCCAACTAATGAAATCTTGCAATTTTTTATAGTATTGTTATTTGACGTGCCATCAAAACCAAAAGCCCTTTGCACTTTAGAAATCTGAGTTCTATCGATTGAACTAATAGAAGTGTCTGTTATTTCCAGTCCATCAAAAACGATGTAATTTTTATTGTACAAATAAAAAAGATAAGAAATTGTAGATCCTGTACCAATAAATTTGGGCTTATCACCCAACCCATAACTATTAAATGTAATGGCATTATTAACCAGTCCAGATTTACTTAAATTTAAAGTACCAGAGAAATAATCTCCGCATTTGAAAGAGATAGTATCACCTGGATTGAAAGCACTCATGTTGGATTGAACATTAGCCAATGATTTCCAAGGCGTAGAAAAATTTCCATTTGAAGTAGATCCTGTGTAGCTCGAACTCACATAAAAGCTTCTTGAAAAAGAAGTTAATGCAAAAAAGATTAATAAAGAAGTTAGTACGCATTTGCGCAGGGTGTAAAGATTTTTCATTTTAATTTTCATTTTGGGGTAAGGATTAAAAAATACATTTTTTGTTTTCAAATAATCAACACATTTCAAGAAATAGTATTAACTGATTTTAATTTATACCAATCAAAAAATAATACAACTCAATAATGCTTATGATATCAATCATTCTAAAACAAGAACAAAACTAAATCAAAAAAGAAATCAGTTTGATTTTTATGGGAGTAATTAACAGAAATTTACACGCAACTCGTAGCTATAATAATATAAAAAATAATCACAATCTACTTTACGTTGGAGGCTATAATTTTAGATAGTTCTATTGGATTAAATGTATGCGCATCTATACCTTCGTAAGCTTTTATTATATTGCCATTCCACATATACACTACCCCAGGAGTAGAAGCATTATTTCCTAACAATTTGAAAAAAGTCGGGATGTCGTCAATTACAAAATAAGGAAATGAACGTTTTACTTCTGTAAAAAAATCAGGTATTTTATATACCTCTTCGTTCATAAATAAAATGTATACTGGAGGGAAATTTTGAGATTTGGAAATCTTTACTATTTCTTTTGCAGCTTCTCTACAGTGGTCACAACCAGGCACAAAAAGACAAACGATTTTTTTCCCTTCATCAAGATTTACTTTTTTACCATTAAAATCTGTATAGCCTGAAAACTTTGACTGTACTTTTTTAGGATCCGCAAGTATTGCGGCAACAGGCTTCGTTGAGTCTTTTATTTTAAATTCTTTTTTTTCTGTATCAGCATTTTCAATTGAATTAACTAATGTATCTACAACAGCGTTGGCTGAATCAGTAACCAATGTTATTGGTGGTGCTATTGATAATTTATTCTCTTTTGCACAAGGACAAAAAGGGAAAAAGAAGAACATTAAAAATGCGGAGAAGAAATAAATAAAGAAAATTACAATAACCTTGTTTTGTCCTTTTTCTTTATCCCTAACATTTCTATATAAATAAATTAGCAGACCAATTGTAATTATATTTTTAATTGCCGCTTCCAATGGCGTCATCGGAATAAGCTGACCAAAGCATCCACAATTGCCATTCATAGCGCCATGTTCAACCATTTGAATACCCAAATGAATACAAAAAGCGGTCAACAATAAGATAGTAATAGGTATTACAAAAGACTTTATAAAATGATTTTGAAGAATTCCTATAGCAATAGCCACTTCCAGCGCGATGATTAATCTTGACAAATATGGAGCAGTACACCAGTCTACAATACCCAAATCAACCAGCTGCTTTTCAAATGCCCAGATGGGAAATGATTTCGCTACTGCAGACAATAAAAATAGTGCCGAAATAATAATTCTAACGATTAAGGGTACATGTTTTTTTAAATTAGCCATCTTTATTTTTTTTAACCTATTCAATAAAAATATACATCCTACTATTTAGTATGCTTTCCTTCGTCAATCAAAATCAATCCAAATGCAGCATAATTAAGAATATCGTAATAATTAGCATCAATACCTTCACTAACTACGGTGACGCCATTATTAGAAATAATTTGTTTGATACGAAGCAGCTTCGATAAAATCAAATCGATAAAACTTTCTTGGCTCATTTCTCTCCAAGCTTCACCATAATCATGATTTTTGTCGGTCATTAATTTTTTCGCATTCGAAACTTTCTCTTCATATAAGGCAGACACTTCATCTACCGTTAGTTGTTCTACATTTTCATCTTTAATCTCCAACTGAATCAACCCAATAATGGCATAATTCAATATGCCCTCAAATTCACTTTTTATGCCATCTTCAATTTTCTGTTGTCGCTTCTCTTGTATTGTTCTGATTCTTTTCGCCTTGATATAAATCTGGTCTACTATAGCAATCGTTCTGTACACTCGCCAGGATGTTCCATAATCAGCCGTTTTCTTTAAAAAAGTATTCCTGCAATTAGCAATAGCAAGATCGTATTGTAAATTTGTTGAAGTCATTATGAGAATATAATTTTCTGTCTGATATTAATAAAAAATAATTTTATAAATCTAAGGATACAAATTTTTAGTTGCACCTTTGTTTTTTACTTGCAAAAATACAATTAGTCTAGCAATGTTAACCCTTAACTGCAAAGGAAAAATATTAAGTTCGGAAATTCCCCTTATCATGGGAATTATTAATACTACCCCAGACTCCTTTTTTGAAGGACATTTGGCTGATGCTCCAGACGAAATGATCAACCGAGCGGAGAGAATGATTAGGGAGGGTGCTGATATTTTAGATATTGGAGGGCAAAGCACAAAACCCGGAAGTAAAAGAATCGAATCCGATGAAGAATTAAATCGGGTCATCCCTGTTATCAGATTATTACATACCCATTTCCCAGATGTGATCTTATCTGTAGACACCTATTATAGCAATGTGGCCAAAATTGCAGTTGAAGCTGGCGCATCGATTATAAATGACATCAGCGCTGGAAATATGGATGCGAATATGATTACAACTGTGGCAAATCTTGATGTGCCCTATATCTGTATGCATATGCTGGGGACTCCGGAAACTATGCAGCAAAATCCTGTTTATAAAGATGTTACTCAGGATGTGCTGAACTTTTTTATTAGAAAAATAACAGATTGCAAAAAAGCAGGCATAAAAGATATTATCATCGACCCAGGATTTGGGTTTGGCAAAACCATTCAACAGAACTATCAATTGCTAAAAGAAATGTCGGCTTTACAAATGCTTGAATTACCCATACTTGCCGGCTTATCAAGAAAAGGCATGATTTACAAAACGCTGAATGTTGAAGCAAGAGAAGCACTCAATGGAACAACAGTGCTTAATACACTCGCATTGCAAAATGGGGCTAAAATACTAAGAGTTCACGATGTAAAAGAAGCCAGAGAAGCTATACTATTATTTGAATATTACAAAAATGCCGCTCAATAAATTGAACGGCATTTTTTAAAAATTCATTTTTAAAAATTATTTTTTATTCATCGTAGCTTCTGGTCTTGCTTTAGCCAAACTATCCATAAACTTTTTTTGTTTTGCTTCTCTCTCTTTTTTAAGTTTTTCAACATCTGCTTTTGCCTGCGCTTTTGAAAGTACATCAACCACTTCGATATCAAAAATCAAAATTGAATTTGGAGCAATATCTTCGCCAGCACCTTGTTTGCCATATGCCAAAGGCGAAGGAACATAAAATTTCGCTTTGGCTCCTTTATTAAGCATTTTCAACCCATCATACCAGCCTTTAATTACTCCTTGACCTAGAGATCTGTCTGTTGTTAAGTTTACAAGAAAAGGCTCAACATGGCCTTTTGAAGGATCAGTATTACTATCAAACATTTTTCCTTGAATTGTTCTTCCCGTGTAATTTGTTTTTACAACTACCGAAGTGTCAATTAATGGACCACTTCCAGGCTGAATCAATTCAACATAAGTACCCAAAGGCGCCTTTGTTGCAGTGATCTTATGTGACTTTAAATAATCTTGAATTTCTTTATCCTCTTTGGCTAAATTGACAATATTGTCCAAAGAATCCTTTTTCATTCTAATTTTCATTTCGGCAGTACGTGCACTATCAGCTTGTAATTGAGTTTGGAAAATATTCAATAACTTAACAGTTGTAATGAAATGATATCCTTTTTTTATGAATGGTGGCAAAGACCCAGGATTTTGCGCTATCATGGAATCAACTAACATTCTTAGAACCAAACTATCTCCATTTTTCATCTGGCTGATAATTTTAAAATACTCAGGCGGAATGGACATAGAATCTAATGGTTGAATTACAGCGCCGCTGGTAGTTCTTGTGTCATTCAACAAAGAATCAGTTTTCCCATTATTGATAAACTGAGCAATTTGCATTTGCATGAATTCTCCAACTTTCACCTTTTGACCATTGCCATTTGAAATAATTTTGTATTCCAAACCTTTGTCTCCTTTTTTGAAATCTTGCTTACATGAAACCATAAAGATTGCACCTAAGCATAAATAATAAATTTTACGCATTGTGTTTTGTTTTAAAATTGATAAGTACTTAATTCTGTTTTATTTTCAGCTATTGCTTTTTTGAATTTAGAAATCACTTCTTCAAGCGAATCTTTACTTTGACCACCTGAAGCATTGAAATGTCCACCTCCTTCAAAATATTTCCTTGCAAAGGTATTCACATCAAAACTTCCTTTACTTCTAAAAGAAAGCTTCCTTTCTTCACCTCTGTCAATAATAATAGTCGCTAACTTAATACCCTCAATACTTAGAGGATAATTTACCAACCCTTCTGTGTCGCCAGTCTTGATATCATATTTAATCAAATCCTGCTGAGGAATTGAAATCAATGCCGTATTGTATTCATAAAACAATTGCATTCTGTTTGACAAAACATTCCCTATAAAACGCAATCTATTTTCTGTAAAATTATCAAAAAGCGCCTCATGAATAACGCTATGTTTCAACCCTCTTTTTAAAAAATCAGACACCATTGCATGAACATTGGCTGAAGTAGAAGGAAATCTGAATGACCCTGTATCTGTCATTACGCCAGCATATAAACACTGGGCAACTTCATTATTTATTTTATCATGATACCCTGATCCTGTAATAAAATCATATACCATTTCTGCAGTAGAACTCTTAGAAGTATCGCTGGCTCCAAATGAAAACACTTCAACCTGAGGTTGTTGATGGTGATCTATTAATATCTTAACAGCTTTTGCATTTAGTAATGCGGATTCCATTTTTTTTGTTCTGCTCATAGTGTTAAAATCGAGACAAAAAATCCAATCCGCCTCAGTAATAAAAGCATCTGATTTCACTTGTTCTTTTTCGTAATCGAGCACATCTTTACACCCTGGCATCCAACTTAAAAAAGATGCCCAATTTGTAGGAGAAATCACCTTTACCTGGTGTCCGAATTGGGTCAGAAAATGAAATAATCCCAATGTAGAGCCCATTGCATCCCCATCTGGTTTTTGGTGCATGGTAATAACGATGTTTTTAGGACTCGTTATTTCAGAAAAAATTTGATTAATTGGCTGCATAAAGACGGCGCAAAAGTAGGGGTAAAATATGAATGTGCAAATTTCAAGTCTTTTAAAGATAAATTGACCTTATCTTTGCGCCCAAAATTAATAATACCATGACTAACAGAACTTTTACAATGATTAAGCCAGATGCAACAGAAAAAGGTTACACTGGTGGTATTTTAGAAATGATCAACAAAGCTGGATTTCGAATCGTAGCTATGAAAATGACCCACCTTAGTTCAGCAAAAGCCGGTGAATTTTATGCTGTTCATAAAGAACGTCCTTTTTATGGTGAATTAGTAGAATTCATGAGTCGCGGCCCTATAACTGCAGCTATTCTTGAGAAAGAGAATGCCGTTGAAGATTTTCGTAAATTAATAGGTGCAACCAACCCTGCAAATGCAGAAGAAGGCACTATTCGCAAGAAATATGCCGCATCAATTGGAGAAAATGCAGTTCATGGTAGTGATAGTAATGAGAATGCCGCTATTGAGGGGGATTTCTTCTTTAGTAAATTAGAACAATTTTAATTTTATTCATACCTATTTTGGAATAACTCCATTCGATCATAAGAGTGGAGTTATTTTTTTTAAAAAAATATGGGTTAGCTTAATTGTAATAAACAATCCCCATTAGAATTAAATTTCATTAAACTGAAATGCATACCTCATTATCAATTACTCGATATAAATCATGGGCAATACCTTTTGCTTTTTTTTCAATGGCTATCTTCAGATTGCCCTTAATATTTAACAAGGACATTTCCTTCTTCAAGCTTATGGGAACAGGCAGGAATGGGACTTTTGACAAAGTGCCAGATTTGCATCAATGGGCTGTTTTGTGCGTTCATGAAAATGAATTGAAGCTTAATGATTCAAATAATATGCTTGAAATAGTTTTTGGGAAATTCATTTCAAAATGGCTGACATTTTTTGGCACAGAGACCTATACCCTATTATTGGAACCCATTTCCGTGCATGGGCTTTGGGATAAAAAAGAAGTCTTTGGGAAAATCAACAATAACAACAACCATATCGGGCAAGTAGCTACTTTAACAAGAGCAACAATAAGAATCTCAAAATTAAAACACTTTTGGAAAAATGTAGCTCCGGTTGCAAATAAAATGACAACCGCTAAAGGCTATATTTTCTCGGTTGGAATTGGAGAATCCCCTTGGATTAAACAAGCAACCTTTAGCATTTGGGATACTGTGGAAGACATGAAAACATTTGCTTACAGCATGAAAGAGCATAGTGAGGTAATCAAAAAAACACGGCAAGAAAAGTGGTACAGTGAAGATATGTTTGTACGATTTAAAATAAATGGAAGTTTTGGAAAAATACGTGGAATTAACCCTTTGGAAAGAAAATTGTAAATTTGAATACACATAAAATAACTTACTCTTTTTTTTAATATAGCATTTATAAAATATTGAAACATGAAGAACATCAAATTAATAGAAGTCCCTTCAGAAATTGGTGCAGGAACACGAGGCGCCAGTTTGGGAATTGATGCCATAAAAATCGCAGGCTTGGATTTTATGAGTAATTTTTTTGTTCATTTCCCTTCTGAAAAAGTAGAAACGGAAAACAATCTTTTATTTGAGCCCATACAATCTCCTTATGCCAAAAGGATACAAGGCGTTTTAAATATGTATGAACGCATCAGCAAGGCGGTATGTGATAGCATGAAAAGTAATTTCTTCCCGGTAGTACTAAGTGGAGATCATAGTAATGCAGGCGGAACTATCGCAGGCATTAAACTGGCAAAACCAAAAAGCAAATTAGGTGTAATCTGGATCGATGCTCATGCCGATTTACATACACCCTACACAACGCCTTCAGGGAATATGCATGGGATGCCGTTAGCTACTGCAATAGCGGAAGATAATTTAGACTGCCAGGTCCATGATCTGGATGACAAAACAAAAAACTTGTGGAACCAGTTAAAATCAATTGGAAAAATAAACCAAAAAGTTTTACCCGAAGATGTGGTCTTTATATCATTAAGAGATTATGAAAAAGAAGAAAAACATATAATCGAAAAACATGGAATAAAAGTCATTACAACGAGTGAGGTTAGACGAAACGGTGCTGAAAACATCAGTAGGAAAGTTTTGCGCTATCTAAGTGATTGCACAGATATTTATGTAAGTTTTGACGTAGATAGTCTTGACTCCACAATTTCCAAAGGGACAGGAACACCTGTTAGCAATGGATTAAAAGAACGAGAGGCGGAAGATTTAATTAGCAAATTTATGCAAAACAGAAAAATTTGCTGTTTTGAAATAACAGAAGTAAATCCTACACTAGACAAAGAAAATCTCATGGCTGAAATTGCATTTAATATCCTGCAAAGAAGCGTAAATGTATTGATGATGAACTAAGATTAAGATGATTAAACCAAGAAACCGGAAAATTACTCCCGGCTTCTCTTGTCCTGTAAATCAACCATTAAAAACTATTTTACAATGCACTTATCTCTCTTTTAGTGCGGAGCGATTGCAATGATGGATCTAACTCAATTGCCTTATCGCATAAATTATCTCCTTTTTCTTTTTGTCCCTTTTTCTGAAAACACAACCCTGCCTGAAATAAGGTCTTACTATCTTTAGGGTCAATTTCCATTAGTCGTTCACAATAAAACAACGCCCTATCGTATTGTTTTTTATCATACAGTGCAGCAATCAAATCTTTTACTATATCTTTTTTCCCAGGATTCTTTTTCCATAAATCCATAATCATGTTTTCAGCTTTATCATATTCATTGCAATAAACCAAAGTAAAAGCCAAATTTTCATTGAAATCATTACCTGGTTCATAGCCATGAGCAAGTGCATTATTAAAAGCTGTTAAAGCGTTTTTGTAATCACTATTCTCATAATAAAGAATCCCTTGTTCATAAATCCACAATGGCTTTACATCCTGCATTTTAACAATTTGACTATAATAAGTCATTGCGTTCTTGTATTGTTCCATACTCACATAAGTCTTTGCCAAAGTATAAAGTACTTGTAAATCTGTTGGAGATTGATTCAAGGATAATTTTAGGTATTTTTCTGCGGTTACATAATCTTCTAACTCGTAATTACACAATCCTATTATTCTTGCAGAGCTGCTACAATCTTTACATTTTTGTGCTAATTCAATAGCTTTATTGTATTTATGAAAATTAAAATAGAGATTAGACAATTCCTCCACTACCAAAAGATTCGAAGGGTCCATTTTATATGCCTTTTCAAAAAGCAATTGTGCCTGATCTGGTTTGTGTATTTCCTTAGCCACAAAAGCTTGGGCTAAAATAGTTTCCTTATTTTCTGTGTTAAATGAAAGTGATTTCTGAAATTGCTGGTACGCAAAAAGCATGCGTTTTTCTTTTTGAGCCTCAACACCTCTTTCAAAATAAAATTTAGTGCTATCAATAGGAAGTGCAAACAACACCTGAAAATAACACCATGAAGTGATAGTGAATAATGCTTTCATATGCGGTAAGGATTAAAAATGATTTCCCATTATCGGAATATCAATACACTTAACGCAGGAATGTCAATTTTTATTTCACAGAGTGATGCTTTTTTGTTTAATATTTTGATAGGGAAATTTACATTAATATGTTCGCCATTCCCCCAATATGAAATTTCGTTAGTATTAAATATTTCTTTCCATTGTAATTTACCCTGCACATGCATAATCCAATTGGTATAATTATCATTGGAGATATTTAAAATAATTAACAAATCATCTTTTCGTTTACGCCCTTTTCTTTTGAAAGCAAGAACCCCTTCATTCCTTTTATCTACTTCCGTCCATTCAAATCCTTTTGGATCAAACTGGTTTTCATAAAGAGCAGGTTCATTTTTATACAGATGAGACAAAGCTTTTACACAATCTTTCATTTTCGAATGAGATTCATATTGTAACAAATGCCAATCCAATTCAGACTGATCATTCCATTCAGAAGTTTGAGCAAACTCATTCCCCATAAAAAGAAGTTTTGCTCCCGGGTGGGTGTACATGCAGGCATAAAGAAGTCTAAGATTAGCAAATTTTTCCCATTCCGTACCTGGCATTTTATAAATCATGGGGCTTTTCCCATGAACGACTTCATCATGACTGAGAGGTAACATGAATTTCTCGTCATAGAAATACATCATACTAAAAGTGAAAGTATTTTGGATATGCTTCCGCCTGGGATGATGTGTTTTAAAATAGCTAAAAGTATCATGCATCCATCCCATCATCCATTTCATTCCAAAACCAAAACCCCCTTCTACTATTGGCTTTGTAATATCAGGCCAGTCTGAAGCTTCCTCCGCAATAGTTTGGACATCAGGGAAATCGCTATAAATCGTTTTATTCAGTTCTTTAAGAAAAGAGATAGCTTCCATATTGGCATTAGTCCCCTGTTCATTTGGAGTCCATTCTTTATGGTTTCTTGAAAAATCAAGTCTGATAATAGAATTAACCGCATCAACTCTAATGCCATCAGCATGATAATATTTCAACCAGAAATGTGCACTACTGATTAAAAAAGACCTTACCTCTCCTCTTTTGTAATTAAAAACATAACTGTTCCAATCCGGATGAAATCCTTTTTGCATATCGGCATACTCATAGGTATGAGCCCCGTCAAATTTATATAAGCCATGATCATCTTTTGGAAAATGCGAAGGCACCCAATCTAAAATAACACCGATATCATGCTGGTGCAATTCATCAATCATCTTCATTAAATCTTCGGGCACACCAAACCGTGATGTAGCAGAAAAATAACCTGTACATTGATACCCCCAACTTGCATCGTAAGGATACTCCATAACCGGCATCAGTTCTACATGAGTGAAACCCATCTCTATGATATAAGGAACAAGTCGTTCTGTAATTTGCTGATAACTGTTAAAGCTATTGTGATCAAATTTGTTAGGCCTCATCCAACTGGCAAGATGTAATTCGTATACATTCCATGGAGCATTTAAAGCATTTTTTTTCTTTCGTTTAGACATCCATTTTTTATCCTTCCATTTATATTCGAAATCCCACGCTACGGATGCTGTTGCAGGCCTTAATTCCGAAAAAAAAGCAAAAGGATCTGCTTTAAGAAACACTTCGTTTTTAATACTAGTAATATGAAATTTATAGATATTCCCTTTTGTAAGATGAGGTATAAATCCTTCCCAAATTCCGGAATGATCTAACCTTACAAATAACGGATGTTGCTGTGCATCCCAATGATTAAAATTCCCTACAACAGAAACCAATTTAGCATTAGGGGCCCAAACTGAAAAATAAAAGCCTTCAATCCCATTACATTTACAAAAGTGTGCTCCAAAATAATCGTAACCAGAGGACAAAGTTCCCGCCTGAAATAATTGAATCGTTTCTGTATCAAAAAGAGAATGCACCCAAACCGTACTTTGATTATTCAATTGATGATTTTTTTTGATAAAAATAGGTTTATTAATTTAATTCAATCCATCTTTGCAAGCAATTGGGAAAAGCGAAATCAATGTAATCATTTTGAATTGCTATGTCCAACAAACATAAAACAGTATAACTATAATCGAAGATGACAAAAATCATAACATTACTAACTGCCACTATCTGTTGCTTTACAACTTCTTTTTCCCAAAAAATACAAGTTACCGGCAAAATTCAGGACGAAGCCGGCAACCTGCCAATAAAAAATGCAGTCGTAATGATTTTATCTGAAAAAGATTCTATCCTTCAGAGTTTTACAAGAACCGATGAAAATGGAGAATACACATTAAATGTAGAAACGCAGGGCAATAAAATCTTAATCATTACTAACCCACTCTATGCTGATTATGTAGATAATATTTCATTAAAAGAAAGTCCTAAAAAAATATCCGCAATAAAACTAACTAACAAGAGCAAATTGCTTCAAGCCATCATTATTAAAACTGGTGGAGCAATAAAAATAAAAGGAGATACAACTATTTATACTGCAGATAGTTTCAATGTTAGTGCAAATGCAAACGTAGAAGAATTATTAAAAAAATTACCTGGCATTCAAGTTGATAAAAATGGTGAAATAAAAGCAATGGGCGAAAAGGTTCAAAAGGTCTTGGTAGATGGGGAAGAATTTTTCGGAGATGATCCTGGAATGGCAGTAAAAAATTTAAGAGCTGATGCTGTAAAAGAAGTACAGGTATTTGATAAGAAAAGCGAACAGGCAGCCTTCACCGGTATTGATGATGGGAATACTCAAAAAACAATCAATTTAAAATTAAAAGATGATAAAAGAAAAGGCTATTTTGGGAAAATCAGCCTATCAGGGGGAACAGGTAAAGAAATCACCAATCGATTTAACAATAATTTCCTCTTCGGTTCATTTAAGGGTAAAAGAAAAATAGCCGCATTCATCCTAAATGGAAATACTGGACAGGATGGGCTTAACTGGCAAGAAAGCCAGAAGTACGGCACCAGTGAAAACAGCAACTTTGAAATGTGGGATGAGGATGGAATTTTTGCTTTAGGCGTTGGCACAAACAATTCAGATGAAGAAGTTAATATCAATGCCGAAAACGGCTTTTTAAGGAATTTAAATTCAGGGATTCAATATAGCAACAAATGGAAAGACAAACATAATCTTAATTTTTCTCCGAAATATAATGAACAAGATTACTCTAATATAAAAACAGTAAAAAATATTAATCAATTTGGGGACTCTGCATTAGTTGAAAACTACACTACAACAAGTCTAATTAAAAGATATAATCTAAAGAATACGTTGATATATGATGTCAATATTGACAGTAGCAATTCACTAAAAGTAACCTTACGTGAAAACTATTTCCATAGCCAGAATAAGGATTTTACCACCTCTCAAACCAATGGCTATTCAGAAAAATTAATTAACAGCAGCACAAAGAAAATCAATAATAATTATGACAAAAATATTGCAGCTGGAAATTTAATTTTAAAACATAAATTTAAAAAAGAAAGAAGAACACTCTCCCTTAATGCCGACTGGAATTATTTGACAATTGAGAGTGAAAATTTTTTATACTCATTTAACAATACTTTCCTATCTAATATTAGCGACACCACTAATATTGACCAAGTAACAAAGGGGCAAAAATCAACAAGTACTATTTCAACAAAACTTGTTTATACAGAACCTCTATCTAAAAAATGGTCATTAGAATTAAGCTATGAGCTATCATCTAATCAAGGAAACAACAAACAACATACTTACAATAAATCAAATACCACTAACTCTTATGATAATTTCAATGATTCATTAAGTAACCATTTCAAACAAAATATTATTGTTCAAAAGCCAAGTGCTAAATTTAATTATGCATTTAAAAAGTTCAAGTTTAATTTTGGTTCTGGATTTGGTGTTACCCAATATGATCTTTTAGATTTATCAATCGGGAAAGATTACAGCAGAAATTATATCAACCTATTCCCAACCGCAACATTTGTTTATGCCTACAAAGGGAACCATTCTTTAAGAATTAAATACAATGGATACAATACCCAGCCTACTCTAAACCAATTACAACCATTAAAAAACAACGCAGATATTTTCAATCAATACATTGGAAATCCAGACCTAAAACCTTCTTTTGCCAACAACATCAACATCAATCATAATGGATATAACTTCCTCAAAGAATTATGGAATTATCAATCATTAAATGTCACTTTTACCAATAATGCTATAACGGATAGCAAAATCATTGACCCTTCAACAGGTAGTACGATTACTCAACCTGTAAATACCAACGGCAACATCAATATCAATTTATGGACGGGTGTAGGATTTAAAATAAAGAAAACAAAAATCGATTTCGAAATCAGTCCTAATGGAAATTTTTCGAGCTTTAATGATCTAATCAATGGAGTGAGCAGTTCATCAAAAACCATTTCTGCCGGCATTAATTTAGGTTTAAGAAAATCCATGACTGATAAATATGATTTCAGTATCAATAATGATTTCAATTACAACCGCAATACAAATGCACAAACGAATGCATCAAATTCATTCAAAACAAACCGACTTACCTTAAATGGTACAGTCTATTATAAAAAAGTATGGTCTATCAGTTCTGATTATGATTTTAATGCAAGAGAAAAATTAGCAGGGGAAACAGCTAATTTGAATGTCAATTTGGTGAATATTAAACTACAAAAAACCTTTAACAATAAAGAGTTTACTGTGTATGCTCAGGCAAGAGACCTTTTCAACCAAAATGCCGGAATTGACAGAAGCTACTATGGTAACAATTTTAGTGAAGAAAGAAATCAAAGATTGAAAAGATATTTCATGTTTGGGTTCAGCTGGGATTTTAAAAACAAAAGCAATAAAAAGTAAAAAATGAAAAAGACGATATTAATATTTGTTCTAAATATAGGAATTAGTTTAATGGCGAGTGCTCAATTTTTGGAAAGCGGAGAAATTGAGTTTGAAGTTAAAACAAACATCAAAAAAACCATGGGAAGTACGCCCTGGGCAGATATGATGAAAGACAAACTCCCTAATTTCAAAACGGCTTATTACAAATACGCTTTTAACCAGAACAAGACTACCTATCAATTTGATCACTGGGAAAATAAAGAATTGATTCCGGACATGTTCCGCAAGAGTGACGAACAATCTATTTGGTATTCAGATTTCAATGCCAATATGTTTATCATGCAAAAAGATGTATTTGGAACAGCATTCCATATCAAAGATTCGATAATCAAAATAGAATGGAAATTAAGCAATGAAAATAGAATTATTGCAGGGTATAATTGCAGAAAAGCTACAGGTAAAATAATGGACAGTGTTTATGTATTTGCTTTTTATACAGAAGAGATAACTGTCCCAGGGGGGCCTTGTACCATTCATGGTTTGCCTGGCATGATTCTGGGGATGACCATTCCACGACTTTATACTTCTTGGATAGCTACCAAAATCAATGATAAAAGCAAAGTAGCCTTAATTACAGAACCGACTGCGTCTAAAAGCGTTTTCACTATGTCTTCCATTCGAAAAACCATCATTGAAAAAACAAAAGAATGGGGAGGAGATGATGAAGATCCAGAATCAAGAAAATGGATAGAACAATTAATTTGGAATGTATTATTGTAATTCAAATCCATCATTGATTACAGCTCCTTTCTTAATTACAATAATCCCATCTTTAATAGAAAATAATGAATGGTCTGCATTCGAAAAATGATTACCCCCAATAATAGTGACGTTATTGCCTATTCGACAATCTTTATCTACAATAACCTTATTCAAGATGCAATAATCTCCAATCCCAAGCTTTGGAATATCTTGTTCATCATTTCTTGAAATTTCCTCTATCGTTTCATAAAAGTCATTTCCCATTATATAACAACTGACAATTTCACTACCCTTCCCTATTCTGCTTCTAACTCCAATCACTGAATTTGAAATCTTCGCTGCATGTATAATAGACCCTTCAGCAATTATTGTTTGATCGATAAGAGTGCCGCTAATCTTTGCTGGCGGCAACATTCTTGCTCTACTATAAACCATCTTATTGTTATCAAAAAGATTAAATGGTGGAAGATCTAAGGTAAGTGCAAGATTCGCTTCAAAGAATGATGCGATGTTTCCAATATCCGTCCAATAGCCATCATATTGATAACTGATTACTTTATGATTACAAATAGCATCCGGAATAATTTCTTTCCCAAAATCTGTAGCGTCATTTCGTTCAGACTGCAATAAATTAAAAAGTACTTTTCTGTTGAAAATATAAATTCCCATTGATGCTAAATAATTTCGCTCCTGTTGAGCCATTTCTTCACCTGTATTGCTTGTCCATTCAGGCAACAATTCTTTTGAAGGCTTCTCTATGAATGAGGTAATATTATGTTCTTCATCAGATTTCAAAATCCCAAATTCAGTAGCATCTCTCTCTCCAACAGGAATTGTTGCAATAGAAATATCAGCGCCTGATTTTTCATGATTATCCAGCATCAAGGTGAAATCCATTTGATACAATTGGTCACCGCTCAAAATCAAGGCGTATTCGAAATCTTCTTTTTGTATGTGTTTTAATGATTGTCTTACCGCATCCGCAGTTCCCTGAAACCAACCAGGACTATCAGGAGTTTGCTCTGCAGCCAGAATATCTACAAATCCATTACTGAATCCACTGAACTGGTAAGTGTTTTTAATGTGTTTGTTCAATGAGGCAGAATTGTATTGTGTGAGCACAAACATTCTATTGATATTGCTATTGATACAATTTGAAATAGGAATATCAACCAATCGATATTTCCCGGCAATAGGAACTGCTGGTTTACTTCTTGAAGCTGTTAAAGGATAAAGCCTTGAACCTGCACCACCGCCTAGAATTACTGAAATTGCTTTTTTATTAACCATATTGAATACTATTCTAAATTGAGTTGTAAAGATGGATATAATCTTTCGCACTACTTTCCCAACTGTTATTGATAGATATCATTTTTTTTCTGATCTGATTTACCTTATAATTATCGTTATATAAATCCAATGCTCTTCCAATTGATAAAACAATATCATCAACTGTTGCTTGATTAAAACAAATACCAAACCCATCATCATTTCCAAAATCAATAACAGTGTCTTTTAATCCACCGGTACTTCTTACAATTGGAATTGTTCCATAGCGTAACGCATACAATTGATTTAAGCCACAAGGTTCTACCCTGCTTGGCATTAATAAAAAATCTGCCCCTGCATACATCTGGTGACTCAGTGTTTCATTGTACGCTATTTTTGAATGATAATACCCAAACCATTTTTGATGCATATTTGACAAAGCTTGTTCAATAAGAGGATCTCCATTTCCAAGAATCAACATATTGAATTTCCCATAAAACTGTTCAAAAGCTCTTGAAATGGCATCAGGCAATAAATCCGCAGCTTTTTCTGTAACAAATCTTCCTATGAAAATAAATAATGGAAGTTGACTATCAAAATTGAATTCCGCACAAATCTTTTCTTTGTTTAAACGCTTCCCTTTTTCCAAATTACGCACATTAAATTTTGCCTCAATGAAATGATCTGTTTTAGGATCCCAAACCTCATAATCAATCCCATTAATAATACCTGAGCACTTTCCCTTCTCATTTTTAAATAAATACGCTAATCCATTGGAATCATTCACCAACTCTTGCATATAACTCGGACTAACTGTTGTGACTTTATCTGCACATTTTATGGCACAAGCCAATGGATTCAACTGGTGATCCCATTCCAGCAATCCGGACTTCCATTTATCCCAAGATGGCAAATAATCAGCTTTTTGTAAAGGCATCCAACCCTGATATTGAGCATTATGAATGGTAAGCACGGTTTTTATTGTAGAAAGATGTTGGAACTCATAACAATGTCTCAGCATAAATGGAATAAGTCCGGCATGGTGATCATGCACATGAATAAGGTCGGGTAGATTTTTCCATTTAGACAACCAATTCATTGTGGCAATTTGAAATGCAAGAAATCGGTCCGTATCATCATCATAACCGTATACATTTGGCCGGTCAAAAAAACCAACAACATTAATACAATACAATTCGAAATGGAGGTTATTATTTTTCTCCTTAATTACCGAATAATTTAAAGTAGTATTTGAAAAAGGGATAGAACTTTCCTGAATCAATTCCCATTCATGAGAAGACAAAAAAGGGGTTTGGTGCATAGGCATAATAACCATTGCGCTATGTCCTAAAGCATGCTGGTATTTGGGTAATGAACCTACCACATCAGCAAGGCCACCGACTTTCGCCATTGGATAGCATTCTGCACTGACATGTACGATTTTCATTCCGAAAAAATTTTTACATAAATAAAATCAGAAATATTGAGTACCCGTATCTAGATTATTATAACAAACAGAGCTACTAGTAAATCTATTGTGCAGATTTTTCCTGCAACCATTTATTTCTGCCCCACATGGGTATTACATGTTTCTCGCTATGATAGGAAGAACGAACAAGTGGCCCACTTTCAACAAAGTCTAAACCAATCTGGTAGCCAATTTCACGATACTCCGCAAATTCATCCGGATGAATAAATCGCTCCACAGAAAGATGCTTTTTGGTAGGCTGAAGATATTGGCCAATGGTAACTACATCTACACCACTGTTATACAAATCATTTAAAGTTTGAACCACTTCTACTTTTGATTCACCTAGGCCAAGCATGATACCACTTTTAGTTCTCATGCCACCTTCCTTTAAAATCTTAAGCGTTTCCATACTTTGCCAGTACTTAGCTTGTACTCTTACTTGTCGTGTAAGCCTTTCCGTTGTTTCTATATTATGACTCACCACTTCCGGAGCAGCGTCAATAATACGTTGAATATTTTCTTTTTGAGATTTAAAATCTGGAATTAATGTTTCTAAAGTAGTATCAGGATTCAGTGATTTTACAGCTTTAATTGTATTGTACCAAATGATACTTCCCCCATCTTTTAATTCATCTCTGTCAACAGAAGTAATCACAGCATGTTTTACTTTCATCAAGTGAATCGCTTCGGCTACACGTTGAGGTTCATCCCAGTCTACTGCATCTGGCTTACCAGTTGCTACGGCGCAAAAACCACAACTTCTTGTACAGATATTCCCTAATATCATAAAAGTAGCAGTACCTGCACCCCAGCATTCGCCCATATTTGGACAATTACCGCTTTCGCAAATCGTATGAAGCTTATGTTTATCTACTAAGCCGCGAACGTGCTTGTAATCTTCACCAATAGGCAATTTTACTCTTAGCCAGTTAGGTTTTTTTACGGGAAAAATTTGATCTTCAGATGCAGTTCCACAAGACATTATGACAAAATATTTAGATTATTATTGCTTTTGAATACATTATTTATTTTCTTCTGCCGAAAAATAAGGCGATATAAGCTCCAACGAATAATTGCTTTTGATTTATCACAATCATTTGAGGGATTTTTTTACTGTAAAATTCTCCTGTTAATCCTATTTCCAATCCATTTACCATCTCATTGTATTTCCCGTAATCAAAACGGATCGCTGATTTCAGATAAATACCTGGAATTAGTTTTAGATTCTTCCAGCCATCTCCAAAACTTGGTCCTCCAACAATTCTATTCAGATCTAAAAAAGCACTATTATCAGGCGCATCATAACCGACGAACTCAGTAGTCCCATCATCTTTTATTGCTTCCACTAAATACGGTCGTAAAAGGCCTAGAGAAAATCCTCCACCAAAATTACAAGAAACAGCCACCCCATTTTTATTCCCTTTATTACCAAGTAGGATTTGCTCTTGAACACCTAATTTAACAGGATAGAAAAAGTTTATTTTACCATATATGACAGGAGAAGAAGGATAGGCAAGATTTTGCATTTTTTGTTCCTTACTATTTTTTCTTTCCGAAATATCCAACTGGAATAGTAATGCCTTTTTAACAGATTGTGCTTTTGCATATTCTAAAAAACCACCATAACCATCATTAGTCAGATTAAACCCAGCTATAAAGTGAGTTTTATACTTCAACACCCCCTCTTCTTCTTGTTTGATGATAGCATTAATCCGTTTGTTTTTTTCTTCTCGTTTGGCCTTTTTTCCACTTGGAATATGCTGGGCAAAAACATTAGTATTCCCTAGTGCCAAAAAAGCAATATATAAAAATAATTTCTTCATGTTTCTTATTTACTTAAGTAAATTTATGCAAAAATACAATGATGTTTGGTAACTTCTCCCTAATCTTCCAAAGTTCTTTTATGACTTTCATAATTTTTTAAACTACAAAATATAATTATCATGACAGCTTCAATCATTTATAAAGGAGATTTAAGATGCGAATGCACTCATTTGCAGAGTGGCACTGTAATGGAGACGGATGCCCCAACAGATAATCGAGGAAAAGGGGAACGATTCAGTCCTACAGATACAGTTTGTGTGGCATTGGGAACCTGTATTATTACAACTATAGGAATAAGAGCGATTGACATGGGAATTGAACTAAAGGGAACAACGCTTAATGTAACCAAACACATGCTCAGCGATCCAAGAAGAATTGGAAAAATTGAAATCGTATTAAATATCCCCAAAATTGAGATTGGGGAAAAAGACAAAAAGGTATTAGAATTGATTGGAGATAATTGTCCAGTAATGAAAAGCTTGCATCCAGATTTGATCGTATCTACGCAATATAATTGGTTGTAGATTTTTGCGTTAGTTCTTAGCATAATTAATATTTATGCTACAATTCTGATCAGTCCCAATAAAATAAAAAAAAGACTCTAGCAAACCTATACTGTTAGAAAAATACAAAGCCTTATTTTTTTGCGCCCTTAAAAATCGCATGACCAATCGAACATTCCAAACACTTTTTTTGATCGCAATATTCTTTTTTTAATTGGATTAATGATTGAGAGTCAAATGCAGATCTTACTTCAACACCTACATTTAAAAACCCATCCACTATTTTGTTTTTTTCGGATTTCATTTGTTCAAGAATTCGAATTGACTTCAACAGGTATTTTTGATTATGATTAATATAACCATAGGCATAAATCATAGGAACAATTGTATTAATAATAATATGGCTGATACTATTACGACCTAACTTTTTTTTCATGCTAATACTCAATTCGTCAAAACAATAATGATTGTCCCAATATTCACTTGCCTCTAGGTCGAAATAACTTTCTGCATCTTCGACAGCATTCAACTCTAAAATTTCAGAAAAGAAATTACGCTTTTTACATATCAAGGATGCCAATTGAGACAATCTGATTGTAGGGAAATTAGATGGCCGCATACGCAAGAATAGTAAGGATATTTTTGGCGGTTTAAATAGATATTTATTTTTCAAAAAAACATATTCATGATTGAGTTGATTTGGAAACAACTCCTGGCTATTTTCTTTTAATAAGCCGCCCTGCCCCATCAGCAAGGCTTCTACTTGAATCGGCGCATTGCTATATTTGAGAAAAATACGAAACGGAATACTTTTTGCAATTTGTTCAAATGCCTCCCCGTTGATATCGCCACCAAAACCTCTAGCCAGCATCCACCAGAAGGTCTCCTCCCAATTATAGTTGTTGTTCATTAATAGCGCTTCAATATAAACTGCTTTTTTTTGCAATCGTTCCACCATTAACCGCTCCTTCCACTTTTCGATTACGATACGATTAACAATACTTACATTTTGTTCACAAGGAATAAATAAATTCTGGGTGAGTAAAGATTTGTATCTATCCAATAATAATTTCGGCACCAATGATTTTAATTCCAACGTAGGAAACGGAAGACCTAAATCTTCATCATGGTTCCAAACAACATGAAGAATAATATTTTTGTAATTATCATCTTTACTGTGCTGGTGCAAGCGCCATTCTGTGGAATGAACATGTAATTCTATGTTACCAAACCAAATCGCATTATCATAATTTATTTTTCCATTTAAAAAATCAGGGCCTTGATTGGAATTGCCATTACCGGGATGAATAATGATGAGCTCCTTAGCATCAATAGTCTGAATATTTACTTTATTGAACAATTGGAATTGCCAGATATACTGTAATAGTTTCTCGGTCATTTGATTTGAATAATACCCATAATCAATTTGACAAAACACCAAATATAATGGGTATTATTTCATCACAAAAGAAGTCTATTTGCAAAAAAGAGTTGTGAGGAAAACACAATGCATCAAAAAGAATAAAAACAGAAAGCTAAAAGAAAAAAGGATGGGAAAATAAATAAACTTTTAAAATTCCGTATTTAAATATTGGACGACTTTACTAACCGGCAATCCCATGACGTTATAAAAATCTCCTTTAATAGACTTAATGCCAATCACACCTATCCATTCCTGAATAGCATAAGCGCCGGCTTTATCATAGGGCTTATATTTATCAACATAAAAAACAATTTGTTCCTCATTCAACTCATGAAAAGTAACTTCGGTAATATCTGCGAATGCTATTTCCTTCTCCTTGTGCAGCATGACCACTCCAGTAATCACTTGATGAGCTTTCCCTGAAAGACTGCGAATGATATGAATGGCATCTTCTCTGTCTTTGGGTTTACCAATCACCATTTCGTCACAAACGACAATAGTATCTGCTGCAAGTACCGGATCTGAAGGCTTATACATCTCTACCACTTTAAGCGCTTTGTTTTTAGCAATATGAATCGCGATTTCGCTGAAGGTCAAATGGTCGGGATAAGATTCATCCGTATCACTAACCATTACCTCAAAATTCACTTCTGCCCATTCCAGTAATTGTTTTCTCCTTGGAGATTGAGAAGCTAGTATTATTTTTTTATTCATCATAAGATTTTAAAGAAAAGCATAGACAATATTCCTGCCAACATCACTACTTTTAGTTGAATGCTCAATCTGTGGTAATCTTTAGCAGCAGATGCTTGGAATAGATTTTTCAACACCCATAGTAAGGGTACCACAATAAAGAAAATGGCATATAAAGAACTGATCCACCAACCAAGCTGCCAGGCATACAATTGCACAACCAGTAAAGAAAGTACACAAACCACAATCCATACCGCAACAAAAACCTTAGTAGCAGGAACACCTAGCACAATGGGCATTGTCTGGCAATTAAATTGTGCATCACCATACATATCTTCCAAATCCTTGACAACTTCTCTGATCAAAGAAAGAACAAATGCAAAACCAACATACAAAACAGTTAATTTAAAAAGCCGTTTGATATCGTATGGATAAAGATGCATCGTCCATCCCTTGTAATTAATCAATGTGGCTCCGGCATAAAAATATACAACCAGTATTACCCAACCCGTTAATGCTGCAATGACAATATTTCCAATGAGTAGTTTCTTTTTGAAGCGAGTGGAATAGACCCATAAAAGGAGGACACTTCCAACATTTCCTAAAACAATCACCCATTTTTTGGTATAGTAACTCACCATTCCACTTAATATAATACCAGCTATGGAAAATAAAATATGTAAAATAATGGCCCATCTTCTTTTTACGGTTTTATCAACAACCACTTTTTCGGGCTTATTGACAATATCTATTTGAAGATCAAAATAATCATTAATAATATAACCGGCGGCTGCAATAAAAACAGATGCCATCATCAACAATAAAAAATGAAAATGAAAGGGGATAAATGTCTCCAGATGATTCATCTCCAGCGACAGTACAATACAATGATAAAATAGCCATTGCGTAAGCGCAATAAAAAACAAATTAGGCCAACGGATAAGTTTGAAAAACGCGGTAATTAAATTCATGTGTAAGGTAATTATTCCGAACTTATTGTAATCGAAAAAACATACTAGTTATTTATTTAGAGACCACTTCGGCATCCAAATCCCAATCATTATTTAATTTCAATACTTTTTCAATCACATCTCTAACACAACCGCAGCCACCTTTATAAGAAGAAATATAATCAGCTATTTGTATAATTTCAGCAATGGCATCAGCCGGACAACAAGATAATCCAACATTTTTCATGACTTCGAAATCGGGAATATCATCCCCAATAAACAATACTTGATCTCTGGTAAAACCCCATTCACTTATTTTTTTGTTCAACAGAGCAGACTTATCTTTCACTGCCATATTCACATCTAAAATACCTAAGCCTTTCAGTCTGTTTTCTACAGCTCCAGTATCAACTGCACCTGATATCACTACAACATGATAGCCTTTTTTAACAGCTAACTGCAATGCATAGCCGTCCTTAATATCCATATTTCTAACCAAATCAAGCGAAGGCATTAACCATAACTTACCATCAGTAAGTACACCATCCACGTCCATGGCAATTAACTTAATCGGCTTAAATTTTTGTAGAATATTCATTTGTTCAAAAGTTTAAATCAACCATCTTCAATAACCTTCAACCTATCTCCTTATGGAGAAAAAATTTGCAACAAAGACTCAAAGCCGCAAAGGGAAATCAACCATCTTCAACTTTCTTCAACCAATCAACCAGCTTCCTCAACAACCTTCAACAACATTTCAACCCTTTCCTCACCCCTTCCTCGCATCTCTCCATTCATATACCCAGGAGCTCTGTATCATTTCCAAATGTCCTTCATTGCTCTCTTCTGCTTTACCGGAAAAATTAGGAATTTCCAGCACCCATTTGTGAAGATCGGTAAATCGAATCCGATAAATTTGACTTTCACCAAAATCATCTCCAAATCTTTCGTGCAACTTCATCGCTATATCTTCATAGTCATTCCAATGTATAGGAAGTTCAAATGTCATTTTATTTTGAATTTAGTTTTATAAAAATATTATTCCCCTAAAAATTGAGTTTGATCAGGCAAGGTTACTGTAATTTCTCCAGTTCCTTCATTAAGCATACACTGGCATCCCAATCTAGAATTTATCCTAGGATTTACAGCCCTGTCGATAAAATCTTCTTCTTTATCTGATAATTCTTCAAGAAATGATTCTCCTTTTTCTACATAAAGGTGACAAGTACTACAAGCGCAAACCCCGCCACAATTATGGTGTAATTCAATATCATTTTTTAAAGCAACTTCAAGAATTGACTGGTCAGCTTCAATATTTTCAAGTGTAATAGGATCTAATCCTTTTTGTTCAAACTGAAAGGTAATTTTATACATAATGCAAATTTCGAGTTGCAAACCTACATGAAATTACCAATTCAGTAAAATCTGTATGCATAAGTCAAAGCTTTTTAATGCATTTTGGCTACATTGCCGTCGGCTTTACTCACACTGTCAACCTCGAAATCTATGAAAGTATCAACAAATTATCCTTTAATCTTATTACTGATGCTGTTTACCCTTTCAGCATGTGGGAATAAAAATAAAAGAGTCAATCTTGAGGAGAATCCTATTTTACTTAAAAATGACAACCCCAAGAGCAAAAAAGACACCACGTTAACCAGTGCTCCAATTATTAATATTTCAGACAATATTGCTTTGCCTTTAAACATTATCTCCATAAAAGACAGTGCAAGCAGCAGCATCAGACTGAGTCAAAAATTGGGGAAAATTTACGGCTCACAACTTAAAGCATACATGCAGAAGAATAAATTAAAAGCAGTTGGCCCACCCATGGCATGGTATAAAAGCCAGAAAGCGCCTTTCTTTTTTGAAGCGGGAATTCCAGTAGATAAAAAACCTTTGAAAATGCAAAAGGGCATACTATTTAAAAGGACTAATAAAACAAAAATAATTATTGCTCATTTTTATGGCCCATATACTGAAACTACGCAGGCTTATCAAGCCTTGAAAGACTGGATTAAAGATGAAAAGAAAACAGCATTAGCTCCTGCTTATGAAATTTATGTAGGCGATCCCATTGATAAAGATGGAATAGCCGTTGATCCTTATAAAGTTCAAACGGACATTGTTATTCCTTATTATTAAAATTGATGATGCTATCTGTAAGTTTTAAATAAATAGCCTTTATCTGTGGATAGTCCATTAATAAACTTAAATGTTTATCAATTGTTTGAATATCATTTCTAATCGCTGGTCCGGTCTGCAAATTTGAAGGAGACGATGCCGAAATTCGGGAAGCCGTTTCTGATATCAAGGGTTTTAACATATTAAAATCCAATTTTTCCTTATTACAAAAATCCTCTGCCATTGCATACAGGTGATTGGTAAAATTATTCACCATTACTGCAGCGAGATGTATTTTCATTCGCGATTGATCATTGGAAACCTGAACATTATGGGAAAGTTGCTTAGCTAAAGTAGTAATCAATTCGATGGTATCTTCATTATTCCCATCAATTAAAAAAGGGATTGGAGGTATTTTCGGCATTTCTTTTATTAAGGTTTGCAAGGGATAAAGCACGCCATAATTGGAAGAAACCGATTGGAGAATGTCTTTAGAAATGGATCCTGCTGTATGAACAACTATTTTATTATTAGACTTTAAAAATGGAAAGCATTCAGCTATAGCGGCATCAGCCAGAGCTATTACATATACATCTGCAGTAACGTCAAGCAAACCGTTGAAATCTGTAAACGTTGCACCTAATTCGTCAGCCAGCACTTTGGCATGATGTATATTTCTGCTGGCTACCTGAACAATAGTTAAATTATTCAGTCGCATCAATCTGCCTAAAACCGAAGCGACATTACCTGCACCTATTATGGCAATCTTCATAATCTTAGTTTTTACTGCTATGAAAGTACAAAAAACTAAGGATGGAGTGTTTTTTTTAAAAAAAAGAGCCGCAACATGATTAAAAAGAAAAAAACAGTTTTTTTTAAGTAAAAAAAATCCGGCAAAAAAAAAGGCATTTATCTAATTGAAGTGAAATACGCTAAAACAGCAGTAAACATTGATGATAACAAGAATGCAATCATTCGAATTTAAATATACCAAACCACTAACAGTCAAGTATAAATAATTACAACCATTATTATTATACTTGTAGAAATAATTTGATTTTTAAATTTTAAAAGTAATATTGCAGTCCAATTGCACTAATATTTGGTGTAGATTATGGCAATTTCATTGAAATGTAATCTTAATAAAAAGACATGGCAAAGAATTTATTAATTGTGGAGTCCCCTGCAAAAGCAAAAACCATTGAAGGTATTTTGGGGAAAGATTTTGAAGTAAGAAGTTGCTATGGGCATATCCGTGATTTGGAGAAAAATGATATGGGTATAGATATCAACAACCATTTTCTACCTAAATACATTGTACCTGCAGAAAAAGAGCGTGTGGTAAAAGAACTGAGAAGTATGGCAAAAAAAGCAACTGAAGTTTGGCTAGCATCGGATGAGGACCGAGAAGGAGAAAGCATAAGCTGGCATTTGGCAGAAGTCTTAAATTTGGATCCGAAGACAACCAAACGCATTGTATTTCATGAAATCACGAAGCCAGCTATTGAAAAAGCTGTTAAATCCCCTCGTATTATCAATATGAATTTGGTGGATGCGCAACAAGCTCGTAGAGTGCTGGATAGAATTGTAGGATTTGAATTAAGCCCTGTTTTATGGCGTAAAATTGGTCAAAAAGGTGGATTAAGTGCAGGCAGAGTTCAAAGTGTAGCCGTAAAACTCATTGTAGAAAAAGAAAGAGAGATTAATAATTTCAAATCTGTTGGGAGTTTTAAAATCGAAGCGTCCCTTTCAGCAACTGATCTTAACAATAAAACAGTTGTCTTTAAAGCTGAAGGAAACAAATACAATCAAATAGAACAAGCAGAACAATTTCTAGAAAGTTGTATCGGTGCAAAATATACGGTCAACGATATTCAAGTAAAGCCAGGCAAAAGAACTCCTGCGGCTCCATTTACAACCTCTACTTTACAACAGGAAGCAAGTCGGAAATTGGGATATGGTGTGAGTAAAACGATGTTGCTTGCTCAAAAATTATACGAAAGTGGAAAGATCACTTATATGCGTACTGATAGTGTAAGTCTGAGTGAAACGGCTATGGATGCAATCAAGACAGAGATTCAAAAAAGTTATGGAGATAAGTATCTGCAAATCAGAAAGTATAAAAATAAAAATGAAAGTGCACAAGAAGCGCATGAGGCTATTCGTCCAACTTATATGGAAAATCATTCGATAAGCGATCCAGACTTGAGCAGATTATATGAATTAATTTGGAAAAGAACCATTGCATCACAAATGACTGATGCAGCATTCGAAAAAACAACAGCTAAAATTAATATTAGTACCAATAATGAAGATCTTAGTGCTACAGGAGAAGTATTGAAATTTGATGGCTTTTTAAAAGTATATCTTGAAAGTACAGATGAAGAAGAAAATGAAGAGGATGGGGAAAGCCGATTACCTAATCTTACCGTTGGACAATTACTGGCTTTCAATCAAATGACTGCTACAGAAAAATATTCCAAACATGCTGCCAGATATACAGAAGCTTCACTTGTTAAAAAAATGGAAGAATTAGGAATTGGCAGACCGAGTACTTATGCTCCTACTATTTCTACGATAATTAAAAGAACCTATGTAGAAAAGAAAGATAAAGATGCAGTAAAAAGAAATTTCAGAATTGTAAGATTGAAAGATAATGAAATTAAAAAAGTAACTGAGCAGGAAAATACTGGAGCTGAAAAATCAAAATTATTCCCTACAGACCTTGGTTTGGTGGTAACTGATTTTTTAAACCAGCATTTTCAAAATGTAATGGATTATTCTTTCACTGCAAATATTGAAAAGGAATTTGATGAGATTGCTGAAGGGAAAATTGTGTGGAATAAAATGGTAGAAACTTTTTACACACCTTTTCATCAAGGCGTTTCACATACATTAGAAACGGCAGAAAGAGCTGTTGGCGAAAGAACATTAGGCGTTACCGAAGATGGAAAACCATTAATTGCCCGTATGGGAAGATATGGACCCATGGTTCAAATTGGCGCACAAAATGATGAAGAGAAACCAAAGTTTGCTAAATTAAAAGCCAATCAAAGTATTGAAACCATCACATTTGAAGAAGCATTGGAATTATTTAAACTCCCCTTAACATTAGGAGAACTTGATAGCATGGAAGTATCGGTGAACATTGGACGCTTTGGCCCATATGTAAAATGGGGAGAACAATTTATCTCCATCCCAAAAGGTGAAGAGCCCACAGATGTCGACTTGAAAAGAGCTATTGAAATCATCACTGCCAAACAAGTAGAAGATGCTCCCATTGGATTTTTTGATGAGAAACCCATTACAAAAGGTAAAGGTAGATTTGGTCCTTTTATCAAGTGGAACAATCTTTTTATTAATATTCCCAGGGCTTACAATTTTGATGTGTTGACCCAACAAGATTGTAACGAACTGATTGAAAAGAAAATCGAGAAAGAATCCAACCGCTTTATTCAACAATGGCCTGATGAAAAAATTTCCATAGAAAATGGACGCTGGGGTGCCTTTATAAGATTCGGGAAAAAGATGCTTAAACTTACCGGTCAGGGTGCTAGTGGAAAATATACTCCTGAGGAATTGGCCGTAATAGATTTAGATACTATAAAGAAAATGATTCTCCAACAAGAACCAAAAGCATTCGATAAAAAAGCTACTGCAAAGAAAAAAGCTGCACCTAAGAAAGCTGCTACAAAAAAAGCTGCTAAGAAGTAGTGTTGATTGGTTAATTAGTTGATTGGTTAATTAGTTGATTGGTTAATTAGTTGATTGGTTAATTAGTTGATTGGGTGACTTAGCGTGTTACTTCGTGCCTTTGTGGCAATAGTTTAATTTGTTCATTTGAAGAGGAGTTCATAATCCCTGCTTATTAAACATTTGAAACCACCATTTTTACTTTTGTATTGCTACTTTTTACTTTACTCCTAAAAGTTAATCACCACTGTGGAAAATTAAAAAATTGATATGAATTATTAGTTTCCGAAATTCACACAGAAATTATTTAACTCATTCCATTTTGCAAGAAAACAATGAAATAAAAGCCCTTCTGCATCTTATTGATGACCCTGATGAAGAGGTATACCATACCGTTAGCTCTAAATTAATTTCATTTGGAAAAGCGATTATACCCAATCTGGAGAACCTTTGGGACAATATGCAAAATGAGACTGCCCAGGAACGAATCGAACAACTCATACACAGATTACATTTTAGAGACCTCAAAGATGAATTTCAAGAATGGCTTAAAATTGATAGTAGCCTTTTAAGTGGGGCATTAATCATTGCCAAATACCACTACCCAAATATTCAACCCAATATAGTTTTACAGGAAATTGAAAAATTAAGAAGAAATATTTGGCTGGAGCTGAATAACTATCTCACTCCAATGGAAAAAATAAGTGTGCTGAATAGTATTTTTTATAACTACTATAAACAAACTGGAGTTGAAACCAGGTATGATAATCCTGACCATTTTTTAATTAATAAAACACTGGAAAGCAATACAGGAAATTCCATAGGCAATGGAATTGTATATTTGATTTTATGTGACTTGCTGGACATTCCAGTCAATTCCATTCATATTCCACAGCAATTTATTCTGGCCTATTTTGATGAACATTACGATATCTTAAGTCCTACGAAAGCGCCATCACCAAAAATAAGTTTTTATATAGACCCTTTGAGTGGACAAATGTATTCCAATAAAGATGTTGAAAGCTATTTCAACAAATTATCGTTAACGCCTTCATCGTCTTACTTCAAAGCAATGAGTAACAAAATGGTCATCAAAACCTTAATCCTGGAATTAAGTAAATGCTTTAATGATGACAACAACAGCTATAAAATGAAAGAGCTTATTTCCTTGGCAAATCTTATATCATCATGATCTACCACGTAACAACATCAAAAGAATGGGCATCAGCAAAAGAAAAAGGCTTTTTTGAAGCACCATCTTTACATTCCGAAGGATTTATTCACATGAGTACCATCAATCAGGTTGAAGGTGTTTTAAGCAGGTATTATAAAAACATTCCTGATCTTGTTTTACTGCATGTTGAAGAATCTGCCTTAATTGCTGAGCTAAAATATGAACTATCCCCTTCCATGAATCAGGAATTCCCGCATATTTTTGGTCCAATAAATTTAAATGCTGTGGTTAAGGTTGAACCAGTTTAATAGCCATTTAGATAACATTCCTTAAGGATTGACTGCTTTCTCTTTTACCACCACCAAATCCTTTAATTCCACCAACATTGGCATAATCCCAACCTGAAGCAATGCTTTCTTGCCTCGAATTTCTTTTACTATACCAACTTGTCTGTTTTGTTTCATTTTTACTTTATTTCCAACCAAAATTTCACCACCAATTTCATCAAATTTTTCATTGATTTTTTTTTGCTGTTTCTCTGATTGGAATTTATCTTTTTGTCCGGACAAAAGCGTGTTTATTGATTTTACTACAGATTCTTTATCCTCCGATTTTCGCCATTCGATTACCAAAGACTTCAGCTTGCGTTCCATGTCTTTTAAATAAATTAATTTGTCTTCCGAGATCTTATTGGTCAATTTTATTTTTTCTACTTCCTGCAAATGTTTTTCTTTCATTAAAACGGTTTGCATTTCTTTTTTCAACTTTTCATTCTCTTTCAACAACAATTGCAATTGTTTTTTCTCCTGATTAATTTGCTGAAGATCTTGCTCGGATTTATTGAGCAATTGATCGAGCTGAAAATGATTTTCATCTACCAACTTCCTTGCTTTTTCAATCAATCGTTTATCTAATCCAATTCTCTCTGCAATAGAAAAAGTATAAGAACTTCCGGGAGATCCTATTTTCAATTTATACAATGGCAACAAATTTTTTTCATCAAATTGCATGGCGCCGTTAATCACTCCGGGCACTTTATTTGCCATTACTTTAAGATTCAGGTAATGCGTGGTTACAATTCCAAAAGCATGTTTATGAGCCAGCTCTTCCATAATAACTTCAGCAAATGCGCCTCCCAAATTGGGATCACTTCCGCTACCTAACTCATCTATAAAAAATAATGTTTTACCATTGGCATTTTCAATGAATTGCTTCATGTGCGTGAGATGGGCGGAGTAAGTACTCAATTCAAATTCTATACTTTGTGTATCTCCGATATGGATCATCATTTGCTTGAAAATACCCATTTCACTATCTGGATGCAAAGGAACAAGTAAGCCAGATTGCAACATCACCTGCAACAATCCCACCGTTTTCAACGTAACTGTTTTTCCTCCTGCATTCGGTCCGCTTATGACCAAAATTCTTTTATGAGCATCAAGGAAAAGATCTACCGGAATAGTTTTTTTATGTAATTTTTTATTGTGTAGAAAAAGTAAGGGATGAACTGCGCCTATCATTTTCACCATTGCCTGATCATGAACTAGCGGCAATGTAGCTCCAATTTCCTGTGCAAATTTCGCTTTCGCTCTTACAAAGTCAAACTCCCCAGAAATGTCATAATATCTGGTTAACAAAGACGCATAAACAGACAATTGTTGGGTAAGATTTTTAAGAATTCTGTAAACCTCTTTTGACTCTTCATTTTCAAGAGAAAAGATCTCATTGTTTAAACTGGTGGTTTCTTCAGGCTCAATAAAACTAGTTCTTCTGCTGTCGCTTTCTGCATGCAAAATCCCTTTGATCATTCTTTTCTGTTCTGCAAAAACAGCAAGTACGCGCCTTCCATTCATGAAGCTTTCTTCAATATCTGCTAAATATCCTTGTTTGTTTAATTTGTTAACGATATGATCAAATACCTTTCTTAATTCATGTCGTTTTCTGTACAAACTCATTCTTATAGAAGCCAATTCTTCGCTTGCCTGATCTTTAACGATTCCCACTTCATCCAAAACATCATCAATTAATTGGCGAATACATTTTTCAAAATAAGTACCCTCCATAATTTTTTCCAATGCAGGATTCGCGGACCTTCTTTCTTCATCAAACCACCTGAAAATATTTTCTGTATTGCCTGATAATCTTTTTATCAATAAAAATTGTTCGCCTGAAAGTACAGCGCCTGGTATCGAAAGCAGTTTCAATTCTTTCGAAATATTTACGGCAAAATCATTAGGGAAATAAACACCGCTGTCAAGTAATAACTTAAACTCATGGGTCTGTTGCAGCTCTTTTGCGATGAATTCTTTTTTAGTATGAATGCGCAATTGCTGCACTTTAATTTTAGCATATTCATTTCTGCAATGAGCAGATAATAAATCCTTGATCTTGTCAAATTCAAGTTGTGCTAAGGTTGATACAGGAAAAAATTTCATCTCATCTTCACGTTTAATTCTTTTCAATTTGTAATTCTTCCCAAGGTGTAGAGCCATCTTTTTCTCTTCTGAATACCAGTGAATCGGAGGATTGTAAAACAATTTCTGCGGTGGTATAAACAATATTACCTTCCATTAAATGCCCTCCTATTGTTTTCCCTGTGCTGTCGCTAATGCTCATATGAAGATGTGATCCGTTTTGAGATAGTGTTCCATTAAGACTAACTATTTCAAAATGACCCGAACCTGTAGTTCCTGCGGGTTGATTTGCCAGACGAAGTTGATAATTGGTAATACTTCCAACGCAAGTAACCATCCATCCTGCCTGAATATGATGATTATTGACATAATGTTGAATAGATTTTTTTAAATCTTCACCTGGTTTTAGTCTAAGCACATGATTTCGGGTTTCTTTCATTTCGATTTTCTTATTAATGCTGCAGGAATAAAAACTCAAAAACAGCAACAATATCAGGATAAATTTGTTTGATTTGCAAATAAAATTCATTTTAACTTTCTTAATTATTCAATAATGGACAGCAATATAAACAATTCAGAAATGCAAATAGAAACGGCCACCTTTGGAAATGGGTGTTTTTGGTGTACAGAAGCGATTTTTCAGCAATTAAAAGGCGTTATTAAAATTACCAGTGGATATTCGGGAGGAGAAACTATTGATCCTGATTATACCTCTGTTTGCAGTGGTGCAACTGGCCATGCGGAATGTCTTCATATTGAATATGATCCCAATTTAATAAGTTTTGAATCCTTATTGGAGGTATTTTGGGGTACCCATGACCCAACTACCTTAAACAGACAAGGTGGTGATATTGGTACTCAATACAGAAGCGTTATTTTTTATACTAGTGAAGAACAGCTTACAATTGCTCAAGCTTATAAGAAGCAAATTGAAAAATCCGGGGTATTTTCGGATACAATTGTAACCACTTTCGAACCCTTTACTATTTTCTATCCTGCTGAAAAATACCATCAAGGTTATTTCTTACAAAACGGCCATGCCCCATATTGTCAATTGGTTATAAAGCCGAAGATTGAAAAATTCATAAAAAATTTCTCTAAAAAACTTAAAAAATAAAAATAGGCAGAATAAAATTTACAACTATATGATTTTTAGTGATTTGGGATGCTTAACAAATATAAAGGTTTATGAAAAAAGACCCCATTGGTCACTTTTTTAAGAAATAATTGGCAAAAAACTTGCATCTGCTATTTTAATGTTTAGCTTTGCAAACTGAATTTAAGTTCAAAAAGACTAAATTCTAAGCATTTTTTGTTAATCACATTGATGCTTACCTCAATCCACCATCTACTGAAATTCACGTTTATCCTTAAAACCTGTGAGCTAATTTATAATTTTAAACAATAGAATTGTTTACTATTATTTGTATTTTATTGAATTTCATCTATACTAATAAAAACTTTCTGTACATATAAAGAACATAAAACCCATCAAATGAAACAACAAATTACATTTATGAAGAACATTTCTAAATCAATTGCCCTTTCAATAAAATTGATTATATTATTGATTGTTTTCAATTTTAACACTTTTGCGCAAGGGTCAAAAACCTTTGTTACTGGTTCCTATATTGTAAATATGGGTCAGCACTCTGGGACAATAGCAACAGATATTTCTAAAGAGCTAAAGCCATGGGGCATGGTATATGACCTATTAAAAAACTACAATGTACCAATCTATGTTGTAATTAACCCTACAAAAGCAAAAGATGGTATTGATTTCACCTACAATGGAATCAATTACAAAGGAGGTACTTTTGTTATTGACAAAAAAAACATCTCCTCTACTGTAGCTACCAGAATCGCATATTGGGCTACTCAAGGAATGTCTGGTGCATATACCATTTCTAACCTTACTTTAAATACCACAATACGTTATTCAGTAGTTCCTAAATGGACTTTAGATCAAGATAATGGGGATCTCGTAATTCCAGTTTTCGCTAATGCGAAAATTCCTGATTCTGCATATAATACAATTATACCTTCTCAATTAGGTGCTTGTAACGATATTTTCGTTCTTCCTCATGCCGACCCTACATGGGCAGTACATGGTAATTTATTAAATTGGAATTTACAATACAAAGGATCCATTTACATAAGTTGCCACGCAGGAAGTACTTTACATAATACCTATAATCCAGCAAATACTAGTCAGCAAATGAACTTTCTGACCACTAAAACATCATCGCGTGGATCAGGAATTACATTACCTGTATCAGGCTCTACAAACTACTCAGAAAATTCATTACAATTATATAGCAATGCAGCTGATGCTACAATACCATATAATACTTGTACTGGTGCCGTTCGAAGTGGAACTTTAGCAAATGGCGCTGATCCTGTAGCTCAATACATGGGTGTAACTGATTTAGTTCATAGTAGTTTTGGGTCTGAAAGAAATTTCGTCCCTGCAAAAGGTCAATCTTGGTTATCAACTACTAAAATAATATGCTACGATTCAACTTCTCCAAACGTACCATCAATTTCAAATGGCCCTGATGTTTTAATCGCGTATGGCAGAGGTTTCGGAGATACAAGCAGAGGCCTTGTGATGTTGAATGGTGGACATGATTTAAATAGAGGAACTATAGGAGATGTAGCAGCGCAAAGAGCTTTTTGGAATTGGAGTTTCTTAGCTGCTCAAGATAAAGCCATTAAAATTAATAGCGTCACTGGTATTCCTGTAAATGGAATCGTAACATCTAACAGCACTTACAATTTATCTGTGAATTATAGCATAGCTAGTTCTGCAAATACTAATCTTACTTTTACTTGGTCATGTATTCAAACAAGTAATAGCACTAGCTTTGGGTCTTTCAGCCCTAATGGAAGTAATGCTTCTTCAAGTACAGTATTTACTCCGACAGTTGTAACTACTCCTACTGATGTTGTTATACAAATTGTTATTAGAGATGGATGTGGACGTCAATCCTTTGAAAGCTACCCTGTTACAATCGTACCTAATAAAGTTAATATCTCTGGAACTGTTTGGAATGATGTTAACAGAAGTGCTAACAATACTTTCACTAATATTTTCACAACAGGTGAACAAGGAACTAACGTCAATAATAGTTTATACGTATATTGTTTAGATCAGAATGGATTTGTTATTGCTCTAGATACCGTTAAAGCAAATGGAACTTACACATTAATTAATCTGCCAACTTCTACAAACGGACTTTCTCTTGTTTTAAGTTCTGTCTCTGCTGCTCTTAACAGCTATTCTCCTACTGCAGTATTATCTGCTCAAGGATGGATAAATACTACTCCTTTAACTAGAGGAAGTATTAATACTCTTGCAGTAAACTTAACTTCTATGGATTGGGGCGTTGATGCTTTTCCAATAGCCAGATATGATTATTTTTCAAATTATCAAAACATTAGCTTAATCAACACTGTTGCTACAAATGATAGCTTAAGCGGTAATGGAGGTAATACTTGGGCTATTATTAATTCTACTACTCATGGCCAGTTGACATTTAATCCAAATGGAAGCTTCACATATGTACCAGTTAATAATTATACTGGCAAGGATACTTTCAGATATAAAATTTGCGATGCAGATGGCGATTGCGATACAGCTTATGTATTTATAACTGTAACTCCATTCCCATCAAGTTCAACTACAATAACAAGTTGCAATAGCTACACATGGAGCAAAATTATTCGCACTATTTCAGGCACCTACTATGATACCATTCATTTAGCTCATTATGATAGTATAGCTGTATTACATCTGACTATTAATTATAGTACACACAACAGTACTACGCAAACTGCTTGTGAGTCGTATTCTTGGAACAGTAATTCCTACACTGCTTCTGGAACTTACACTTACAGTTACAATAACACTGATGGTTGCCCATCTGTTGATACTTTACATTTAACAGTTAACTACGGTACACACAACAGCACTACGCAAACTGCTTGCGAGTCGTATTCTTGGAACAGTAATTCTTACACTGCTTCTGGAACTTACACTTACAGTTACAATAACACTGATGGTTGCCCATCTGTTGAT
>CAIKYB010000031.1 GCA_903831575.1 uncultured Bacteroidota bacterium | reverse complement strand
TACTGCTGCCTCCCGTAGGAGTCGGGCCCGTGTCTCAGTGCCCGTGTGACTGGTCGTGCTCTCACACCAGTTACTGATCGCAGGCTTGGTGGGCCGTTACCCCGCCAACTACCTAATCAGCCGCACGCCCATCCAAAACCGCCTGAGCTATAATAACAAAGAGATGCCTCTTCGTTATCTTACGGTGTATTAATCCTCCTTTCGGAGGGCTATTCACCAGTTTTGGGAAGGTTGCGTACGTGTTCCGCACCCGTTTGCCGGTCGCCACCAGGTATTGCTACCCGTGCTGCCCCTCGACTTGCATGTATTAAGCCTGCCGCTAGCGTTCATCCTGAGCCAGGATCAAACTCTCCATTGTAAATGTGTTGTTTAATCTGACTGTGTAATTTCATTGGAAATTAACGTCAAATTCTAAATTAATATTTGCGCTAACATTACCTGTTTAAATCATGTTATTGATTTGCTGCTGTTTCCAAACTTTCAAAGAACTTAAGACTATGATTTCCAAATCATTAAGAAATGATTTGGCATTTCGTCTTTTATAATTTTTTATAATTATTCCGTTTTTTTGTTTCTATTTTTTCCTTTGAAAAAATACCCTTTTTTTAATTGGGAGTGCAAAGGTAAGGGCGGTCAAATTACCATCCAAATTTATTTTCATTTTTATTGAAAATACTTTTGAAACCTTACTTTTTTTCTGAGAACTTTTCTGCTTTTTTTTAAAGCGGACGGCAAAGATAAGGGCATCCTACATGTAATCAAAATTATTTTGAAACTTTATTCGATTCTTTTTTGAAAAAAAAGCTCAAAAACCTTTGAAATCCTTACGCAGCAAGAGTTTCATAATAAAAAAAAAGTAGAATTAACGGTTAGTAGCAAACGCGGACAAGGACTAATCCCTGTGGAGGCATTGAAAAATCAACTTTTGATACAGCGTGATCTTTTATTATTGCTTCAAAATCAACGATACTAATCTTTCCTGTAGCCACTTTCAGCATTGTTCCTACCAAACCCTTCACCATCCCTCTCAAAAAACGATTACCTTTAACCTGATACCTTATCTTATTACCATCAAAGGCCCAACTACTCTCCATTATAGCACAATCAAAGGTTTTGACTTGCGTATTTTTTTTTGAGAAAGATTGAAAGTCTGTATTTGATTTAATTATTAAAGCGGCTTCATTTAATAAATCAACACTCAGAGGATAGGGATAATAGCATGCGGTGTCTTCCAAGAATGGATCTTTACTTTGATACAACGTATATTCATAAGACCGAGATACTGCGTCAAATCTGCAATGCGCATTACTATCAACTTTAAAAATACTTTTCACTACTATATCTTTTGGGAGAATTGCATTCAAATGATACGATGCTTCAATAGGGATATTTTTAATGTTTTCATTTGTATCAAAATGAAAAAAATTCTGTAGTGCATGTACACCAGCATCCGTTCTTGAAGATCCCGTCAATTCGAATTTCTGCCTGAAATAAATATGAAAAGCTTTTTCGATTTCAGCCTGAATGGTATTCGCATTGGCTTGTATCTGGAATCCTGCATAATGAGTACCCTTATAGGCTACTTCGACAAAAAAACGTGGCATATAATGATTGATGTGAAATTAATGAAACAAAGATTTGAAACTATTGATATTTTTATTCTCGATAAGTAAAGATTCCAATGAAGCGAAATGCTCAACGTCACTTGTATGCGAATACGCCATCTCTAAAAAAAGCAATCGGGAATCATCTTGTAAAAATAAAACTGCAAGATTTTTTATTTGTGCAGTTGTAAAACATTTTTTTCTAAAAAAAGCGAGTGCCGATGAAACCATCCTCGACTCACCGTCTTCGTTAGTCATATCTCTTCTTAACTGAATGAAATCTGAATCGCTAGCCAAAAATGGGCAATTCTGTTTGTTTTTGGCGAGATCCGGAAGATTAACGGAACTGTCCCCTTTTTGCGTATCCCTTGCATTAACTGTTGATTTCAATTCACCCATGGAATCCTTTCTGTTAACATCACTTGATATAGCAACAGTATCTTTAATCACCATACTATCTATTTGAGCTATTGAAACAGCAGACACTATCTCGCTGTCTAGAGTGGTTGTGTCTTCTGCAGATGGATGCTTATTTTCAACTATTGTATCATAAGAGATAGTAGTAATAGTGGAAATTAAAATCGAGTCTTTCCTGCTTGATGAATCATTCCGTAACGTAGGTTTACTGCTGCTTACAAAAGAGTCAGCATTTAATTTTGGCTGCTGTATAACAATATCTTCAATGAAACTGAGACTTCTCTTTAATGAATCAGTCAAGTATCCTTCATTTTTAATGGTATCAGTAATTGATTGTTTTTTTGCGGAAAGTATGGCTGTGTCTGCTCTCGTTGAATTTATTGGGTTTTGAATGGGAGTAATGGAGGAATCAGTAATGATTACAGGGGGATTAATGGGAATTACAGGAGGAGAAATCGCATTGGCTTGCATATTCTCTGTAGTGAATTTTATGGTATCTTTTTTTTTGACTACCTCTACATTACTATTAAATACTGTATTTATAGTGTCTTTTTTATTAATCGAATCTAGAACTAATGAGGAAGATGTTTTATTATTAATTAAAAAAGCAGCTATGCTATCGTTTGAATCTACATGAATTAACTCCGTTCTTTTTCGGGAAGTGTCTGCTTGATTTTTTACCTGCAGGTCCAAAGGCATATTACTTACCTGAGCTAAAAGACTGGAAAAGTCATTTTTCGTATTATTTGTTATCGGATTACCTGTAGCATCTAAAGAGGGGATCAATTGTAATGATTGAAGGTTGAACAGCGACCATAAATTATCAGTTGATTTTTTCAAGATCAATCCTAGATCTTTTTGACCAATAGTGATTTTATACTTTTGAGCAGGCCATGAATTTTTAGGAAACCCAATCGTAAATATAAAATCACCTTCTATAAGCTTAGGGATGGTAAGACTTCCAGACTCAGAAGAGCTGTAAATTTTCTCGTTAGCCCTCACATAAAATGGCTGTTTGTCTTCGGTTTGAATGTAGATGTAATGTAAAGGCTGCCCCTTGGCTGATGTTGCAACAATAAAATTTAAAATCAGAAAATAAATAACCTTCATTTCGTTAATCGTAGATGTTTTTCAAAGCTACATAATATAGACGATTGGATTTGTAATAAATTTAAGATTTCATATAAGATAATGCTATTACTTTTGCATCCTAAAACAATAACATGAAGCAAATAATTTATTCTCTTTTCTTTTTTACTATCCCCTGCCTAAGTTTTGCGCAATTTCAAGATGAAGCAGAAGACACTTCATGGAAAAATAATTACAGAGGAAGCGAGTTGCGAATCAACGACCTTGTTCATACCAAACTGGATGTTCGTTTTGATTATGACAAATCATATATGTACGGAAAAGAATGGCTGACCTTAAAGCCTACATGTTATGCAACTGACAGTGTTTTACTAGATGCTAAAGGAATGGAAATTCTTGAAGTAAAACTTATGGATGGTGTTAATCCTGTCAAACTTAAATACAGTTACGACGGTTTAAAGTTGAATATAAAACTCAACAGAACCTATACCAACAAAGAAAAATACACCCTTTATTTCAGCTATACCAGTAAACCTAATGATATTGAAGCTGAAGGCAGCGCGGCAATAACTGACGCAAAAGGCTTGTACTTCATCAATCCTAAAGGAACCGACAAAAATAAACCTACTCAAATCTGGACTCAGGGAGAAACAGAATCAAACAGTGTTTGGATGATTACCATTGATAAACCCAACCAGAAATCCACAGAAGAGATTACCATGACTGTTCCGGATAAATATGTGACATTGAGCAATGGACTATTAATGAGTCAAAAGAAAAATGTAGATGGCACCAGAACGGATTCCTGGAAAATGGATTTACCTCATGCACCCTATTTGTTTTTTATGGGTATTGGAGATTTTGCTATCGTAAAAGATTCCTACAAAGGGAAGGAAGTGAGTTACTATGTTGAGAAAAAATACCAACCCTACGCTCGTGGCATTTTCGGCAATACTCCAGAAATGATGGCATTTTATTCCAACAAACTTGGGGTTGAATTTCCTTGGCAAAAATATTCACAAATGGTAGGACGCGATTATGTAAGTGGTGCAATGGAAAACACTACAGCTACATTACACCAGGAAAGTGCTTATCAAAATGCCAGAGAATTATCTGATGGCAACGAATGGGATGAAACTATTGCCCATGAATTATTTCACCAGTGGTTTGGAGATTTAGTAACGGCTGAAAGTTGGAGCAATATCACCGTTAACGAAAGTTTCGCTAATTATAGCGAGTACTTGTGGGATGAATATAAATATGGAAAAGACTGGGCTGATGCGCATAACTATGATGATATGCAGGGTTATCTGATGAGTGGTGGTGAAAAGAAAGACCTGGTTCGATTTTTTTATTCCAGCAGAGAAGATGTTTTCGATGGCGTGAGTTACAATAAAGGCGGAAGGATTTTACACATGCTCAGAAACTATGTTGGAGATGAAGCCTTTTTCAAATCACTACATGTTTATTTAACCAATAATAAATTCAAAACAGGGGAAGCGGCGCAATTAAGATTGGCATTTGAAGAAGTTACGGGTAAAGACCTGAATTGGTTCTGGAATCAATGGTATTACGGTAGCGGACACCCGAAATTAAAGATAAGCTACAATTATGATTCAACAGGATACGCTGCTGTTATTATTAATCAAACGCAAAAATCAGGCAAAGTATTTACATTACCTATTGCCATTGATATATACGTTGATGGAAATAAAACAAGACACCAGGTTATTGTCAATAACAAGACCGACACTTTCTATTTCAACACTTCAAAGAAGCCCGAATGGATTAGCGTAGATGCGGATAAAATATTGTTAGCGGAAAAGACAGACGATAAAACAGGTGAAAACTATCAGGCACAATGGAAATATGGTAAAAACTATTTGGACAGAAAAGAAGCTTTAGACTATTTTGCTAAGAAAAATCTGCCTCAAATAGCAAACGGTTTGCAAGATCAATTTTATAAACTTAGAATTGCAGCCATTCAAAAAATTGGCACTTCCGCATTAAAAAATGATTCTGCTATTATTAATACAATACTTTCCATTGCTAAAAATGATAAAAGCAGAAAAGTAAAAGCTGTAGCAATTAATTTCCTCGTTAAAAATGGCGACAAAAAATACCTTCCTGTTTTTGAGAATGCCATAAATGATTCCTCTTATAATGTAGCAGGAGCTGCATTTAAAGGATTAGTGGCTCAGCATCCTGAACTTGCATACGACCTGGCCAAAAAATACAGCACCGATGCTAAGGGGACTTTAGCAGATGAAATTATCAGCATTTTGATTACAAAGGGAAGTGAGGCGGATTTTGATTTTGTTGCAAAAGCTTTTGATGAAGCTCCATTAAATCAAGAAAAAATGGGCCTATCAGAAAAATTCGCAGATTATCTTTTAAAAGTTAATGACCTTTCAAAAATCAAAACGGGGATTGATAAAATGATTAGTCTGAGAAAAATGATTCCTGAACAATACAGAAGTTATATAGATCCAGGATTTAAGAAGTCATTTGATAAATTATCTAAAGCTAAAGGGAAAGAAATTGAGGATTATGTGAATGAGGTTTTTAAGTAGAGGGATTATTGTTTAAAAAGTTTCAGAGGTTTCAGAGGTTTCAGAGGTTTCAGAGGTTTCAGAGGTTTCAGAGGTTTCAGAGGTTTAATAAGTTGCAAGCTTATAACTTTCTGAAACCTTTGAAACATTTTCCTAATCAACTAAATTTACCATCCCCCACTCGCTCCGCCTCCACCAAAACTACCACCTCCAAATCCGCCGAATCCGCCACCGGAGCTACTTCCGCCACCGCTACCAAAACCTCCGCCCATCATCGGAAATAACATCGCGCCTCCCAGGCCTCTTCTGCTCATCATCGTACCACCGCCACCACCAGATGACATCGATAAAATAAATATTACAATGATGATGATAAAAATAATTTTTCCAGAAGATGCCCCTCCCTTTTTTCTTGGTGTGTGATATTCTCCTTTAACCGCTTTAATGATTGCATCTGTTCCTTCGTCAATTCCTCTGTAAAAATCATTGCCTTTAAAATTGGGCTTTACAACATCTTCTATAATATGCTTGGCAGTTATATCAGGCAATGCGCCTTCTACACCATATCCTGTAGAAATATTTATTTTTCTGTCTTCAACTGAAATTAAAAAAACGACTCCGTTGTTATAATCCTTTCCCCCAATGCCCCACTCACGTCCTAGCTTAAGTGCATAATCACTAATTTCTGCGCCATCAAGTGATTTTACTATTACTACTGCAATTTGAGTAGAAGTACTATCATCAAATGCTACTAATTTTTGTTCAATTGCATTTGCCTGATCAGCAGTGAGCGTATTGGTAAAATCATTTACAAGTCTGGATGGCGATGACTTAGAAGGAAGATGCTGACTATACCCTTTAATAAAGAGACAGGAAATCGCAAAAAAAAGGAAACCGTATTTTAAAAATTTCATTACAGTGGTTGAATTTATTTTCCAAAAACGATTTCGTCAGACAATTCATTTTTATCTTCAGCAGCATCATAAGGAAACTTATCGATTAAAACATTTCCAACTTCAGCGATACACTTGACAATGCCATCCGAGAGTTGATTGTTTTTAAAAAGCTGAATCATTTGATTAACCTGGGCGTTCCAGAATGCCGTACCCACTTGCTGGTGAATGCCTTCATCGCCGAAAAGAGCTACTTCTCTGTCTTTCACTGCGAGATATAACAAGACCCCATTACGCTGCCTGGTGTTTTGCATCTGCATTTTAAAAAACAATTCTGATGCTCTTTCTATAGTATTTACAAGTGGGTTCCGAGATTCAATATATACCCTTATTTCTCCGCTGGTTAATTGTTCTGTAGCTTTAATGGCTTCAACAATTCGTTTGTTATCTGCCAAAGGCAATAAACTTTTCTTTTTGAACAATCCTAGCATTCAGTGGAGATTTATTTGATATCAAATTTAATTTCAGGAGCTTTTTCAGTGCCTTCATCTGCCTTGTAGTAAGGCTTTTCATTATAACCAAACAAACGAGCCAAAATTACACTTGGGAAGCGTTTTACTCTCAAATTAAAATCTTCTATTGCCTTGTTGTAATCCTGACGAGCTACATTAATCCTGTTTTCAGTTCCTTCGATTTGAGTTTGAAAATCTCTGAAAGCGTCTGTTGTTTTTAAATTAGGATAATTTTCAGCTACAGCCATTAATCTGCTGAAAGATCCTTGCAAATTGGCTTGTGCTTTTTGATAAGCTTGTAGTGAAGCAGGGTCATTGATGTCAACTTTAATTTGAGTGGATTTTGATCTCGCCTCCATTACTTCTTTCAACGTGGATTTTTCAAAATTTCCTGACCCTTCAATTGTTTTGATTACGCTGCTGTATAAATCTGTTCTGCGTTGATAATTCGTTTCCACGTTACTCCAAACTTTTTTAACACCCTGATCTGCGGATATTAATCCGTTATACCCATTGCATCCCCAAAAAAACACAATTAGGATTAATCCGACAAAGCTTAATAAGATTATTTTACTTGTATTCATATGCTATTATTTTTTTTGTAAAATTAAAGGAGTTTATGATTGTTTAGATGTTATATTTTATTTAATTCCTAGATTCGAAAAATTAGATTTCAGAGGTTGAAGAGGTTTCAGAGATTGAATATATCAACCTGTTCAACTCATTAAACTTCTTGAACCTTTTAAACTAGTCTAGTACCCCACTTTCCCCCCACCAATATTTTCAATAGGATGCCAGGTAGTTTTAACTTCTTGAAAATCATTTATAAAATAGGGGGATTGTGTTTCTACAGTTATCCATTTTTTATTTTCATAAAGAATTACACGTTTTACATTTAGTGCGGCTTTTTCTTTTATCATTTTAATCGAAGCGGCATCTTTTTCGGAATAACAAGTTGCATTTACATCCATATGATCTGCAAAGAATGGCAACAACTCAGCTACTTTCCCTGTTAAAATATTTACTACACCTCCTGGCAAATCAGAACTATTCAGTACTTCAGCAAAAGTGACAGCACAAAGTGGTTTTGTTTCGGATGCTGAAATCACACAAGTATTTCCTCCTGCAATGATTGGTGCCATTATTGAAACTAATCCAATCAACGAAGTATCCTGAGGTGCTATTGCAGCTACAACTCCCATGGGTTCTAATACAGAGAAATTAAAATGAGATGAGGCAACAGGATTAACACTACTGAATATCTGTTGGTATTTATCGCACCAGCCACTATAATATATAAGTCTTTCGATAGAAAGATTGACTTCCTTTTCTGCATTAACTTTTGTTGCATCTTGCTTCATCAATTCTTCTATGAATTGTGCTTTTCTTCCTTCGAGCATTTCAGCAATTCGATATAAAATTTGTCCGCGATTAAACGCTGCTCTTCCACTCCATCCGCCAAATGCACCGCGAGCGCTTCCCACAGCATCTCTAAAATCCTTTCTTGAGCTCAGGCATACATTTGCAAGCGAATCACCTTTAGCGTTAGTAGCTATATAAGTTCTGCCGGATTCTGTTCTTGGGAATTGACCGCCGATGTAAATTTTGTATGTTTTTAATACTTCGAGTCTGCTATTAGTTGCCATATTTTTATTCTTTGACGTTTGTTGTTTTTTGTTTGTAGTTTATTGTTGATTGTTAGTTGACCAACCCTTTAAACAACAAACCATATACAATAATCATTACATTTTTAAGTACGCACTCAATCCATGTAATCCACCTTCTCTGCCAAAACCACTTTCTTTATACCCACCAAAAGGAGATGTTGGATCGAATTTATTATAAGTATTAGCCCAAATTACCCCTGCTCTTAATTTAGAGGTCATATTGAAAATCTTAGACCCTTTATCTGTCCATACTCCTGCAGATAATCCAAACGGAGTATTATTTGCTTTCTCAATTACTTCATCTTCAGTTCTGAAAGTCTGAATGGACAATACCGGACCAAATATTTCTTCCTGAGCAATTCTATTTGACTGTGCCACATTCGTAAATATTGTTGGTCTGCAATAAAATCCTTTTTTAGGAATGGCGCATGAACTTTGAAACATTTCTGCTCCTTCTTGTTGTCCTATTTTAAGGTATTTATTAATAACTTCTAATTGTTGTTTTGAATTGATAGCCCCGATATCCGTGTTTTTATCTAATGGATCTCCTAAGATTAGCGACTCCATTCTGTCTTTTAATTTTTGTAATACGATTTTATAAACAGATTCCTGTACAAACAATCTTGATCCAGCACAACAAACATGGCCCTGGTTAAAGAAGATGCCATTGATAACCCCTTCTACAGCTTGGTCTAACGGCGCATCATCAAAAATAATATTAGCAGCTTTCCCTCCCAGTTCAAGTGTGGCTTTTTTATTTGTGCCTGCAATTGCCTTTTGAATTATTTTTCCCACGTCAGTTGATCCTGTAAACGCAATTTTATTAATATCGTTATGATTAACCAACGCAGCACCTGTAGCTCCTGCGCCTGTGATGATGTTTACAACACCGGGAGGCAAATCTGCTTCCTGTATAATTTCTGCAAGTTTCAATGCAGTTAATGATGTAGTTTCAGCGGGTTTTAATACAACCGTATTCCCTGTTGCCAGTGCGGGTGCGATTTTCCAGGCAGCCATCAGCAATGGAAAATTCCAGGGAATGATTTGTCCGGCTACACCCAACGGCTGTGGGTTCCTGTTAGGAAATGCATATTCCAGTTTATCAGCCCATCCTGCATAATAAAAAAAGTGATTAGCAGCTGTTGGCACATCGAAGTCGCGACTCTCTCTTATTGGCTTACCGCCATCTAAAGTTTCGATAACAGCGAGTTCCCTTGCTTTTTCCTGAATAATTCTGGCAATGCGGTAAATATATTTAGCTCTTTCTTTTGGCGATGTTTTCTTCCAACCTTTCTCGTATGCATTTCTTGCAGCTACCACGGCTTTATTTACATCAGCATTATTTGCTTCTGCAATCGAAGAAAGTTTTTCTTCTGTAGCAGGATTTATGGTATCGAAATATTTTTTTGAGGATGGTTTCTCAAACTTTCCATTAATAAATAATTCATAACGCTCCGCAATTTTAGCTACACTTTTACTTTCAGGCGCTGGTGCAAGATTGCGTGAACTGTCGAATTTGAGTTTGAGGGTGTTATTTTTTTTTGCCATAAATATACTGTTTCAAAGGTTTAAGAGGTTTAAGAGGTTTCAATAGTTTACTTCACCTTTTCAAACATTGAATTTCTGACCTTTTATTGCTGTTTTCTTTAAATATTCAATCATTTTATGAATCAAATTACTTATTCTTAAACAAGAAGTAAAAATGAAATCAAACTCTTCTTTACTAATATAACCATCATCTAAAGCTCTATAGATTTGTGACCTCAATTCTCCACACGAGCCTTTAGCAATGTATAAAAACTGAATAAACTCTTTATTCCCTCCTCTTTCAAAACCTTCGGCAATATTATCCATAATGGAACCAGCCGAACGTTCTATTTGAGAAATCAAACCAAAGTTTCTTTCAAATCTTTTCTCCTTGATTAACTTCCTTAAAACCCGATTTAATTCTCGCGCTTCTTTCCAGGATATTATTTCTTCAAATCTTTTTATTGTTGACATAGGTTCTTTTTTCAAACCTATTGAACAAATGGAACCTTTGAAACCTTTTGAACTAAATAAAATTCACTCTGAATTTTCTTTAGTCATTTGAAAAATAATCAGCTGACTGGTATACTCCTGTTTTCTGTTTCATTAATTGCATCAAAATATCATTAGCCAAGCTGCTTGCTCCAAAGCGAAACCATTCATTATTCATCCATTCTTCTCCAAGCACTTCATTCAACATTACTAAGTAATGTAAAGCTAATTTCGCTTTTGATATTCCGCCTGCGGGCTTCATAGCGATTTTCTTTCCTGTTTTGTAATAGAAGTCCCTTATCGCTTCCAGCATCACCAAAGTGACTGGCATTGTAGCTGCGGGAGAAATTTTCCCAGTGGAAGTTTTGATAAAATCGGCGCCTGCATACATCGCTATATCACTCGCCTTTCTCACTTTGTCATAACTACCCAATTCTCCCGTTTCTAGAATTACTTTTAATCTTGCGTTGCCACAGGCTTGTTTAATTGCAGCGATTTCATCAAAGACGAAATTGTATTCCCCCTGATGAAATTTCCCTCTGGAAATAACCATGTCTATTTCATCAGCACCTTGACTCACTGCAAATTTAGTATCTCTTAATTTTATATCTCTTGTTGACTGTCCACTTGGAAAAGCGGTTGCTACAGAAGCCACTTTAACACCAGAATCGCCTAATGCTTTTTTTGCTACACCTACCATTGACGGATATACGCAAACTGCAGCTACTGTAGGTAACCCAGGGTAGCTATCGTGCAAATGTTTTGCTTTGTAACAAAGCTGCATCACCTTGCCATCTGTATCTTTTCCCTCCAAAGTAGTCAGATCAATCATATTCAAAGCCAACTTCAGCCCATTGATCTTCGTTTCATTTTTTATGCTTCGTTTGGTAAATCTTGATGCACGTTCTTCTATGCCTACTTGATCTATTCGTGGAGATATTGTAAAATCTGGAATATTTTTTATCATGTTTACATTATGATGATTTATAAAAATAAGGCATTTTAAAAGGTTTCAAAGGTTTAAAATGTTGAAAAGGTTAAAATGTTGAAGAAATGCGAATCTGTTAACCTTATGAAATCTTGAAACTACTTAAACATACTGCTATGAAAGTATAACAGCAATCGCTTTTTCAATCATTTTTTCCACTGCTGCATTACTATCTTTTGAATATTGTTGAACAACTCGATTAGCAACAACGACATTAATGCTCAAACATTCGTGCCCCAGTAATTTTCCCAAGCCAAAAATAGCAGATGATTCCATTTCGAAATTTGCAATTCTACTTCCGTCATAAGCGAAGTCCGTTAATCTGTCTATTAAAGCTCTGCTTCTTGATTTCAAACGGAGTTCCCTTCCCTGAGGACCATAGAATCCAGGTGCAGTAACTGTAATGCCTTTAAAAAAATCATCCCCCAATTTATTAATTAATAATTCACTTCCTTTAAAAACATAGGGCATTGTTATAGATGTATCCATTTGTGTCTGTTGCAAAAATGAAGCAATCAAATTGTTGTCATCTTCAGACTTTTCATAATCATAGTAATTCATCAGATTATCAAATCCAAGACCATGGGTAGATGCAACCAAACTATCCACTAGAATATCTGCCTGCAATGCGCCTGAAGTTCCGAAACGAATGATATTCAATTTTTTTATTGTTGATTTAATCGTTCTGCTTTCGAAATCAATGTTAGCCAATGCATCTAATTCATTGATGGCAATATCAATATTGTCTGGACCAATTCCTGTAGACATTACAGAGATTCTTTGGTTCCCTATATAGCCTGTATGCGTAATAAATTCTCTGTGTTGTAATTGGAATTCTATTTTGTCGAAATACTTGCTTACTTTTTTCACGCGTTCCGGATCGCCTACTAAAATAACGGTATCGGCTAGCTCTTCAGGGCGAAGATCCAAATGATAAACGGCGCCGCGATTGTTGATGATTAACTCTGATTCTGGAATTTGATGCATTCCGTTGATTTTTATGTAAGAATAAAAATAGCGATAATTGTTGAATTTGATTTATTGCGCAATATTCAATTAGCCCACCATTTAAATGGTGGGCTATGATTATTTTTTTATTGCAGCAATTCCAGGTAATACTTTTCCTTCAAAATATTCCAACATTGCACCACCGCCAGTTGACACATAGCTTACTTTATCTGCAAGATTAAATTTATTAATGGCCGCGACGCTGTCTCCACCACCAACAAGACTGAAAGCACCTTTGGAAGTGGCTTCTGCAACAGCTAACGCAATTGACTTTGTCCCATTTTGAAACTTTTTCATTTCAAAAACACCCATTGGGCCATTCCATAAAATGGTTTTGCTTTTTAAAATCACTTCGCTAAAATCAGCAATTGCTTTTTGCCCAATATCTAATCCCATCCAGCCTGAAGGAATTTGATCACTTGCGCAATTGGATGTTTGAGCATCTGCTGCAAATTTATCAGCGATAGTACTATCCACAGGCAAATGAATATTTACTCCCAAGGATTTTGCTTTTGCTAAGATTTCTAAAGCCAATTCCAAACGATCATCTTCACAAAGTGAATTTCCGATTTGTTTACCTTGAGCTTTCCAAAAAGTATAGGCCATTCCACCACCAATTATAATATCTGTAGCTCTGTTTAATAAGTTTTCTATAATAAGAATTTTGTCGGAAACCTTTGCTCCTCCTATAATTGCAGCAAATGGTTTTTCTGCTTTATGCAGAACTTTTTCTGCGCTTACCACTTCAGCTTCCATTAATAATCCAAACATTTTTTTATCGGAAGTAAAAAAATCTGCAATAACTGACGTTGACGCATGAGCGCGATGTGCAGTTCCAAACGCATCATTAACATAAACATCGCCAAGCTTGCTTAATTTTTCGGCAAATGACTTATCTCCTTTTTCTTCCTCCTTGTAAAAACGTAAGTTTTCAAGCAACAATACTTCTCCGGATTTTAATGTGGCTGACTTGTCAATAGCTTCCTGTCCGATACAATCATTTGTAAATTCAACTTTCACATCACCCAATAATGATTTCAAATGGCTAACCAAATGCTTTAAAGAATATTTATCAGTAGGGCCATCTTTGGGTCTTCCGAGATGACTCATTAAAATAACACTTCCGCCATCAGACAATATTTTCTCTATTGTAGGTTGCGTTGCTGTCATACGTGTATCATCTGTGATTTCGAATTGTTCATTTAGGGGAACATTGAAATCAACACGCACCAATACTTTTTGAGAAGAGAAATTATAATTTGAAAATTTTGACATGAGATCAGGTTTAAAAGGTTCCAAAAGTTCAAAAGGTTTCAGAAGTTAAATAAGCCAAACTGATTGAAACTATTGAACTTCAGAAACCTCTGAAACATTTCATATTACGAAATCAATCCTGCGAAGTATTTCACGGTTCTTACTAACTGTGATACATAACTCATTTCATTATCGTACCAGCTCACCGTTTTAACCATTTGTTTATCTCCAACAGTCATCACTTTTGTTTGTGTTGCATCAAATAAAGAACCAAAATGGATGCCAATAACATCGCTGCTCACAATTTCATCTTCGTTGTAGCCAAAACTTTCATTATTAGCTGCTTTCATGGCTGAATTAATTGCATCAACAGTAGCAGGCTTTTCCAGAATTGAATACAATTCTGTAACAGAACCTGTAATAACCGGGACACGTTGTGCGCCGCCATCTAATTTTCCTTTTAATTCAGGCAATACCAAACCAATTGCTTTTGCAGCGCCGGTACTATTTGGAACGATATTCGCTGATGCAGCTCTTGCACGACGAAGATCTCCTTTTGGATGTGGTGCATCTAAAGTGTTTTGGTCATTTGTATAGGCGTGAATCGTACTCATTATTCCCGTTACTATTCCGAAATGATCATTTAAAACTTTTGCCATTGGAGCGAGACAATTAGTTGTACAACTTGCGCAACTTATAATAGTTTCGCTTCCATCAAGAATAGCGTGGTTAACATTAAATACGACTGTTTTCAAATCTCCAGTTGCTGGAGCGGATATAACGACTCTTTTTGCGCCGGCCGTTAAATGAGCGGCTGCTTTGTCTTTATCTGTAAAGAAACCAGTACTTTCTATAACCACATCAACATCGTGTGCGCCCCAAGGAATTTGAGCGGGATCTTTTTGAGCATAAATTTTCACATCATGTCCGTTTACAACAATAGAATTTTCCGTATGTTTTACATCTTCGGAAAATCGGCCTTGGGCACTATCATATTTTAATAAATGAGCTAACACAGCTGGGCTAGTAAGGTCGTTTATGGCGACGATATCAATGCCATTCATATTGTAAATTTCACGAAAAACAAGACGTCCGATACGACCGAATCCATTAATTGCTACTTTAACCGTACTCATAACTAATATTTGAAATTGATTAATAAATTTTGAGAGGCAAATTTACATTTTAAAGAATGAAAAAAGACATTATTTTAAATGACAGCAGCTATAACTCTAGATAATAATAAAAAAGGATGATCTTATTGAGGTTATTTTTTGATTTTACTAAAAAATTTGGATGCATACCTACACAATCTTATCTTTGCCGTCCGAAAATCAATTTGCCGCGTTGGTCAAGAGGTTAAGACGCCTCCCTTTCACGGAGGAATCACGGGTTCGAGTCCCGTACGTGGTACAACAAAATCCCGCTTTTAGCGGGATTTACTTTTTAATAGATTTGCGATTAATATTAAACTATCTACAATTAGCCGTGTTTTTGGGTATTCAAACCTTCTATCCCAACCCGATCTCCTGGTGTCTTGATGGTATTTCTACATCTAAAAAACCTTTTCTTATTAATCGTTTCTGAAAATCCTGTTGTACAGGGTATTCACCATGAACAAGAAATAATTTTTTTACACTTTGAGGATGTTGACAAGCTAAAAACTGGCATAGATCTTCATAATCTCCATGAGCACTCATGCTTCGCATTTCTGCAATTTCTGCATTTACTTCATGATGCTGTCCGAATATGGTTACTTCTTTTGGATGATGCATTAATCTTCCACCAAGAGAATGTGGTTCACAATAACCTGTAAGTAAAATGGTATTCTTGCTATTTTCAATATTGTTGCTAATGTGATGTTTAACCCTTCCTGCTTCAGCCATTCCACTTGCTGAAATAATCACACAAGGATTTTTGTAGTAATTCAGCATTTTAGATTCATCAACTGTTTTTACAAATTTTAACCCTTTAAAATCGAATGGATCATTGTCGCCTTGAAGTACTTTTTGAATGCGGGAATTAAAATATTGAGGATAGCTTTTTATGATCAGTGTAGCTTTAGTACTCAAAGGACTATCAACGAAATATTCTAAGTTGGGCAATTTTTTTTCCAATTCCAGTTGATTCAAAGAATACAATATTTCCTGAGTACGGCCGACGCTGAATGCAGGAATAATCAATTTCCCTTGTTTCTTTATACAGGTATGTTCTATCCATTTTAATAAAGTATCTGTAGATGGCTGATGTTCGTCATGCAAACTATTTCCATAAGTAGATTCTAATAAAATATAATCAGCTTGAGGAAATACAGCAGGCGATTTCAATATTATATCTCTGTATCGTCCAACATCACCACTGAAAGTCAGGGTTGTTTTTTTGCCATTCTCATTGATTCTTAAATGCACAGCAGCACTTCCAATAATATGACCGACATCTGTATAACAAAATTCAAAATTATCGTCAATCTTAAACCATTTATCATAATCTACTATTTCAAAATGATTAGCAGCAACGATAGCGTCTTCAGTTGTATAAAGCGGTTTAAGATAAGGTAGGCCTAACAAGGCTCTTTTCTTATTTTCAAATTTCACATCATTCTCCTGAATGCCAGCAGAGTCCTCCATCAACACTGTTGCTAAATCTTTCGTTGCTGGCGTAGCGTACACCTTACCGTTATACCCATCTTTTATCAACTTCGGAATTAATCCGCAATGATCGATATGGGCATGTGATAATATTACATAGGTTATTTCCTTAGGATTAAAACCAAATTCACTATTCAATTCAATAGTTTCAGGACCCATACCCTGAAACATACCGCAATCCAATAATAATTTTTTGCCGTTGGTAAGTGTGATAAGATGCTTAGATCCAGTAACTGTTCTAGCTGCGCCATGGAATGCAATTTTCATATTTATACATTTGGGGTAAGGTACGAAATATTAAGAGCTATTAAGCATTAATTGCCATCCAAGCCATCATGCCCATGCCTGATTCTATTGCTGACTCATCGATATCAAATGTTGGCGTATGTACATTACTCATTATGCCTTTGGCTTTATTACCTGCACCCAATCTGAAAAAACAGCCTGGTATTTGTTGCGCATAATAAGCAAAATCCTCAGCGCCCATCCTTAATTCTGTTTCAAAAACATTTTTAGCGCCGGCATAATCGATAGCAACCAATTTTGCTTCTTCCGACAATGCCACATTATTATATAAAAAAGGATATCCAACGTCAATTCTTACATCTACATCTGCACCCATTGCCCCTACAAGTTCTTTCGTTTGTTTGATAATCAATTCATGTGCTTTAAATCTCCATTCTTCATTCATTGCTCTGAAAGTTCCCATTAGCTTTACTTCGGAAGGAATCACATTTGTAGTATTCCCTCCATTAAAAGCAGTTATGGATAATACTGAAGGATTAAATGGATTATTGTTTCTACTCACGATTTGTTGCAGACTAACCACCAAATGAGAAGCAATCAATATTGAATCAGCTGTAAAGTGAGGTGCTGCAGCATGTCCACCTTTACACTTAATCGTTATGTAAATTTCATCTGCGCTTGCCATTACCATTCCGCCTCTAAAGCTGAACGTTCCAGCTTCCATTCCAGGATGTACATGCAAGGCGAATATCTTTTGTGGGGCAGGATTTTCCAAAACACCTTCTTTAATTAATATACTTGCTCCTCCAGGATTTTTTTCTTCGCCGGGCTGGAAAATTAATTTCACGGTACCTTCCCAATCTTCTTTGGTTTCATTTAAAATTTTTGCAGCGCCCAATAAACATGTTGTATGAACATCATGTCCACAAGCATGCATTACACCATCATTTTTCGATCTGTAGGAAACCTTATTTTCCTCAACAATTGGCAAGGCATCCATATCTGCACGCAAGGCAATGATTTTTTTTTCTGGATTTTTGCCTTTAATTAATCCTATCACTCCCGTTGTTGATTTTACTTCAAATGGAATATTCCAGGATTTCAATTTTTCTTGTATAAATATAGCTGTATTAAACTCTTCATAACTTAGCTCGGGATTAGCATGGAGATGGTGACGTACTTCTATAAATTCTGAAGCATATTGGCTAGCAAGATTTTTTATTTTTTCTATCGTCATTATAGTTCATTTTTTTGTTGACTTGAAAAATACCAACCAAATTACTGCAAATAAAAATGGCACTCTGCTTATGATTAATCAACATTATTCTTCAGGAGTTGCCGTTTTATCTAATGGCTTTTGTTCTACTTTTTCTGGAATGATATAAATATTTCCACTAACTATTTTCAAATCTGTTATTTTATCACTCACTTTTTCTGCATCTACTCTCTCTATAAAATTACCTAGTTTTAACTTAATGTATGGCGCAACAAAACTCATGTATACTTTTTGATCGGAGAAGTTTTGAATGAGTGAGGACCTGACTTTCATTGCAAGCGATCTGTCGGCGGTATTCAACACTTGAATTCTAAACCCATCCACCATTTGGATTTTTTTCGAAAGACCTTCATTGTATTCGGCCATTTTTTTTCCAAGCAAATCAACCCGTTCGTCTTTATGTGTAATTGAATTACCATCTGCACTAGTATCACTTGTAAATGATTGCGCAAATACTCCTATCGAAAAAATCTGAATGACTGTTATGAAGCAAATTTTTTTCATCAAAACTATTAAACAGTTTAAAGAGTGTTAAGCATCTTTACCATGACATTGTTTGTATTTCTTTCCGCTTCCACAAGGGCATGGATCATTGCGGCCGATTTTAGGTTCTACTCTTACAGGCTCCTGTTTTACTGGCGCAGATGGATCAAAATAATCATTTCCATTTGCAGCGTAATCTTGTCCCGCTGCATCAATTTCCGCTTTATTGAGATTCATTTTACTCATGTCCGTTTTACGTTCTCTGCCTTCTTTGATTTGAGCTGTATTCGTTTCTTCCATTGGTATGGATGCATGACTCAAGAAACTCACAATATCTTTATTTACTTCGTCATTCATTTGTTTGAATGCTGCAAAGGCTTCTATTTTATAAATAACAAGTGGATCTTTTTGTTCGTATCCTGCAGTTTGAACACTATGGCGCAAATCGTCCATTGCACGCAAATGCTCTTTCCAGGCATCATCAATCAAAGCGAGTGTAATATTTCTTTCAAGCGCACTCATCATTTCTTTCCCTTCAGTTTCGAAATACTTGTCCAATTTCAATAAGGCCTGAACACCTCTTTTTCCATCAGTAAATGGAACTGACACATTCTCAATATGATTGCCCTGATCTTTCCTGATATTTTTTATAATAGGCATCGTTTGAGCAATAATCGCTTTCTTTTTCTGTGCATAATGCAGCATTACTTCGTTGTACAGTTTTTCAGACAGTTGTGTTCCATCTTCTTTATCCCATTCCTCTGCTGATATTGCAGCATCTATTCCAAAACTCTTAATTACTTCCAATTTGAAGGCCTCGAAATTATTTGAATCTTTACTGCCGAAAACTACATTTTCCACAACCGCATAAAATGCATTATCTAAATCCAGTGCCAACCTTTCTCCGAATAAAGCATGGTTTCTTTTGCCATAAACAACATTACGTTGTTTGTTCATCACATCATCATATTCGAGTAGGCGTTTGCGTATGCCAAAATTATTTTCTTCCACTTTTTTCTGTGCACGTTCGATGCTCTTGGTAATCATACTGTGCTGGATAACCTCGCCTTCTTTGTAACCCATTCTATCCATCAAGCTTGCAATTCTTTCGCTGCCAAACATACGCATCAAATCATCTTCCAATGAAACAAAAAAGTTAGAAGTACCTGGATCTCCCTGTCTTCCTGCACGTCCACGCAACTGTCTGTCTACACGACGACTTTCATGTCTTTCTGTACCTAAAATAGCCAAGCCGCCAGCTTCTTTAACACCTGGGCCAAGTTTAATATCAGTACCACGGCCAGCCATATTGGTAGCGATTGTTACGGCGCCTGCGAAACCAGCTTCTGCAATTACCTGGGCTTCCTTTGAGTGTTGCTTTGCATTCAATACATTATGAGGAATATTTTTTTGCTTCAACATTCTGCTCAATAATTCACTGACTTCAACAGAAGTAGTACCTACAAGCGTGGGCCTGTTAGCAGTACGCAAAGTTTCGATCTCGTCAATAACAGCTTTATATTTTTCGCGTTTTGTTTTAAAAACTTTGTCTTGTTCATCTTTACGAATCGCGTGAACATTCGTAGGGATAGTAACCACATCCAATTTATAAATACTCCAAAGCTCCGCAGCTTCTGTTTCAGCAGTACCTGTCATACCCGCAAGCTTGTGGTACATTCTGAAATAATTCTGCAAAGTAACGGTGGCGTATGTCTGCGTAGATGCTTCGATCTTTACATTTTCCTTTGCTTCAAGAGATTGGTGCAATCCATCTGAATATCTTCTGCCATCAAGGATACGACCTGTTTGTTCATCTACAATTTTAACAGCCCCATCCATCACCACATATTCGATGTCTTTATCAAATAAGGTGTAAGCTTTCAATAATTGCTGTGCGGTATGAATACGTTCTGCTTTTAAAGAATATTCATTAAGCAGAGCTTCTTTTTGATTTATTTTTTCTTCGGGAGGAAGATTTGATTTTTCAATCGCGGATAATTTAATGGCAATATCTGGCAAAACGAAAAACTCTGCATCTTCTCCACTTTTTGTAATAAGATTTATTCCTAGGTCAGTCAATTCCACAGAATTGTTTTTCTCATCGATGATGAAAAATAGTTCCGTATCAACTTTAGGCATTTCTTTTTGCTGGTCGGCGAGATAGTAATTTTCACTTTTTTGGAGTTTCACTCTCATTCCAGGTTCGCTCAAAAACTTTATCAATGCGCTATTCTTTGGTAAACCTCTGTGGGCACGCATTAAGGCAAGACCTCCCTCTTTGGGATCATCATTACCTTCTCCAATTTTCTTTTTTGCTTCAATCAGAAATTGATTCACGGCCCTTTTTTGAGCCTCAACTAATTTTTCAATTCTTGGTTTAAGTTCAAAAAATTGTTGCGTATTGTCTCTGTGACCAATTGGTCCACTTATAATTAATGGCGTTCTGGCGTCATCAATCAAAACGCTATCCACTTCATCCACCATAGCAAAATGATGTTTACGTTGTACCATTTCATCCGGGCGATGCACCATATTATCTCTCAAATAATCAAAGCCAAATTCGTTATTAGTGCCATAGGTAATATCGGCATTGTAGGCTTTACGACGCGCGTCACTATTAGGCTCATGTTTATCGATACAATCTACCCGAAGGCCCAGCCATTCAAAAATGGGACCATTCCATTCACTATCTCTTTTAGCCAAATAATCATTTACCGTAACTATATGTACTCCTTCGCCGGCAAGTGCATTCAAATAAGCAGGTAAAGTACTCACCAAGGTTTTACCTTCTCCAGTTGCCATCTCAGCAATTTTACCAGAATGTAAAACCGCACCTCCAATCAACTGTACATCATAATGAACCATATTCCATTTCACGATGCTTCCAGCTGCGTTCCAGGAATTTTGGAAAATAGATTTATCTCCTTGTATGGTAATGTGATTCTTTTTGGCAGCCAATTCTTTATCGAGATCAGTTGCCGTAGATTCCAATTTTTCATTTTCTTTGAAACGTCTGCCCGTCTCTTTAACAACCGCAAATGCTTCAGGTTGTATTTCCAAAAGAATTTCTTCTATTTGTTGATCCCGTTCTTTTTTTAGTTCATCAACTTCATTATATACTTGGTCTCTTCCAGCAATATCTTCTGTTGGCATCGATTCTGCAAGCAAATTCTTTTCAGCAATTAATAAATCTACAGCTGTTAGATGCGCTTGAATACGATTTTTAAACTCGCCCGTTTTGCCTCTTAATTCATCATTGGATAAGGATTGAATTTGTGCAAAAAACTCATTGATTTTTGCTACCTGAGGAGTGATTTTCTTTACATCTTTTTCGCTCTTGTTTCCGCCGAATAATTTTGATATGAGTCCTAACATATTTTCCGCTTGATATTCTGTATTAAATGATTTAATGATTGCTGCTTGTCAAATACAATGCTACTAATGAATTTATCGCCATATTGACAGGCTGCAAAGGTAAAGGAAGTTTGCCCCTATTTTACATATTTCTGAGAGATTCACTCTTAAAAAAGAGTCGAATTGCTATAATCATGGCGGAATAATTAAAAAAAACAAAAATGCAACCTTGAATTCCTTGGTTAAACCTATAAGCAGCAGCCAAATAAAATACGAAAAACTCACTTGTATTACAGGCCATTTACCCTACATTTGCAGCTTAAAAATAAGATTGCGGTTGATTTTATTATAGGCCAATTTTACAAATAATTGAATCTCTTATGAGTGGTGCATTAAAAGAAGTAAGAAATCGAATTAAAAGTGTACAAAGTACCCAGCAAATTACTAAAGCCATGAAAATGGTGAGTGCTGCAAAACTACGTCGTGCACAGGATGCCGTTACTCAAATGCGTCCTTACGCGAAAAAATTGCAAGAAATGCTTAGCAATATTGTGAGCAGTAGTGATGGCGATGTATCTATGGACTTGGCTGCGGAAAGACCAATTGAAAAAGTTTTGATTATTGTTGTTACCAGTGACAGAGGGCTTTGTGGGGGATATAACAGTAATCTTATTAAACTGGCTAAGCAGCTTATTAAAGAAAAATATGAACGCCAAGATGATAAAGGGAATGTACAAGTTTTACCTATTGGCAAAAAGGGGTATGAATACTTTACCAAAAATGGTTTTAAAGTAGTCAATACTTATTGGGATATTTTTTCTGACCTGAGATTCGAAAGGGTTCAGGCTGCCGCTAAATATGCGATGGATGCTTTTGCCAATAAAGAATTCGATGCAGTTGAAGTTATTTACAGTGAATTTAAAAATGCCGCTTCTCAAACATACATTGCTGAACCTTTTTTGCCTGTTCAAAAAGTTGCCAAATCTGAGAATAATAAAAAATCAGACTTTATATTTGAACCCAATCAACAGGTTTTGATTGAAGAGTTGATGCCTAAAATTTTGAATACACAATTATATAAAGCAGTTTTGGATGCCAATGCCAGCGAGCATGGTGCAAGAATGACAGCAATGGATAAAGCCAGTGATAACGCAAACGAATTATTGAAATCATTGAAAATAAGCTACAACCGTGCGCGTCAAGCTGCTATTACAACTGAATTGACGGAAATTGTTAGTGGCGCTGCGGCTTTACAAGGGTAATTTGATTTGTGGATGTAATGTCCTTGGACTATACCAACTAATCAACTAATCGAACAACTAATCAACTAAAATGGAAATTTCTCAAATAATACCTCATATTGAAGCGTTGATTTTCGCTAGTGACAAAGCATTGTCTTCCGAAGAAATTAATGAATTGGTAAACAATGCCCTTGGTTTTATAGAAAACAGGGCAAGTCTTGACCAGATAGAATCATCAATACAAGGCATCAAGGAAAAATATGATACCGAATTTTATGCTTTTGAATTAAAACAAAGTGGTGGCGGATGGCAATTTTTAACCAAGCCGGAATTTCATAAAACGGTTGCATTACTGAATGGAGATAAATTCCTTAAAAGACTTTCCTCTGCTTCATTAGAAACTTTAGCCATCATTGCATACAAACAGCCCATTACCAAAAGTGAGATTGAATCTATTCGTGGAGTGAATTGCGATTATGCTGTTCAGAAATTACTTGAAAAAGACCTTATTATTATTTCAGGAAGAAATGAAGATGCTGTTGGCAAGCCATTGATTTATGCGACTTCTAAATCATTCATGGATTATTTTGGAATCAACAGCGCAAGCGAACTTCCAAAAATAAACGAAGTGCTTATGGAAGAACTGGTTAAAGCAACGGTAATGAATAACGCTACTGAACCAGAGGAGAATGAGCAAGTGATTGAGAACCCCTCTTCTGAAAGCATAGAAACAGATAATGAAATCGTTTCAACAGAACCTACAGATGATGCCCATGACGAGTCTGAATCTTAAAAGAAATTTTTAACACTAAAAAAGGCATCTCAACATGCCTTTTTTTATTACAATTACAAATTGGAAAATTTATCAACTGATTTATTAATAAACATTGCCAATGAATATGGTTCACCTGTTTATGTTTATCATGCTGAGAAAATTACTGAACAATATAAGAAACTAACCACCGCATTCGAAGCTTGTAATGCTAAAATATTCTACGCTTGTAAAGCATTAACGAATATTAACATCCTCAAACACTTGCTTTCCTTAGGATCTTGCCTTGATTGTGTGAGTATTAATGAAGTGCAAATCGGTTTACTTGCAGGCTTCGAACCGAAAAATATATTGTTTACACCCAACTGTGTCGACTTCAATGAAATGCTTGAAGCTAAAGCTTTGGGCGTGAATATTAATATTGATAATATTTCTATTCTTGAGCAATTTGGAAATAGTTTCGGAAACACTTACCCTATTTGCATCAGAATGAATCCTCACATTATGGCTGGAGGAAATTTTAAAGTTTCTACTGGACACATTGACAGCAAATTTGGGATATCTATTCACCAGATCAGACATATCGAGCGCATTGTAAAGACCACGAATCTGAACATAGAAGGCATTCACATGCATACCGGAAGCGAGATCAAAGACATCAATGTTTTTTTGATGGGTTTAGAGGTGATGTTTAATATGGTTGAGCATTTCCCTGATTTAAAATATATTGATTTGGGCAGTGGCTTCAAAGTGTCTTACCAACCCGGTGATAAAGAAACAGATGTAAATCTATTAGGAGAAAAAGTAGCGGAAGCCTTTAAGAAATTCGAAAACGAAAAGGGTAAAAAAATAGCAGTATGGTTTGAACCAGGAAAGTATTTGGTAAGTCAGGCTGGCTATTTTATTGTAAAAGCTAATGTTATCAAACAAACACCGGCAACAGTTTTTGTTGGAGTGAATAGTGGATTTAATCATTTGATTCGCCCCATGATGTACGATGCTTATCATCACATTGAAAACATCTCCAATTTAAAAGGCATTCCGAGAATATACACTGTTGTGGGTAATATTTGCGAAACCGATACTTTTGCGTGGGACAGAACCATTAATGAAGTAAGAGAAGGCGATCTTTTGCTGATGTACAATGCCGGTGCTTATGGGTTTGAAATGTCTTCTCACTTTAATTCCCGGTTAAAACCTGCAGAAGTAATGGTGAAAAATAATGAGACCTTACTCATCAGAAAGCGAGATAATTTTGAAGACTTGTTAAACAACCAAATCTTTTAATAAAGAACAATACTGGTAAAAATAATAATGAACATTTGGGGATTATCATCGGAAATCTTTTTGAAAATAAAATACAATAAGATGATTTTAATAATGCTCAACTTAACAATACATCAACATTTAACAACTTGACTTCTATTTGTGTAAATTGCACATCACTTATAATAGAAGCGGCGAGTGAATTAGATTAAAATATTTATTATGGCAAAACAAATTCGTAAACAAGAAGCATTAGAATACCATTCAAAAGGAAGGCCTGGAAAAATTGAAGTTATCCCTTCAAAGGAAGCTAAAACACAAAGAGATTTATCATTAGCCTATTCTCCTGGAGTTGCAGAGCCTTGCAATGAAATTGCAGCTAATCCTGATGATGTTTATAAATATACTGCTAAAGGAAATCTGGTTGGTGTCATTACCAATGGCACTGCTGTACTTGGATTGGGCAATATTGGACCCGCCGCCAGCAAGCCGGTTATGGAGGGCAAGGGAGTGCTTTTCAAAATCTTTGCAGACATTGATGTATTTGATATTGAGATTAACGAAACCGACCCAAAGAAATTTGTGGAGATTGTAAAATCTCTTGAGCCCACTTTTGGTGGCATCAATTTGGAAGATATTAAAGCCCCTGAATGTTTTTATATCGAACAAGAACTTAGAGCACAATGCAATATTCCTGTGATGCACGACGACCAGCATGGAACTGCCATTATCTCTGCTGCTGCATTATTAAATGCGCTCGAAATTCAGAAAAAGAAAATAGACAAAGTACATTTCGTTATCAATGGCGCAGGTGCTGCAGCAATGGCATGTACTAAATTATATGAATCGCTGGGGGCGAAGCCGGCGAACTTTATGATGTTTGACAGAAAAGGTATTCTTTACAAAGGAAGGACAGATATCGAAGCCTTTAAACAACCGTTTTGCGTAGACGCTAAATACAAAGATTATGATTTAGCCAAAGCCATGAAAGATGCCGATGTTTTTGTTGGATTAAGTGTAGGGAATGTTATCACTCAAGACATGGTTAAATCTATGGCAAAACATCCCATTGTTTTTGCTATGGCTAATCCTGATCCGGAGATTACCTACGATATGGCAATGGGTGCCCGAAAAGATGTCATCATGGCAACAGGCAGAAGTGATTATCCTAATCAGGTCAATAATGTTTTAGGGTTCCCTTATATTTTTCGTGGAGCCTTAGACGTTAGAGCCAAACAAATCAATGAGGCGATGAAACTTGCTGCTGTAAAAGCACTAGCCGAGTTGGCTAAATCTCCTGTACCTGATATTGTTAATCTTGCTTATAATGAGAAGACCATTTCTTTTGGTCCCACTTATATTATACCTAAGCCTTTTGATCCAAGATTATTATCAACAGTGGCTCCTGCAGTTGCAAAAGCTGCAATGGAAAGTGGTGTAGCAAGAGTAAATATTAATGACTGGGATGCCTATACCATCGAATTAAATAAAAGACTGGGGCTTGACAATCAATTGAGTCGTATCCTTAGCAACAAAGCAAAAAGCAACCCGAAACGAATCATTTTTGCTGATGCGGAAAATAGCAAAATCCTAAAAGCCGCTCAGATGGTTTTAGATGAAGGCATTGGCTTCCCTATTTTATTAGGCAATGAAAAAAACATCAGAAATATTGCTGCAGAAAATTCTGTAGACGTTGAAGATATGCCCATCATTGACCCTAAAGATGATGAACACGAAGAGTTGAGAAAAGAATTTGGAGAACTTTTCTTTTCCAAAAGGCAACGTAAAGGAAGTAACAGATACGAGGCATTCAAAGCCATGAAGGAAAGAAATCATTTTGGGTGCATGATGGTTGAAACTGGCGAAGCAGATTGTATGATAAGTGGGTTGAGTAAAAATTATCCGGATACCATTCGCCCTGCTATTCAAATCATTGGCACAGAAGATGGTGTTAAAAAAATTGCAGGCATGTACCTTCTTTTTACAAAGAGAGGACCACTATTCCTGGCTGATACCACCGTAAATTTCAATCCTACTGCAGAAGAATTGGCAGAAATTACCATGCTTGTAGCTAAGGAAGTAAGACAATTTAATATTGTACCCAAAATTGCCATGCTCTCCTATTCCAATTTTGGCAGCAGCAATTCTCCTGAAGCTAATATCGTAAGACAGGCAAGAGAAATTGTGAAACAAAAAAACCCCTCTTTAATTTGCGATGGCGAATTGCAGGGTATTCTTGCTTTTAATAAAGAAATTTTAAAAGAAAACTATCCCTTTACAGAGTTGGTCAACGGCGAGGTGAATGTGTTGATCTTCCCTAATCTGGCCGCAGGAAATATAGCTTACAATCTTTTACAGGAAATCGGTGGCGCAGATAGCATTGGGCCAATTTTACTTGGTTTGAAAAAACCGGTGCACGTTTTACAGTTGGGAAGTTCGATAAGATCAATTTACAACATGGTTGTTATTGCTGTAGTAGATGCACAATCAAAAAACAAAGTGAATGCACAGGAAGTAGTAAAGAAAAGCAAATGGTGGAGAAGAAAAGCTAATTCTAAATCTTAAAAAAGTATTTACGGTTTAAATAACAACATAATTTCTTAGAAAAAATGACTTTTTTCACTCATCTTGGACGCTACATATTAATGCTCAAGGGAATGTTCAGCAAGCCCGAAAATCCAAAATTGTATTGGAAAGAATTCATGCACCAATGTGCTGAAATTGGAATTGGATCAATTGGAATTGTTAGCATCATTTCCGTTTTTATGGGCGCAGTAAGCGCTGTGCAAACAGCCTATCAAATTGTAAATCCATTTATTTCCAAAACAATTATTTCTCAAATTGTAAGAGATACTGTTATACTGGAATTTGCTCCAACACTCATTTGTATTGTACTTGCCGGTGTAGTTGGGAGTAAGATTGCAAGTGAGTTGGGCAACATGCGCGTTAGCGAACAGATTGATGCTTTGGAAATCATGGGCATTAATACAAAAACATATTTAGTACTGCCTAAAATTGCCGCAGCTATTGTCACCGTTCCAATGTTGACGGTATTAGCAATGCTTCTTGGCATTCTGGGAGGAAGATTAACCGTTTCTCTTTCCGGGATATTATCTACAGACAGCTATGATCGTGGATTGCGAGAACTTTTTGTTCCTTACAACGTTTTCTTTGCACTCATAAAAGCCTACACATTCGCTTTTATCATTAGCTCTATCCCAGCTTATTTCGGTTATTATGTTAAAGGTGGATCATTGGAAATTGGCAGAAGCAGCACCACTTCTGTTGTGGTAAGTTGTATTGTTATTCTATTTGCAGATTATATTTTAGCAGCATTGTTATTGTAAATTTTATAAGGAAGCAAATGATTGAATTTAAAAATATTAGTAAGAGTTTTGGAGACAAGCTTGTATTGAATGACGTTAGTCACGCGATGCAATCCGGCAAAGCCAATCTTATTATAGGAACCAGTGGAAGCGGAAAAACTGTTTTACAAAAATGTCTTGTGGGATTATTTGAACCAGATCAGGGAGAAATTATCTATGATGGAATAAGTTTTACACAAATGAATGATGATGACCGAAAAATGCTCCGGCAGCAAATAGGAATGTTGTTTCAGGGATCCGCTTTGTTTGACAGTATGACGGTTGAAGATAATGTAAAATTTCCTTTAGATATGTTTACCAATGATTCACAGACTACAAAACTGAAACGCGTAAACGAAGTACTCGAAAGAGTAAATCTTGTTGGAAGTAATAAAAAATTCCCTTCAGAAATTAGTGGCGGCATGAAAAAAAGAGTAGGCATAGCAAGGGCAATTGTGTTGAATCCCAAATTTTTATTTTGCGATGAACCCAACTCCGGATTAGACCCGCAAACTTCTATGTTGATTGATCAACTGATTTATGATATCACTAAGGATTTCAACATGACCACCATAATCAATACGCACGATATGAATAGTGTTATGGAAATCGGTGACAATATCCTTTATTTAAAAGATGGCAAAAAAGAATGGACAGGAAATAAGAAAGACATTATTTTTTCTGAAAACGAAAATCTCAACCAGTTCATTTTTGCTTCGGAATTTTTACAAGGGGCAAAGCGATTAAGGATGATGGAAGAGAAAAGGTGATTAGGTGGTTAGGTGGTTAGTTGGTTAGGTGATTAGTTGGTTAGAGGGTTAGTTGATTAGAGGGTTATGAAATCGTAAAATCAATCAATGAAGTCCCTTATCTTTGCGGAAATTTATTCATTCACATTTTCTACAAAATATCATGTCAGTTTTAGTAAACAAAAATTCAAAAGTAATCGTTCAAGGTTTTACCGGTACAGAAGGTACCTTTCATGCAACTCAAATGATTGAATATGGTACCAATGTTGTTGGTGGTGTTACACCTGGTAAAGGTGGCTCAACTCATCTTGATAAACCCGTTTTCAATACCGTTGCTGACGCAGTAAAGACAGCAGGTGCTAATGTAAGTATCATTTTCGTTCCACCTGCATTTGCAGCAGATGCGATTATGGAAGCTGCAGAAGCCGGAATTGCATTAGTGGTATGTATTACAGAAGGTATTCCTGTTCAAGACATGGTTAAAGTAAAAAGTTATTTAGCTGGTTCTAATACACGATTAATAGGCCCTAATTGCCCAGGCGTTATCACAGCAGAAGAATGCAAAGTGGGTATCATGCCAGGTTTTATTTTTAAAAAAGGAAGAATCGGTATTGTTTCTAAGTCGGGGACATTAACATACGAAGCTGCTGATCAGGTAGCAAAAGCAGGATTGGGCATTTCTACCGCAATCGGTATTGGCGGAGATCCAATTATTGGTACAACCACCAAAGAAGCCGTTGAATTATTAATGAATGACGACGAAACTGATGCGATAGTAATGATTGGAGAAATTGGCGGCGGAATGGAGGCTGAAGCTGCTCATTATATTAAATCTACAGGTAATAAAAAACCAGTTGTTGGATTTATTGCTGGTCAAACGGCACCTCCGGGAAGACGTATGGGACATGCAGGAGCTATTGTAGGTGGAGAGGATGATACAGCTGCTGCTAAAATGAAAATCATGGGTGAATGTGGTATTCATGTAGTAGCAAGTCCAGCGGATATTGGTAAAACAATGGCTGCCGCAATTAAAAAATAAAGAAAAAAGAATTATACAGAAGACTCCAGTCATTTCGATTGGAGTTTTTTTTATGCTAAATTTTATATTTTCGTGATTATGAAAAAGGAACCAATTTACAACATCCCATTACGATATCGAAAAATGGAAAATCTGCATATCGTTTTTTGGCTGTTCAAAGACATAGCTTGGTGTATGATCTGGAAACCATTGGGGATTGCGATGATATTCCCTACGCTGCTCATTTCCATCATTATCGCATGGCGTACACGAGATATCATGAGTGAGGTTTGTCATAATCTAGCCATAACAGTATGGATAAGTGCCAATAGCTATTGGATGATCAGTGAATTTTTCAAATTTGATACTATGCCTTTGTTTGGCGATTACACTTATAAACATTTAGCCATCATCCCTTTTACTTTGGGTATTCTCTTCCTCGCATTCTACTATGCTTTTTGGAAGCCAACGCACAAAGAAGAGCTCGAAACGATGTAAGTCCTTTCTTTTCAAAGGAATTTGTTTGACTTATATTTGCATACTTTACAACTTATCAATTTATCAACATCATGTTCAGAAAACATACCTGCGGGGAATTAAGAATACAAGACGTCAACAAAACCACTACGCTTTCCGGTTGGGTACAAACCATCAGAAAATTTGGAAGCATCACTTTTGTTGATTTAAGAGACCGTTATGGTATAACACAATTGCTTTTCTCCGAAAATCTGAACGAAAAATTAGAAGCCAATCCATTAGGAAGAGAATTCGTTTTACAAGTAACCGGAACCGTTAATGAAAGAAGTAACAAGAATGAAAATATACCAACAGGCGATATAGAATTATCGGTAACCGAATTTTCAATACTGAATAAATCTATCACCCCCCCATTTACAATACAAGATGATACAGATGGCGGAGATGATTTGAGAATGAAATACAGATTTCTTGATTTGAGAAGAAATGCAGTTAAGAAAAATTTGGAATTGCGATATGCTGTTGGAAGAAGCACTAGGAACTATTTACATGAACAAAACTTCATGGATATTGAAACGCCTTTTTTAATCAAATCAACTCCAGAAGGTGCTCGAGATTTCGTGGTACCAAGCAGAATGAATCCAGGACAGTTTTATGCATTGCCTCAATCACCACAAACGTTCAAACAATTATTGATGGTAAGCGGTTACGACAGATACTATCAAATTGTAAAATGTTTTAGAGATGAAGATTTAAGAGCAGACAGGCAACCAGAATTTACTCAGATTGATTGCGAAATGGCTTTCGTAGAACAGGAAGACATTTTAAACATGTTTGAAAGTCTGATTAAAAGAATTTTTAAAGATGTAAAGAATATTGACTACACCGAAGCTGTTGAAAGAATGACCTGGGAAAATGCCATGTGGACTTATGGAAATGACAAGCCAGATATTCGTTTCGGAATGCAATTATGCAATTTGAAATTCCCTTCGCATACTTTTCCTAATCAACCAGATATCTCTTCTTTAATTAATGGCGTTGATTTTAAAGTTTTTGATGAAGCAGAAACAGTAATCGCCATTGCCGCTCCTGGATGCAGCGAATATACCCGTAAACAAACAGACGAACTAACGGAATGGGTTAAACGTCCGCAGATTGGCATGAAAGGGTTGGTGTATATCAAATGTAATGCCGATGGAACATTTAAAAGCAGCGTAGACAAATTCTATGCTGAAGACAAATTGAAAGCTATAGCAACAGCCACAAATGCTAAAGCTGGAGATTTGATTTTGATATTAGCTGGAGCTGAGGAAAGAACAAGAAAAGCCACAAGTGATCTTCGCCTACATTTGGGCCAACAATTAGGACTAAGAAAAACTGACGAGTTTAAATTGTTATGGGTACTGGATTTCCCTCTATTCGAATATGCGGAAGATGATAACCGCTGGGTAGCCAGGCACCATCCTTTTACCTCTCCAAAACCATCCGATATTGACACTATGATCAATAACAATCCTGTGATTGAAAATCCTGCTGAATATCTTAAACATCCTTATGCAAATATCAAAGCAAATGCTTACGATATGGTACTTAATGGAAATGAAATTGGTGGTGGAAGTATTCGTATTTTTCAAAAAGAGTTGCAACAAAAAATGTTTGCAGCTCTGGGAATGGATGATCAGGAACAACAACACAAATTTGGCTTCTTATTAGGAGCATTTGAATATGGTGCTCCACCTCATGGTGGTATTGCTTTCGGCTTCGACAGACTTTGCTCCATACTCGGCGGAAGTGAAAGCATCAGAGATTTTATTGCATTTCCGAAAAATAATAGCGGAAGAGATGTAATGATTGACGCTCCATCTACAATCGATGAAATCCAATTTGATGAATTACAAATCAAATTGGATTTAAAGGCGTAACAAATTTCAGCCAGACTGAATTTTGTTAAGTATTGTTATTACTATTTTTTTTTTTTTTACTAAGAATAGAAATAACGTCATGGCAAATACTTATTCTCAAATACTCATTCATGTAGTCTTCACAGTTAAAGGGAGAGGCAATCTCATTGACAAAAGATGGAGAAGCGATTTGCACAAGTACATTTCAGGAATTATAACTTCAAAAGGACAAAAGTCTATAATCGTTAATGGAGTTGGAGATCATATCCATTGTTTTATTGGGCTGAAACCATCGATGAGTTTATCTGAATTGATCAGAGATGTAAAAAACAACTCTTCCAAATTCATAAACGAAAACCAATTAGTAAAGGGGAAATTTCAATGGCAGGAAGGATTTGGTGCTTTCTCTTATGCTACATCTCAGGTTAAGAATGTATATAATTACATTTTAAACCAGGAAGAACATCATAAAAAGTCGACATTCAAAGAGGAGTATATAGACCTTTTAGAAACATACGAAGTCGAGTATGAAGATGATTATCTATTTTCTTTTGTAGAATAATTTCATCCCGATGGGATTGGATGGTTGATCTATTTTCCTTTGTAGAATAATTTCATCCCGATGGGATTGGATGGTTGATCTATTTTCCTTTGTAGAATAATTTCATCCCGATGGGATTGGATGGTTGATCTTTTTTTTATCGCAGAATAATTTCATCCCGATGGGATTGTTTTGATGTATACTTTTCCATATAGATTAGTTTCATTCCTAAGGGATTTGATGGTTACTTACTTCTACATGTTGTAGTAATTTCATTTCATCCCTACGGGATTTCTCTAGCCTAAGAAGAATACAAAGGAATCCCGTAGAGATGAAATTATTCTACCTCATAATAAACACAAAAAGAAAAAACCACAGGGGTAATATTATTCTACCTCAAAATAAACACAACAACAAAACCCCAGAGGGGTGATATTATTCTACCTCAAAATAAACACAACAACAAAACCCCAGAGGGGTGATATTATTCTAAAAATCGATACTTTTATTTTATGAACACCCCCCCTTTAGCAGAAAGACTTCGTCCACAAACTATTGACGAACTGATAGGTCAAGAACATCTTACCGGAAAACACAGTATACTCAGGACCGCTATCGAAAATAAAAAAATCCCCTCCATGATTTTTTGGGGCCCTCCAGGAGTAGGCAAAACTACCATTGCAGGAATCATTGCAAATACTTTGCAACAATCATTTTATACACTGAGCGCTATTTCATCCGGAGTGAAAGACATTCGTGAGGTTATTGAAGAAGCCAAACAAAAAAATGGCGCAGTACTATTTATAGATGAAATTCATCGTTTCAACAAAGGACAACAAGACGCTTTATTAGGTGCCGTAGAAAAAGGTATTATCACATTAATTGGCGCTACAACAGAGAACCCATCTTTTGAAGTCAATAGCGCCTTACTTAGCAGAAGCCAGGTTTACCTATTGAAAGCACTTCAAGAAAACGATTTAATATCATTATTGAAAATAGCATTGATTAAAGATGAGACTCTCGCTAAAAAGAATATCTCCCTTAAGGAAACAGCTTCATTAATACGCATCTCAGGAGGTGATGCAAGAAAATTATTAAACCTGCTGGAATTGGTTTGCGATCAGATTGCCGATAATGGGATTATTACTGATGAAATTGTGATGCAAATTGCTCAACAAAAAATTGCACTCTATGACAAAAAGGGAGAACAACATTACGATATCATTTCTGCATTTATAAAAAGTATGCGCGGCAGCGACCCTAACGGTGCAGTATACTGGTTAGCCAGAATGATTGAAGGCGGAGAAGATGTGAAATTTATTGCGAGACGAATGGTTATTTTTGCCAGTGAAGACATTGGTAATGCGAATCCTAATGCGCTGTTATTAGCAAACACCACTTTTCAGTCTGTAAATATTATCGGATATCCTGAAAGCAGGATCATTTTATCTCAGTGTGCGATTTATTTGGCTACCTCTGTAAAAAGTAATGCGTCCTATATGGCCATTGAAGAAGCTTTAGATACTGTCAGAAAAAAAGGAGATCTTCCCGTTCCATTACACTTGAGAAACGCACCAACAAAACTAATGAAGCAAATGGATTATGGTATAGAATATAAATATGCTCATAATTATGAGCATAACTTTGTTCTCCAGGAATTTCTTCCATCAGATATTGCAGGAACACAATTTTACACTCCACAAAAAAATGCAAAAGAAGAAGAAATCAGAAAATTTTTGAAAGAACGCTGGAAAGATATTTATGGATATTAATTTTACAATATGATAAACTGGAAATTTAAACATTTCAATGAGTTAGACAACAATGAACTTTATGAAATACTCACGCTAAGGAGTAAAGTTTTTGTTGTAGAACAAAATTGCATTTATTTAGACACAGATGATAAAGATCAAAAATCATGGCATTTGTATGGATATATTGACCATAAATTAATCGCCTATTCAAGAATACTTCCTCCCGGAATAAGTTATGAAGAAGCAAGTATCGGAAGAGTGGTTACCGACCCTGAGTACCGGAATAATGGATACGGCATTGACTTAATGAAATTGGCCATTGAAAAAACAAAAAGTCAGTTTAATGTCAGTCAAATTAAAATTAGTGCGCAGTGCTATCTATTGAAATTCTATACTGAATTGGGTTTCACCACTTCAAGTGATGAATATTTAGAAGATGATATCCCTCATGTAGAAATGATATTCAGCTAGGTTACAAAGACAACTCTGTCTTCAAATAAGGAGCAGTAAAACTTTCTTTAACAGCTATCATTTTTTCAGGCAATCCTTCAAATAAAACGCGCCCTCCTCCATTACCACCTTCAGGGCCAATATCAATGATATGGTCAGCTACTTTTATGATATCCAAATTATGTTCAATCACCAAAACAGTATTGCCTCTGTCCACTAATTTATTCAACACATCAAGCAAATGACTGATATCCTGAAAATGCAAACCTGTACTCGGCTCATCTAAAATGTAAAATGTTTTTCCTGTATCTCTCTTTGCCAGCTCCGTTGCGAGCTTCACCCGTTGCGCTTCGCCACCGCTTAATGTTACCGCACTTTGTCCGATGGTGATGTAGCCCAGCCCTACCTCTTGCAATACTTTTACTTTCCGATAAATAAAAGGCACCGCATTGAAAAACTCCACCGCTTCTTCAACAGTCATATTTAACACATCACTGATTGATTTTCCTTTGTATCTGATTTCTAAGGTTTCCCGATTATATCTTTTACCATTACATTTTTCACAATGCACCATTACGTCTGGTAAAAAATTCATTTCAATAACACGCATCCCTCCTCCTTCGCAAACTTCACATCTTCCACTCTTTACATTAAAGGAAAATCTACCTGCATTATAACCTCTTATTTTTGCTTCAGGCACAGACGCAAACAAGGTTCTGATATCTGTAAAAAAGCCACAATAAGTTGCAGGATTACTTCTTGGTGTTCTGCCAATCGGACTTTGATCAATTTCAATCACTTTGTCAATATGCTCCAATCCCTTTACAGATTTATATTCCAGAGGGTTGGTTTTTGAATTATAACAATACTGGTTTAAAATTGGATACAGTGTTTCGTTAATCAATGTTGATTTTCCGCTACCACTCACACCCGTTACTAAAATTAATTTTCCTAATGGGAAAGTAACCGAAACATTTTTCAAATTATGTCCATTGGCACCTTTCAATTCAATGGTTTTGCCAGTTCCTTTTCTACGTTCTTTTGGAACGGGAATAGTTTTTTTGCCGCTTAAAAACTGAGCCGTTTCAGAATTAGATTTGAGCACTTCTTCCGGAGTACCTTGTGAAACAATCTTACCACCATGCATACCCGCTTTTGGACCAATATCTATTAAATAATCTGCAGCAAGCATTATATCCTTATCATGCTCCACTACTAAAACGCTGTTTCCTATGTCTCTCAAATTGCGCAGTGCAGTTATCAATCGCTGGTTATCTCGCTGATGCAATCCAATACTGGGCTCATCTAAAATATAAGTGATGCCTTGCAACTGCGATCCTATTTGAGTGGCTAATCTAATACGCTGGTATTCTCCGCCGCTCAAGCTCTTTGAAGGCCGATATAAAGTCAAATAAGTTAATCCTACATCTAATAGAAACTGAAGACGCTCTCTGATTTCTTTCAACACGTCTTTTGCAATACTGTTTTGTTTATTTGAAAGTCTTTTCTCTAGATCCGAAAACCATTGCGCTAAATCTTCCAAATCCATGCTACTTAATTCTGCAATATTTTTTTTATCAATTTTAAACCACTGGCTCTCTTTTTTTAATCTTGTGCCCTGGCAAGTTTCACAGGTTTTGAGTGTCATGAATTTTTCTACCCAATCTCTCATCGCTTCTGTAGTAGAGGGCGAAGTAAACCAACGTTTAATCATGTTAATCACACCCTCATACTCTGTATTGTAATTATTTTCTGGTGACGTCGATTCATCAAATTCAATATCCTCATTTACACTGTCAACGACATCTGCCTTACCATACAACAATAAATTAATTGCCTGTTGTGACAGTTCTTTTAATGGCTTGTCTAAATTGAACTTGTGCTTTTTTGAAAGCTGTTGCACTTGTTTAAATGAATGTGCTTCACGCTCTTCTCCCAAAGGAGCTACTCCACCTTGATTTACACTTAACGAATAATCGGGAATAACAGCATCCATATTAATTTGATGAACAGTTCCCAATCCCTTACAAGAAGGGCAGGCACCATATGGTGAATTAAAAGAAAACGCGTTTGGCGAGGGCTCTTCGTAACTGATTCCAGTATCAATACACATCAATTGTTTGCTATATTGCGCGACCGAATTGCTGTCATTAACCAATAAAAATAACAAGTCCTTACCCAACTGCAGTGTCTTCTGCACACTTTGGCTCAGTCTTAGTTTCATATCATCGGTAACCTGTAGACGATCAACCACAACTTCAATATCATGAATTTTATAACGATCTAATTGCATCCTCGGAGCCAAGTCCATCATCTCTCCATCCACTCTAACTTTCAAAAAGCCTTTCTTTCTGATGTCTTCAAACAATTCTCTGTAATGGCCTTTTCTTCCTCTCACAAGAGGCGCTAATAAACTAACTTTTTTATTTTTGAATTTTTGAAAAACAGATTGAACAATTTCTTCTTCACTGAATTTGACCATTTGTTTCCCTGTGTTATAACTGTATGCATCGCCAACACGTGCAAACAACAAACGCAAAAAATCATAAATTTCAGTGATGGTGCCAACTGTACTTCTGGGATTCTTATTCGTGGTTTTTTGCTCGATAGATATTACCGGAGACAAGCCAGTTATTTTATCAACATCGGGTCTTTCCATATCTCCAACAAACTGACGGGCATATGCAGAAAAGCTTTCCATATAACGACGCTGCCCTTCATTATAAATCGTGTCAAATGCTAAAGAAGATTTTCCACTTCCGCTGACACCTGTAAAAACTACTAACTGATTTTTGGGAATTTGAATATCAATATTCTTGAGGTTATGCTCTCTAGCACCAACAACTTCAATGAAATCTGTATGATTTTTTTCGGAAACAATTACATCCTTTTTCTTCGCCATCATGCTCAATTAATATCGCAAAGATAAGCACAAAAAAAACTTTTAATACCGGACTTATTCGATGGCAATTATCGTTCCTTTTTTAAAAGTCACTTCTTCGGAATAAAGCATATAGCTGGACTCCCAAACTAAAACTTGCATAGTGAGTAACCTGCCTTTACTCCTTCCATCCCATTTTTTATATGGATTGGTAGTTTTAAAAACAAGCTGTCCCCAGCGATTATAAATCGAAAGTGAAAAGTTTTTCAAAGAACCGATATCACCAATCGGACCAAATTCATCATTCAATCTGTCGTTATTAGGTGAGAATGAAGATGGAAAGAAAACGCCTTTACATTCGTCAACAGTGATTTTAATTTCATCTGTTGCTTTACACCCGGCAGCATTGGAAACCTCTAAAGAATATGTTCCAGAATTGGTAACAACATATGTTGGTGCTGTAGAATTATCTTGCCATAAATAGGTAGTATAATTGCCAGGCTGGAGCAAAAGAGATTTGCCTTCACATATTTTTACGTCATCTCCTAAAAAAACAGCTACAGGAATAATTAAATTATCAATAACAATATTTGTTGCATTGGCTGTACATCCGTGAGCATCTGTTATTTGCAAATTGTAACTTCCAGGAATAAGGTTAGTAAGATTTTGTGAAGACTGGCCATTTGACCATTGATAAATATATGCATTTGATCCACCACTAACTGACGTATTAATAGACCCGTTATTCAAATTACATGTGGCCGATTTTGGAGTAGTTTGTATACTAATCTTTGATGGATCTGTTAATGCAATTGAGGAAGATGTCGGACAAGCGTTAGTAGAAGTAACATTTACAGTATAAGTATTAGCGGAGAGATTTGCAATAACAGCAGACACTTGAACAGGATTGGTATTCCAGCTGTATGTATAAATACCATTACCGCCATTTGCTATTGCTTGTATACTGCCATCGTTCCCTCCATTGCAAGAAATGGGCTTTACGATTGTAGTTGTAACACCCAAAATATTTATGGTCTGCTGGTGTATTACTGGTGGGCCGGAAGAAAAATTAATCGTTTGTGTTACATTATAAACACCCGGAGCAGAAAAGAGATGATTAGGGCTTGTTAGAGTTGATGTATTATTACTGCCTGAAGCCAAATCACCGAAGTTCCAAATGGTATTGGTTTGACAAATTGCAGTACTATTCGTAAAACTTACATTTCTATTCCCTTGACAGGAATAAGTAAAATTAGTATTTGTTACAGGAGGCGCTTGTTGGATAGTGACATCATCTATCGCGAATCCTTCATAATCATTACATCTCGTTCCGGCTCCAAATTCAAAGCGAAAGATTACTTTATTCCTTCCGGCCAACATACTTAAATTATGCTTTGCAATTACCCACTGTCCGATACCATTTCCACTCATACAGCCGCCGCTCAATACACTTCCAGACCAAGCCGAATTATTACCAAGGAATCGAATGGAAGAGCTATTGTACCAATTAACACCGACGCAGTTGCTATTTGAAGAAATGGAACCCAAAATAGACCAGGTATTCCCTTGATCCGTTGAGTATTGCATGTTTACCCCATCATACCCATCTTCAGTTTCCCAAAGCACTTGAAATGATATTTCAGGATTTGTAAGTGAAGTAAAATCAAAACACGGACTTGTTAAAAAAGAATTACCGCCAGAATAAGTAGCGCCGGAAAGTCCTCCTACAATCCAGCATTTACTTCCATTAGCCGCTGCCGTTATTACCGACTTCCCTCCTGGAATGATAGCGCCCCATTGCCAATGGGCAGTTGAACTTCTGGTCCAGTTTCCATTATTTAATTCAAATCCTTCAGCGTAAGGAAAGGCATTTATAGGACTGGTGCATTGAGAATAAACTGACTGATGCAAACAAACGCTTACAAAAAAAACTAAGCATAAAAAATATACATATCTCACAAGCATCATCAATGTTGTATTTAAAGAGGCGCAAAGCTACAACCATTAAAATAAAAGGAAGTATTTATAGCGTCAATTTGATAATTTAATAACAAATATTAATAGTTTATATTAGCTTGAAATCAAATTTGAAAAAGTCTAAGAATTTCTACTAATTTATTTATTTAGTATATCTAAAACAGTACCCAGCATCACTTCCGTACCTAAAGCAAGGTCTTCATATGAAGCATATTCCAGAGGATTATGACTGATCCCATCTTTACATCTTACGAATATCATTCCGTAATCACATACATAAGAAAGTGTCAATGCATCGTGAAAAGGACCACTCATTAATTCAGGCGCATCTAAGTCCATTTTTTGACAATTTTCATGAATGATTTTCTTAATCCAGTCTGCACAATATCTAGGTTCACTATTGGTATCTTCTTTTATGGAATAGGTTAAGCCATGTTTTTTTGTAATGTGCTCAATTTTATCCATGAGCTGCTTCTCGTAGCGATGGCGTCTGTCTAAATCTATGTCTCTAAGATCAACTGTAAATTCTGCTTCTTCCGCAATTATATTTCTACTTGCTGGAAAAACTTTTATTGTAGCCACTGTACCAACTGTAGGATTTTCTTTTTCCTGAGTAGCAATTTCATTTAAAGCAACAATAATTTCTGCGGCACCAAGTAAGGCATCTTTTCTAAGAGGCATTGGTACCGACCCTGTATGTCCAGCCTGGCCTTTAAGGTTTACCGTTAGCCAAAGCGGGCCGGAAATACCACTTACCACTCCTATGGGCTTTTTCGCAATATCAAGCACAGGGCCTTGTTCTATATGTAATTCCAGAAAGCAATAAATACTACCTTCTTTAAATTCCGACTCTTTAAATTTTGTAACATCGCAACCGAATTCTTTTAATGCCTGTTCACGGGTAATTCCATCTTTATCTTGTCTTTGCAAATCACCATCCTCAAGCTTTCCTAATATACCTCTTGAACCGAATAAGCCTTTATTAAAACGCCATCCTTCTTCATCTGCAAAAGAAATAACCTCAATAGATCTTTCAGGTAAAATGTTATTTTCTTTCATAGTCATCAATACTTCTATAGCACATAAAACTCCAGCAACACCATCATATCTTCCTCCATAAGGCTGAGAATCTAAATGAGAACCCATCATTAAAATAGGTAACGAATTATTTTTACCTTCTAGATGACCAATCAAATTTCCGAAGTTATCTATGCGAGTTGTCATGCCAGCTTCTTTCATCCATGAAGCAGCTAATTCAAAGGCTTCTTTTTCTAAAACAGAATGTGCAGGACGACAAGTGCCTGTTTCTCCAATTTTACCAATAAGACTCATCGCCTCAAAATGTTGCTGCAGACGTGTTGCGTTTATTTTTACCATTCAATGATTTATTAAGAAATTAAATTGATACTAGCATAAATTAATGATCATTCAAAGGAAGTCCTCTCTTCTGGTATTCAATCCAGTTAATAGATTCAGGAGCGACACGGTGTTCTTCCATGGTAATACAATCACTAACTGGACAAACCAACTGGCAAAGATTACAACCCACACACTCTTCTTCTTTTATAGAATACGTATTGTAAGGTTTTCCGAAGTCTAAATTGATAGATTGATGCGAAGTGTCTTCACAGGCGATATAACACAATCCACAATGAATACATTTATCTTGATTGATCTTAGCAATGTGGTGGTAGTTCATATCTAAATCTTCCCAATGAACAATTTTTTCAACAGACTTACCAATGAAATCTTCCAGCGTATTAAACCCTTTTTCATCCATCCAATTATTTAATCCTTCGCACATATCTTCCACAATTCTAAACCCATGTTTCATTGCAGCAGTACATACCTGCACATTGCTTGCACCTAATAGCATAAACTCCACTGCATCTTTCCATGTACTAACACCACCAATACCCGAAACAGGCACTTTGCTAGTCACTTCATTTTGAGCAATAGTAGTAAGCATCTTTAAGGCAATTGGCTTTACTGCCGGACCGCAATATCCTCCAAAAACACTTTTGCCATCAACATAAGGATTAGGCACTAATGTATTTAAATCAACTCCGGTTACAGATTGAATAGTATTAATCAATGATAAAGCATTTGTTCCTGCTTCTACAACAGCGATTCCTGTTGGCACAACAGAATGAACGTTTGGTGTAAGTTTTGTAATTACCGGAATCGTTGCTTTTTCCATTACCCACTCTACAACCATCTTTGCAATTTCAGGATCTTGTCCAACCGCAGCACCCATACCTCTTTCCGTCATTCCATGTGGACAACCAAAATTGAGTTCAAATCCATGAGCACCTGTATCCTCCACTTTTTTAATGATATCATGCCAGCTTTCTCTGGTATTATCAGCCATGAGTGAAACTATCATTGCACGGTCGGGAAATAATTTTATACACTCTTCAATTTCTTTCAAATTAATAGCTAATGGTCGGTCACTGATCAATTCAATATTATTAAAACCCATCACTTTATGTCCACCATAATCAACAGCAGAATAACGAGAAGAAACATTTTTAACTTGTGAACCCAGTGTTTTCCAAACCACTCCACCCCAGCCAGCTTCAAATGCACGAAGTACATTTATTTTTTTATCGGTTGGAGGTGCACTAGCGAGCCAAAAAGGATTTGGAGATTTTATGCCTAAGAAATTAGAACTTATATTAGCCATGTTGATTTATTTTGAATGTTGAATGTTGTTGTTTTAAATTTATTTACTCTTCGTTTTCTCATTTTTCCTATTCTCTGCGATTTTATTACCGCTGAGATACGCTGGATTTGTTGTTATTTTTTAAATGATCGCTTTTTACTTTTTACTTTTAAATTAAACAGACAAGAACTTCAAAATTTCGAAAGCTCCATCTTTCCCAGCTTGCACAGCATCTACCACTTCTCTTCCACCATTAACACAATCGCCTCCTGCGAAAATGCCTGTCAAACTGGTCTGGGTATCACTTACTTCAAGCTTTCCGTTTTTATTTTTAAAGCCATTCATTTCGATGAGTTCCTGAAAAGGCGTCTGTCCAGCAGCTTTGATAATCATATCTACCTCTAAATTGTAGGTTTCACCCGTTGAAACAGGAGAGCGTCTTCCACTTTGATCAGGGTCTCCCAGTTTCATTTTCTCTACTACCAAGGCGGTTGCTTTTCCATCAGCACCTATCACTTCTTTCGGAGATGCAAGCCATTTGATTTCACATCCATCTAGTTTTGCAATATTCAATTCTACCTCAGTACAAGGCATTTCTTCTTGTGTTCGTCTATACAACATCGTTACTTCTGATGCGCCTAATCTTTTTGCTTGCGTAGCGGCATCAATCGCAGTCATTCCCATTCCTATAACGGCAACCTTATCACCAACAGCAACTTTATTAAATCCATTATTGCGTATTTCATAAATAAAACTAATCGCATCTACAACGCCTTCCATATGTTCACCGGGGATTTCCAATTGTCTTGCCAAACCTACACCTATCGCCATATATACAGCGTCATAGTTCTTTTGCAAATCGGCTATTGAAATATTTTTTCCAAGCTCTTGTTCATATTTAACTGTAATTCCACCAATAGATAAAATATAATCTACCTCATCTTTGCAGAACTGAGGCGTTACTTTATAGGCAGCAATACCATAAGTCATTAACCCTCCGCCTTGTTTTTCTTTTTCATAAATAGTAACATCTATGCCTTCACGTGATAATACATGGGCGCAGCTTAATCCGGCAGGGCCTGCTCCAACAATAGCAACTTTCTTTCCCGTACTTTCTTTCCTTTTGAACAATTGCCATTTTTGCTCCATTGCTTTTTCTGTACTATAGCGCTGCAATTTTGCAATGGGAATAGGATCTTCATCCATTAAATTATAGACACATGCCCCTTCACATAATTTTTCAACAGGGCAAACCTTACTACATCCTGCCCCCATAATATTAGAAGAAAAAATAGTGTGCGCACTACCCTTTACGTTATCTGTAGTAATTTGTTTGATAAATTTTGGCACATCAATGCTTGTTGGACAACTCTTCATACAAGGGGCGTCATAACAGAATAAACATCTGTTGGCTTCCACTATCGCGGCATCTTTTGTTTCAAAAGGCGGATGAATGTCTGAAAAATTATTTTCGTATTGATCTGCTGTAAGTCTGTTTGAAATAATTGACATAATAATTGATTATATAAATGATCTGTTTATTATTGATAATGTAAAATTATAGTTGGGTTATGGCGCCATAAGTTTCTGGTCTTCTGTCTCTGAAAAATTGCCACTTGCTTCTTACCGTTTCAATCAAATCGAGATCGAATTCAGCAACCAGTAATTCATCTTTATCTTCTGAAGCTGTTGCAAATATTTCGCCCAAAGGATTGACAAAATAGGATGTGCCGTAAAATTCTCCCAGATTCCATGGCGCTTCTTTTCCAACACGATTGATACAACCCATGAAATAGCCATTAGCGACTGCATGTGCTGGCTGTTCTAATTTCCATAAATATTGCGATTGACCAACAGTAGTTGCTGATGGATTATAAACAATCTCTGCTCCATTCAAACCTAAGCACCGCGCTCCATCCGGAAAGTGTCTGTCATAACAAATATAAACTCCCACTTTAGCGTACTCCGTTTCAAAAACCGGATAACCTAAGTTCCCTGGTTTGAAGAAAAACTTTTCCCAAAAACCTCCTGTATGTGGAATATGATTTTTACGATACTTGCCCAAATAAGTTCCATCTGCATCAATAACAGCGGCAGTATTATACAAAACTCCGGCCTGCTCTTTTTCATAAATCGGGGCAATGATGACCATCTTATATTTTTTTGCATATTCCGCAAGTCGCTCTGTTGTTGGGCCTGGAACGGTTTCTGCAGCTGCATACCATTTAGCATCTTGTCCTGGACAAAAATATGGCGTATTAAAAATTTCCTGAAAACATAAAATTTGAACCCCTTTTTTTCCAGCTTCTTCAATCAATGGAATATGTTTTTGAAACATCGCTTCCTTTATTTCATCAATAGTGCCTTCGCCTTCTGATTTAGGCAAACTCATTTGAATTAATCCTGATTTTATTATTCTTGACATTTTTTTTGTTCGCTTTTAAATATGCTGAGTAACTTTATTTCTCTTAATAAATTGTCCATATCCTTTTTCTACATGACATTGATTATTATCAATAGCAACTTTACCTCTTAATAAAACTGTTTTTACTTTACCTGTGATGTTCCATCCTTCGTATCCGCTATAATCAACATTCATGTGATGTGTAGCCGCAGAAAGCTGGTGCATTTCTTTAGGATCCATAATAACGATATCTGCATCACTGCCAATAGCAATGGTTCCTTTCTTTGGGAACATGCCAAATATTTTTGCAGCATTCGTACTTGATACCTCAACGAATTTATTCAAGGTGATTTTATTTTTAACTACACCTTCGCTGAATAATAATTCCATTCTGTTTTCTACAGCCGGATGCCCATTAGGAATTTTTGAAAAATCATCTTTGCCCATTAATTTTTGTTCCCACATAAACGGACAATGATCTGTTGCCACTACCTGTACTAATCCTTGATTGATACCAGCCCAAAGTGTTTGCTGGTCTTTCTTTTCACGCAAAGGAGGACTCATCACCCATTTCGCTCCTTCAAAATTTTGCTCATATAAACTTGCATCTAAGATCAAATATTGAATGCAAGTTTCCACAAATACTTTTTGATTTCTTTTGGTAGCATTACGCACGGCATTTAATGCACCTTCACAAGTCAGGTGTACAATATAACCGGGACACCCCGTATAACTTGCCATATCTACAAAACGTTCACTTGCTTCTGCTTCTGTAATTTCAGGCTGTGAAAGATAATGATACAATGGAGATAATTTTCCTTCTTCTCTGTTCTTTTGTACCAGATAATCAATCATGTCGCCATTGGTAGCATGTACATTAATTAAACCGCCATGCTTCTTCACCTCTTCCATCAATCCAATCATTTGCCTGTCGTCAATCATCAACGCGCCTTTATACGCCATGAATGTTTTAAAGGAAGTAATCCCTTCCTCTTCAATCATATTTTTTATTTCTGATTTTGTATTTTCATTAAAATCAGTAACGGCCATATGAAAACTATAATCTCCTACTGCATTACCGCTTGCGCGTCCACTCCATTCGTCTAATGCTGACCGTAAGCTATTCCCTTGTTTCTGTAAAATGAAATCGATAACAGTTGTAGTGCCGCCATACAATGCAGCCCTGGTACCCGTTTCATAATTGTCGCTTGAATAAGTCCCCATAAAAGGCATATCCAAATGTACATGAGGGTCAATCCCTCCGGGCATTACCAATTTCCCTGAAGCATCAATAATGTTGTCCGCTGGAAAATTTAAATCTTGTCCAATTGCCACAATGCTTTCTCCCTCAATAAACAGATCTGCGATGTAATCATCAGTTGCAGTAACTATTCTGCCATTTTTTATTAAGATTGACATTTGAAACTATTTTTTATTCTTCATTAATAATAAATAAACAAACCCACTTACCCCAAATCCAACAAACCATGCATAATGATACAAATGATTAATCCACTCTGGGAAGGCATCTGCATTCAATACTTTTATTTGCAATAAAAATCCTGGAACATTTGGAAGAATTCCCAGAAGTAAAGCAACAATTGCCATGGTGTTAAACCCATTTTTGTAACCATATACTCCATCATGACGGTATAAATCTTCTGCTACTAAATTCTTTTTTCTAATCACGTAATAATCAACAATCATGATGCCTCCAACCGGACCAAGCAAACTAGAATACGCAATAAGCCAGGTGAAAATATAGCCATTAGGATCTGCAATCAATTTCCAAGGAAAAATAAGAATCCCAATTATTCCAGTGATATAACCACCCGTTCTGAAATTTATTTTTTGTGGAGAAAGGTTAGAGAAATCGTTGGCAGGACTTACAATATTCGCTGCAATATTTGTTGCTAAGGTTGAAATAATAATACCAATCATTGCAATAGTTACCATTATTTTACTATCAAAACTTCCTGCAACTTTCACAATATCCCATTCCGTATGGCCATAAATAATGGCTGTTGATGATGTCACTATTACGCCCACAAAAGCGAAGAAAGTCATAGCCGGAGGAAGTCCTATGAGCTGTCCTCTCACTTGTGCTTTTTGAGAAGTGGCATATCTTGTAAAATCAGGAATATTTAAAGACAAGGTTGCCCAAAACCCAACCATTCCCGTTAGTGCCGGGAAAAAATAAGCAAAGAATTCCGTTGAGGTTTTGAATTTTGATGGTTGTTCTAATATAGGACCTAATCCTTTAGCAGCCCATATTGCCCAAATAAGTAACGCTAATGCAGCAGCTGGAAGAAAAAAAGCTTTGAATACCAATAATTTTTTAATACTGTCAACACCTTTGTACACGACAAACATATTCAATGCCCAAAAAGCAAGAAAGCAAATCATGGGTAATGCCTGAGGAAATAAACTGGTATGGTCTATTTCTGCTAAGGAAGGATTCCATGCTCTGATTAAATTATAAAGTGATGCGCCTCCGATCCATGTTTGAATCCCAAACCAGCCACAGGCAACAATAGCACGAAGCATCGCCGGAATATTGGCGCCTCTAGTTCCAAAGCTGGCCCGAACAAATACAGGAAAAGGTATACCATATTTTGCTCCGGCATGTCCATTCAATATCATGGGAATCAATACAATTGAATTACCAATAAATATCGTAAGAATGGATTGCCACCAATTCATTCCTCCTTCAATCAATGAACTTGCAAGCATATAAGTTGGTATACACAAACTCATGCTAATCCATAAAGCTGCATAATTCCATGTACCCCATTTGCGTTGATCTTGTTGAATTGGAGCTAAATCTTCATTAGTTAATGAAGCATTGAATTGTGTTGAATTATCCATTGGTTTTAATTAACGTGTTCGTCAGCAATTTTAATAGCTTCGCTGATAATAGCCATCCCTTCATCGATTTGTGCTTTTGTTACACATAATGGTGGCGCTACAAAAATATAGCCCCAACGCACAAAGGTATACATACCCAGCTCTCTGATTTTTGCTGCCACTTTATTCATCACTACCATTTCATCGGGCTTCGCATTAAACGGAGCCATTGGTTCTTTTGTCGTTCTGTTTTTTACCAACTCTATGCAACCTAATAATCCTGTTGTTCTGAAATTGCCAATAGAAGGATGTTTCGCCATCAACTCTTTCATGCGTTCTGTAACATAAGCTCCCATTGCAGCGGCGTTTTCAATCAAGTTATCGTCTTCATAAATTTTCAATGTTTCCAAAGCTGCGGCACAACTAACAGGATGTGCGGAGTAAGTTAATCCGAGTGCTAATACGGTGTCATCATATTTAGCTGCGATAGTATCAGAGACCATCAAACAACCAAAAGGAAGATACCCACATGTCAATCCTTTTGCCATAGCAATCATATCGGGAATGATACCATGGTTTTCAAAGCCAAACCATTTTCCCGTTCTGCCAAAACCACTCATCACTTCATCCATTATTAATAAGATGCCGTGTTTGTTACATATTTCTCTTACTGCTTTTAAATAGCCTATTGGATATTGCAAACAGCCCGAAGAACCTGATTCGCCTTCCAGTAAAATAGCTGCAATCGTTGCAGGACCTTCATAAGCGATTATGCGTTCCAGCTGCGCTACAGCTTCTTTCAACAGATTTTCTTCTCCGTACTCCCAACGATAGAAATAAGGCAAATCAAAATGAACGAAATTCGGAGCCTGTTGTGCATCTACGGGGATTCTTCTCGGATCTCCACTTGCAGAAATGGCTCCTATTGAAGCCCCATGATAAGATTGATACCGACTTAATATTTTATGACGACCTGTATATAATCTTGCCAATTTAATACCATTCTCGATTGACGTTGCTCCACATAAAGTAAAAAAAGCTTTATTCAAATCGCCTGGACAAATTTCTGCCAATTTTTTTCCCAACTCTCCTCTGACTTTTGTCACACAACTTGGTGTAACGTAACTCACTTCCTGCATTTGCTTTACAACAGCATCGGTTATACGCTGATTACCGTGGCCAATATTTACATTCATTAGTCCTGAAGAAAAATCAATGATTCGATTATCGTCATAATCATATAAATAAACACCTTCTGCGCGCTTTACTGCTATTGGATTTTGACCTTTTTGTTTGCTCCAGGAAAATAAAGTATAATCTAAATTTTGCTGTACGACTTCCTTTGATTCAGACATGTTTATTGTTTATTGTTTGTGGTTTGTTAAATAGTTGATTAGTTGATTTAAAAAGTTTAATGGGTTAAGGTTTAATAGTTAAGGTTGTTCACTTTGCTACTTTGCGAGCCTTGCGTGAAACCAATTTACTTATTTCAATTTTCACTCCTAACTCATCCAATTCACCCCAGCTTCAGGATTCCACTTGGTTGTACTCTTTTTCAGCTTAGTCCAGAATTCAATCGAACTCTTTCCTGTAATATCTCCAACGCCGAATTTACTTTCATTCCAACCACCAAAAGAAAAGGGTTCTCTTGGCACAGGAACACCTACGTTAACACCAATCATTCCTGCGCTGGCTTTGTCGATAATGTACCTTGCCATAGCTCCGCTTTGTGTAAATACACTTGCAGCGTTTCCATAAGGATTTTTATTTTCAATTGCCAAAGCTTCATCTACCGTATTCGTACGGATGATGCTGATTACCGGACCGAAAATTTCTTCTGTAGCAACAGACATTTCCGGTGTTACATGATCTATTACAGTAGGACCTACATAAGTTCCATTTTCTTTACCTGCAACTTTTGTATTTCTGCCATCCACTAAAATTTTAGCACCTTGCTTTTCAGCTTCAGTAATATATCTTTCAATACGTTCTTGAGATTCTTTATTAATAACTGCGCCTAAGTTTTCTCCGGGAACAATTTTTCTTGCTTCTTCACAAATCTTTTCAACAATATGGTCAACATTTCCAACGCCAACCATCGCACTTGCTGCCATACATCTTTGTCCTGCACAACCACTCATTGATGCTGCAACATTCTGTGCCGTCATCCCTGGAATGGCATCTGGTAAAACCATTAAGTGATTTTTTGCACCGCCCAAAGCCAAACATCTTTTATAATTTGAAGTTGATCTTTGATAAACAATCTTTGCCACTTTAGTGGAGCCAACAAAAGAAACAGCTTCAATATCTGGATGATCGCAAATCGCTTCCACAATAGCTACATCCCCATTCACAATATTAAATACGCCATCTGGCAAACCTGCTTCTTTCAACAACAGCGCAATCTTTGCACAACTCAACGGCACTTTTTCAGAAGGTTTTAAAATCATGCAATTCCCCAATGCCAAAGCATTTGGTATCGTCCAGTTTGGCACCATACTCGGAAAATTGAAAGGAACAATTGATGCTACAACGCCAAGGGCTACATGCTCTGTACGACATTCCACACCGCGACTTACTTCCAAAATTTCACCAGTTATCAATTGAGGCAATGAAGTGGCAAATTCTGTCAACTCAACACATTTTTCTATTTCTGCAACCGACTCACCGTAAGTTTTTCCGTTTTCCTCGCTACACAATTCAGACAATTCTTTAAGGTGTTTTTCTAATAAAGTTTTATATCTAAAAAAAACTTGTACTCTTTCTTTTATAGGCGTTTTACTCCAGGATGGAAAAGCAGCCTTTGCCGAAGCCACTGCCTGGTCTAAATCTTTTGCAGTAGACATCGGCACTTTTGAAAGCAATTTTCCGTCTATTGGCGAGATAACATCTAATGATTTTTCTGAAGAAGCGTCAACGAATTTTCCGTTGACAAAGTTTTGAGTTGGAGCGTATTTCATACAACGTAGTTAAGTATAGATTTTTTAGTTTTTAAACGAAAAAATGAAAATAATTTATTTTTATGCATAAATATAGTATTAATTTTACTTTTTAGTGACTTTTTACCTTTTTTTAAAATGAGCAATAATTTACCATTTACCTTAGATAGTTTGGATTTTGAAATCCTTTCTTTTTTACAAAAAGATGGAAGAATGTCGTTTACCGTTATTGCGGAAAAATTAAAGGTTTCGATTGGCACGGTAAGAACCAGATTTAATAAAATGATCGAAGAAGGGACCGTTAATATCATCGGTCGTGTAAACCCTGATAAAGTTGGATTTCGATGTTATGCGCATATTGCTGTTTTTGTAAGACCTGCCACATTTAAAGAAAAAGTAGCTCAACATATTGCAGAACTTCCCGAAGTGAGTTTTTTAGCCATGACTTCAGGCGATTATGATTTGGAAGTAGACGTGATGTGTAGAGATAATAACCACCTGGTTGATTTTGTAAATGAAATCAGTAAGATAGAAGGCGTGAATCAAACGAAGACTACCATTTATTTCAAGGTATATAAATATGCTCAGCCTGATTTGAAGTTATTGAAATAATAGATTTCCTTTATTTTTCGAATGCTGTAGTTCTGCCCACACCATTGACCACCAAATATTTTATAACAACAACAACCCCACTTTATTCAATTGGTTAACAGGCTTATTATCCCAAAACAATTCAAAATCTTCCAAACCAGCAGCAGCATAACTTTCCTGCACTTCTTTCATTGTTAGTAATTGTTCCTTTTCAATAGAGAGCAATGACAGCAATTGATACAACCACTCTCCGGGAGATTTGTCAACTTTAATATTAACGGTAGTTTTTTTTGTTTCAAAACTTAATGAAGCCAATTCCCAATGGTTCCCTTTTTTGGATTTGGTAATTATTTCTATTGAAGGCATATTGCCAATGAAGACCAATTTTGTAGTGGGTTTATATTCGAGCATTTCATCTGCAGATAAAGTATTCAATATGAAATCTGAAGGAATACTGGTCTTAGGAATTTTAATATCAAACCATTTGTGCAAGGGTTCATCAAAACCAATGTCTTGCATATAATTAAATAAAGACTTTTTCAATCCCAAACTAAAACTATGATGATCGGTTCCTGATACATCGATATGCTCAACATCATTATCGGCAAAAGTAATTACCGTTTCTTTTGCTTTTTTTACACCAAACTTTTCAGGATTCAATCCCACAGGACTATGCGCTGTCATAGCAAACTGGTGCCAGAATGCAGATTTCAAAATTCCTGCCTGAAACATCTGGCGAACCATTTCCATACTATCAACGGTTTCCTGTGCCGATTGTGTAGGAAAGCCATACATCAAATAAGCATGCACCATAATGCCGGCTTCGGTAAAATTTCTATTCACTTTGGCTACCTGCGCAACAGTAATGCCTTTATTAATTAGCGCTAATAATCGGTCACTCGCAACTTCCAATCCTCCGGAAACACCAATGCAGCCGCTTTCTCTAAGCAGCAAACACAAATCTCTTGTAAAGGCTTTTTCAAATCTAATGTTCGTCCACCAACTCACTACCAGCTTTCTTTTTATAATCTCCAAAGCCAAAGCTCGCATCAATGAAGGCGGTGCAGCTTCATCAACAAAATGAAATCCGGTCTCGCCTGTTTGCGCAATCATCGTCTCCATTCGATCGCACAACACCGTTGCAGTCAATGGTTCAAATAGTTTTATGTAATCCAAACTCACATCACAGAAAGTACATTTGCCCCAATAGCAACCATGCGCCATCGTTAGTTTATTCCATCTTCCATTGCTCCACAAACTATGCATTGGATTAATAATCTCAATGGCTTGAATATATTTTTCTAAAAACAAATCGCTGTAATCAGGAGTGCCTACTTCTAATTGTTTGTAATCTTTACAAGATGTTGAATTGATATAACTCACCTCATTTTCCTGTAAAAGAAAAGTTCGCTTTAATTCCTCTTTACTTTTATGCCCCTCTAAAAAAGAAATCAAATTTTCTAAAGGTGCTTCTCCATCATCCAAAGTAATGAAATCGAAATAATGAAACACCCTTGTATCTTTCAAACTTCTGAGCTCGGTATTTGGGAAACCGCCACCCATTGCGACTTTCACTGAAGGGAAATTCTTTTTCAGATATTGTCCACAACGAAAAGCGGCATATAAATTCCCAGGGAAAGGGACAGAAATCGCAACCAAATCAGGCTGTACTTCAAGCATTCTTTGCTGTAATATGCTGATTAATATTTCATCAATGAAAGAAAGCGGCTTCTGCAATTCATTATCCAATTCATCAAAACTATTGGCACTTCTACCTAACTTTTCCGCATACCTGCTAAATCCAAAATGCTCATCCACACATTCTTTAATTACATCACTGATGTCTTCTAGATACATCGTGGCGATATGTTTGGCTTTATCATGAATGCCCATTGAACCGAAAGCCCATTGCAAGTCATCTAATTGAAGGAATCGATTGGCTTCAGGAAGAAAATTTCTTTTAGCAATATGATAAGCCATTGTATTGTTGTGCCCCTGTAAAAAAGAAATGACTGCATCAATGGTATGAATATAATCCTGCTGTAACGCAATAATGCGTTTTGAATTTTCAGAAATCAAACTCCATTTTTCATCATGGATACCAGGACATAAAGAGAAGATTTTTTCCAAACCCTTTTTACAAAATATTTCAAGCGTAACTTCAATTCCTAAATCGCTTTGAAAAGAAGTAATATTTTTAGTATTCAGAAATCCTTTAAGATAGGCAGTTGCAGGATACGGCGTATTTAACTGGGTAAATGGAGGCGTTAATAAATATACTTTCGATGCCAATGGTTATTTTTTATTTGCGAAATTATTCTTTATCTTCTTTGCTTTATACCTTGATTATAATTTAGTTAAAATAAAAATGAACCCTAACTGAAGGTTTCTTTTAATTTATTCAACATGAAATAATTATTTTCCCATTGATTGCTTAAAGGCTTTTGAGTAAATGGCTCTACTGGCAAATAAGGAGCAGGCCCAAATTCAGGGCTAATAGTAAAGGTTTCTTTTTGTTGTGATTTTTTATAGTCAATTATTTGTTGCCACCAACCCATGAATTGATTAAGATGGGATTGCCACTCCGGCGCAGCAGGATCATTGACTTGAGGGCCTTGCTCAAATCCTACTCTTGCATGTATATGTGAAACATGCGGAATGATTTGCTGAAGAATTTCCTGCTGGTCTTGCAACATACTTTCTGATACCGTACAAAAGTGAGAAAAATCACCAACCAATTCCATTTCGGGAAACATTTTCAAATAGGGCAACAACGTAGCGGCATGAAAGGAAAAACGACCGCGATGGGTTTCATGCAAAATTCTAACGCCAGTTTTTACGCCGATATTCATTGCGGCTTCAATGACTTTGCAATTTTCATCAAATGAATAATAATCTTTACCAGTATGTGAATTGATAAACAAAGGATTTAATTCAGCAAGAGCAATTAAACTCTTTTCCATTTTTGAAATATACGCATCTACCGACTCTTTAACTGGAAAAGTCAGCTGCAAAGCAATAAAGAAAAAATCCGGGTGCTGTATTTTAATTGATTCTATTTCATCCAAAAAATCATGTGTAAGTTTATCTGGAGGCTGGAGAAATAATTCAACACCATCATAACCTGCATCAACAACTTTGGATATAAATTCTTTTGGCGCGTAATGATCGCTTCCCCAATATGGACATCCGTATTTTAAATGCATGCGTTAGTATTGTTATAAAATTTAATTAAAACCCTTTTAAGAGTGACATCTCTCTTTGCAACCAATTTTCTTTAGGATAATTTGCATTTTTATTTATGGTATGCAGCGCATATGCCTGGCGTGATTTTCCACTCGTATTGGGTAAACTATAATGAGGAAGTAACCCGTCTAATACAATACAGGTTCCTTTTTTTACCTCTAAAGGAATCATGCCATCCATAGTGTATGGTTCATCGTTTAATATTTGCATTTCGGTTCCGCCACCTTCTTTTTTCTTAAACCATGATCTTAATGGTGTTTGATGACCGCCAGGCTTTGCCCAAAGACACCCATTTTCTATTGTGGCATCTTCCAACGCAAACCATAGACCTACACAGCTTTTGGGCTCTGTATATAAAAACGAAGCATCTTGATGAATATCTACAACGCCACCGATTTTAGCATGTTTCAAAATGAGCATGCTTTGTATAATTACATGATCATTCATGCCCAATTCATGTGCAAGTATTTTTAATTGCGAAGATCTAGAGAAGGCGTTAAAGACAGGATCAAGATCATGAAGCGCATGTCCAACTTTATTCAAAGAATGAAACAAGTCTGATTTCAATTTCCCTGCCTCATCAAATGCATCTTTTTCAAAAAAGAAGGAAATGTTATCGCCGGAATTTAGAAAATAATCATCCGTTGTTTTGGCTTGCTCTGTTGTCTGGAAAACAGAAGGATGCCCTTCAAAATTGAAAGCATTCGCCAACTCCTCTCCTCTTTGCATTACAGCATCACAGGATTCAGGAGAATTAAAGTTTTCTAAAACCAAATAGCCCTGAGACTGGAATATTTCTTTATTGTTCATGTCTAAATATTTATTTTTTTTAATCAGCTGTAAACTTATGATTTAAATTCCCGTTGATACGAACTTTCAATGGCGAAGATTATATTCAAAATAAGTTTCGTCAAAACATCAATTGATGTCTAAAGATAATTTTTTCGATTGGAAATAATAAAAAGAATTGAGGATTTATATGGCAAGTAGGATAAAGTATTAAAACAATATCCTCTCTATTGTCCAATAGAGTGCTATGCAAGCGATCATGCTGGAAATTGGATATGTGATTCTTTCTTTGTACCAGGGCTTTTTGCCAAACCACTTACTGATTAAAAAATAAGCCATAGCAACAATCAATAACTGTCCAAACTCGACACCAATATTAAAAAACAATAAAGATCCAATAAAATGATTTTCAGGAATGCCGATTTCTTTCAATGCATTTGCAAATCCTAATCCATGTATCAAGCCGAAAATAAAAATTATGGCCATTCGCCATTGCCTGACCTTATTCTGAACAATATTTTCAATTGCGGTAATGAGAATAGATATTGCAATTAATGGTTCTACAATTTTAGGATCAATGGATAATAATCCTGCGGCAGACAAAATTAAAGTAAGACTATGTGCAAGTGTAAAAGCAGAGCACTGAAAAATAACTGACCTCATGCTCGAGTTTAAAAAAAATATACAGAGTATAAAAAGGATGTGATCGAAGCCCAAAGGAATTACATGTGTAAATCCTAATAAAAGATATTGTTTTGCTATTTCAAAAAAATCATTCAATACGATGGGATTCTGAAAATTTTATTACAAGTTAAACATATTTTAGAACGCGCTGATTTATTGCTGAATCAAAGATCCGGGAATTAAAAAATTCTTCCCTGGACTTACCGTAATATTGGCCCCTTGAGAAATATGCTGAGTAGTATTAAGGGTACATTGCCCGCCCGACAACGGATTAATGATGATTGAAAAACCTGAAGGCAAGGTTGTTGGAGGAATAGTATAATTCAACCAATTTATCGTTTTATCCCAGTTCCCATTTCCATTAAAAATATACTGCGTTGTAACATTGGAAGTCCCTCTCACACACAACACCAAATCTCTTCTTATTTTTTCGTCGTATGTAGTAATTCCATATTGCGAATTTAAATACCAGGCTTGAGTTGTATGATTAGGCAGGGATGTTCCAGACCAATATTTCTTATTATTTATTACTTTAAAAATAGTATCAATAGATGGATTAATTTTGGATTCATCATTGATAGATTGCAATTCTTTTATATTAGGCAACCTCCAATCAAGGTATCCTGCTAATGTGAGAGAATCAGCATAAATAAGCGCATTTTCCCAAGTCAATGAATCAGCATATGGAATCTTTTGCCATACTAAATTGGTTAAGTTATCTGTGATTGTTCCATCCAAATTATTTGCAAATTGACTTAAGACTGTGGCAGGAGTAGCCACATCTCTTAAAGCTCTTACATGGTAACTTTTTGTTCCGCCAGCACTTATTGTTTCAGCTTTGGGTTTATTTCCAATGCCTCCTCCTGAATTCGTACACCATACTTTAGTTGAGTCATTAAATTGCTTGGCATTTGTCCACCAATACTCTGCAGCAGCTCCACTTGCAGTGAAAGCATTCCCATCAATAGCTGGATTCACATTTTGAAGATTTAAAATACTAAAACCTTCATGAGGATTCGGTAATCTCCAATCTGTATAACCACCTAACGTCAATGTATCACAATACAAAACAGCTTTTTCAAAAGTCATTTCCCCACCATCAACTTTTTGCCACATCAATCCTGTAATCGTATCCGTTACTGTTCCATTTCCATTATTAATAAAATAAGGAGCATTGATTGCATAGTCATTGTCTTCTCCGAAAGTTGTGGTATATCCGAGTGTCTCACCGGTATCGGGTAAACGCTTCATTGTTTTTTTAACTGTAGTAACCACTGGTATTACTACCGTAGGAACAATACAACTCGATTGAGATGGAGTGCCCAAATAAATAGATTCCGTAGTATTAGCTAGAGAAACAAAATCAAATGTATACTTGCTTCTGTTGTTTGTAGTATCAGCCCAGAAATAATTTACATGATAGGTTAGCCCTCCATTTGTATAGGTTAAATTATATCCATTGTTAGAATTATTCGGCTGGCATCCGGTAATGACTGCTCCTGAAAGGGGGGTAAGTGCAGGTCTTGGGCTCTTCGCTGCAGCCTGTGGAATAATTTGATGAGTAGTGTCTTCGGTAACCACACCAACCATGTTGCCAATCATATAAGGAGCGCCCTGAGCTGGAGGAGTGCCATGATAATGATACACACCATTACGTCCATAATGTCCATGATTTGCATCTAAAGTTGTCATCGGTGTTCCTTCCGGCTCTTGTGCTCCATAAACAGCAAAGCCATCTAATGCGTAAGCAACGGGCTTATTGGCTGCAATTTGATTATATAAAATCAATGGGGCGATATGATAATGATAATCATCTGCTCTGCCGCAATGTCCACCAAAATTATCCAATTGACCATCTGTATAAGAGTCTACGCCTGTGTTAGTATGGTAATTAAAAATGGGGATACCATTCACTGCTAAAGCAATTGCACCTCTTAGAAAATGAACCGTATCAACCGGAATAGGATTGGAAGATATAACTGGATTTAAAGGAATACTCCAGGCATTATTATTGTTGGCAACTGTATAACATTGAGGAATAGGAACTTGTTGCTGCCAAGCTCTAATGCCAATCATCATTTCGTGATCAGCAATCCCTTTTGATTCTACATAAAAGTAGGTATTATCCCAGTGGGTAAATATTTTGGGCTTAAAAGGAGTAAATGCAGAATCCATATATACAGGATCTGTAGTGGTAAGCAAACGCATTTTTATATCATCATCACTAAACCCATAAAGCAACAGGATAGTTCCAATGAAAAATACAGGACTTAAAAATATCCTCTTCTTTTTTTCAGATAGCAAAAATGTATAAAGACCAAGTAAAGACAATAAACAAATGATTATCCAAAACCTGATATTTAAATGAGCTCCAACAGTAGTATGTCTGGTACTACTTTGTTCAAGTTGCTTGTTGATTTGTATAATATTTTCGTATTTTTTAACAACAAAATCTTGATCAGCTGGAGAAAAAGAGGATAAAGGATAGTGTATTAAACGTTGCTCTGCATCTTCAATGAAAACATCCCCATTTTTGTACATAGAAAACGAGCCTTCTATAATTTTATCTTCTTTTGCAAGTACCCATTTCTTGAGAATAATTTTTTCATAATCGATATCATGTGCAGTCAAATTATTAAAGGAAATAAGAAACACTATGAAGCAGAAGAATTTTCTCATTTTAATACTTTTAATTTTATATTTCATAAACTATTTACAAATATACTTTTTATCAATGCTCTAATAACGTACCAGGGATAAGTAAAGTCTTTCCAGGATTAACTGACAACATCCCTCCTTGCTCAATAACCTGCATTGTATTCAATAAACAATTTCCTCCAGAAACATGATTGATGATAATAGTACTTCCATTGGGTAATCTTGCAGGAGGAATTTGATTATTCAACCAGTTCGAAGGGATATCCCAATTGCCATCTCCTATGAAAGTATAGGTTGCATTCTGTGAAGACACCGAATTTTTAATTACGTAACTATGAGCGATATCCAAGTTATGTAAACTACTACTTTCTTCTGTGGGCAAAAATGTTTTTACATATTCTACTTTAGCACTGTCACTGCAAACTGTAACGAGTATAAATCCTCTGTTGTGCAATATTGTTCCATTTACATAACCATATTGAGTGGTAAATGGATAGCTGTTAGCATTAAATGCTTTTATATTCTTCGCAGAGGGCTGAGGCACTTCTTGATAAACGATGCCATCTTTGTCTTGTTTTCCATAAAAGTGATCATGGCCATGGAAGTAAATACTGGCTTTATTTTCAACCATTAATGCATGTATCGGCTCTTCCCAATGTACACGGGCAGAATCAAAATCCCAGGTAGAGTCTATACTTCTGCCGCCATTTTCATACAAATCTGCAAATTCGGTTCCTCCTCTGGCATCATTACCATTACCTCCTACTAATTGGTGAGCAAAAATAAATTTATATTTAGCCGTACTATTTCTTATGGCATTTTTAAACCAGTTAAATTGTCTACTTCCAAGCGTCCAACCCCAACCGATATGTTGAGACATTCTGGTAAACCAATAAGGGTCAATTACAATAAACAAAGCATCGCCCCATTCCCATGCATAATAATCTTCTCTCAATCCTACATAAGCTTCTGCAGAATCATTGCCAGAATAAAAGGAGTTTGGATATGGATTAGGATAATATTTTTTTCTCAAATTAGTAGCAACTACAGGCATAGAGCTATCCGTACCCGTAAGTTTCCATCCCAGTTCACCTTCATGATTCCCAATAGTAAGAAACAATGGAGCAGAATGACAAAGTGTTCCATAATACTTTCTGTACAATACCGTTCTGGATTCAATAGTATCTATGTAATGAGGTGCTAATATTTGCGAACCAGGTGTCAATACATATTTTTCTGACAAAAAATTATCTCCAAGGTCTATCATAAAGTCTACATTCTTGGCCAACATATTCTGCATACTGAGTATTAATGAACTTGGAATGCAGTTGGTATCTAAATGAGGGTCGGCTTCTACAGCGAAAGAAAAAGTGCTGCCTCTGGGCCTTCTCGTTCTAAAAGTGTGTTCTGCTCCTGAAGCAAAAGAAGTATTTGAATTGGCTAATCTATACCTGACCCGATAATAATATTTTGTATTGGTGGTAAGATTAGTGAAATCTACTTCCTGCGGTATACTGTCAATAATGGAATAGGTTGCAGTCGTGTTTGAATAAGCACCGGAAAGGATTCCAAATTCCCAGTAAGCATCAACATTCTGATCAAACATCGCACTCATTGTGATACTTGTATCTGTTGGTCTGCCTAATATCTCTGTATAAGATTGTGCAAATAATTTATTATTAACTGCAATTAAAAAAAAATACGAAAGATAGAAAATAAGTTTTCTTGCCATATTTTATTGTTGAATATTTAAAACTCCTGGCACAATAAATTTTCTATTAGGATTCACAATTATTTTAGCCCCCAATGAAATCGTTTGAGTAAGATCAAGAACACATTGGCCTGTTTCAATTGGCTCAATATATATAGAAGCTCCTGAAGGAAGCGGAGTTGGTGGCTTTATTTTTTCAACCCAATTATTCACATCCGACCAATTCCCATTTCCAATAAATGTATAGGTATTTTTATTTCGAACCTTATATGAAAAAGCAATTTCTCCATTATGATGTAAGCCGCTAAGCGTATCTGCAGGAAGATATGCCCTTACATAATCTACCTGAACATAACCAGGGGAAACAGTTACTTTAATATGACCTGCGCCTTCTAAAGTATCAGACAAATAAGCACCAGCATTGGCCAACTTGCCAATTTCATAAGTAGAATCTGCAGCCATCGGACAAGACTGGTAAGTAATGCTGTCCAATATTTCATGAGCGAATACATGATCATGTCCCTGAAAGAAAATATTTACATTATTGTCTCTAAATAATTGATGAATCGGTTTAGTCCATCCTTCGGAAAGCAATCTATTTAGAGGAAAAGTATACCCGCTTCCGGTAGTAACAGTGCCATTAGCAATTCTTTGATACCCACCCCATTCATTTTGAATTGCGTTGGTAATGCCTCCTCTGCCCTCACCTCTGATATGGTGTGCAAAAACAAATTTATATTTTGAAGTACTATTTTCCAAGGTGCTTTTCAACCATAAATACTGAGGCAACCCTAATGTCCAATCCCAGCCAGTTGGCTTATTGGATGTGTCGCTTTTACTATCATACCTGTAAGGATCAAGCACAACAAATAATGCATCGCCCCAAGTCCACGCATAATAATTTTCTGGCTTTTGCACTCCATAATTTTCTATCATGGAGTTGCCAGAATAAAACCCATTTGGAAAAGGATTAGGATAATATTTTTTTCTGGCTAATGTTCCATAGATGGCTAAATTATTGGGAGGCGCAGGATGAGATAAATAGTATTTTCTTTCCCCTTCGTGATTCCCTAATGCAATATAAAAAGGAATAGAATGACAGATTAATCCCAAAAATCTTCTGTAATCTTTATGTAAGGAATCTACTTCATTATCGGTTATTCTTGGGAAACGTATACTATCAATATAGGAATGATCATCCCCAAATATGTCCCCAAGAGAAAACATGAAATCAGGCTTATCATTAGCCTCATTTGCAAGCGTAATTCGATACAGGTTGGTTACACCCTTCTTGTCATAAAGATGCTCATCTGTTTCTATTGTAAATGAAAATGTACTTGCTGGAGCTCTTTGAGTTATAAACGAATACTCTGGTGAAGCAGTAAAAGCAGAACCCCCTACCAATTTATATTGCATCCGATAATAATACCTTGTATTGGGAATTAAATTATTAAAATCATGCTCTTCTGGCACATTAACAATACTAGAAAAAGTAGGTGTATTGAAATTATATACTCCTGGTTGTAGCCCATATTGTAGGTAATATTGGTACGCCGCATTAGTAAACATAACACTAGCGGTGACTGATGTATCTGTTGGCCTTCCTAGAATTATTTCATCATGCTGAGCAAAAGCAATATTTGATACCCCTAGAAATAAAAATAGGAGAAATTTATTTTTATTGAGCAAAATAATAGTACACTTTTTAAAATGATTCATAAAAGTATAGAGAAATTCAAAATAAGCGTAATAAGACTATTTATTTTGCCTAAAGTTTAATTTCATAGACTATTACATTTGATCATTAATTACATCTTCCTTCCCTATCGCTACTTAATAAAAATCATTTAAAAAAAGTGGATATCAAACTTAAAAAAATTGCTGTTTTGTCTTTAGGGATTTATAAAAAGCGATATTCAAATTTTATTGAAAATCAAACCTCTTGATGAGAATTTTCTGAGAAAATAGAACCCAATTATAGAATACGAATACGGAAATTGGAGGGCAAAAACGTTAGCTCAAGTCGCATAAGCTAAATCAATAATTAGAATTGTGACATGCAAGTTTTAATTAAAATGATTACCGTTATTATCAAAATAAAAACCACAACAATTGCACTATTTTTCTTCATAATTATTACCAATTATTTTTATCCTTCAAGCGTTTCCTGAATTGAATTTCAAAACTGTTTGCAACATTCGTAAATTAATTTGAATAAAAAAAATAAAATATTTGTGGTATAACGATAACGCATAAATAAATTAACTACAATCCACTTTTATGTACAATAATAAAAGAATCTCCGATAAAGAAAATAAAAATATAAAATTCATTTTTATTGGATCAACAAGGATTCGAAATTTCAGTTATCCTTCATTAAGCCACTATTTAGATCTAATAAAATACACACGATTTCTTAAAAAAACAATCTAGAATTGATACTCGTGAAAAAACATACAGCCTCTGTGTAAAAATGAATACGCAAAAATGTACTTCATACAAAAAGGCCCACTCCAATTAAGGAGCAGGCCTTTACAGTTTAAGATTTTATCATAGCCCACGGTTTAAACCGTGGGCTAGTTATGTTTAAAACTTCATTACTCTCGTAGTCTTCACTTCCTTACCTTGTCTCACTTCAATAAAGTATGCACCAGCTTTCAACGCTGAACCTAAACTCAAGGTTTGATTTGGAGCAACCTTTACCGATTGGATGAATCTGCCCTGGAT
>CAIKYB010000030.1 GCA_903831575.1 uncultured Bacteroidota bacterium | reverse complement strand
TCAGTAGCAGAATTAACACACTTAATACGCTTGTTACTTTATTTCTTTTTGTATAATCCATTAGTCAAATCAAAATATAATTTCGCAATATGCACGTGACTATTTTTTAACTTTTCTAAATGTGCCTCGTGGTCGGGTGCTCTATCATGTTCCGTTAAAGTAAAGGTATATTGTGTTTTATATGTTTGGTGTCCTGAAAAATACTGCCTGGCTTCTTCATATACTTTTTGAATTAATGTTATACTGCAATATACCCACTCTGTGTCGCCTTCCCATTTTATCCTCATATTGTTTTTTAATACCACTGCTTGTGATTGTTGTAATCTATGAATAATCCATTTTTCAACAATGTTTAAAAATTGAAGAAATGAACCCATGAATACCTTTAAAGGTTCTACTGATTTTGGAATGACAGCCTTTGGTTTCACAGTAAGCAACGCAATGAAATAAACACCTGCAGGGAAATATGTATGATATTGTTGCATTCTACTATGAATTGATTTGGATGCTACTCCTACTTTATAAATGCCTACGTCCTTTTCTTTTTCACCTGTAACTTTATTTTGTTGGTTTGAATTGTCAAATGGACTTACACAATATATACCTGGATCTGTTGGGCGGATAAATCCTTGCCCGTCTCGCATTTCAAATTCTAATACATTTTTCTTTGCCATTTATATAATATAACTCTTTATTTTAATTTAGGTTATATTATATTATCTTGTTAAACATCTTAATCAATCTTCCGTCATTGTCCAATAAATCAGTTGTATCAAATAGTGATATGTATTTATCTATATTTTTTGTTTTATCTCTTACTAATTTGATTACAAACAATGAAGCAAAAAAACCGCAGTCGGTTGATGTATCGTGTTGTAATTGTGTACCATTATAATAAATATCTGATATGTTGTTGGTTTTACAAAATTGAATAACTTGTTTAGGTGGTTTGACAGCGTATGAATTACTAAAATAAGCATTTGATTTGTTTATTACTAAACCTACCCAATGGAAGCCAACATTTAAAATGAAATTCTTCGTCTTACTATATATTGGACTATTTAAGTCTTGTATTCGTATTACAGCATAATTTTTTATATTTTCTTCTTCTAATATTACGGATAATTGGGCATTGTTAGTTATTGACATATATATTACTTATATATATTATTTATTGTCCATTTACTTTCATGTGCATTACTCCTGAACCACTTGTTCGAAAAGAACCACCTGAATTGGTAAATGAACCACCTGTTTGTTTCATCGATGGTCTTCCTCTACCACGACCTGTTCCTACAACAGCTGTAGTTGGTACTGGGTAAGGTTGAGATTCTGGTGCTTGCCAAGAATTCACTGGTACTTGGTATGCTACTGGCATTGCAACTGGTGCTGGACTTTTCTTTTTATCCATTCGTTTAATTTGACCTTGTATCATCTCTTGACCTGGCTTCAATCCAGGTGTTAAATCAATACCTATCTTTTCGCCGACTGCTTTAACAACAATTGGTAGAATCACTTTGTTAGCAACTGTTGCAAGCACAGCACCATTTTTTTCAAGAAACTTTTT
>CAIKYB010000029.1 GCA_903831575.1 uncultured Bacteroidota bacterium | reverse complement strand
CCTACTCGGTTTTACCAACCTGTGGCAAATGATAAATATCAAGCAGACATTATTCAAACAAATCCTGCTGGAGACCAAATTGGAACTTTGGCTGATAAAATTTCAAGTGCGTTATGGACTGGAACTCCTGAAGGTGATATTACTTTAACAGTTGAAGAAAAACAAGCCGCAGCAGAAGCAGATATTGTTTCTCCTGAAAATGTATTTTTGGAAGAACCTACTTTTGAAGAAGAACAACAACAGCAAATGCAAGAAGCCTCTGTTCCAATACAAGGTGTTCCTGCTCCATTAAAAGAACAAAAAGCAGAAACTGGTATAAAAGGTATTGTTCCACGTATATATATTGATGAAATTAATAAAGCAGTTAGAGATAATAATTATATAATAACTGGTGTTCCTGCAGAATATATTTCAACAAAAGGTATTACAAAAGGACAAATTAAACAAACAGCAAAAAATAAATTAATGTCAAATGATATAGACCCTATTTATAATGATATGCTTAAATTTACTGGACGGTCTCCAAAAAAAGCAGAGTTTATTGTTAAAAAGGTAGAAGAATAATATATACTTATTATATGACATTAATCATTAATATTGAGAAATCCCCAATTCGCAATAAACGTTTTAGAATCTATTTGTTAAATGGAGACAAGTATGATATTGGAAATATTAATTCTAGTTTCTATATAGATCATAAAAACAAATCGCAGAGAGAAATGTTCTATAAGTTTTTAAATTCTAAATGTAAAAAAACAATTTATAACCTTACTCCGTCTCCACTTTTGTATGAAACATTTATTTTAAACGGCTTCAGCAAAAATATAATTAATAACATCAATTTTTTTAACAAAGAAGTTTTGCCTTATTTTTCAGAATATTAAGGAGAAACTAAAAAAACCTAAAATATTTTTTTCTTTATATAATTTATAAAATGTTTGTTGAACTTTCTGAAGAAGCCTTTGAGCCAATTACTCATTATTATTTTTACAAGATTATTTGCAAAGATGAAAGTATTAAGGGATGTTATATTGGTAAGACAAAAGATTATAAAAATCGTGTCTCAAACCATAAGACCAATTCCAAATATAATGATATGAAATTATATCAGTATATTCGCCAACATGGTGGATTTGATAATTTCAATATTTCAATTATTCATAAATGCCTTTGTGATGATAAATCCTCTATTTATATTGAAATCTCTTTAATTAAGCAATTTAAGGAAAAAGGGTTTCAAATGCTTAATATACAAATTCCAAATGATTATTCAACTCAAGAATATAATAAAATGAAATGTGAAGAGCATTATGCTATTAAGAAAGTTTGCTGCTGTGGATGGAATGGTTCTAAAATGAATTATTCAAAACATTTGAAAACATCTAAAAAACACAGAGAATTCTGTATAGCAGAGTTTGAGAAGAAACTCTCAAATCCTCAAAATAATACTGGAAATATAATTATTAATAATTATGGAACTGGAGTCAAATATGAAAATATTTGTTAATTAAAATTTATTAGATTTTACTTTATAGAATCTAACAAATGCAAAAATAGAAAGATTAAGGAAAATAGTATGTTTATGGTAGTTGGGACAAATTGGGACAATTGGGACAAATTTTCCGCTTAAATGAAAAGTTTTTATTATATATAATGAAAATGAAAAAAATCTAAAAAACTTTTCATTTAAGCCATTTTTTTGTCCCTTTGTCCCAACCTTTGTCCCAATCTTTTTGTCCCTTTCTATAAAAAATAATTATCATACTATAAAATATATAAAAT
>CAIKYB010000028.1 GCA_903831575.1 uncultured Bacteroidota bacterium | reverse complement strand
TTATTTAAAATATATTATTATATTTATAGTTCTTAAAAAATGTGGAGTCTTGAAACCACAAAAAAAACGGGGCCTTATTCCGAAAAGCCATAAGAGTAGGAAAATTATTAAATATCTTAAAAAATGAAAAAAATACTATTAGTAAGCGCTGTCGTATTTACTATCGGCATTACTGTTAATGCACAAACAGCTGCAGATGCTGGAAAAGAAACAAAATATCGTAGAAGTTCTCTTCATCTGATATTATTAGAATCGGATAATTTTCCTAGTAAAGAAATCGTAACAAAAGCATACAACGCTAATCCATTTCCAGATAAATACAATAACCATACAATTGCAGACAAATCTTTTGATCCTAAAAAATATGCACTTACAGCTGCAGAGAAGCCAGCCAAATCAGCGGCAGAAAACGCATTAGGTTCAGCTGCTCAGGATGCAACTGGTGGATTGATAGACAAAGACGCTGCTGATATGCCATTAATCATAAATAAATATATCAAACAAAGCAAATTAGCTAATAAGTTAATTGCAAAGTGGTTCAATCGTCAGGCAGATGGAAGTTTCGATTATAATTTAGTTGCAGAAAGAGGAATTTTTGATGCTTCGTTTATAGATAAGAAAAAAGCTGGGGCATCTAATAATGGTAATTCTATATTAATGAGTGCGGGCATAGAATTAATACCAAATACATTTGTTGTTTTTACTAAAATGAATTATTTCCCAAATGAACCAATTGCTGCAATTCTTAGAGACGCTGCAAAATTAAAAGCACAGGATATTAAAATGGAGATGTTGCGTCAAAAAGCGATGCAGGCTGCAGATGCAGCTTATGATAAGGCAAAAGAGGGGTATTCTGTTTGGACTAAATCATATTTATACCAGTTAAAATGGAATGATACTATTTCGAATGAATTTTATAACAACCAGTATATGGAAAAAGGTACGGTTGATGCTAAGAAGAAAGCAGCGTTTGATAACTATAATTATACGTTAGTGCCAATAGGAGAGGATAATGCAGTTAGTTTGGTTACCTTTTCTTTAAAAGAAAACAGAACAGAGCAACAAATTATTGAGTTGGCTACTAAAAGAAATGTAGATAAAGTATTTGCAAAGCTTCAAAAGAAATATGAAGTATTTAAAACAAAAACTCCGCTATTTACTGCTGATCCAATCACTGCAAAAATTGGTATGAAAGAAGGATTGGAAGATGGAGACAAGTATGAAGTATTGGAAAATAATATTGATCCGGAAACTGGAAAATCAGAGTATAAGCAAGTAACGACTATTAAAGTTAAAAAAGGCATGATTTGGGATAACACTGCTGGTGCAGAGTTGACTGCTGATCCAAGTAAACCAGCAATTGATAGAACAACTTTTGACGGAAAGAGTAAAAATTTATATCCTGGATTATTGATTAGACAAATAAATTAATTATAATAAATATGAAAAAGCAATTCAAATTTTTACTGATTTTTTCAGTTATTACTTCATTATTCAGCAGTAATATTTTTGCACAAGCAAGTAAAAAGGCAGATATTGATACAAGAGAATGGCGATATGAAATAGAAGCAGTAAATACCGGCGTTACCGGAACCTATCTTGTAAAAGCATGGTCATACTCAAAAAAACCTGATGTAGCGATTGAGCAGGCGAAGAAAAATGCGGTTCATGGCGTCATTTTTAAAGGAATAACAGGACATTCAGGGGTTTCAGGCCAAGGTCCTTTAGCAACAAATCCAAATATAGAACAGGAAAAAAAGGATTTTTTCGATGCTTTTTTTGCTGATGGGGGCAAGTATATGAAATTTGTTTCTTCTAGTAATGATGGTGCAATAGAGGCTGAAGATATCATGAAAATTGGAAAAGAATATAAAGTTGGAGTGATTCTGTCAGTTAATGCAGCTTTGTTACGGAAAGATCTTGAAAGTGCAGGTATTATTAAATCTTTAAGCTCTGGGTTTTAATTAAAAAATCAAATCAATGAAAAAAATAGCCATACTTTCTTCAATTTTAATGAGTACATTTTTGTTTTGTTCTGCACAACGTCAACAGAAAAAAACAGCAGCTTTCTATGAATACAAATCTGAGTGTATGGGAGTTGAACTTGATGGCTCGCAAACATTAAAAGCATGGGGTAATGGAAGGAATAGAGCCGACGCATGTGAACAAGCTAAGAAAAATGCGGTAAGAGATGTACTTTTTAAAGGCATTAATGAAGGCAAATCTGACTGTAACGTAAAGCCAGTTTTGTTTGAAGTTAATGTTCAAGAAAAGAATGAAGATTATTTCAACAAATTTTTTACTGATGGAGGTGACTATAAAGATTTTGTAAATGTTAAGGATGAAAAATTTCTTGATAAAATCTCACGTGATAAAAAGAAAACAAAGGAAAGTGTTACTCACGGATTAATAGTTAGAGTGTTGCGTGCAGAATTAAAACAAAAAATGATTAAAGACGGAATATTAAAAACAAATTAAAAATAAGCAAAAATGAAAAACATTTATTTCTTTCTATCAGTAATATTGGTGTTAGCCTTTTCCCTTAATGGGTTTTCTCAGGCAGCCAAACCAAGTATTATGGTTTTTCCAGCAAACATTTGGATGACAACTAATGATTATGTTACAACACTTGACAACCAGGGAACCTCAACTCAAATCATGGATTATCAAAAAGCCCTTAATAATAATCAAGAATTATATTCTGTGATTAATAAAATAGGTGGTCTTATGAAGGACAGAGGATTTCCTCTTGAAGATTTAGCGCAAAAATTAAAAGATATCAAAGATGCAAATGCATTAGATAATATGGCGCAGAATACAGAAGGCGGTGGTGTAGCAGAATCTCCAAGAGATAAACTTTTAAAAACAGCTCGGCCTGATATCGTTTTGGAAGTAACTTGGAGCATCAATACAAGAGGACCCTTCAAATCCATTACTTTTGATTTAAAAGGATTAGATGCGGGCACTAATAAACAAGTGGCTTCTGCAGGAGGAACTGGTCAGGAAGTTATGGGTGCACCTTTGCCAGTGATGTTAGAGACAGCCGTATTGGATCAATTAGATAATTTTAATGCCCAGTTGATGACTCACTTTCAAGATATGTTTGATAATGGAAGAGAAGTCTCTTTGAATGTTAAGGTTTGGGACAACTCCCCCAAAAAACTTAATGATGAAATTAATGCTGACGGAGATGAATTAAAAGATGACATTAAGAAATGGGTAAAGGATAATACGGTAAAAGGAAGATATACTTTAGCGAGCTCTTCTCCTAACATGATGAATTTTACCCAAGTTAGAATTCCAATTTATGGAGAAGATGGAGCTGCATTTGATGCTGATGCTTTTGCAACAAAATTGAGAAAATATTTAAGAAAAAGCTATCAATTACCTGCGGCATCAAGTGCAATTGGCCTTGGAAAAGCTGAAGTTATCATCGGTGGAAAAAGTCAATAAATCATTTACTAAATATGAATCAAATGAAAAATAAATTACTGAGTTTATTGTTTGTATTTGTTGCAACACAGCTTAACGCTCAAAATAATGTAGGTAAAGCTGATGATCATGCAAGAATTACTTTGGCTGCATATGTTCCTCCTCAAATTGAACAAATGCCAGAAATCGCAAGAAGCATGCTTCAGAATAAACTAAGTCAAATAGTTACTCAAAATGGGATGGGCGGGAGTGCATTGAAGGAAAGATTTATCATTACGGCAAATATTACTGTAATGTCAAAAGATCTCACAGAATCGGCTCCCCCAATGACTGCATTTAATTTAACTGTCACGTTTTATATTGGCGATGGCATAGAAGGAACTAAATTCTCTAGTACTTCTATTAACGTAAAAGGCGTTGGCGAGAATGAAAATAAAGCTTACATATCTGCATTGAAGAATATTAGTCCTTCAAATCCTACACTTCAAAGTTTTATAGAAACCGGGAAGAATAGAATAATGGAGTATTACAATTCTAAGTGTGATTTTATTTTAAAACAAGCACAGTCTTTGGCTTCTCAGAGCAAATTCGATGAAGCAATTTTTAATTTAACAGCAGTTCCTGAAGTGTGTAAAGATTGTTATGATAAATGCATGGATGCTATAGGGCCTATTTATCAAAAACAAATTGATAAAGATTGCAGCGCAAAATTGTCGCAAGCAAAAAATGTTTGGGCTGCAAGTCAAACTGTAGATGGAGCAACTAATGCGAGTGATATTTTATCTCAGATAGACCCAAATGCTGCATGTTTTAAAGATGTTAAGGTGCTTGCAGATCAAATTGCAAAGAGAGTAAAAGCAATTGATCAACGTGAATGGAATTTCCAATTAAAGCAGCAGCAGGATAATGTAGACGTTACTAAAGCGACTATAAAAGCAGCTAGAGATATTGGTGTTGCATATGGAAATCATCAGCCTAAAACAGTAACTACTAATTATAATATTGTTGGATGGTGGTAATTAGTTAATCGTATTTTTATTTTAAAAAAGAGCGAATTTTTCGCTCTTTTTTTTTAGATTTATTAAAGTGATATTTCAAAAAGCTATTTTCAGATGAAGCCATTTCAATTGTATTTATGCATGAGTTGCATTTTATTGTCTTCCTGCGCAACTATAAAACCAGAGGCCCCCGTATTTTCAAAAGAGGTCATCACTGCTCCTCCTGCAGTTGTATCTAGTTTGAATATCCCCATTCAAGTAGATTTAAGTTCTTACTTCAAAATGGCTGAAGTAGCTGTTCCTGCTCAGTTTGATGGAAGTGATCATCCTTGCGAAGGCCTTCGTTATGAGTATCAATTTTTAAGAAGCCCTTTCAATATTGCTGGAAATAAAGACAATATTAATTTGTCGTTTGAAGGCAAATATAAAATCAAAGGAAATTATTGTGCTAAGTGTTTTAATCAAAATTGTTTATTGCCAACTCCAACATTTAGTTGTGGTTTTGATGAGCCATTAAGAAGAATCGAAATAGCGTATACGTCAAAAATTAAATTATTGCCTGATTATCATTTATCAACTATTACCAATTTGACAAAAGCAGATCCAACAGACAAATGCAAAGTAGGATTTGTGAATTTTGACATCACGGATAAGTTGGTGAAAGAAGTAAAAGCACAATTGGATTTATTGGGAAAGAATGTAGATAGTCAGATACAGTCGTACAATTTAAAACCTTACATTGTAGGATTCTGGAATAAATTATTTGAAGTTCAAAAAGTTGATGAGTTTGGATACCTGAATTTAAATCCGATGGCTGTGAGCGTCAGTGATTTGAATATGTATGGCTCTACATTGAGTATGTCGCTTGGGTTAGCTTGTACCCCTGTCTTTACTGTTGGGTATACACCATCACAACCGACGGAATTGCCAAATTTGATAAAAAATAATTTACAAAAAGGATTTAATGTTTATGCGGATTTGATTACTAATTACAATGATCTGACTGTATTGATGAACAATAAATTAGCCGGAAAGAGTTTTGATGTAAAAGGGAAACAGATCATCATTAACAGTATTCAAATAAGTGGATTAGGGAATTCAAAAATTGCCCTTAAACTGGATTTTAAAGGGTCTAAAAAAGGCGTCGCTTATCTTGTTGGAACGCCTGTTTTTGATTCGGCTAAAAATATAATTACGATTCCTGACTTAGCATTTGATTTAAAAAGCAGAAATATATTACTGAAATTAGCCAATTGGTTATTGAATGATAAAATATCAGCTAAAATTAAAGTCGCAGCGAATTTTGATTTGTCTCCAATATTACTCCAGGCAAAAAATAATCTTCAAACACAATTGAATCGGAATCTAACAGACCATATTCAAATGACTGGAACGGTGAATAGTTTGGTGATTCAAAAAATATATACTTCCCTAGATTCATTGTTGATAAGAGTGTTGTCAAATGGAGAGATTGGGGTGAGGGTGAATTAGTTGATTAGTTGATTGGTTGATTTTAAAATAGCTAGCTAATTAAACATTTTAAATTTCTACCTTTGTGCCATGATATCACTTGTTGTTGCCGTGTCTGAAAATAATATGATTGGTAAAAACAACCAATTACTATGGCATTTACCTAATGATTTAAAGTTTTTTAAAAATACAACATGGGGTGGAGTGGTTATTATGGGCAGAAAAACTTTTGAATCTGTGAATAAGCCATTGCCCGGAAGAACCAACATTGTCATTACAAAACAACCTGATTGGAATGCTGAAAATGTACTTGTTTCCAATAGTATTTCAGACGCTGTTCAAAAAGCAAAAGACTTAAATTTTAAAGAGATTTTCATCATTGGTGGGGGTGAGATTTATAAAGAAAGTTTGTCACTAGCCCATAAAATATATTTAACCAGAGTACACACTTCAATTGAAGGCGATACTTTTTTCCCTGCACTTCAATCTGCAGAATGGAAATTAGTGTCTAATAGAGATTTCGCTGCAGATGAAAAACATGCATTTGATTATTCATTTCAGGAATGGGTTAAGTCAGTTGATTAAAAAATTAGTTCAAAAGGTTTCATAAGTTCAATGAGTTGAATAGGTTGGTTTTGTGATGGGTTGTTCATAGTTTATAGTTTGTTGTTTTGAATTTTTACTTTTGAATTTTCACTTTGCCCCTTGCGAACTTTGCGTGAAACCTATTAAACATTTTAAACCTTTTAAACTTTTCGCTTGCATTCCCCATTTATCATAATAAAAAAATACATTCGTTATTGGTTCACTTCTTCCAATAGGAAAGGCCATGGTGTTCATTCCCCTTTTGTTTTTGATTTTATTATCCATGTATTGAATGATAAAAAAGAAAAAGCGTGTTATGAAAAAATAGAATCGCACAGAAACAAATTGCTGAAAAATAAAGCATATATCGAAGTGGAAGATTTTGGTGCAGGGTCTAGTCTAACAAAATCCAATAGACGCCGGGTTGATAAAATTGCAGCTTCTTCTTTAAAGTCGAAAAAATTTGCACAACTGCTTCATCGGATTGTTCAATATTATAAGCCCGATCAGATTATAGAATTAGGAACATCCTTTGGAATTACAACAGCATATATGGCAGAAGGAAACAAGAGTGCTACTGTTCATACATTTGAGGGATCTTCTGCAATTGCTCAACTTGCACAAACTCATTTCGAAAAACTTTCTTTGGTTAATATTTATTCACATCAAGGTGATTTTGATGTATTACTGCCTTCTTTTTTGGAAGCTTCCTCTACAATTGATTTGGCATTTATTGATGGTAATCATCGGGAAAAACCAACTTTAGATTATTTCAGAAAGCTGCTTTCCAAATCGACTGATGAAACGATCTTGATCTTTGATGATATTCATTGGAGTGCAGAAATGGAGCGTGCTTGGGCAGAAATCAAAGCGCATCCCGCTGTAACCTTGAGCATAGACCTTTTTTTTATCGGAATCGTTTTTGTTAAAAAAGACTTCAAAGTCAAACAGCATTTTAGCATTCAATTTTAATTTTTCTTACCTTCGATCCAATTATTTTCAATTATGATTATTGGCCTACTCAAAGAACCCGCTTTTGAAACCCGAACATCTTTATTGCCAGAACATGTTGCAATGCTCAAAAAAATGAACGTTGAACTTATGGTGGAATCTGGTGCAGGTGAAAAAGCTTTTGCAACTGATGAAAAATATAGAGAAGCAGGAGCAACTGTTGACAACAGACAACAAGTTTTACAAAAAGCAACGATTTTAGTTTCTATCAATCCTCTTACTGCAGAAGATGAAAATGCCTGTAGTGAAAAAGTGTTGATTGGATTTTTTCAGGCGTTTACAAATGCCAAACTCATCGATCAGCTGGCGAAAAAAAACTGTACAGTTTTCAGTATGGATATGTTGCCTCGAACTACACGTGCACAAAGTATGGATGTGTTGAGTAGCCAGGCGAATATTGCCGGTTATAAGGCGGTGTTACTGGCAGCTAATTTGTATCCAAAATATTTCCCCATGTTTATGACTGCTGCCGGAAGTATTCCTCCTGCAAAAGTGTTGATCTTGGGAGCGGGTGTTGCTGGATTACAAGCGATTGCAACAGCAAAGAGATTAGGAGCGGTAATTGAAGTGTTTGACACCAGACCAGCAGTGAAAGAAGAAGTAATGAGTTTGGGTGCAAAGTTTGTTGAGGTGGAAGGAGCTGCAGATGCGTCTAAGGCTGGGGGTTATGCGGTTGAACAATCCGAAGAATTTATACAAAAACAAAAAGCCAAAATTGCAGAAAGTGTAGCTAAGGCAGATATCGTAATTACGACCGCTCAGATACCAGGGAAAAAAGCGCCGATATTAATTACCAAAGAAATGATTGCGCAAATGAAAAATGGCTCTGTGATTATTGATTTGGCAGCTGTTAGTGGTGGAAATACCGATTATACCAAAAACGACGAAACCGTTTTTGTTGATGGGGTTTCGATAGTTGGGAACTCTAAATTGCCAGGTTCCATGCCAAGCGATGCAAGTAAATTGTATGGGAAAAATATCCTTAACTTTTTACAATTAATAGTTTCTAAAGAAGGAGAATTGAATTTGAATTTCGAAGATGATTTAGTTGTAGGAACTTGTGTGGCGCATAAAGGTGAGATTACGAATGAGAGAGTGAAGCAGTCAGTTGGGTAGATGGTTGATTGATTATTTAGTTGAATGGTTGAATGGATGAAAGGTTGATTTGTTGATTGGGAAATAGGAATTGTGAATAAATGCTGAAACTCACTAAACCTCTTAAACCTCTTAAACCTTTTGAACCTCTGAAACCTCTGAAACCTTTTGAACCTCTGAAACCTTTGAAACGAAACTTACTAAGCCTACTAAACGTTATAAACTATTAAATTTTACAAATGAATCAAGTGTTAAATTTTATAAGTACCAATCAACAGATTATCTATATCGTAATCCTGATGATTTTTGTAGGTATTGAAATTATAGAAAAAGTGCCGAGTGTATTGCATACACCTTTAATGAGTGGTGCTAATGCAATTCATGGTGTAGTCATTATCGGAGCAATTATTGTAATGGGGAAAGCCGAATCGGATAATTATCTGGCACTTGTATTGGGTTTTGTGGCGGTGGTTTTAGGGACATTGAACGTAGTGGGTGGCTTTGTAGTTACAGATCGAATGCTTGAAATGTTTAAGAAAAAGAAAAAATAATTAATTAAAATAGTCAACATCATTTGAACGAATTTTAAAATCATGATTCAACAACAATTACTTACCGTTTGTTATTTAATAGGCTCTATTACTTTTATTCTGGGATTAAAAATGTTGTCTAATCCGGCATCTGCCAGAAAAGGGAATTTAGTAGCAGCAGCAGGAATGACTATTGCCATTTTTGGAACCATTTTCTTGTACAAGGATGTTGAAAGCGGCGAACATTTACATAATTATCTGTGGATCTTCTGTGGTTTATCAATCGGTGGAATCATTGGAACCTTGGCAGCAAAAAAAGTACAAATGACCGCAATGCCAGAGATGGTAAGTCTTTTCAATGGTATGGGTGGCGCATGTGCCGCTTTAATTTCTTTAGTAGAGTTTAATCACCTCAGCAAAGAGTTGGCGTTGAATCCGAATCCTGATTTCATTTATTTTATTCAGCCCAAAGTTTTAATTATAGTAGTAGGATTAATTATTGGATCCGTTTCCTTTGCAGGAAGTATGATTGCCTGGGGAAAGTTGAATGGGAAAGTAAAAGATTTTAGTTTCAAAGGACAAAATATTCTAAATCTGATGATGCTTGCTTTCGCAATTGGTACTGCAGCTTATTTGGTTACAAATCCGCATCATAGCATTTTGTTGTATGTAATTCTTGCATTATCCCTCCTCTACGGAATATTTTTCGTGATGCCTATCGGTGGCGCAGACATGCCGGTGGTGATTTCTTTGCTTAATTCATTTACTGGTGTTGCCGCAGCATGTGGTGGTTTTTTATATGACAATAAAGTGATGCTTACTGGCGGTATTCTTGTTGGAGCTGCTGGAACGTTGCTTACCATATTAATGTGTAAGGCGATGAATCGGTCTTTAAAAAATGTATTGATTGGTTCATTTGGAGGAAATGCAACGGCTTCTGGTGGCGGCGCATCCATTGAAGGTCATCACAAAGAAATTAGTTTGAGTGATGCGGCAATGGTAATGAGTTACGCTACAAAAGTGATGATTGTGCCTGGATATGGGTTGGCTGTAGCTCAAGCGCAGCATGCCTGTCATGAGTTAGAAAAAATATTAACTGAAAAAGGGGTGGAAGTAAAATACGCTATTCATCCTGTTGCCGGACGTATGCCTGGCCACATGAATGTATTGCTCGCTGAAGCAGATGTGAGCTATGATAATTTATTGGAAATGGAACAGGCGAATGATGAATTTCCAACTACGGATGTTGTACTTATTCTGGGTGCTAATGATGTCGTGAATCCAGCAGCAAAAACAGATCCAACTTCTCCAATATACGGAATGCCAATTCTTGATGTGGAATTAGCCAAAACAGTTATTGTCAACAAAAGAAGTATGAAGCCTGGTTATGCAGGAATTGAAAATGAATTATTTTTCAAACCTAAGACTTCTATGTTATTTGGTGATGCTAAAAAAGTGCTTCAGGATTTGTGTAGTGAAATTAAAAACCTGTAATCATCATTTGCAACTACCGAATATTTTTCGATCATCCTTCGGTAAATAAATTATGCACCATCAATTACCACTTCCCCTACTTGACTCCTTGCAGGATATAAAAGGATTTGACGCTGGTTCGTTTATTCAATCTCACGAAAGCAATAATAGTCTTACTTCTATAAGAATCAATCCCACAAAAATATTCGACTTCAAAGATGCTGTTTTACAAATAGAAGAGAAAGTTCCTTGGAGTTCTAGTGGATTTTATTTAAACGAACGTCCTTCGTTTACACTCGATCCATTGTTTCATGCCGGTGCTTATTATGTTCAGGAAGCCAGTAGTATGTTTTTGGAGGAAGTGCTTAAGCAAAATGTTGATGTAAAGACCTCTTTAAAAGTATTGGATTTATGTGCTGCACCAGGTGGTAAATCAACTTTGATACAATCATTAATTTCAACTGAAAGTTTATTGGTGAGTAATGAAGTTATCAAAACAAGAGTGAATGTTTTGTCGGAGAATACTACAAAATGGGGCGCAAGAAATATCGTTGTTACCAATAACGACCCCAAAGATTTTCAAAGACTTCCTGGTTATTTTGATGTTATTGTAGTTGATGCTCCTTGCAGTGGAAGTGGATTATTCAGAAAAGATCCGGATGCCATAAAAGAATGGAGTGTTGATAATGTGGCACTTTGTTCTCAGCGCCAGCAAAGGATTCTCGCGGATGTTATGCTTTCATTAAAACCCGGCGGCTTGTTAGTTTATTCCACTTGTTCTTATTCTTATGATGAAAATGAGGCTATCTGTGATTGGTTGACATCTGAATATAATTTCAACACTATCAAAATAAATACCCATAAGGAATGGAATATTGTGGAAACAGAATCCCAAAAAAATCACGCATTTGGGTATCGGTTTTATCCAGATAAAGTTAAAGGGGAAGGATTTTTTATTGCAGCATTTCAAAATAGAAATGAATATTCAAATACGAAAAGTTTAAATACAAAACATCAAACAAAAATTTCCTTGCAGCAAACTACAACCCTTTCTAAATGGATTATGCCAAATGAAGTCCTTGCATTTTTTAACTGGAAGGATGACTGTATTGCATTTCCGGATTTTGTAGTAAATGAAATTTCTATCCTTCAATCGGCGTTATATATTAAGAAGGCCGGTGTTAATATGGGGAGTATTATTCGCGACGAGTTAATTCCTTCTCATGAATTGGCGATGTCAGATTTATTAAGAGACGATATTGATACGATTGAATTGGATAAAGAGAATGCACTGCAGTACTTACGTCACCAGTCTTTTGAATATTCAGGTTTAGGGAAAGGCTGGCTATTAGTGAAGTATGGAAACTTGTCTCTCGGATTTGTGAAGGCAATGTCTAATAGAGTCAATAATTATTATCCAAAGGAATGGCGTATTTTTAATAAGTAATTAGAAGGATAATCAACTAATTTCAGCATATTTGTATCCGAAAATTGTGCAACACTTTTTATTTAATTTGGATTAATTTTTTTACAAAAAAATACTAAATCACATTATCGAAAAATATCTTTATCAGAAAAGATAAAAATTTAAAATGCAATAAATGAAAAAAATAATTTGGTTTCTTTTATTCTCCCCACTGGTTATCGCTGCTCAGCAAACGCATAAAGTTGCACCGAAGGAATCTCTTTTTTCAATTGGTCGTATGTATGATGTACATCCCAGAGAGCTAGCTGAATACAATCATGTTTCTTTTGAGGAAGGTGTTAAAATTGGTCAGGTGCTTAAAATTCCTGCTCATAAAAAAATGGCGCCACTTGCAGAAACAATAGCTCCTGCTGCTCCAATGAAGAAAGATTCGGTTCAAAAAAAAGCCGATAAGCTCCCAACAGTAGCTACTGATAAAACAAATAAAACAGAAATACTAGAACCCATTTATCATAAAGTTCAAACAAAGGAAAATTTATACCAGATCAGCATCAAGTATAATAAAGTGCCAATTGATGATTTAAAAAAATGGAATAATTTAACTTCAGATGGGCTTAAAGATGGGATGGATTTAATTGTAGGATACAAGAAAGCTGAAAAGGCTTCAACAACTGCTAAGTCAATACAAGCGCCTGTTAAAACTATACCTCCAGCGATTCCTGCGAAATCAATACAAACAGATTCTACTTCTACTGTTGTTTCAAATTCAAAAGTAAAGGATTCTATTTCAGTTGAAGTAAAAAAAGACGACACTTCTACTGTAGTAAAAAGTAATAAAACTGTGCCTGTTGAAAAAATGAATAATAGCGGAGGTTATTTCGCTTCGAATTACAAACAACAAACTGCTGCAAAAGAAAATATAATAGCATTGAAAGGGCTGGCATCTACTTTTAAGAGTACTAGTGGGTGGGATGATGGTAGGTATTATTGTCTTTCTAATACAATCTCTGCAGGTACAATCATCAAAGTGACCAATACGAGTAACCAAAAATTTATTTTTGCAAAAGTATTAGATGTAATGCCCGATTTGAAGATAAACGAAGGGATAGTTGTGATTGTAAGTAAAGCTGCAGCAGAGCAAATATCTGCAGCCACAGAAAAATTTGATGTTGATTTAAGTTATTAAAAAAAACGAAATAATTATTTTATGACAAGGAGATCGTCAATTGGTTTTTATTTTTTCATTATCGCCATTTCATTTGCTCAAAATACTTCAGGGCAAAAGAAATCTCTAGATTTCATTTCAATCAAAAGTAACCCAGCTACTATTGTAAAGAATCAAGAAAATACGGGCACTTGCTGGTCTTTTTCTACTACTTCTTTGATAGAAAGCCAGGCACTGCAAAACAATTTTGGCAATTTTGATCTGAGTGAAATGTTCACGGTTAGAAATATTTATGTAGAAAAGGCGAAGAATTACATTCACCGTCAAGGCCATGCACAATTTAGCGAAGGCGGCTTAGGACATGATGTTATCAGGTCGGTAGCTGCTTATGGTATTCTGCCGGAAAGTGCTTATGCTGGATTAGCAAATGGTCAAAAAACGTATGATCATGGGGAAATGTTCAAGAAATTAAAAGGGTATTTAGATCGGGTAATTGCAACTGCTGGAACAAACCCAATTAGCTCAGATTGGCTCCCTGAGTATAATAAAATATTAGATACCTATTTAGGTATTTTGCCAGAAAGATTTCAATATAACAATAAAGCGTATACGCCAATTGAATTTTCAAGTGAAGTATTAAAGTTCAAAGCTGAAGATTATGTAAACATTACTTCTTTTACTGACCATGATTATTACAAACCATTTATTATTGAAGTGCCGGATAATTTCAGTAACGGGGCTTATTATAATATGCCTTTGAAAGAAATGATTAGCCTTGCTGAAAATGCTATTGAAAATGGCTATACTGTTTTGTGGGATGCGGATGTAAGCAATAACGGATTTAGGAGTAAAAAAGGGTTGGCTTTATATCTGAATGCTGGAGTTGATATTAATGAGGATGATTTGAAAGCTGATGTACAAGAAGAAAAATGGGATGCGCAAATTAGGCAAGACTTGTATGAAAACCTTACTACACAAGATGATCATCTGATGCATATTGTTGGCTTGGAAAAAACAAGTGATGGCAAATTATTTTTCTTAGTAAAAAATTCCTGGGGAAAAAATGGACCTTATCAAGGATATATTAATGTTTCTGAAGCATACTTTGCTATAAATACTATTAGTTTGGTGGTGCCAAAAGCAGCTATGAATAAAGTTGTTTTGGATAAATTGAAAATCGGGAAATAGCCAACGGTTTAAACCGTTGGCTGGGTTTAAATATTGTGTCAAAATCTATAACCTCTTAGAAAATCTTCAATTTTCATTCTCTTTTTCCCTTCAAGTTGTAGGTCTGTTATACCTATATATCCGTCTGCACAGGTAAATCGTAGAAATGTTTTGGAGTCTGTTTCAAATTTTCCTGGCAATAATAATGGTTTTTTTATTTCTTTTGTTGCCGCAAATACTTTTAATTTCCTCCCTTCCAAAAAGGTAAATGCCGCGGGGTAAGGTGATAGTCCTCGAATCAGATGATGAATTTTTTCGCAATTTTTATTCCAGTCAATCCTGCAGGTTTCAGTGAAAATCTTAGGAGCATGTTTGATGTCAATTGCTTCCTGAGGATGCTCCTTAATTGTATTTTCTGCTAAACCAATAACAGTTTTTAATAAAACAGCAGCTCCTGTTTCTTTCATTTTATCATGAAGCGAACCCGCGTTATCATCTTCACTGATGGCTATTTTTTCTGATAATAAGATATCGCCTGTATCTATTTCATGTTTTAATTTAAATGTAGTAACACCAGTATATTTTTCTCCATTGATGATGGCCCAATTAATTGGCGCAGCACCTCTGTATTGTGGCAACAATGATCCATGAAGGTTCAAGGTTCCCATTGGCGGCATGTTCCATACTGCTTCTGGCAACATTCTAAATGCTACAACAATTTGTAAATCTGCATGAAGGGAGGCTAGTTTTTCAAGAAAATCAACATTTTTTAATTTTTCTGGCTGAAGAATGGTTAGTCCTTTTTCTGCTGCATATTTTTTCACAGCACTTTCCTGTAATTCCATTCCCCGGCCTGCAGGTTTGTCTGGCGCTGTAATTACCCCAACAATATTGCATCCCGATTCAACCAATTCATTAAGTGAAGCAACTGCAAATTCAGGCGTCCCCATGAAAATTATTCTAAGGTCTTTAAAATTCATTTGTGTTTATTTAATGCAATTTTAATCTTTAAAATCTGTGTACAATAAATATTTTTTTCTGATAGATTTAAAAACGGCTAATCCTGGTTTCCAGCTTTTTCGAATGTCATTTTCTGCAAGGCCATTTTTAATTTGCTCCATCAATATATCATTACCTGCAAGTTTATCAAAGAAATTATTTTTTAAAAAGAAACTGTCCTTCCCTGGAAATAATTTATATGCTTCCAAAAGGTATTTTATTTGAATCTTGCCGTTTAATTTTTTCAACACTGCTGCATTACTTCCAGATCCATTCCAGCCAAAGCAAATCTGATTAAAACACTTGCTGCTTTTAGCACCATCATTAGCTTTTGGCGTAAAGGAGAATAAATTGGAGGGTAAAGAAGGATGACCGAAAATCTGAAATGGTTTATCTGTTCCTCTGCCTTCACTTATAAGGGTTCCCTCAAAAAAACAAGTTGAAGGATACATGTAAATGGATGACATCTCTTTTAGATTGGGGGAGGGAGGAACAGGTAGTAAATACTTCGTTTGATGTTTGTATTCTTTGCAGGTGACGATTTTAATGTTTTTTCTTATTAATTTCTGGTTCGCTTCATCACTTAGCCATTTTTCACCAAGAAGCATATTCGCATACTCGCCAATGGTCATACCATAAACAACAGGCACAGGTTGCATCCCAACAAAACTTTTAAATTTTACATCAAGCACAGGGCCATCTACATAAAATCCATTTGGATTAGGACGATCAAGGATGATCAGCGTTTTATTATTTTCTATTGCCGCTTCCAAATAATATTCTAAAGAAGAAATGAAAGTGTAAAACCTTACGCCAACATCTTGTATGTCAAAAATCATAACGTCTACATCTGACAAATCTGAAGGAGTAGGCTTTTTGTGATCACCATATAAACTGATAACAGGAATGCCCGTTTTTACATCAACTTCATTATTCACTAGTTCACCTGCAGCCGCTTTGCCTCTGAATCCATGTTCAGGTCCAAATATTTTGACGATATTGATGTTGGAATGGATTAAACTATCTACTAAGTGAGTCGTATGAATTAAGGAAGTTTGGTTAGCAAAAACAGCCACCCGCTTGCCTTTTAGCCATGGGAAATACATGCTAGTTTGTTCAGCACCTGTTACAATAGTATTGTTTTTTGGCGAGACAGTTTTTGCTTGTGCTCTTGTATGAGATGAGGTGAAAACTGAACATAAAATAAACAGGGTTGTTAAAATTTTCATCTGTCAAAGTTGAGCAAAGTTTTTTAATTCGGCAGAGTTGATTTTTCTTTTTAATATTGCCCTGAAATTTTGTGCTTTTTACTTTTCGTTAATCAAAAATTAGAAGAGAGTAATATTGCCCAAGAAAACTTGCCAATGTCCGTTTCATTGGCACTTCATTAAACAAAAAAATACAATTATGCAACAAGTAAAATCAGGTGATGTAGTAAAAGTACATTACACAGGGAAGTTAACATCAGGTGATCAATTTGATTCATCAGTAGGTAGAGAACCATTGGAATTCACAGTAGGGGCCGGACAGATGATTAAAGGTTTTGATGCTGCAATGCCAGGTATGACTATTGGTGAAAAAAAGACAATTAATATCGCTCCAGAAGATGGTTACGGAGAAAGAAGTGAAGAAGCTATTATCCCTTTTCCAAAAGAAAATGTGCCTGCAGATATGAAATTAGAACCAGGTATGACATTAACGCTAAGTAATCAAATGGGACAGCCTGTTCCAGTTATTGTGGTTGAAGTAAAGGATGATATTATTGTATTGGATGCGAATCATTTTTTAGCTGGACAAGAATTAATATTTGATATAGAGTTGGTGGAGATAGTGGGGTAGTGGTTGATTAGTTGAATGGTACGAAAACTTTGCGAAACTTTCCGCATTTCCGCCTTAGTGGCAATTAACTTTTTTACTAAACCTGCGCAACCTATTAAACCTTTTGAACTCATGAAATCTTTTAAACAAAGAGCTGTATGCTAAACATCGACAAAAAAGAATTAACCGAGCGCTTTATGCGTTATGTGCAAATTGATACACAAAGCGACCCTAACAGTAATGCCTACCCTACAACAGAAAAGCAAAAAGATTTGGGTAAGGTATTGCAAACAGAGTTATTGCAAATGGGCTTGAAAGATGCTGTGTTGGATGAATTTGGTTATGTATATGCAACGATTCCATCCAATACTGATAAAGCCAATGTTCCGGTAATTGCCTTTTGTTCTCATGTAGATACTGCTCCGGATTGCAGTGGCACAAACGTTAAGCCTATTTTACATCAAAATTATGATGGTAAGGATATTGTTTTACCTGATGATATTACCCAGGTGTTGAAAACCGGCAACTGCCCGTATTTATTAAATCATATTGGTAGCGATATCATCACAGCCAGTGGAAATACTTTATTGGGAGCTGATGATAAAAGTGGTGTTGCCGTTATTATGCAGGCCGCTCATTTCTTAATCAATAATCCTTCGCTGAAACATGGCGATATTAAAATCATTTTCACTCCTGATGAAGAAGTAGGTAAAGGCACCGCAAAAATTGACATGAAAAAATTAGGGGCACAATTTGGCTATACTTTGGATGGTGGTGATGCTGGCAGTCTGGAAGATGAAACCTTTAGCGCAGATGCTGCAACGATAGTTATACATGGCGTTATCGCTCATCCCGGATATGCTAAAGACAAATTGGTTAATGCTATAAAAATTGCCGGTGCTGTATTGGATGCATTACCCAAAAATGAATGGAATCCCGAAACTACAGAAGGCCGTCAAGGATTTGTACATCCTGTTGCTGTGAATGGAATTGCAGAGAAATCTACCATCAGTTTTATCGTTAGAGATTTTACTTTGCAAGGACTTAAAGATCATCACGAGAGATTAAAATCTATTGCTGAAAAAGTAGTGAGCCAATATCCAGGAACTTCTATGGAATACATAGAACAGGAACAATACAGAAATATGAAAGAAGTATTGGATACTTGTCCGCAAGTGGCTGCTTATGCTGATGAAGCTATTTGCAGAACAGGACTTGTTGTAAAAAAAGAAAGTATCAGAGGTGGTACGGATGGAAGTCGCCTGAGTTATATCGGATTGCCTTGTCCGAATATTTTTACCGGCATGCAGGGTATTCACAGTAAACTCGAATGGATTGGGGTGAATGATATGATGAAAGCAGCGGAAACTATTGTTCATCTTTGTCAAATTTGGGAGGAGAAGAGTTGAGGGATTGGTTGATTAGTTGAAAAAATAGTCGATTGCATAAAGAGCTAAAAGCGCGGTAAGGGTTTTTGACCTAACTTCAGTGCTGATAAAAATAAATTGTAACCTTAAATAATACTATCATGATGCTACTATCACAATTTTGGTGGGTGATTCTTGGAGCGATTATTGTCTTTAGCGGACTCTTTACAGTCAACCAAGGCACGATTGCAGTGATCACCCGGTTTGGGAAATATGCCGGTATACAAAGACCAGGCCTGCGTTTCAAAATCCCATTTATTGATCAGGTGTATAAAAGAGTAAGTATTCAAAACCGTTCTGTCGAATTAGAATTTCAGGCGGTAACAGTAGACCAGGCAAATGTATATTTCAAATCGATGTTGTTGTATTCTGTGCAAAATGAAAATGAAGATACCATCCAGAATGTAGCGTTTAAATTTATTAGTGACAAGGATTTGATGCAGGCACTGGTAAGAACAATTGAAGGAAATATCAGAGCGTTCGTGGCTACAAGAAAACAATCAGAAATATTATTGTTGCGTAGAGATATTGTGGAGTTTGTGAAAGAACATGTGGATGCATCATTGGAAGATTGGGGCTATCATTTAAAAGATCTTCAAATAAATGATATCACTTTTGATCAGGCCATCATCGAAAGTATGAGTAAAGTTGTTGCGAGTAATAATTTGAAAGCTGCAGCAGAAAATGAAGGACAAGCGCTTCTTATAACTAAAACAAAAGCTGCAGAAGCCGAAGGTAATGCCATTAAAATTGCTGCACAAGCTGAAAGAGAAGCAGCACAACTTCGTGGACAAGGTGTCGCTTTGTTCAGAGAAGAAGTGGCAAAAGGAATGAGTCAGGCAGCAGAGGAAATGAAGCAAGCTAATTTAGATACTAATGTTATTTTGTTTAGTATGTGGACAGAAGCCATCAAAAATTTCGCTGAGTATGGAAAAGGGAATGTGATTTTTCTGGATGGTAGTAGTGAAGGGATGGAGAAGACCATGCGTCAAATTATGGCCATGCAACAAATGGGCGGCAAGAATAGTAATTAATTAAGATTAACATTTTTTTTGACATTAATCGCAATAAGATTTGGTTAATTGCATTCGTTTTTGAAAATTTAATTTAAAAGCATGTTTAATATTCTATTACAATTAGATTCCACAGCTGTTGGAACCGTTAGCGATGTAAAAGTTGAGTCTTTATGGACTTTATTAAGTAAGGGCGGACCTATCATGATTCCATTGTTCATTTTATTTGCAATGGTAGTTTATTTTTTTACGGAAAGACTTTTAGTAATCCGTAAAGCAAGTACAGATGATGAAGGGTTTATGAATTCAATCAGACACCATATTACCAATGGTGATATTGCTGCTGCGAAAGGGCTTGCTAAAAATACCGAAAATCCTATTGCAAGAATGATTGAGAAAGGGTTGCAAAGATTGGGTAAGCCAATTGATGTTATTGAAAAGAATATGGATAATGTAGGCAAGTTGGAATTGTACAAATTAGAAAAAAACTTAGGCGTCATTTCTGTGATAGCTCGTATTGCACCTTTGTTTGGCTTCGTGGGTACGATTATAGGTTTGGTTATGTTGTTGAAAGAGTTTGCTACTATCAGTAGTCCTTCTATTAGTCAAATTGCAGATGCGATGTACATCAAATTAATTACATCAGCTACCGGATTAATTATTGGGATGATGGCGTTTATGGGGCACAGTTATCTTGATACACAAATAAATCGTTTGGCAAATAAAATGGAGTCTGCAAGCAGCGATTTTGTTGATATTTTACAAGAGCCAATTAAGCAATAATCAAATTCAAAAATGAGGTTAAGAAAAAATACATTAAGAGATATGCATTCCGAGGTAGATACTGGACCTTTGAATGACATTCTTTTTATTTTATTGATGTTCTTTTTGATGGTGTCTACTTTAGCCAATCCAAATGTCATCAAAATGAGTGTTCCCAATTCCAAGAGTGATACCAAGCAGAAACAAAGTGTGGTGGTTAGTGTAGACAAAAACAGACATTTCTTCATTGGATCAAAGCTGGTAAAACCTGATTCTTTGGAATCTGCACTTAGGAAGTTTATTAAGGAAGGAGATAGTATTAAGCCAGCTGTTGTTATTAATGCAGATTCAATAACCCATTGGGGAGAAATTGTGAGAGTGATGAAAGTAGCAAGAAAATTAGGAGCTACTACTTCTGCTACGGTTACGGGTAAAGACTAGCGATGGCTATTCGGTCTTTACCGAAAATATCTTTTTTTAGGTCTACTTCAAATTTGTTTTCTTTGAAAATCCGGGCAACCTCCTGTCCAAAATCTTCATGTATTTCCATAAATATTTTTCCTCCTGTAGCTAAATGCTCAACACTGAATTGCAGGATGGCTTCATAAAAAAGCAGGGGCTGTTTTTCGGGAACAAATAAAGCATTCAAGGGTTCGTAATGCTTAACATGCTTTTCAATTGAAGGCATTTCGTTTCCCGGGATATACGGCGGGTTACTTACAATCACATCATACAAGTCAAGTGTATTTCTTTTTTCTACATGCAGAAAATCAATTTGCATGAAGGATATTTCAGTTTGATGAAGCAAAGCGTTTTCTGTTGCAATTTGAATCGCAGCTTCACTTATATCAATACTAACCATTTTATGGTGCACTGTGTTTTTTTGAATAGCAATAGGGATGCAACCGCTACCAGTTCCGATGTCCAATATTTTTTTTTGTTGAGGATTCGATTGCAGGTATTTAATCACTTCCTCTATGAGCTCTTCTGTTTCTGGTCTTGGTATGAGTACATCTCGTGTTGTTTTGAATGTCAAATTGAAAAAACAGGTTTCACCAATTACATATTGCACGGGCATGTTAGCCAACAGCATATCCAATGCAGCAGTTAGTCTATGACTATCTTCAACTGAAATCAGTTTTTCCGGAGTTTTAATCACATCGCTTCGGCTCATTCCAGCTAGAGATTCAAAAACCATTTGGGTGATTTTTGCTGATTCTCCTGAAGGGTAAATAGCTTTCAACTCTTCCAGAAATTTTCTATATAATGCGTTAATTGTCACTTTGCAAACTTACTTTATTTTCCAATGCTTATTTTTACGTTTGTGAATGATCATGAAACATATATGTGGAGGTGCCTTGATTTAGCCAAATCAGGATTAGGCCAAGTTGCGTCCAATCCAATGGTAGGTGCAGTATTGGTCTACAATGGCCGCATTATCGGGGAGGGTTATCACATGAAATTTGGAGAAGCTCATGCAGAAGTCAATTGTATTGATTCCGTAAAAAAGGAAGACCAGAACTGTATTCAAGAAAGTACTTTGTATATCTCGTTGGAGCCTTGCAATCATTTTGGAAAAACTCCTCCATGCACGGAATTAATTCTTAAGCATCGTATACCCCGTGTCGTTATTGCATGTAAAGATCCATTTGAGAAGGTTGATGGCGCTGGAATAACTACATTAATGGACGCAGGAATTGACATTACCTTCGGTATATTGGAACGAGAAGCGATCGACTTAAACAAGCGATTTTTTACCTTTCATAAAAAGAGGAGGCCTTATATTATTTTAAAATGGGCACAAAGCAAGGATAAATTTATTTCCGCATCAAATCAGCTTACAACAAAAATCAGCAATGATATAAGTGATAAATTAGTACATCGCTGGAGAAGTGAAGAAGCTGCAATTATGGTAGGCACAAATACTGTCCTGGCAGATAATCCTAAATTATCAACACGGCTTTGGGAAGGGAAAAATCCGGTAAGAGTATTTATTGATAAGCAACTTCGTATTGATCCCAATATGTTCGTGCTGGATAACTCGATTTCCACAATTATATTTAATGAAATTGAAAACAAAAAAGTTGGATTGAATACTTACCTAAAACTTCATGAAGAAGCAACTGTTGTAGAACAGATTAATAAACATTTATACGACCAAGGAATTACATCAATGATAGTAGAAGGGGGGAGATTACTTTTGCAGTCATTTATTGACGAAGGTAGTTGGGATGAAGCAAGAGTAATCACCAATACTTCAATGTTGATTAATCATGGAATAGCGGCACCTTCGTTTGCCGAGGCTCTTCATTTCGAAAAGCAATTATTAAGAAATGATGTAATTGACTATTATTTAAATAATCACTCAAATTCACAATAAATGGACTATTATTTCACTATTGAAAAATCTTCAATAGCTGAGTACAAAGACAGAGGAAGTAAGTTTTTGGCCTATGCTGATCCCATTCTTAATACTACTGAGTTTAAAAGAAATCTGAATAATTTAAAAAAAGAACATTCAAAAGCTGTCCATCATTGTTTTGCACATCGGTTAGGATTTACTGGAAATGAATTTCGGGCTAGTGATGATGGCGAGCCCTCCGGAACCGCTGGTAAGCCCATATTAGGTCAAATCGACAGCAAAAAATTGACCAATGTGGGTATCATTGTAGTCAGGTATTTTGGGGGATCATTACTGGGTGTGCCGGGTTTGATTAATGCATATAAAACAGCAGCAAGTCTGGTGTTGCAGACGATCCCTATTGTTCAAAAACCCATATTGGTGGCTTATTCTCTTCAATTTGACTATAATAGTACAAATCAGGTCATGCAAATTCTAAAACATACCAACTGTATTGTAAATACTCAAGAGATTAATTTGTTTTCAAACCTTCAAATTCATGTACCCAAAAGTAGCGAAGAGGAGCTATTGTTTAAAATCAAAAATTTGCCAAATATTGGAATTCAAAAGATAATTTGATGTTGGGTTAAAATATTTATACTTTCGAGGGTAGTTTAAGTATTTTTTTTTACTTTTATCCATTCTAAACCGTTTTTCTATAACAATTATTTAACTTGATATGAGAAAAGTTTTACTCGCTATTAGCTTCTTTTTCACATTCGCGGCTGCAAATTCTCAACAATTACATTTCATGAGTCAATACTTGCAGCATAATTCTATGTATAATCCTGCAGCTGCTGGTATGTCAGCAAGAAATATGATAGGGGTTTCATATAGAGATATGTGGTCTTCTTTTCCCGGCCATCCCAAAACTACAATGGTTTATGGCGATTTCGATTTGAAAAAATTAAATGCTGGAATTGCTACTTATTTATATAGAGATGAATCTGGCCCAACAAGCAGAACGGGATTCCAGCTTGCTTATTCTTATCATATCAAAGCTAGAAATGATAAAAGTAGATTTGGAATTGGGATTGAGTTGAGAGGTTTGCAATATGCAATTGATAAGACAAAGATTAATTCAGCATTAGGAAATAATGATGCTGTACTGAGTGGAGCTTCCAATAAGTTTTTAATTGATGCTGGGGCTGGGTTGTACTGGACAAATAACAAATTGAGTGTAGGCGCTGCTGTTAGTCAATTGATTGAATCGAAATTAAAATTTGCTGACGTGCCAGGTCTTCAGCAGGGTGGAAAATTGTATCGTCATTATAATGTTACTGGTAGTTATAAAATCCAAACGGGCGATGATATTTATATTATACCAAATGCCATGCTAAGACTAATTGAAAATTCACCCAGTGAATTTGATTTAGGTTTCAAGGTGGATTATCAGGATAAGATATGGTGGGCTTTAGATTGGAAAGCAAAGCAATCTTGGAGTATTCAATTGGGTATTAAATTGCGTGATCGTTTAAGAGCTTCCTATTCTTATGATTATTACGTAGCGCCAATGAGTGTGTTTAATGCAGGAGCAGGAGCACATGAGGTTGGGCTTCAATTTGAATTTAAGAAAAAATAACGGCTACTTCTTTTTGTATCTATAAATGTTATAACAAAAATCTTTTAAAATAAACTGAGTCACAAATGAAGAATTTAAAATTATTAGTACTTTCCCTGATTGTATTATTTTTCAATAGTACAAATGCTCAAGTATTTACAACAGGCACGCTTAATCAAGCCATTCCTCCGGGAGGAACTACAGCAACATGTTATCCAATAACAGTGTCAGGCCTTGGAAATATTAATGGAACTTTTGGTGTTGCATCTGTTTGCATGAATATCCAACATACTTGGGTAGGAGATTTGAGAATTTCATTGGTTGCTCCTGATGGGACTAGTGTTTTGCTTGTACAAGATGATGCAAGTAATTCAGGGGTTGACTTTTCGGGTACTTGTTTTACAGCTACAGCTACAGCACCAATTTCTGCTACAGTATTAGCACCTTTCACAGGAGATTTTTTAGCTGTTCAAAATTTGGGGTCTGTTAACAACGGGCAAAATGGAAATGGAGTTTGGACTCTTTGTGTGTTAGATACGTATGATCCTTCTGATGATGGAACTATGCTTGATTGGAGTATTACCTTCAATAATACACCAGCACCGCCACCATCACCAACTGCAAATATTGATGAGCCTTGTAACGCCTTTACTTTAACGCCAAATACCACTTGTACTTATCAGACTTTTGATAACACAGCAGCAACTCCATCTACTACTATTGCAAATCCAAGTTGTGGTAACTACCAAGGTGGTGATGTTTGGTTTAATGTATTAGTTCCTGCTGGAGGTTCCTTGAAATTTGATACACAGGCAGGAACCATGCTTGATGGAGCAATGGCAATATATTCTGGCACTTGTTCTAATCTAACAGAAATTTCTTGCGATGATAACACTGGCGCAGGAACTATGCCACAGATTAATGCAACTTCTCTAACACCAGGGACGATGGTATGGGTTAGAGTTTGGTCTAAAGGAACAAATACAAAAGGAACTTTTGGTATTTGTATAACAACACCACCGCCACCTCCTCCTCCAGGTACCAACTTTGATGAGCCATGTGGAGCAACTCCTTTACCTGTTGATGCAACATGCAATTTTTTAACTTTCGATAATTCAACTGCTACTGCAACAGCAGGCGTTACGGATCCTGGTTGTGCAAATTACCTTGGAGGAGATGTTTGGTTCACAGCAGTAGTTCCCTCTACAGGCGGACTTATTTTTAATACTCAGGCTGGAGTTATGTTAGATGGTGGAATGGCAATATATTCTGGACAGTGTGGTAATTTAACATTAATTGATTGTGATGACGATTCAGGCCTTGGGCTAATGCCTACATTAACTGCATTAGGATTAACTCCTGGAGATACTATTTGGATTAGAGTATGGGAATATGGAAATAATAATAATGGAACTTTTGATATTTGTGTTACTATTCCGCCACCGCCACCAACGAACGATGAGCCTTGTAATGCCATACCATTGACGCCAGATGTTTCTTGTAATTATCAAACTTATACTAATGAGAATTCTAGTGGAACTACTGGAGTCCCCGCACCTGGTTGTTCTTCATATCTTGGTAGTGATGTTTGGTTCTCTGTTGTAGTTCCTCAAGGAGGAGGATTGGTTTTTGATTCTCAAACGGATGTGATCACCGATGGTGGTATGGCTTTATATACAGGGACTTGCGACAACCTGAATTTATTTGCCTGCGATGATGATGGTAGTGCAAATGGATTGATGCCAAAAATTCAAGCAAGTGGCCTTACGCCTGGAGATACAGTATGGGTAAGATTTTGGGAATATGGAAATGATAATAATGGCAATTTTGGATTATGCGTTACATTGCCACCGCCGCCACCTGCTAATGATGATCCTTGTGGGGCTATTTTATTAACAGCCGATGTTACGTGTTCTTCACAAACGTTCTCTAATGATGGATCAACTGCTACTACAACAGCTCCAATTCCAGGATGTGCTAACTATTTAGGAGGAGATGTATGGTTTAACGTTGTTGTGCCTTCAGATGGGATATTGAAATTTGATACACAAGCGGATGTAGTTACAGATGGCGGAATGGCTGTTTATTCTGGCACTTGTAGCAACCTTAACTTATTATCTTGTGATGATAATGCTGGAACAGGCAATATGCCTCAAATTCTTTTAACTAATTTAAATCCAGGCGATACTCTTTGGGTAAGATTCTGGGAAAATGGGAATAATGTTTTTGGTGATTTTGGAATTTGTATAACAATTCCACCGCCTCCACCAACAAACGATGAGCCTTGTAATGCTATTTCATTAACACCAGGTTCTGCTTGCAACTATCAAACATACACAAATGAAAATTCGTCAACAACTCAAGGGGTTCCTGCTCCTGGTTGTGCAAATTATCAGGGTGGCGATATTTGGTTTAGTGTAGTAGTTCCACCAGCAGGTGCATTGTATTTTGATACTCAGGTAGGAGTAGGAGGGATAACCGATGGAGGGATGGCATTATACACTGGTACATGTAACAATTTAAGACTACTTTCTTGTGATGACGATTCTAGTCCAAATGGATTAATGCCAAGAATCAGACAATCAGGCCTCACTCCAGGTGATACCATATGGGTAAGGTTTTGGGAGTATGGAAATGATAATAATGGAGAATTTGGCTTGTGTGTAACTTTGCCTCCCCCTCCACCAACAAACGATGATCCTTGTACTGCTTTTTCTTTACCAGTAAACGCAACTTGCCAATCTCAAACCTTTACAAACGATGGAGCGACAAGTTCTACAGGTATGCCTGATCCAGGATGCGCAGGATACCTAGGTAGCGATGTTTGGTTTACCGTTCAGGTTCCAGCATTTAGTACAAGTCTATTATTTGATACTCAAGGAGATGTGATTTTAGATGGGGGAATGGCAGTATATACTGGTGCTTCTTGCAGTAATCTTGCATTACTTGCTTGTGATGATAATACAGGTACAGGAAATATGCCTCAGCTATTGTTATCAAATCTAGCTCCTGGATCTACTTTATGGATTAGAGTATGGGAAAATGGCAATAATAATAATGGAAATTTTGGAATATGCGTAACAACAATAACGCCTTTACCTACATGTAGTTCAAATCAACCAGCAGGTAATACTTGTGATCAAGCGACTCAGATTTGTAATTTCAATGGATATTGTGGAAATACGGATGATAACATATATACTCCTAATAGCTGGCCTGCATTAGCCACTGCTTTTTGTGGTTCAATAGAAAACAATTCTTTTATCTCATTTGTGGCTTCTTCAGATACTGTAGCTTTTAATGTTTGGGTAACTAATAGCAGGGATAATTTGGGTATGCAAATGTTTTTCTATGAAACTAACGTATGTGGTTCAGGAGCAGTGATAAGCCATGGTTGTTATAGTCCTATTGTTCAAAGTAATCTTCCAAGAGTAATTACTGGGTCTAATTTAGTTCCAGGGCAAACCTATTATTTAATGTTTGATGGTTATGCAGGTGATTCTTGCGGTTATAGAATTTCGCCAATTAGAGGAGTTGCAATCTTAAATGTTACCCCATCAAATCCAATTATTTGTGGTGGATCTAATGTAACCTTAACTGCTTCTGGCGGTACAAACTATACATGGACAGGAAGTGGATTAAATGTAAATACTGGAGCTGTCGTTGTTGCAAGTCCAACAGTAACTACAACCTATACTCTTTCTTCTACTACAGCTATCAATAACTGTCCTATTACAAAAGATGTAACAGTATCCATTGCAGGAAGTACTGCAGCTCCAACAGTAGGGCCAAATCTTACTTATTGCCAAGGTTCGACAGCAAGTCCTTTAGTCGCAAATGGATTGGGATTACTTTGGTATTCTTCTGCTATTGGTGGTACAGGGGTGTCATCATTAACTCCTTCAACAGTAAATACAGGTAACTTTACTTACTATGTAACTCAAACATTAACTTGTGGAGAAAGTCCAAGAGTTCCTTTAATGGTAACGGTTACTAGTACTCCTGCAGCACCTAGTGTGAATTCTTCTATTACTTATTGTCAAGGGGCTACGGCAGTTCCATTATCAGCAACTGGAACAAATCTATTGTGGTACACAGCTGCAATAGGAGGAACAGGAAGTTCATCTGCTCCAACGCCGCTTACTACCAGTTTAGGCGCTACTACTTATTATGTTAGCCAATCTGCATTGACTTGCGAAGGTCCAAGAGCTGCGATATTGGTAAATGTAAATGCTTCAGCACTAACACCAACAGTGTCAACACCAGTTACCTATTGTCAGGGTGTTCAGGCTACTGCATTATCAGCATCAGGAACAAACCTATTGTGGTATACAGTAGCGGTAGGAGGAACAGGAAGTTCTACAGCACCAATACCATCAACTTTAACTGCAGGAACAACTACTTATTATGTAAGTCAAAGTTCATCTTGTGGTGAAAGTCCAAGAGTTATGATTGATGTAATTATAACCCTAGCTTCAATTGCACCTGCAACATCACCTTTAACTTATTGTAAGGGTGCCACTGCTGTTCAACTAACGGCAACAGGAACAAACCTATTGTGGTATACAGCAGCAGTAGGAGGAACAGGAAGTTCAACAGCGCCAACACCATCAACTGTTACTGCAGGAACAACTACTTATTATGTAACACAGTCAACATCTAGTTGTGAAAGTCCAAGATCTTCAATAGTTGTATCTGTAAGTGATCCTAAAGTAGAGGCAGGCGGCCCAATAGATATCCTTCTAGGTGGCAACGCTCCTGTAACTGCAGTTTACTCTGGAGTTAATAGTGGTAGTATTCAAAGTGTTTTATGGACGCCTTCTGCTGAATGTAATCCAAGTACTTCTTTGAATACAATTATCACTCCACTTGCAACAACTGGTTCTGTGCCTTATGAAATTACAGTGACAAATACGGATGGCTGTATTGCTACTGACGTATTATTTGTCAATATCAATAATCAATGTATTGATGTTAGAAATGCATTTAGCCCTAATGGAGATGGAGTGAATGATAACTGGCAGGTATATGATGGAAGAAGTTGTTTATCAAAAGTTTCAGTTACTGTCTTCAATAGATATGGAAGTAAAGTGTTTGAGAATTCAGATTATTACAACGGCTGGACAGGAACTTATCAGGGGAAAGCTATTCCTGATGGAACTTATTATGCTGTAATTGAATTTACACTTGTATCTGGTAAGAAAATAACTACTAAAACAGATGTTACAGTAATTAGATAAAAAAATAAAAAAGTAAAAAAGTAAAAACTAAAAAATGCCTCTCTTCATTGAGGGGCATTTTCATTAAAATTAAAAAATGAATATTGAGGAGATCAGAGACTACGCATTATCGTTAGCAGATGTAACAGAAGGTTTTCCTTTTGGAGAAACGGTGTTGGTTTTTAAAATAAAATCAAAGATGTTCTTATTATTACCTTTAGATGAAATGGTTACGCAATTCAATGTAAAATGTAATCCCGAAAAGGCTATTGAATTAAGAGAGGAATATCCTGAAACTGTTTTGCCTGGTTATCATATGAATAAAAAGCATTGGAATACGGTAATTGTTGATGGGAGATTGAGTTCTAAACAGATCAAAGAGATGATTAAGGAATCGTATGGGTTGGTGGGTTAGTTGAGAGGTTGACTAGTTGATTTGAAAGTTTGTTGTTTTTCGTTTATAATTTGAATTTATTTTTACTTTTCAATTTTTACTTTTCCGCCTTGCCCCCTTGCGAACTTTGCGTGAAATCTATGATTGGTTGATTGGAATTATTTATCTTCACGAATAAAAAATATAAAATGAAAAAAACTATTCTCCTTATAACCTTAAGTTTATCAATACTATCTTTGATGGCGCAAAAGCCCACAATCTATCATCCCGAAGCCAATGCATCTACTGATATCGAATCCGCTATTCAAAAAGCGAAAGCTGAACATAAATATGTACTACTCCAAGGCGGCGGTAATTGGTGCAAATGGTGCGTTGAGTTTTATAGAGTTTGTACAACCGATAAACATCTCGACTCTTTGATCAATGAAAATTTTGTTTGGTACCATTTGAATTATAGTAAAGAAAATAAAAACTCCGAAATCTATAAAAAATATGACTTCCCTCAAAGATTTGGATTTCCAGTATTTATTATCTTAAATGAAAAAGGAGAGCGAATTCATACCCAAAATTCAGAATATCTGGAAGATGGTATTTCAAGTTATGATGTGAAAAAAGTGGCGGCATTTTTTGAGGCCTGGTCACCATCAGCATTGGATCCCAAAAATTTTTAAAAGTAATATTTTTTGTATAGGGTATTGGAATGCAGCGACTAAATAAAATTAAGTGAAGATATTTGGTCGCTCAAAAAGCGTATTCGTAATATTGCAATATCGCAAAATCAAAAGTGGAAATCAGAAAGGCTGAAAAATCCGGTTTAAACTAAATTTTCTCTACAACCACAGCAGTTCCATAAGCCAATACTTCAGTAACTCCATTCATCACTTCATTAGCATCATAACGCATATTGATGATTGCATTGCAATCCATTTCATTGCCATGTTGAATCATCAACTGAAGTGCTTCTTCACGGGCAGTCTCACAGAGTTGAGTATAAATGGTGCTTCTGCCTCCAAATAAGGTCATGAAGCCGCCTGCAATATTTCCAATAGCACTTCTAGATCGTACTGTTATACCACGAACCAAACCTAATTGTTTTGTGATCCTATATCCTTCTAAAGCATTACTCGTTGTAATTAATTTGTTATCTACCATAAATTATTTTTTAAAATTTGAACTTACCATCAATTCTTTACTTCCAGGCGTGTAAATATAAAATCCTTCGCCAGATTTAGCACCTAGCTTTCCTGCAGTAACCATATTCGTTAGTAAAGGACAAGGAGCGTATTTTGGATTACCAAACCCATCATGGAGTACTTTTAAAATACTATGACAAACATCTAAACCAATGAAATCGGCTAATTGTAAGGGGCCCATCGGATGAGCCATTCCTAATTTCATTACAGTATCAATTTCTTCAACTCCTGCAACTCCTTCATATAAACTATAAATTGCTTCATTAATCATCGGCATCAAAATACGATTAGCAATAAAACCTGGGTAGTCATTTACTGTACAAGGTACTTTGCCTAATTGTTTGCTGAGTGTATTAATCGTATCAGTTACTTCTTTTGATGTAGCATATCCATTAATGATTTCAACCAGTTTCATTATCGGTACGGGATTCATGAAATGCATGCCAATAACTAAATCAGGACGTTTTGTTACCGCTGCAATTTTGGTGATGGAAATGGACGAAGTATTAGTTGCAAGGATACAGCCGCTTGGAGCTGATGCATCCATCTGTTTGAAAATCTCGAGTTTCAGATTTATATTTTCAGTAGCGGCTTCAACTACTAATTGTGCAGATTTTACTCCTTCGGCTACTGAAGTATTTGTTGTGATATTATTTAAGGTAGCAGTTTTTTGTTCTTCTGTTAAACTTCCTTTTACAATTTGACGATCCAGATTTTTAGAGATGGTTGCAATGGCTTTTTCAAGCTGACTAGCATTTACATCTATTAAGGTTACAGAAAAACCTGTTTGAGCAAATACATGCGCGATGCCATTTCCCATAGTGCCTGCTCCAATGACGCTGACGTTTGTTATGTTCATTTTGTCTTTTTTAAAAGTTCAGGAGGTTTAATGAGTTCAGGAGGTTGAATAAGTTAACAGTTATCGGAGTTATAAAATCTTTTGAACATTTGAAACCTTTTGAACAAATTATCTTCAACCTTTGAAACATTTTCAACACTCTCCTTACTTAACTAAAAGCATTAAACCCCGTCACATCCATTCCTGTTATGAGTAAATGAATATCGTGGGTTCCTTCATATGTAATTACACTTTCTAAATTCATCATATGGCGCATAACAGGGTACTCGCCTGTAATACCCATTCCGCCTAGCATTTGACGTGCATCTCTGCAAATATTTGTTGCCACTTCGCATGCATTTCTTTTTGCCATACTTACTTGAGCAGGTGTAACTTTTCCTTCATTCATTAATACACCCAATCTCCAGTTCATTAATTGCGCTTTGGTAATTTCCGTAACCATTTCAGCCAGTTTCTTTTGTTGCAACTGGAATCCGCCGATCGGTCTTCCAAACTGAATTCTTTCTTTGCTGTATTGTAACGCAGTGTGGTAACAATCCATAGCAGCTCCGATGGCTCCCCAGGCAATCCCATACCTGGCCTTGGTTAAGCATCCCAAAGGACCTTTCAATCCTTTCACATTGGGTAAAATATTTTCTTTAGGAACTTTTACATTGTCGAATC
>CAIKYB010000027.1 GCA_903831575.1 uncultured Bacteroidota bacterium | reverse complement strand
ATTGGCTGTGCCTGCTGAAGATGGCGTTCCTGATACATTATAAGACAAGTTGCCATTTCCATTGGCTAATGAACCAGCTTGCAATGTTGCCGTTAATCCTGTAACTCCTGTAGACGAAATAGCAGCACCTGAAGTGTACGCTACACCGTTACCTCCTGTATATCCTACAGTTGAAGTTCCGGAATATGTAGTACTTGCTGTTGCAATTGCAGAGAAATTCGCTCCGACACAATTCAATGAGGAGATCGAAGGTGTAATTATTAAAGAGTTAGCACTTCTGATAAAAAAAGTACCTAAATATGAAGTTTGAAATTCAACATAATATCCGAGACGATAACTACCGAATACTCCGTATGCAGAAGGGACAATAACCGAAGTTGAGGCAGCTATTGCTGTAACGCAAGTACTATCATCAGTAGTTACCACTCTTAAATCTGCAAGTGATAAAATAGAAGGATCTGAAATCTTCAGGTCATCATATTCTTTTTTGGAAAAGTAAATCCTAATAGTCACAGGAGCAGAAATAGCAGTTGGATTTACAGGAAATAAAGTTACATTTCTACTTAAATAAGGTTTATTATTCGCATCTAATCTTACCGTGCTTTTTGTATAATAAGACACATTAAAATTTACATAAGCTCCATTGTCCATGACAGATGCCACAAGATTATTTGTATCAGTTGAAACTAAATAAGAAGAAGAATTGTAATATCCAAATGCGGTATCTCTTGCATGCAACCAATTGCCACTACTTGTTAAATTTAACCCTTTTGAAACAACACAGCTATTCAAAATACCTGGTGCAGTTAAAGTATCGCCATTCAAGTATGTTTCTAAATTATTGTATCCTGTTGTTGAAGTATACAAATTTAAATCAGCGGCAGATGAGGCATTTAATCCTCTCTGTGTTTCCCAGATATCAGGCATCCCATCGTGGTCGGTATCTAATGGTGTAAACCCTGAAGGTAAAAAGGGCCATGCATTTAATGTAGTAGCATAAGCTGTTCCTCTTGGAAAACCACCTTGGCAATTAATTAATTTCCCTGTTCTGTTGATAACATCTCTGACTATTCTGTCATCTAAAGTATCTCTATAAGGCAGTGTTGTTCCTGCAGCAGAAAGGACTGATAAATATGCATCCTGAGCAGATTGCATATTTATATTCATACAGGCAAATGGAGTATTGGCTTTTGAAGTTGCTGAATCAGCTAATGACCCACTGCTAAAAGATGCACCAAGCCAGTTTCTATTCGTAACGGTAGTGCTATTAGCACAATAATTTCCAGTGAGGTAATATCTTCCGAAGGGCAATACTGGAGCCGAAGTAGACTTGTATGGATTAATCAACATGCTCCTTCTATTGATTCCATTAACTGTTGCACTTACCGTGTTAAGTCCATACTTGTAATAATTATTTACAACATTATAGGTTCCACCTTCCCCTCCATTAGTATTATAATCACTCCAATTGTATATGACATTGTTTCTAAAATCTGTTGTATCAGCTGGAGCATTTCTTAACCCATCAAATCTTGGCATTCTTCCTTTACAATGAGCGTATAAATTGTGGTGCAATGTTGCGTGTATGCCACTTTGAATGCCACCAAAAGCATGATTTTCAACACCAGAACCTTCATCATGATAAGAAGAGTCAAGTGGCTCTGCAATAAAGCACCATTGAATAGTTAAACTATCCCCAGAATAAATAGAAAGGGCTTCATCATTACTCCAACTAAATGAACAATGATCCACCATGATTTTCTGACGAGAGCTTCCATTATTACCAAATGCATCATCATTTCCTAAACTTGCCGGCTGATTTTTATCTCCCAATCTGAATCTGACATAACGAACCATGATGTTGTTTGCCCCCAGGTAAACAGGATAATCTGCAATTGTAATTCCACCACCTGGAGCGGTTTGACCAGCGATAGTTGTATTTGCTCTGGTAAGATTCAGCGTAGCGTATAAATGTATAGTTCCTGCCACTCTGAATACAATTACTCTGTTAGGTGCAGCAGGACTATTATTCGTACATGCATATCTTAATGTTCCGGGTGTAGTAGCTGAAGAAGCATTATCAACAAGAGACGTAACTTCAAAAACTTTTGGGGCTGCAATCAAAGATCCTCGTCCTCCTGAAACGTATCTTCCCGCACCTTCGGCAGTTGGGAATGATAATAATTGAGCATTTAACTGACTTGATTTTATTACCAGGCCTACCACAATAAGCAAAAGAATGCTCTTTAATTTTCCTCTAATAATCATTTAGTAAAAATTTATTTTATTATTGTTTTATGAATTGCTGCGTATAGCAATTACCGTTATTATTAAATTTAATAGTATAAACTGATGCAGGTAATAATGATACATTTAATATTGTTGACTCACTTCCTTCGGCAGCATTTTTGACCAACACTATTTCTCCAAGATTATTTACAATTACCAATGTATTTCCTTTAAATGCCTTTTCGTGACCAACAACAAAATTGCTACTTACTGGGTTGGGATGTATGTTTAAACGATTGGCATTCTCCTCTCTGATTGATATAATCTGGCTATAAAACATCTTGCCATTATCATCAAGCATTTTTAATCGATAATAAACAGTTCTTGTCTCAAAAAGATTATCTTCAAAAGTATACTCATTGAAATTTAAATCATTGCGGCTTGCAGCCTCTCCTATTTTGACAAAATTCAACCCATCAGTACTTTTTTCAATTTCAAAATGATTAAGATTAATTTCATTAGTTGTTTGCCAGATTAATTTTACTTTTTTGTTGCTGCGATTCCCCTTGAATAAAATCAATTTACAAGGTGTAGCATTTAGTACAACCCCTTTTATGCTAACATTTTTCAAAAAGGCGAAACGAGGAACAGAAGTACTTCCGCAAGCCCAATACAATCGAATAGAAAGCGTTTCACCAGCATTAATCGTTACGCCGGAAGAGCCATTTAAGGATAGTGCGTAATAATTTATCGGGCCTGCATTACTTTGAAGTAATGGAAAAGATTTTGAAAAATTCCCATTGGCAGACAGGGTTAAACTTGTGCCAGAGGAATTTACTCCACTATAAATTTCTGTTGAATCTGCCGGAGACGAAAACCCATTTTTCGAAAAAACAACACCCATCTTTATTCCACTGGCAGTCTGATAAAAATCACTAAGGAAAGTAATAGAATCAATTTTGACATTATTTCCTGAGGATGCAGTAACATCAAATTCTTCATAATAATTTCTGTTTAAAGTGCTGCCAATATTTGTCCAGGAGTTGCCTGCAAGATTAGCCCCTAATGCCTGACCATATTTTCCAGAATATGCAGGTATCGGAGCTGCTAATGGCTGAGTTCCATCCGAAGTATATAGTTTATTCGTTACTGTATTTACTTTAGAAGTACTTGGTGTCACTGCAAACGATCTAACTGATAAACTATCGTCATTGTTTGTAATTAAAGGCCATTGCTGCAATAAAAAAGATGTTGGTGCTCCAAAAGTTGATCCTGTTAAAGGGACAAGAATACTGTCCACATCGGAACATGCAATATTAACATCTCCCGAAGAATTTCCTATAATGGGTGAATTCAATCGTACATAAATTACTGTTTCCGGCACCCCCCCTGAAACAGGTGAGACCTGAAGCGAAGAGGAGCTATTGTACCAATTAATATTATCAGTTGACACTTCAAAATTCAATGGGGGTGTAATTATAATATTCGCTGTTAAATTTGTTCCTGAAACAGTGAATGTCTGAGCAGCTGAAGGCGAACCTAAAGGTTGACTAAATCCACATAACGATAAAGCAGCAGATGCATTTACAACAAGATTCTGTGCGTTCGATATGATAACGGTATCGGTTACATGAGGATTGTATCCGGCTTTTGAAGCGGAGATATAATAATAATATTTCGATCCGCTGGCTGGCACATTTAAATCTGTGTAAGTAAAATTCGCAGCAGTATCTGTAGCAGAAGTATACGTATAAACAGGTGCATAGTTAATATTGTCAGCACTTCTGTACAAATCATACTGAATCCCCTGTACGGGCCAGCTAATATTCCATGAGAACTGGGTGCTGTTGGCATTCCTTACCGACTTTATATTAGATATGGCAATATTACGCTGAGTAGGGTTGCAATTATTGGGAGACACCCCACAAGGGTTCCAAGTTCCAAAAAAATTGGCAAAGGTATAACTTGACGAATCTGCCGAAGTCAATTGATAACTCCAAGGTGCTCGTTGTGATACATCAACCAGATTCCCATTAAAAAACCGGCTGCTATACTCTGCATTATATAAATTAGCTGTTACGGTATTGGCATCCCAGATACTCCAGCCAGCTGGCTGAATATGACTGCTTAGTAAACAATTCAACAATACTGCTTTTTGTCTTGTACTGGCAACATCCGGGCTAGCCCATGGACGACTGAGATAATAAGAAGTACCTCCGGTATTGTTAGGGAATTTTGTACCCCGGAATACAAAGCCATATGCCTGACCGTTAGGTGTATTAGGCGCCGTGATATAAGATGATCCTGCAGAACCTCTGCTTTTTGCATAGACAACACAAGAATCAAATACAGCGATGGCACTTCCAAAAACAAAGTCTATATTCCCATCAATGTAACAATCTTTAAAATAATTGCGAGGTGCGCCAGCTCCCTTCAAATAAACAGTATCCTGATTACCCAGAAAGCGACAATTCTCAAAAAATGCCCTATCCGCATTTACCAAAATCGTAACAGCTTGAGACCCATCACCAAAAGTATTTTCAAAAGTAATATTGATGGCCGAAAAATCATTTGCATTAACGGTGAAACTCGCAGAATTCTGTGTACCCAAAGTTGTATTACAAGTAACCAACTTTGAAGCGTAATCATCATAAGTTAATATTACCCTTGCAACATCCTCTCCTATCAATTGAATAAAAGGTTTGTTTGAAGGAATATTAATCTTCTCCTTGTATCGACCATTTTTTATGTAAATAATATATGGGGTTGTACGTCCTGTTGGAGCGGCATTAATTGCTGCCTGAACTGAAGCATAATTTCCAGAACCATCTTTTGCTACAATAAGATTGTATTGTGCAGAAGCAACTGAATAAGATAGTGAAATAAGAAACAAAAAAAACAAGCGTCTTATCAAAGACTTGAAAACTAACATGTATAGCCGTTTTTGCAATTTAAAATATGCTAAAATTAATTGAATTTAAATGCGTGTAAATAGTAAAATACGCAAACGTTCCCATTTTAATTGAGCTGATATACAAAGAAAAAGCCCATTACAGAAATGGGCTTGATTATTAAGATTTTACATGCTGATTTATTGTCCTGGGCTTGCAGCTTTTTGCTTTTTTCTTACAGCATTATATTTGCTATAATTTTCTGCTCCCATGATCTCTTTCAACTTCGCATTTTTTTGATCTGAAATAAGCTTTTTAGCAGAGGCTTTATCTTCATCCGATAAAGCTGGGTTATTTTTGATTTCGTTGTATTGTTTGTTTGCCTGATCTATTGCCGATTTTACGGTCGCGATTTGTTCATCTGTAAGTTCAGCGGCCTTGTATGCTTCCATTAAATCAGCATCTTGCTTTGCTTTCAAAGCGGCTTTTTCTTCTTTAGACAATTCTTTTTTAGGAGCTGTTGAATCTTTTGCTGTAGTTTGAGAGAACCCAGCTGCAGCAAAGAATAAACAGAAAGAGAGAAGGAGTAATTTTTTCATGTTATACTATTTTTTTTAATATCCGAAATTTTGAGTGCAGTTATAATTGGCATCGATTACAGGCTGAGGAATCGGGAATAATTGTCTCCACTGCTTATCGAGATCTCTGATTCCTAAAGCATATCTTGATAATGCAGTAGTATTTATAGAAGACCCTAGCCATGTTACTTTAGTAGTTCCGGATGGAGTACTTGTAGGAGCTTTCACATATAATGAATTTTTCCACATATGACTATCATCGGCAACTGTTCCTGTATAATAAAACATTCCTGTAGGCAAATTTGTACTAATGCAATAGTTTGGATAACCCGCCATATAATCAGGATTACTCAACTCATTTAAATTTGACATTCTTAAAAGATTATCGCTTGTTTTATTTACAGCTGTCATTAAAAGATTCCAACGGATCAAATCATATTTTCTAACGCCTTCGCCTCCAAGTTCCAATGATCTTTCTCTAACAATTGCCTTAAAAAAATCAACGTTAGAAAGACCAGGTGTTAATTCTACTGCTGGAGACTGCGAATTAAATCCTCTTCTTCTTACCTTGTTAACGGCTTCATAAGCAAGTGCTGATGGAACTCCATTAATTTCATTTTCTGCTTCAGCAAACATTAACAACACATCAGCATATCTTAATATTTGCCATTTCAATCCAAAATATTGAATTGCATTTGCAGGTCCAAAACTAGGGCCAGTAATCCAATCTCTTCTATACTTGCCGTCATTGATTCCTGTAATTGATGTGCCTTTTTTTGACACCCCATCTACATCAACATTGTATGGAACACAGGTAACATCTCTTCTCAAATCCATTGAATCAAATAAATAAAAATAAGTTGGCAGAATATTAATTGACTTATTCCCGTAAATATTCATTTGTGGCCCATTGTAATAACCCAATTTAGAATCTTCAGCTCCATTATTTCCATAAGTACTTACTTGAAACATCAATTCACCATCTGGATCATTAACCGCATGACCACAAACCTGATCTTTCCATAAAGACTTATAACTTGGATTTAATACATGTTGGCCCGAGCTGATGATATCATAACATTCATCTCTTGCGATTTGATAATAAGTCAGATAATTACTTCCTCTTTCCATATTACCATTGCTGCGAACCGAGTAACCTCCTCTAAATAAAGCTATTCTGGCACGAAGACCTTTGACTGTGCCTTTAGTAATTCTTTCGTCTAATTGATCTCCAATAGATCCAAGTTCATTTCTCCACGGCACTAAACTTTCTGCCAATAACAAATCATTCAAAAGATGCTCATAAAGTACATCTCTATTTTCTTTTTGGGGAAAGGGATTTGTTGTGGCTAATTTTGAGGCAGAGATAAAGTGTTCAGGTAAATCTCCCCAATTTCTGATTGCCTCGAAATAAAATTGAGCTCTTAGCGTCAGCGCTTCTCCATACATTCTTTGCAATTGTGCTTTCTGCTGTGTTGTGCCATTATTATACATGTCCATTTCTGGAATATTTTCTATACAAATATTCGCATATTCAATTCCCTGAAAAAGTTGCTGAAATGGTTTTGTAATTTGCGAATTTCCTGGAGTAGCAATATAACGTGCCAAGTCTCTTCTATCATTATCAGAAGCTGAAGTAGGCCCTTGAGTTTCATCATTATCTACCGTAAAATATAAACTTAATCTAATTCCATAACCTTGATCGCCACTTAACCTGCTATAAACGCCAGCCAACGCCCTCTTTGTAGACTCTACGTCTTTAAACACCATTTCAGGACTTAATTCTGTTATGGGCTGCTGGTCTAAAAATTTCTTACACCCTACTCCTGATAAAACTAAAAGTGTAACTGAAATAAATAAATAAATACGATTAAATTTCATAAAAATATAATTGAGAATTTTGATTAAAAAGTTGCATTAATACCAAAGATAAAACTTCTGCTTTTGGGGTATGCAGAGTAATCCAGGTTAGGTGTTAATTGATTATTTCTTACGCTTACTTCCGGATCATACCCAGAATATTTCGTGAATACATGCAAATTATTTCCAGTGATATATAATCTCAATTTAGACATGTGCAATTTTGCCAAAACATTTACCGGGAAACTATAGCCAATTGTAAGGTTGTTGATTCTAACAAATGAGCCATCTTCAATAGCCCATGAATGGGGATAGAATGCACCAGCACCTTTTATAGGTGTCCATAATTTTGCATTTTGATTCAGTGCTCTCAGCTCATCCGGTGCAATTCCATATACTGTATTCCCACTCACCCACTGCGCCGTTTGTCCATCAGGTGTAACTACTTTCCATCTATCATTCATGATGGCAAGTAGATTAGAATTAGAGGTATAGCCATTTGTAAATTCAATTTTATTAGCATTATAAACATCTCCACCAACAGAGAAGTTTACAAACAAACTTGCATCCCATTGCTTATAAGTAAATGTTTGAGTGAAACCACCTGTAAATTTAGGAGTGGGATTTCCTATAATTTTCCTATCATGAACCAAATCAACAATACTGTCATTATTTAAATCTTTGAATTTTATAGAGCCCGGAGCAACAACACCAATAATGCTTGAATTATTGGCTACTCCAGACTTTAGCTTATATGTACCAGTTGTGGCATAATAAGGTAAATCAAAATCATCAACCGTATAAAATCCATCTGTTACCAATCCATACATTGAACCAACTGGATCGCCTACCTGAACAATATAATCTGTTGGCTGCCCGGAAACACCCCAGCTTGCTGCAGGGTAAAAACTTGTTTGATTTACCCCAAGCGCCATGACTTTATTTCTGTTAAAAGACATATTAAATGAAGCATTCCAATTGAAGTTGTTTTTCTTTTTTAAAATGGCCGCATTCAATTGAATTTCAAGTCCTCGGTTATTGGTTTTCCCAATATTCTGATATTGAGAAGTGTATCCAAAACTTGAAGCAATGGGTACATAAAGAAGTAAATCTTTGGAATTGTTATTATAATAATCTACACTAATATCAAAACGATTATGAAAAACGCTCAAATCCAATCCTAGATTACGATTGACTGTAGACTCCCATTTCAAATTCTGATTACGTAAAGCCGCGGGATAATACGCATAAACTGGTTGGTTATTTAATCCATAATAATAAACATTATCATTATTAAATGTTGTGATGTACAGGTAATCGTCAATGCGATTATTCCCTACCAACCCAATTCCTCCTCGGATTTTAAGTTCATTTATAAAATCAACATTTTTCAAGAAATTTTCACTCTTCAATCTCCATGCAACTGATCCTGCAGGGAAAACGCCCCATCTGTTTGATTTGGAAAATTTAGATGCCGCATCAAATCTCACATTAAATGAGAAGATTAGTTTTTTATTAAAAGAATAATTCAAACGTGAGAAAAAAGACAAACTGGTGTACCTTGTCTTTATCACTGGTTTTGGATACCCTGCAAACGCCGTCGCTGTATCTGTATTATTAAAAGCTTCTTCAGGAGAAATCATCAATGGGTATTTACCAAAAAGGCTTGAATGTTTTTCAGTTCTGTAATCATATGTTTCCTCACCAATCAAGAAATCGAAATCGTGGTTTTTTCTGTAGTTCTTCAAAGAGAAGTTGATCACATTCGAATTAGTAAAAGTTGAAGTAATCGAAGTGTCTAATCCTGCAATTGGAAGTCTTGATCCTTGAATCACAGAATAAGGTGAAATGGAATCACTGAATTGCAAATCCACATAATTTTTATTCTCGTATCCCCAGGTAGATTTAAAGGTGAAATTCTTTTTAAAATTATAAGAGACATTTCCATTAAGATTATAAGTGTTAGTTATCTTGTTTCTATACTCAGCATTAGCTAATAATACAGGATTATTCAAACTTAAACCATTCCCTACTTGATCTTCAGCTAAAGGATCCGTAGAATTAATACTTTGTCCTGCTGATAAGAATGGTCTATACTTCACCGCATTTCTTAACCGGCTATAAGAAGAACCTTTGGTATCAGAGACTCCAGCACCATAAACATTTTGATTAGTATACCTTATGCCTAAACCAGCTTTTAGTTTTTTTGTAAATTTATAATCTCCTTTGACATTAAAAAGGTGTCTCAAATATTTCGAATTTGTCACAATAGCTTGATCACTATTGTACGTATACCCAAAATTGTAAGTCATTTTTTGAGTTCCACCAGATCCAGATAAGGAATGCGTGGTCATGATACCTGTATTACCAAAAATCTCATCTTGCCAATTTATTGGAGTTGCATTTTTATAATTTTGTAAAGTATCCCAGGTTGCACCAAAATCTTTTGTAAAATTCGTACTATCCGTTACATTTCCTCTTGATCTTTCTGATTGATAAATAACATAATCATAAGGGCTCATTACATCTAATGTTTTTGGCAAATATTTTATGCCAACAAACCCATTGTAATTCAGCTTTAATTTACCAGGCTTTCCGGACTTTGTTGAAATCACAATTACGCCATTAGCACCTCTTGCTCCATAAATAGCAGTCGCTGCAGCGTCTTTCAGTACATCAATAGATTGAATATCCTGAGGCGAAATGGTTGACAATCCATTTTCAAGCTGAACTCCATCTACAATATACAAAGGAGAGTTGTCGTTTGTAATTGACATCCCACCCCTCACTCTTACATTTATTTCTGCATCAGGCGAACCTTCTGCAGTTGTTGCAGTAACTCCCGCAAGTCTGCCATTCAATGCTTCTGCAGCGGAATTAATCGGCACATCTTTTAAATCTTTTGCAGTGATGGATGACACAGAGCTTGAAAGTTCTTTCTTTTTCAATGTTCCATATCCGACATTAATAACCACTTCCTCCATAACTACCACTTCTCTTTTCAGATTCATTTGAATAGGTGAATTACCATCCGTTAGAACAGATGTTGATTTAAACCCAGAAGATGAAAAAGTAACTGATAATTTATCATTGGTTGTAACGGTGGCCGAGAAATTGCCATCCTTGTCCGTCTGGATTGATTTTTTGAATCCTTTTGCAGTAATGGCAACTGTTACAGAAGGCAAAGGTTTTCCTGCAGAGTCGGTTACCTTACCAGTGACCGTTTTGTTTTGTGAAAATGAAATCAATGAAAACAAAAAAAATGCCAAACCCAAAAATGCTTTTTTCATACAGATAATGTGTTTTAAAATATCTTTCTAATTAGTGATAAAATAAGTACCCAATGGTTGAGATAATTCAATGTAAGGCAATAAGATGATTAATATCTTATCAATTAACTTTATGTACAATAGAAATCAAATCAAGCATTCGTTAACTTACGAATAACAAGTATACGCAGTATTTATTCGACAAAAATAAAACGAGAATCATTTATTTACGCAAACGATACCAAATTGTACTTGTCAAACGGATAGAAATAGCTGTAAAATTCGATAAAAACATGTAAATTTAACATTAATTAGAACACAATGAAATACGAATCGGTAACTATAAAAGATATTGCACTAAAGTTGAATCTATCTACCTCTACAGTGAGCCGAGCATTACGAGGCAGTTATGAAATAAGTGACAAAACGAAGAAATTAGTAGAGGATTATGCCAAAAAAATCAACTACCATCCTAATCCAATCGCATTAAGTTTAAAAGAAAGAAGAAGTCATACTATTGGAATTGTTGTTCCTGAGATTGCAAATAACTTTTTTTCACAGGCGATTAACGGAATAGAATCCATTGCTTATGGAAGCGGTTATCATGTGAGCATATCTCAAAGCCATGAATCATTTGACAGAGAGTTAATTATTGTTCAACACATGGCATCACGATCTATTGACGGCTTATTAATTTCTGTCTCTTCCGAGACAAAAGATTCCAGCTACCTTAAATCTTTACACGATCGCGGGATGCCTATTGTTTTCTTTGATAGGATAATTGATGAAATTGATACTTTTAAAGTTGTTTGTGATAATTTCAAGGGGGCGTATGATGCAACAACACATCTTATTAAACAAGGTTTTAAAAACATTGGTCACATAACAAGCTCCGCACATTTATTTATCACAAGAAAAAGATTGGAAGGCTATAAAAAAGCATTAGCAGATCATAAATTACTCTACAAAGAATCACTTGTGAAACATTGTGACCATGGCGGGATGGATGTTGAGGAAGTAAAAAAAGCAGTGAATGAATTATTTAATGCTAAAGATAAACCTGATGCGATATTGTCGGCAGGTGACAGAATTACGACGGTAATGATTTCTGTGATAAAAAACTATAAATCAATAAATAAAGACATTGCTTATTTAGGATTTAGCAATTCCGAACTTACAGATATGTTTAGTCCAAGTTTAACTGCGGTATGTCAACCTGCATTTGAAATGGGAAAAGTTGCCACTGAGCTCTTAATAAAACTCATTGAAAGCAAGCGTCCCATAAAAGAATTTGAAACTAAAATCATGGAAAGCAAAATTGTAATCAAAGAGTCTTCAATAAAAAAGCGATGACGTATAATCGTTGGCTTATTATTTAATCATCAATTTGCATCTCATTAAAATTCAAATAATTTTTATTGAACTACATTTTTTGCAGCCTGTAGGAAATTCTTCTTTCTCACTATTTTATTTTGACTGCTAACAAGTTTAATCCATGAAACCAGATAACGATCAAACTGATTCCATTAACAATATCCATGTTGCCATTGCTTTGCAAGGAAAGCTATTACGCAATCGTTTCCGTATTTATTTTTACTATTGAAATGATGTTGTTTGATATTTACATCCGAAATCGTATTTACCAACTATTAAATTTTTAATTTTATTAAAATGTCAAAGAAAATTGTCACATTAGGAGAGATCATGTTGAGATTATCCACTCCTGATTTTAAGAGATTTGTACAAGCTGATACTTTTGATATCACTTACGGTGGCGGTGAAGCGAACGTTGCTGCTGCATTATGTAACTATGGATTAAATGGGACTTTTGTAACTAAAGTGCCGAATAATCCAATAGGTCAATCAGCAATTAACCATTTACGTCGTTATGGTGTTGATACGCAATTTGTTGCCAGAGGCGGAGATCGCTTGGGTATTTATTTTTTAGAAACAGGAGCATCCATGCGTGCCTCACAAGTCGTATATGACAGAGCTGGCGCTTCTATTGCTGATGTAGATGCAAGCGAATTCGATTTTGATAAAATATTTGAAGGAGCTTCCTGGTTTCATACAACAGGCATTACTCCGGCATTGAGCGACAAGGCTGCCGCATTAACAGAAGCCGCATTAAAAGCAGCAAAAGCAAGAGGCATTACAACAAGCATCGATTTGAATTACAGAAAAAAATTGTGGAGTAAAGAAAAAGCGAGAGAAGTGATGAGCAAATTATGTCAGTATGTAGATGTGTGCATCGGCAATGAAGAAGACGCAGATACCACTTTAGGTTTCAAAGCAAAAGACACCGATGTCACCAAAGGTGAATTGGATTTAGACGGCTTTAAAGATGTATTTAAACAAATGAAAGAAAAGTTTGGATTCAAATTCATTGCCTCATCATTAAGAGAAAGTCATAGTGCAAGCGATAATGGATGGAGCGCTTTAGTTTATGATGGGAGTGAATTTTACCACACTAAACAATACAACGTAAGAATTGTTGATAGAGTAGGCAGTGGCGATAGTTTCGCAAGCGGATTGATTTATGGCTTGGCAACAGGCATGCCAATGGGAGAAGCTGCGGAATTTGGCGTAGCAGCAAGCGCACTAAAACATACTATTCCAGGCGATTTGAATCATGCTACATTAAGCGAGGTAAAAGATTTGATGAAAGGGGATGGTAGTGGAAGAGTGCAGAGGTAGTGTGTTTAAAAGTTGAATTAGTTTCAAACGTTCAAGAGGTTCAAGTGGTTAATTAGTTAAATAGTTGATTGGTTGGGTTTTAAATGTCTTGAACCTACCAAACCTCTGAAACAATCCTCAAACTATAATAAAAAATGCCAGATTATTCTGGCATTTTTTATTTGTACTAATTGAACTTATTTAAACTAACCCATCATTTTCGATTTTTCAGGCTGTAATACTCCTTTCCAGTTAAAATAATCTGCAGCGTTATTAAAGCAGATATCCTGAATCACTTTTCCTGTCCATGCAATATCATTTGGCAACTCTCCATTCTCAATTTCTTCACCAAAGAGATTACATAAAATTCTGCGGAAATATTCGTGACGAGGATACGACAAGAAACTTCTACTATCTGTAAGCATTCCTATAAAACGACTTAACAAGCCCATATTGCTGAGTGCATTTATTTGTTTAGTCATGCCATCTTTCTGATCAAGAAACCACCAGCTACTACCCCACTGTACTTTGCCCGCAATTGAACCATCATTAAAATTCCCAATCATTGTTGCCATCAATTCATTATCTGCGGGATTAAGATTGTAAATAATTGTTTTGGTTAACTTATTATCTGTATCTAATTTATTTAAAAACTTAGCCAATGCTCTAGCCTGAGAAAAATCGCCAATGCTATCCCATCCAGTATCAGCGCCTAATTGCTTCATCATTCTTGAATTATTATTTCTAATTGCTCCTAAATGATATTGTTGTATCCACCCTTTTTCCCAATCCCATTCTGCAAGAATAATCAGCATGGCACTTTTGAATTTCCTGTTTTCCAAATTGGACAAATTGCCTCCAGAACGAATCTTTGAAAAAATACTTTCAATTTCATTCGTTGTATAATCTTCTGCATAAATTTCCTCCAAACCATGATCACTTACATTGCAATTATTTTCAGCAAAATAATCATGTCTGTTTTTTAATGCAGCTAAATAATCATTGAAAGTCGTTATGGAGATATTCGATGCGGATTCAAGGGCAGAAAGATAATTATTGAATGATACAGGTTCATCAACATTCATGGCTTTATCAGGTCTGAAAGCAGGAAAAACTTTTGTTTGAGTACCATCGTCATCAGCACTTATTTTTTGATGATGGCAAAGGTTGTCAATTGGGTCATCTGTAGTACAAAGTACATTTACATTCATTTGCTTAAGTAAGCCCTTTACTGAATAGGAAGGTGTTTGTAAAAGCTCATTACACTGATCATAAATTCGTTTTGCACTATGCTGATCTAAAAGCTCTTGTACCGAAAAATATCTTTGCAACTCGAGATGTGTCCAATGATAAAGAGGGTTGCGTAAAGTATAAGGAACTGTATTCGCCCATTGTTCAAATTTTTCGTAATCGCCTGCGGTGCCCGTGCAATATTTTTCATTAATACCATTCGTACGCATTGCTCTCCACTTGTAATGGTCTCCATACAACCAAACTTGAGTAAGGTTACTAAAATTGATATCATTTGCAATTTGGTCAGGTAACAAATGGTTATGATAATCAATAATAGGCATTACTTTAGCGAACTCATGATAGAGTTGTTCTGCAACTTTATTTTTGAGTAAAAAGTTTTCGTCAAGAAATTGTTTCATTTTTTATTTGATTTATTTATAACTAATCATTTATTTAGAGGGACACGCCTCTTTTCCAGGGAATAAAATCATCCTGGTTGAGTTGTACCGCTTTGGGTATTACATAGCCACTTGCGGCCTCGATGCAATATTCCAATATCGCGGCTCCCATTTCCTCTATTGTTTTTTCTCCTTCCACAACAGGGCCACAATCGATGTCAATAATATCGTTCATTCGTTTAGTAAGATTGCTGTTTGTAGACACTTTAATAGTTGGACAAATTGGATTTCCCGTAGGCGTTCCTAAACCAGTTGTAAATAAAATAAGGGTTGCGCCACTGGCAGCTTTTCCAGTTGTTGCTTCAACATCATTTCCTGGAGTACATACAAGATTCAAACCAGGTTTTGTGGCTTTTTCTGTATAATCTAAGGTTTCAACTATCGGCGATGTCCCACCTTTTTTTGCAGCACCCGCACTTTTCATTGCATCGGTAATTAAGCCATCTTTAATATTTCCTGGTGAGGGATTCATATGAAACCCGGATCCAGCATTAATTACAGTCTTTTCATAACTTTTCATCAACTGAATAAATTTATTCGCGGTTGCTTCGTCTACACAACGATCTATCAATTCTTGTTCAACACCACACAATTCTGGAAACTCTGCTAGCAATACCTTCCCGCCTAAAGCTACAATCAAATCACTGCAGTAGCCTACTGATGGATTTGCGCTTATACCACTAAACCCATCACTCCCTCCGCACTTAACGCCTACCGTTAGTTTACTTAAAGGCGCAGGCTCTCTTTTAAATTTATTGATTTCTATCAACCCAGAGAAAGTTTTTTGAATAGCGCTTGAGATCAATTGTTCTTCGCTTTGAGATTGCTGTTGTTCAAAAATAAAAAGTGGTTTATCAAAATGGGGATTCAATGCTTTGAGATCCATTTCAAAGTCGGACACTTGTAAGTTTTGGCATCCTAAACTCAAAATCGTAACGCCACCTACATTAGGATGATTAGCATAAGCTGCCAATAGTTTGCTTAATACGGCGGCGTCCTGTCGAATACCTCCACAACCACCCTCATGATTCAAAAATTTAATGCCGTCTACATTTTCAAACACACGATCATTTTTATTTGATGCTGACGGAGACAATGTTAAGTTGTCAATTGTGGTATTACTCTTATATGCCTCCACCAAACTTTTTGTATATGCTTTATATTTATCCGTAACAGCATATCCCAATTCATTGTGAAGTGCTTCACGAATGACATCCATATTTCTTTTTTCACAGAAAACTGTTGGGATAAACAACCAGTAATTAGCGGTCCCGACCTGACCGTCATTTCTGTGATATCCATTGAAAGTTCTGTTAGCAAAAGCAGAAACGTCCGGGGCATTCCATTCCATTTTCACATCCTTCCATGCATAATCACTTGTAGCATGCTTTACGTTTGTAGTATTCAGCCATTGTCCTTCGCTAACATCCATTTGTGTAGTGCCAACTATAACTCCGTACATCATGATTACGCTTCCGGCTTTCAAATCCGATTCAAAAAACTTGTGTTTTGATTCTATATCTTCCTTAATTACAAATTCTTTGTTTTTCCATTGAACTAATTCACCCGCTTTAAGATTGGTTAAAGCAACAACTACATTATCATTAGGATGTACTTTTAAAATTTTCTGTTTCATTTCCCTTTCTGTATTTATATTAATGCCGTTTTCTTTTCCAATGATGCGATTATTTTTACGACTCCTTCATCAATCATTTTTTCTAAAAATGTAGTTACTGCCAAATCAAACCCTTTAATTGATTTCAAATCAGCGCCCCATAACAACTCATTATTAACAACTTCTGTAACCAATTGAGCAGGTGTAAATTTTTGCCAGCAATCATAAAAATACCCAGCTGAATCATCTGTTATCAGGTAAGGTTTGCCGTTATGTTCACCCCAATATTTACCATTATCAAATTTGACCGACTTCATAAAAAGAAGAAATCCTGCAAAACCTGTCGCCATGCTAACGGGCACTTTGTTAAATAATTTATAGTATTGCTTAATCAATGGCAGACATCTCATCTTCATCTTTGAAGTGTATTGAGCAGTAATGCTAATCCATTGATGGTTGATGTAAGGATTGCAAAAACGTTCATACACTTTATAAGAAAAATCGCTTTTTATTTCGCCATCAATTTCACAAGGTATTGAAGTGGCAATCTCGAAGTTCATTAATTGCTTTGCATACGCTGAATAAGATTCATCTTGCATAGCATCTCTTGTGAGATTAAAATCTGAGAGAAAGGCCAAGCCGCAATTGAAAGTATGAGTGGCATTCAATAAACGCAATTTCAACTCTCTGAATAAATTAATATCAGGCTGGATGACTACATTTTCATCACATTGTGCGAATGACAAAGCTTCTTTAATTTTTTCATCCCCTTCAATCGCCCATAAACTAAAGACTTCACTATCACAATACAACTCATCGGTGTAACCAAATTTTTCGGCAATTGTTCCCAATTCTTCTGCATTAGGTTTACCTGGCACAATTCTGTCCACTAATGAACTGCAAAATGCATTGTGTTTTTGTAACCAATGTATAAATGCATCATCCAAACCATTTTGTTTAGCGAGTATCAATACAATATCATGAAGTTTTTTACCATTATCAACAATCAACTCTGTTGGAATAATAACCATTCCGCTTTCTGGACTACCATTGAATACTTGATATCTTTTGTGTAAAAATGCAAGAAGCTTTCCTGGAAATGAAACAGGTGGTTGTTGATTCACATCATCGTTTTCTAAAAGCTGAATACCCACTTCAGTAGTATTAGAGATTACTATTCTCATATCCTTACTGCAGGCACATTCCAATATTTTTTCCCACTCTGCACTTGCACTTAATACTCTGCTAATTGAAGCATTGATGATATACTTTTCAACAATATTGCCATTAGCAATTCCTTTTTCACAAACGGTAAATAAACAATCCTGGTTTTCGAAATCTTTAGTATCACCATTGCTTGTAGATTTCACCACTACTACTCTTCCATTAAAAACACCTTTTTTATTAGCCTTATCAATATAATAATCAGGCAATGCACGGAGCAAAACTCCTGTTCCAAATTGCAACACCTTTTCAGGCAATTCGAATATCTTATCTGATGGAATTTCCACCTCAGTTGAAATCTTTTTTAAAGCAGCTTTTGACAAGTTCATTTTAATATACTTTTAATATTTCCTAATCTATTTGAGGGTGCCATTTTGATTTAAAAACCCAATCAACACCAATATTTTTACGGTCAATTTCCGTGGGTAAATTATTTTTCATCCAAATATAATCTCCAGCATTTCTATGACAATTGTAGAAATATATTCTATGCCCAAAAGGCGTTTCGCTACTTTTAGGTACATGATAAATTGAACTGTCTCTCATATTTTCATCAAAAGCACAATCAAGTAAAAACATTTGTGCGTCACGGTGATAACGTCCTAAATAAAAACCATCAAAACCAGAAAACTTACAATTAACAAGTACAGATTTACTATCAGGATTTTTACTCCCATCATGCCAGATACTTGCTGTGCCGCCGTACGCATAAAACTCACAATTTTCGGCCCAGGCCCATCCGCGAGGACAATAGAAATCAACCCCACCTTCGATTCTGCAATCTTTGAAATAAAACATTCCGTTATCTGTATTCCAAGGGCTCACCGTATCTCCTCCAAAAGAACTGAACAAACAATTCAATGCTTTGAATCGTGTAGCCTTCATCGTTCGCAACGCCATTTGATGACCAGATTTTCTAATCGATTTTTTATGCGTTGTATCATTATTGCACTCTATTACGAGATCTTCTTTAGCATCAAAACCATAGTTATTCTTGACCGATAGATTTTTCAAAGTAACATCATTGCCGTTTACATTTACTGTAGCAACGCCCCAATCATCAGCGTGATTACACCTGAATTCATCACGGGCAATAGATTGAATGATAATGACTTTTTCTCTGCTTTCACCTTCTAGTACAATATTGTTTTTTTCGATAAAGATTTTTTCATTGTAAATACCATTACGAATAAATATCAAACTTGATGCCCTATTTGAATCTTTCAGACTATTGATAGCACTTTGAATAGTAACAAAATCACCATGGCCAGACTGGTCCACTACGATTTTATGTTGCGCCATTGAAACCAATGAGCAAAATGTTATAAATATGTATAGTACTATTTTAATCACTTTCTAACATGCGTTAACAACCATTTAATCAAATCTTCAGCCGCACGATAATTATCAAATTCTTTCGGCAGCTTACGACCATCTATATATTCATTGTAAAACCAGGGATCACCTACTGCAAATACAGTCCCCTTGCCTATTTTAGAACTACTCATTAATATTTCATTATTTTCTGCATACACCCATTTTGCAGGTTTTTTTATTTCCTGTGTACACAACTGTTTGATATACCCATTTTTAGCATTTTTAAAAATAGAAACGGCTTGTGTTAAGTCAACTTTACCTTGTTCGAATTGATCAGTCTTTACATCATGTCGAACATTAATATTCCATTTTATTCCAAATCTATCGGCCAATTTATTGTAATTTTCAAATTCCACATTATTGCTATCATTTGCCATCATTACCAAAACACCTCCTTTATTTACAAAATCAAACAGTGCATCAATGTGCTCTTGTAGAATATAATTTGGAGAGGGGTTTTCTTTGGGCCAATCCGGATCGATTAAAAAATACACAGCAGTATTCTTTAAGTTTTCTTTTGTAGGAGGTGCATCCAGCGTTGAAGTATTTGCACCGTATTTCTCCATGATGTGATTAACAAAAGAAAAACCACCATTATCACGCTCCCACCATTTGTAATGAAAAACTATAGTTTTACCGAATGCGTCTTTTTTGGTTTCTCTATTGAAATAATTATCCATTACCACTTGCTTCCCTTTACCCAAAGAAAGTGTTGGCACTAATTCCATTTCATTCGAAGCCATTAAATAAACCCCTAACCCTTTGGGGTCATTATCTATTACCGGTTCGGACATGTAATAATCAAAGGTTCCATTACGATACGGCTTGTTTCCCAAGCCACTTACTTTAACCGTCCCTGTGAGCGTATACTCGTTATTGTTAATTTTGACAAATGCTTTCTTAATGGCTTCGAATCCAATTTTAGCTACCTTGATTTTATCAGCAGCTATATACCCTTTTCTGACAGATTTGGCCATAGTATAAACAAACTGACAACTTGCTGAAGCTTCAAAATAGTTCTTCTCTTTATGTATTCCTTTATATCCCAGTACATCATACCATAAGCCTGATTTAATATCTTGATTTTGCTGAATGGCATTTGTTATTCTTCTTAAAATAGCCAGAAGCACTTTTCTTTTGGGATGATCTTTTGGAAAAAAATCAAGCACATCAACTAAAGCTGTCGCATACCATCCCATTGCTCTGGCCCATGCTTCAGCAGAACAACCTGTTTTTGGATGACTCCATTTCTCCATTTTGCTTTCATCCCAACCATGATACAATAATCCATTCGCTGGATTTCTACAATGCGAATCAGCCCAAATAAACTGATTGGCAATATCATCAAAGGCACTATCCTCGTGAGTCAAACTAGCATATTCCGCATAAAAAGGTTCCGCCATATACAAGCCGTCAAGCCACATCTGAAAAGGATAAATTTTCTTGTGCCAGAAACCGCCTTCCTTTGTACGAGGCTGGAATATTAATTGATTGCGCAAATGCTTAGCCGCTCTCAGATATTTTTCTTTTTGAGTAACCTTATAAAGCATTAACAAGATTCTTCCGTTATTAATGTTATCAAGATTGAATTCATCTTGCTTATATGTTTTTATAGTTCCATCTTCAGCAAGATAGAAATCTATATGTTGTTGAATGTAATGGAAGTATTTAGCATCGCCCGTATTCAACCACAAACCTTCCATCCCTTTTAAAACAACCCCCATGTCGTAAGTCCACTTGGCAGGCTTATCATTCAATGCAAAAGAATCTTTCCATAAATTCATTACGGTTGTGGCTATTTCATGCCCATAAGTCTGTGCATTAGACTGCAGACTAACAAAAATAAAAAATATGGCAAGTCCTTTTTTCACTAGTTTATTTTAATGGCATTTTCGGTTGCGCCAAATTCAAACTTTACTTTTTCCCTGGCATTCGAAACATCAGTATTCGTAACAACAATATTTGAATTTTTTTGTCCGCTGATTCTGAAAAGATTCTCTGACGAAGTATTGTAATGCAACTTGTCAAAATACAGCCCGTCACCGTTTAAAATATCAACCACAGGATTTGTAGCCTCTGAAACAACAGTAACATTTTTAAAATAAATTGAAGAGGCCTCCTGAATATCTATGCCCACTCTTGATTGAATGTTGATATTATTAAACCTTATATTTTCGATATGTTTTTCTGGTAAACCTCTGATGAATATTGCTTTTTCTGCACCATTACAATACACATTACTTATGTCAAAATTTCTGAATTTCGGAGTAGATTCATCAACAGGCTTTATTTCGACATTCGGCAATTCTCTTTTTTCGCCAACTAATGGCACAGGATCTTTTGCTGTGTAATACATGTCAAACAAAATCGCTTCGCCAACAATATCTTTCATATAAATATCCTTGATAAAAATATTTTCCACTAACCCGCCCCTGCCACGTGTTGTTTTAAATCGAAGTCCAATATCAGTTCCAATAAAAGTACAATTAGACACATTCACATTTCTAACGCCGCCACTCATTTCACTCCCAATTACAAATCCACCATGAGAAGCGTAAACCGCACATCCTTTTATAGTAACATTCTCTGTGGGCATATTCCTTTTTCGTCCTTCCGCATCTCTTCCACTTTTCATACAAAGTGCATCATCCCCAACATCAAAAATAGATTCCTCGATTAAAACATTTTTACAGCTCTCCACATCAATGCCATCGCCATTTTGAGCAAAAGACGGATTTTTCACCATAATGTCTTTTACAGTAAGATTTTGACACATTAAAGGATGTAAACACCATGCTGCAGAATTTTGAAAAGTGACTCCTTGAAGCAGTACATTTTTACATGAAGTAAACAATACCATATTCGGACGAAGAAAATCTTTTATGCTATCATAAAATTCGGGAGACTTATTTTCACTGATGGCACCAGGGTTAACATAGGTTGTGCCTTTCAAAGTTTTTATTGAAGGGTACCATGTTTTTTTATCGTCACTCAAAACGCCCCCTCTATCCAAAAATCTTTTCCATTGATTGGGATTTAATTTATCTTTTTTGACCATTCTCCATGCCTCACCATTACCATCAATTATTCCATGCCCAGTAATGGCAATATTCACAGCATTATCTGCAGATATTGGTGATTGATTTCGCATCTGGGGTATCCCTTCCCAATTCGTTTTTACCAGTTTGTATTCATTGAAATTTTTGGTAAAAAGCAATGTAGCTCCAGTAGCAAGAAAAAGGTTTACATTATTTTTCAAAACGATAGGACCAGACAACCAAATTCCTGAAGGAATCAGCACCAATCCTCCACCCTTTTTTGTACAAGTCTCAATTGCTTCATTTATAATTTTCGTGTTAAGAAAAACACCGTCCCCTTTAGCGCCATAATTGATAATATTAAAAGTATCTTTCTTAAACTTAGGAATGGCGAATGATTCGAGCTTTTTAACTTGAGTAAAGCCAAGGTTGGAGACGATTGTCAATAATAATATTATATATATACACCTGTTCATTTTCAATCATTTTTTTTATAAAAATCGAATTTCAAGATACCATTAATTATAGCTTTTGTCCATAGAGTCAAGGCTAAATAAGGATATATATTTACGCAAACGATACCGATAACCTTGCCAAAAAATACTAATTTTCATTATGTTAACTTTATGGCTTGTCTTGCTAATAATTTCCATGCCCCACGAGTTTTTTGCCATATTAATAGTACCCTTAAATGAACTTCCCCAGGGCTTCCATTATCATTTGTTTTGGCATTCATTAGGTATCTTACCACGGCTGTTTTACCAGACATCAAAATAGTCTGATCAGAAATATCTATAGAAACAAAATCAGATTTCCCTGAAATTATTTTTTTTATAAACGCATCTTTCCCTTCCACGGTTCCACCAGAATGACCATAACTCAATGAAGCAGTCGTTAACTTATCAAGCATTACACTATCTGCATTTATCATGGCTAATTTCAATTGTACTATTTTTTGTTGTACTGTTTTCTCAGCTTTACTCTGCGAATGAGATGAATAATAAAGCGCGACGAAAGCCAACATTAAAAAACAATTCTTCATATTTATTTTTTTATTTTAAACCATTCAAAATCTGCCGAACCACAATCATTGTTTTTTATTTCGCCATTGGCGAATATTCCAATTTTTGCTCCAACCCATTTGCCCTGCTTTGGGATAAAAACATCTTGCAGCTCTGTATAATTTTTATCTTCAAAACTATAACTAAATTTACAGGTATGATCATCCAGCATTTTTACTCTTAAATAAACAGGCTGGTTGTTTTTGACAGTATCATATACTTTAACCTCAATTGGATTTGATGCAGCAGCTTTTTTACAGGTATTGTTTACTATAAAAATCATTTTGCCCATTTTTTGCAATCCGATAAAACTGTAATCATAACCAAAAACAATCAATCCGCATTTTTCATTTTCAACCAAAGGATTAAAAGTCAATTTAGTGGTAGCTTCGAATTGTTCTGCCGGAAATTTCTGTAGCAGCAAATTCGGAACATCATAGAGATTTTTTAGACTGTCTGAAAAATATCTTGCGTAAAGTCTTAATTGATGTGGCTTTAAAAAATACCAGGCATCATGAGAATTGGCTTGCCATTGCCAGTTTACATTTAGTTTCCCTTCATTAAAATCGTCAATTGCAACCTGTTGATTGAATGAACTTTCAAGTGATTTAATTTTTGATGATGGCATTGAATATTTTATGACCGGTTCGCCAATACCATCACTATCTTTATCAACTCCGATCACAGGCCAATTATTTCCCCATCGCATTGGTTGAAGATGCGCGATTCTGCCATAAACCTCTTTATCCTGAAAATGTATAAACCAATCTTCTCCGTTTTGTGTTTGAATCCAGGCGCCCTGATGAGGACCATTTACTTTAGATTGTCCCTGACTCATCGCCACTTTCCTTTCATAGGGTCCATAAACAGATTTACTTCTCAAAACAATTTGCCAGCCTGTACCAACACCTCCTGCAGGTGCAAAAATGTAATAGTAGCCATTGTATTTGTAAAACTTTGGACCTTCCACAGTTGGGTCATCCTGATGTCCGTCGTACACAACTTTTCCATCTGAAATTATTTTTGATCCATCAGCACTCATCTCTTTTACTGCAAGAATACTTTTGATACCAGCGCGACTTCCTGCATAAGCGTGTACTATGTATGCCTTACCGTTATCGTCCCATAATGGACAGGGGTCAATTAATCCTTTTCCTGCTAAAACCAAAATGGGTTTTGACCAAGGGCCATTGATACTCTTTGATTTTATCAGATAGATACCAAAATCAGGATCGGGATAGTAGATATAAAATTCATTTTGATGAAAACGTATTGAAGGGGCCCACACACCACAACCATGACGAACATTGGAATAGTAATCTTCGGGAACCAACCGATTCAAAGCATATCCATTCAATTTCCAGTTGACTAAATCTGTTGAAGTTAAAAGGGGCAATCCAGGCACATGATTAAAACTTGATGACGTCATCACATATGTATCCCCTACTCTTATCACATCAGGGTCACTAAAATCCTGATGAATAATCGGATTTTCATAAACTGCATTTTGGCAGAATGCTGTATTAAAAAATAAACTAAAAATAATTATACCACTCAGTTTAAACTGGTTTTTTATTTTCATTTTCTAAATGAGTTTAATGGCTCTTTTTTCTTCATTACTTTTAAATGCCGCTTCTATTATCCTGATCACATTTAATCCCTCCTCAGCAGATACCGGTAAGGGGCTTCCCAAACGAATACTTTTATACATCAAATTATAATAGTTCATATAATCACCCCGTAGGGATTCGATCGATTGTCTGACAATACTCCCATCTAATTCAGTATGCAGCAACCCGAAAGATTCTATGGACTCTTTACCCCATTCTATAGTATCAGGGAGGAGCCCAAGCATTAAATTTTTTTCTTGCACATCTGCTTTGTATTTTATAAATGATCCTTTATTTCCATGAAGAACAAAACCTGGTAATGCTTCACGTACCTGGTAACTCGCCTTTAAACGTACGCGGAAATCTGTATAATAAAGTAAGAGTTCAAAATAATCATCTACTTCAGATATGGGCCTCATTATAAAAATATCAGCAAAAATATATTCGGGCATGCCAAATAACGTTAACGCCTGATCGATTAAATGTGAGCCAAGATCATACAAACAACCTGTCCCTTTTTCTTTTTTTTCTTTATGTAATTTATAACTAAGATTTTCATCAAATCGGTCATAATGAAACTCGGCTTCTCTGATCTCACCAATTAAATGATCCTTAATAACTTTTTGAATAGTGAGAAAATCACTGTCGTATCTTCTGTTATGATATACTGATAGTATTTTATTTTGTCTCTTGGACAATTCAATCAATTCCAGGCCTTGTTCAATTGTTGGGGTAAATGGCTTTTCTATAATTACATGTTTTCCGGCCAACAATGCTTTCTTGGCATACTCGTAATGGGTAACATTCGGCGTATTAACAATTACTAATTCAATATCTTCATCAGCAAGCATTTTATCTAACTCTCGATATTGCTTTGCATGAGGATATTTTTCAATTGTAATATTTTTTGTTCTTTCCAAAATTGCAGTCAATCGAAAATCAGGATTCACCTCAATAAATGGCGCATGAAATACGATACCGCTCATTCCAATTGAACAAAGCGCTGTATTGATAGGTGAATTATTTATAGTTTGCCGGGATTCCAATTGCCTAAGATTTTTTCATTGGTGAATAATGCTGCTTCCTGATCAGTAAGTCGTTTACTCCATTTCACTCTCGACTCTTCATGTGCACCCGGACCACTACTTTGATATTCTGCGTATCTAACTGTTAATTCATTCATTGGATTCTTCCAATTATTCCATCCTTCCGGAATAATATGGCTAGCCATTTCGCAATTCAAATAAGTGACACTGGCTGTGGGACTCCACGGTCTACCAAGAGAGACTTTATTAATGTTACTGTCAGCAGTTAATCTGCAGTTTCTGAAAACAAATCCGAAAGGAATGATACTGTTTGTTGAAGCTGCCGTTACATGAGAATTCTTTTTAGAATGGATGTGACAACTTTCAAATACTGCAGTAGCTGCGCCAAAAATAAAATCAGTAGTCCCCTCAATAAAACAATTAGCAAAATAATGTTTAACGCCGCTTCCACTTAAGAATAAAACATCCTGAAAACCGACCATCTTACAATTTGCAAAAGAAGCTCTGTTCCCTTCAACTCTTAAAGCAACAGCTTGCCCTGCAGTAAAACCTGCATTATTCTGAAAGGTCAAATTTTCTGCATGAAAATCATTCCCATAAATAAATGTAGATGCGCAAGTCCATGTATTCAACGTGTCGCCATTTTCCAGCTTAGTGCCAGCATGATTATTAAATGAGAGTATAGTATTTTCTTTTGATTCGCCTTGAAGTGTGACAAAGTTTTTTCTCGCATCTACTGTAATAACTTCGTTGTAAACCCCTGTTTTAATATCAATCACTATCCGATTTTTATTATCTGAAGGAACTGCATCTAAAGCCTCCTGAACAGTTCTGTAATCTGCAGTGCCGAACTTAGCTACTGTTATTTTTTTCTGAGCAAATGAAAAAAATGTTATCAGCAGCAAAAAGAAAAATAATGTACTCCTCATGAATTATTTTTTTACAGGCTTTATAAGCATGTCATTAAGTTCCGGAAATTTAACCTTCAATTCTGCCAGGGCCATTTGTGCTACTAACCTTGCGCCTAATTCTCCATAATGTGTATTGTCTTCTTTGCCATCAGGATAATTGGGATGTTCTCCTGGTTGCAATTGCAGAAATAATAATTTAGAATTTTCTACTCCGAACTTCTCGTAAAGCGCCATTGTTTTTTTATCGAGATCTATCAATGGCATATTTTGTGCTATTGCTACCTCTCTTACTGCTGCTGAATATTCTTTGTGTGTTTCAAAAGCATGACCATCTGTATCAAATTTTCTGCGGCTTACTGGAGTAAACAAAACAGGTATAGCTTTTTTAGCTCGGGTTTCATTTATAAACTTTTCAAGATTAGCTTTATACTCTTCCAATGTGGTGTATCTTTCTTTTTTTTCTTTCGATTCATCATTGTGTCCAAATTCGATAAATACATAATTACCTTCTTCCACTTGATCAATTACAGATTGCCAAATACCTTCAGTAATAAAAGTTTTGGTACTTCTTCCGTTTTTGGCTTTGTTCACCACCGAAACTGCAGATGTATCCCAGAAATAGGCAAATGGCATACCCCATCCAGTTTCGGGATAAGCTTTCGTTTCCTTTATACTCATGGTGCTATCGCCACACATCCAAATTTTAATTTTCTTTTTTTCAGGCAAAATAAAAGCGAGTGACAACCCTGCCAGAATAATCAACATTGTTTTTTTCATTTTAAAAGGCTATTTAAGTATACTTCAATATTTGTGTAATGCTTATGAAATTTAAATTCGTTTGCATCATTTGGATTATTTGAATCTAAACCATTTAATTTCTCCCATTCGTCTGGTATCCCATCTGAATCACTATCTGAAAGTGCCGGAGCTTGTTTCAAATCTGGCCATGCTTTAGAGGTAAGTTCATATGCTGTACCATGCGGATAACCTCCCTGAACATCTATAATCCTTCCTGTTCCATTGATAACATCATTAATAATTCTTTGATCCAGCGTATCTCTTTTAGGATAAATGCAACCTGTATTTTTCAATACCAGATCAAAAGCAATAGTTGCATGTTCTGTAGCAATTGGGGAATAAGGAAAAGCAGCAGAAACAATTGCATCCTTTAAATCGTTCTCGTTTCCTTCGTTTAATTTGACCCCTAAGACGTTTTCATTAGTAACTAACGTAGAACTATAAACGTAATTTCCATTCACATACCATTTCCCAAAAGGAATATCTGCTCTTTTAAATGGATTCACAATCTGTTCTCTTTTATTGGATTCAGTTGATGGACCAGGCTTGTAGTAATTATTCACAATATTGTAACGTCCGCCTTCTCCTGCATAGACATTATTAATTCCCCAGTTATAAATCACATTATTACGGTAATCCACATGCTCTTCATTTGTATGCCTGATACCATTGAATCTTGGCGTTCTGCTTTTACAATGTGCAAAAAGATTGTGATGAAAACTTGCATGAATACCGCCCCAAATAGCGCCGAATCCATGTTTTTCATAATCGGAATCTCCTGTTTCGAAATGATAAGAGTAATTTAATGGCTCTGCAATTAAATTCCATTGCACTGATGTACTGTCGCCTGCATAAATACTGAAAACTTCATCCGTACTCCAGCTAAAACTACAATGATCAATTACAATATTTTTCTTTTTAGTTCCTCCAAATGCGTCATCTCCACCATTTCCATCAATCATTCCTCCTTTTTGATATTTATCTCCTAATCTGAATCTTAAAAATCTTACAATAATATTATTACCTCCAATAACAACAGATTTATCAGCTATACAGATCCCGTCACCTGGAGCAGATTGTCCAGCGATGGTAACATCCCCCTGAATAGTTACTTTTTTTTCTAAATGAATTGTACCAGAAACGGCGAATACAATTGTCCTTGGGAAGGTAGATTCTGCGGCTTCTCTAAAACTACCTTTACCCAAATCATGGAGATTATTTACAACCATAATTTTACCGCCACGTCCGCCAGTTGTATACTTTCCAAAGCCTTCTGCTCCCGGGAATGCTAAAGAAAATGAATCAGGGATTTCTTTGTCAGATTGGGCTATGTTGCTTTTTTGGGAAGTGGAACATCCTGTAAAAAATAAAACACAAATGAGGTTTATACAAGTAAGCACAAATGAAAAATTAAAAAATAAATTACACGTTATTTTAGTTTTCATTTTTATAAGTAAAATCGATTTTAATATCTTGTAAAAATTACCAGACATTTTTAGGACAACTATCACTGCCCTTATTTCCTAAAACAAGTCCTATTACAAACTCGTGGGTATTTCCTACGTAAGTATTTAGTCTTTGGCTTACAGAAGAATTGTATGAATAGCCAATGTTAAGTTTATGCCCTAAGTTAATGCCAGTCATCAATGCCATTCCACTCAATTCGTCTTTTATTCTATAACCGCCTCCGATCCATAATAAATCCTGGTATTGCATTTTTACATTAGCATGAATGAATGTAGGCAATGGTGAAATTTGTTGAATAGCAAATGAAGGCAATACGCTTATATCATCAGATAAAAAAAATCGATACCCGCCTTGAAGAAAAAAATGCGGATGAAAACTATCTCCATATTTATCATTTGTCACAAAACGAAATTTCCCAGGCACAATATTTAATACTGAAGTACCTAGAAAAAAATCTTTACCATACAACCATAACCCTGCGCCAAACTCAGGCATTGTTTTCGCTATTTCTCCGCTATTAATTCCAATAGCAGGATCATTAGGATTTAACGAGCCCCAAACGATTTTACTTTTATCCATACTAACGTTGGTAATTCCAGCCATAAATCCTGCAGAGATTAATGTTGAAGTACTGATGGGCATATGATATGCATAAGATGCGCACACCGTAGTTCTATTGATATATCCTGTTTTATCAGAAATGGCAGTCATTCCTATTCCATGATGAGCTGTTGCTGGTTCTGAAGATTCTAATACTTTAGATTTATACGGATTATCGCCTGTTTGTTCAAATGAAGTTGCAGTTGTTCTGTTATCAGCTTTTCCAATTGGACCATGAATGGTAATGTATGAAGTAACAGGGGCTCCATCCAATCCATTCCATTGATTGCGGCGGCTCACTTTTAAATCAACATAATTTTCTATTCCCGTTACCGCGGGATTGAGAATATAGTTGTTCAAAATGTATTGAGTGTAATAGGGCTTCTGTTGGGCAATTGAAATTTTACACCCCAGAATAAGAAATACTAAATAAAATATCTTTTTCATTTTTTGCTTTGCAATTTTTATTAATTCAATTTTTTTCTAATTGTTATTTTATTATCGTTATATATCCTTTTTTGGTAGCTCTTAATCCATCCAAATCAATGATATAATAATAAGTTCCTGCCGGCAATGGCTTCCCTTTGTATGTTCCATCCCATGGCGTAATGTAATTTTTAGTATCTAAAATCACCTGGCCATATCTATTGAATATCTGAATATGATGATTTGGATACAAAGACAAAAATTCAATTTCCCATTTATCATTTATGCCATCTCCATTTGGAGTGAACGTATTTGGAACGATAAAGTCTCTTACCACTTTTATATTAACTAAGTCGCTGGATTTACATCCGTCAATAGAAGTAATGTCCACTAAATAACTAATATCATTTAATGGAGTGGTAATGGGTGTTGCTGATAAAGGATTATCTAAATAAGTAGAAGGTGTCCAAGAATAGACAAGCCCAGAGCCAGATAACAAAACAGGCACTAAAGTCAATTGATCCCCTTCCAAGACATTCCTATCCGCACCAAGTTCAATTTTAGGTGTTGGATAAATGAAAATATTTTGACTAGCAGTATCCATACAACCATTATTTCCTGTGAAGGTATAAAGGATGGAATGAGATCCGGCTCCTGCTGTTGAAGGGTTTAATACTGGACTTGTTGCAATACCTGATCCTGAATAAATGCCAGTGCCGATATTGTTATAGATATCACTTGCAGAGTTAAGTGTAACACTTAGAGCTTCCTCACAAACAGAAGATATTGCGTTAAATATCACATCCGGTGCAGCATATAATGTAATAGTCTGAGGTATTGATTGTCCCATACAACTGTTACCTGTAGACGCTTTTATGAGAACCTGGTATGATTGTGTTGCAGGTGTTCCAAACAAAGGATATAAATGAGCATAAACTTCATTAGCTGTTGGCGTATTATCAATTGTATTATTTGTTCCTGGAATATTCCACAAAATTTCAACTTGATTTATATTGCCATATGCTGAACCACTACTGGTATTGGTAATTTCTAAAGGCACATTACTGCAAATATTTCCTGTATTATTTATTGTAAAAGATGCATTTGGAGGAGTAAATGCTTTTATTTTTCGGATAGAATCTTTTTTACAGCCATCCAATGATGTTGTTGTCAACGTTACATCATACTCACCCCCATTAAGATATTGATGCGTTATATTACCTGCAGTAGTCGAAGTCTGAATTGGACTTGCATCTCCAAAATCCCATTCCCACAAATTTATATTCCCTACAGGAGTACTCAAGTCTGTAAATGTGGCAATATCAACAGGAAGGCAAACATCTGAAAAATTAAATGCAGAAACTGGCTTTGGATTAATTGTAACAACTACAGGAGATGTATTTACAGGACTAACACAGCCATTAATATTTGTAACACTTAATTGTACGGTATTATTGCCCGGCAAAACATACGTGTGATTTATTGTTGCTTGTACCAATTGAGTTTGTACTGCTGTTCCATCACCAAAATTCCATTGCCATTGAGAAATTGCAGCAGCTCCAGCTGTTGTTGTATAAGTAAATGTTACGTCCTCTCCTTCACAACGAATCGTGCTGAAAGTAAAATTAGCGTCTGGCAATGCATTTATAGTTATGGTTCCATTCATTGAAACATTACTACATGTACTCACCGACGTTACTGTATAATTAAATACTCCCGTAGAAGTTGGAATGCCGCTTATGGTGAATACTCCTGCATTAAAACTACCCGTTATTCCCACAGGAAGACTCCCGGCAGATAGCACGGCTCCATTTACATTTCCACCCAATGTATAAGTTATATCCGCAATGGCTGTGTTAACACAAACGGATTGATTGTCTGTACCTGCAGCTGAAGATAAATTTATAGTTGGCAATGTTTGAACTGTTATTGTGCCTCCCAAAGAGACATTCGTACAAGGACTTACACTTGTAACAGTATAATTATAAATCCCTCCTGAACTAGGACTTCCTGAAATGGTAAATACTCCAGCAACATACAAACCCGTGACACCAGCTGGCAAACCTGTAACTGTTGCGGATGTAGCGCTACCTCCTAAATTATATTCAATGTTCGTAATTGCGGTTCCTAAACACAATGATTGTGTAGTTGTTGCAGAAGCTGTATTTAATGAAATAGTTGGCGCTGTATTAACAGTAATAAGTTGAGAAGATTGTGCTGTTGATATTGAAGAACAACCGAAAGAAGAAGTAACAGTTAAGGTAACCGTAAATGGACCCGCTGTATTCCATCTGTGTTTAGGATTTTGCAAAGCAGATGTACCTGCGACTCCTCCATCTCCAAAATTCCAGCTCCACGAACTGATGCCGCCAGCAGGAGTACTTTGATCTGCAAACTGAATACTGTCATTCATACATACCTGAACTGGTGGGGTAAACACAGCAAGTGGTGCAGGATAGATTGCATTGAAAACAATAGTAGTATCATGAGCACAACCTAAAGCACTTGTAGTTGTAAGTTTCACTGAATAGTTTCCTGTTGCATTGTAAATATGTATTGGATTTTGTAGTGCGCTAACATTCAAAGCTCCTGATGAAGGATCTCCAAAATCCCACAAATATGTTACAGTAGCAATTGTGCCGTCATTTATGGTGGTATTATTTGTAAATGTTGCAGAGGCATTAGGCAAACATAAATTTCCGGGCAACGTAAATTTCACTTCAGGAGTTGCATTAACTGTAATTACTTTTATAGAATCATCATAGCAACCGTTATTTGTTTTAACCGTTAGCTTAATATTGTAAGTTCCTCCAGTCAAATATTGATGCGTAAAAGAATTTCCATTCAAATGTAGTTCGGTAGCACCATCACCAAAATCCCAGTTCCATTCCGTAATTGTGCCTGCATTAGGAGTGGATAAATCAGTAAAAGTTACAGCACTTTTAGCACAAGCCGGTGATGTATAATTGAAAGCGGCTGTTGGCTGAGGCTGAATAGTTACAGGAAGATTATAAATATTAGAGCTGCAACCTCCCGGAGCTACCACATAAAACTTGACATTATGTAATCCTGAAGTTGAAAAGAGATGTTTAGGATTCTGAATAAGACTTGTATTGTTAGCCCCAGAAGACAAATCATCAAAATTCCAGTGAAATTCAGACACTGTTCCCGGATAGGTTACATTGCCGGTAAATTGTATACTATCTTTCAAACAAGTATTTAAACTTGCAGTAACCGAAACTGAAGGTGTAGCATTAACAACAATGGTATCTTTAAAAATATTGCTTAAACATCCATTACTTGTTTTCACCTGAAGGGTCACAAAATAATTTCCTAAAGTATTATAGGTGTGTGATTGATTAGCATTTGTTATTGCAACAACCGGCGCACCTTCCCCAAAATCCCAATGCCATTCTGTTATTGGACCATAAGCACCTGAACTTAAAGAAGTATCAGAAAAAAATACAGTTGTTGTGCTACAAATAGTGTCGTTTGGTGCAACTCCAAATTTTGCTTTGATGCCTCCTGTAAGATCAATCAGTGCAGATGTATCAGAGAAGCATCCGATATTATTAATGATACGAAGACTTGCATTATACACAGCAATAGATGGATAGTTGTGTTGCGGTGGATTTTGCACGGTTGACGTTGTTGCATCTCCAAAATTCCATAGCCATTTAACAATATTATTCCCACTGTATACGCCAGAAGAATCCGTAAAAGTTACCAGAGTGCTTGAACAACCTGTTGTAACAATTTTAAAACGCGGCGTGTCTGCAATGACTACCATATCAATCGGTACTACTTGCGAATTACCGCATTCGCTTGAAAATGTTCCTGAAATAGTTGCAGTCAAACGAAAAACACCAGTTGCGTTAAATACAATTGGAGTAGGCGAAGTAAATACAGAATAAGTAATATCATTTTGAACATAAGTTCTGATAGGCACTGGATTAAATACAGGAAATGAACCATTAGGTGAAATATTGCTATTGGTTGTAACATCCCAGTTGATAGATGTAATTTGAGAACTCAGGTATGGAACAGCTATTTGTAAAGTAACAGGATTTCCCCGGCATGTTTTGGTTCCACTCACAGAATCGAATGGATTGATGGTCTGAACAATTGCAGATAAATTTTTGATTGCAGTACCTGCATTGAAACCATAACTTTCTCCTTGAGCCATACCATAAGCAATTGCATTAAACCCCGTGTCTGATAATAGATTATGAAATAGATTAGATGAAACTCTAAATCTTGCATATGAATATCCTGGATCGTTAGGATGCAACTTAAATGCATTTGCAATTGGGATAAGCGTTGACGATCCATATATTGATGTGGTTCCATAACTCGATGTTCCTGTATCCACCATTTGAGTAGTATTAACTGTTGGATCTAATCTAAAACTAGGAATACCGCCATTTTTTATGACTACATTTATATAACTGGCTCCATTTGTTGAAATGGTCATTCTTCCGGCAGAAAACACTGAAACATTATTGATGGCTTGTTGTACTGGACTAAGAATAATCATTTCCGGATCTCCATTTCCGTTATTCCCAAACGTATTGTTTTTGCAGCCGCCAGTAACAACATATTGAATTAGCATTATTGGCTTATCACTTTCAATCAAATTGTAGGTGTTATTCTCAATCTGATAATAAAAAGCACCAACCAAACCAGTTAATGGAGTTGTATGAGTAGGATTATTAACCCATACTCTTGTAGTAGGATCCTGAACACAAATTTTATATATACTGTACTCCATCGTTTTTGTTGGAGTGGTGAGATACTTTGTACCCCAGGCTACACGTGGGAACATTTGTTGCAACATATTATCTGAACCACTACTTACGCTACAACCAGTAGTATTTACAAATGTTCTGCCATTACCAGCCCACACTGCTATTTTTTTATCGCAGTTGACTGACCTTACAAGAGAACCGGTAAGATCAGCCCCTACAGCGTTTACAAGCTCACCCATTGCATTGAATACCTGTCCTTTATTCAAGGTAATGGTGAAAGGAGTATTTGCAGGATATTTTATATTAGTTGTAGTACTCGTATTAAATAAGCTGTTTGATGAAGAGTCTATAATATTTGCACTTGGAGTGATTTCAATAACTGTATTATCTTCTGATGCCATTACAAAGAAAAAGGAATTTGGAGAACCACTATTTGATTTACCCCCCAAAGACAAAACATTGTAAGTAGCTCCCCAAGTATTCGTCGGGAAAAGTAACATCGCACCAGCTGCATCTTTACCATAAGTATGTTCATAAACTGCAACGGGAACACCACTCAAACTCTCTATATGTATTCCTCGGGGTGTTGTACCAGTAAAATACAATCTCGCATCAGGCAAGTTTGTAGGATTATCGTTATTAACTCCAAAATTGCCTTGAGGAAAATTGGTAACTTCTACTGATGAATTCGCAGGGATATTAACGATTCTTGGAAATGTAGGATCTGCTATACCGGGTAAGGATACACGAACAGTTGTTGCTTGCTTTGCGGAAATATATAATGACATCCAGGAACCGTTAGTAGCGTCATTATTTACCATTCTTGAATGAAATCCATATCCTGTCCAAAAATCTGTACCCATATTGGTTAAGTTACCCGCTGATGTCAATAACGATCCTATGCCAGTAACGATAAGATTTACTGAAGGAGCTCCACCGCCACTATGCAGTATAGTTGTATTAAATGCGCCATTAGTTGGAGGAGAGAATCTGATATAAATTACTGTTGGTGACAATGTTGTTCCAGAATATGGAATAGTAAGTGTAGAAGTATACCCTGCTCCACTTGTTGTAGAAATAATATATCCCGCAGGAGCTGTTATAGTTATGTTGCCTGCAGCAGGTGTTAGAAAAATTCCAGAAACGGTATAGGTTTGCTCTGAAGAATAAGAACCCTGGTAAACAGTTCCGAAAGAAAGTGATGATGGACTAACTGTAATAGTTGGCAAGGGTGGTAAAGTTGTAAATACAGAATCACCTCCATAACCGGTACCTGATGAGTTAGTTGCATAAGCTCTAACATGATAAGTTGTAGATGGCAAAAGACCAGCAAGAGAACTGTTGAATGCTCCAAGACCAGTGCCATCATTTGTAATAGAGTTTACAATGGTTGGATTGGCTGCAGTATTCCAGCAAACACCCCTTGCTGTTACAGGCGCCCCACCATCTGCAGTAACATTGCCACCACATGAGGAGCTAACAGCTGTAACAGCACTAACGGTAGCGGTAGTAACTAATGGAGGATTTATGGTGAAACTAGTGATCAACAGATTGTCAATCCCCATGTCATTAGCCTGATTATTTGCAATCTTAATTCTATTGATAACACCACTATTAATTGTAATTGTCATGGTGCCACATGCAGTGAGTGGACTTGTAATATTTGCACCGGCACTCCAGGTTGCTCCATTATCCAATGAAGTGTAATAAGTAAATATTTTATTGGTTCTTTTATTATTAAATGTTATCGTAGCTACCCCTTGAGTTAAAGTTGGGGATACTACATAAGCCGCAGCGCCACTAGGTAATCTTAGCGCTCTGTTAACGCCATCATCAAGACAAGGATCAGAACCTATTACAGGGTATCCCTTAAAAATGGTCCATAACCCTGTTGAAGATATATAAGTAGTTGCAACTGTAGCCGTTTGCATACTTGCAGCTGGGAAAGCAACGACATCATCAAACCCTTCTAATGTGTAATTATAGGGTTGAGCAGAGGCCTCATTTGATAACCCCAAAAAGCAAAACAGCACTAATAGATATACTCTCATCATGGTTTATTTTAAATTATTTCAAGCACTTTATCAATATTTCAAGACTAATGACCAATCAACTATCTAACTATTGTCACGTATCCTTTTTTTGTTGTTCTCTGTCCATCTAGATCTATAATGTAATAATAAGTTCCCGCAGGCAAAGGCTTCCCTTTAAATTTGCCATCCCAATTTGAATAGTTTTTTGATTCAAAAACAATTTGTCCATAACGATCAAATACTTGAATTTGAAACTTGGGATAAAGAGATAGGTTCTCTATAATCCATTTGTCATTGATACCATCGTTATTAGGTGTAAATGTATTAGGGACGATGAAATCCTTCACTACTTTCACAATAATCAGATCTTCATTTTTACAGCCGTTCGCAGAAATTGCAGAAACGGTATAAGTTATGTCTTGAGTGGGTTTACAAATTGGCGTTAAAAGATTGGCCGCATCTAAATAATCAGCAGGAGTCCAACTGTAATTGGCTGGATTAGCCGGCAAAACATTAGGGGTCAATTGCACCGCATCTCCTTCTAATATATTAAATGAAGGAGGAAAGTTAAGTATTGGTGTTGGATAAACCTCAATTTGTTGAGAAGCCGAATCCTCGCATCCATTAGTTCCAGTAAATGTATATAGAATATGATGAATTCCGCTACCGGCTATTTCCGGATTAAAAACACCAGCTGAAGTAACGCCCGTTCCAGAAAATAATCCTATCCCTATTAATGCGGGGTTATTATTAATAGGCATTGTTAAAGTAAATACAGGCACTTCCTGACATGCTGCATTTAAAGCAGGGAAATTGATATCAGGGGCAGCATGCACATCTATATCCTGATAATAATCCTTAGTACAGGAGTTACCGTTATATACTCTTACCAAAACACGATACTGCTTAATCAATGGAGAACCAAATGTTGCGTAATTGTGATTATAGTTTTCATTGGGCAATGGATTATTATCTATAGTAACAGCTGAAATATTATTTAAATAATCCCAAAATATTTCTACTTTATCTATACTGCCAAATCCTGAAAGCGTTGAACTGCTTTGTATTGTTAATGGTTTATTACTGCAAACATTTCCTGCATTCACTAGATTAAAACTGGCATTGGGCAATGAATACACATCAATAGTATTTGATGCGCTGTCAACGCATCCTGCAACACTTGTTGCAACTAGTAAAACAGGAAACTGTCCTCCGTTTGGAAAGCTCATGACAGGATTTGACAATATACTTGTATTCCCATTTCCAAAATTCCATGAATAGGCAACTTGTGTAATTGTACCATCGCCGATTATTGTTGTATTATTCAAATTCACACTTGCTGGTGCGCATAGGCTTAACGGTAAGTAATCAAAGCCAGCTAAAGGAGTTGCATTGATGGTGATATTTTGTGGAGCAGTATTGCTATAGCATCCTTTGTCTGTTTTAACAACAAGTTTAACCGGATAAACACCTGCGGCTGGATAAATATGACTAACCGTTGTTACACTTGTAAACACTTGATGTGCACCATCACCAAAATCCCAGTCCCATTCTACAATACTGCCTGCATTAGGTACAGAAGCTTCTGTAAATGAAACTAATTTTGTTTCGCATGCCGGATTCACAACACTGAAAACCGCATCTGGCAATGGATTTATAGTTACTGTTTTTTCTAATGAATCTACACATCCTTTATCTGTAGTTACAACCAGCTTTATACTATGAGGGCCTACTGTTGAGAAAGAATAAGAAGCGTTTTGCGAATTGGAAGTTACCGCACCATCCATCAACCAACTCCAATTATTGATAAGAGAGTTTTGTGAAGTACTGCTATCAGAAACAACAGTTAAAGTATTGATGCAATTTTCAGCCTTCACGCCAAATTTTACAATTGGATTCTTATATAATGTATTGAAAGTTTTGGTAGTATCTTTTTTACATGTACCTAATGATGCGGTGAGTTTCACAGGAAATGAGCCTGTTGAAATGTAATTATGAATCGGATTTGTAGCTGTACTTATTAAAGAGCCATCACCAAAATCCCATGTATATGTCAATACACCTCCGCCACTAACCGTTGACGTATTGTTGAATGTCGCTGAGTTGGGCAAACAAACATTTCCAGGCAAATCAAAATTTGCAAAAGGAATATTTCCAATCACGACATCTTCAAAATGGGTAACTGAACATCCGCTTGCATTTTCTACCGTTAGTTTCACTCTATACGTTCTGGCAGCAGTAAACACATGAGTTGGATTTACAGAAGTGTTTGATATCAATAAAGGACTTCCATCATCAAAATCCCATGTCCACTTTACAATAGATCCATTGGAAATAGTTGATGAATCACTGAAGGAAATGGTATTACTCACACATGAAATTCCGGTAAATCCAAAATTCGAAATGGGCACATTTTGAAAACTCAAAATTTTTATAGTGTCATCATAACACCCGTCATTATTAATTACTCTGAAACGAACAGCATAAGGGCCTGCTCCTGTATAGGTATAATTCGGATTCGATGCATTTGATAACCCTGAGCCATCACCAAACTGCCAATCATAAAGAGATATAGTGTTAAGTGTATCAATAGACGTATTTAAAAACGTAACTGCATTTGATGCACAACCTGAGAATGAAGTAGTAAAACTTGCTAACGGTCCGCCAGTCACTTCCAAATCATAATTAACTTCTTCTAAGCCATTACATCCATCAGGGGATGGATTATTTGAAGAAACCCGAACCTGATAATTCCCTAATGAATCAAATTTGTATAGCCCTGGCAGGTAAAATACATACAATGTTGTACCATTTAAAATATAGGTACTGTCTACAGCAGGAGCTGTTCTTGTTACACTAACATTAGGTGCAATATGAATATTATTAAAGAAATCGAATGTAAAGGAAGAAGGAATATATGGCAAGGTAACGGACAATCTTGTAGGCGTACTCTTACATATTCTGGACACCGGATTCGCACTAAAAGGATTTGTACTGGTTAAATAGTGATTCAGATTTCTCACATTCGTTCCTGCATTATAAGCGTAACTTTCACTCGAAGCATAGCCATAGGCAATGGCATTAAATCCTCCGGTAATTGTTTTTAATTTGTAGAAAACACCAGTGGAATACCCCGCAGTTAGTACAATTTGAGCATAAGAATAAGTAGGGTCTGCAGGATTTGGCAGAAAAATTGCCGGCACAATAACATTCGCCTGATTTCTAATCGAAAATCCTGCGACATCTGTTGTCTTAATATTTACATTGATATAATTGAGTGCATCATTATTACTGGTTGGAACTGGAGAAACAATAATGGAATCTACCGTCTGTTCTACAGGACTGACATAAACCATATCCGGATCGCTTCCTGAACCAAAGCTATTACCACATTTGTCTTTGTTTGTAAGATATTGAGCCACCATTACAGGGGAAGTCGTTTCTATTTTAATCGGCACAGCAGTTACAAAATCATAATACAAAGAACCGGTCATGGATATTGGAGCTCCAACTATTAGTGGTGTACTTACAGGACTTAAGCCAGGCACTGATCCAGGCAATGATATCCCATTTACTTTCACAACAGTAGACATACTGTCGGGATTAATCATTACTCGGTAAATATTATTGGAATAATTTAATCCTGCTGTTGGAGCACTTACAAATTTTCTTCCCCAAGCTGCAACGGGAAAGCATTGCTGAAAGAGATTGTCACTTGATGCTGATGAACTTGAACAAGTAACTGATATTTTTTGACTCCCCGCAAAAACGGCTATGGGTTTACAAGCCCCTGTTGCACTCGCCACTGACCGAAATTGCGTACCAGTCAAATCTGTATTATCAGCTGCACCACGAATCAGCCAAACGTCTCCTTTGTTTAAAGTCCTTGATGTCCAGCTGCCAACAGGTAATGCAGTAGATGTTGCTGCAGAAGGCTTTGCTTCTATGATCGTTCCATTTTCAGTTGCAATGGCAAATACATAAGATCTCATACCCGTTGCATTGGAAACCTGGGTGTAATTTAAGGAGGTGTATTTTCTTCCGAGCGTTTTTAATGGAAACAGGATAGTCGTTGCCGTTACCTGACTTCCCCAAATTTGCGCATAAGCAACTATAGGGCTTGTGCTATGTATATAAATCCCCTTGTTAATGTATACACCCTCATTTTGTAAGCGCGCATCTGAAGCTCCTGTTTCAGGAATATTATTTGAAGCGGTAATAGAATTTGCAGGAATATTTAAAGTTTGAAAAAGAGCATTCCCGATGTAAATTGTAACAGTAGCCGCATTGTCTGAAGTAAAATACAAAGTCATGTCACTATTACCACTGCTTATTTTTTCGTGCGGACCATAGCCCGTCCAAAAGTCAGTACCTCTGTTAGAAAAGTCTTGTGCGTTGGTATTGAAATAAACTAAAAATAGGATTGACAAGCAAACGCTTCTATTAATGAAGCTTAAAAATTTATTGGATTTTATGTAAAACATGGAATATGAATCAAGCAATTATTTATAGGTCTATAATTAAAATCAAATCGTTGTTACTACTTAGCAAAGAAATATCTTAATGAAAACTCATGAGCCTCTCCCCCATCTTCAAAAACACCAAGGGGAGTTTTATATACCGATAACGCATAACCGATAGCTAATTTCTTATAAGCCTTTATGCCCGTATATGCACTAAACCCTTGATGATAATGATAACTAACCCCTATAGATAATATATCCTGGTGTTCTAATCTTACTCCCAACTCAACCTCTGCAGGCAAATTTGGAACGAAATTAATCATGACATTAGGAATCAACACATTTGATTCATCGGTTCTCCAATTGTAATGACCTCCAACAAAATAATGGCGATACAATTTACCTTCCGAATTACTACTTGTTTTAAGAAAATTCAGTTTTGATTGCATAAGTTGTTGAACTGAAAACCCAAGGTTAAGTTTTGAAGAGCGGTAATAAACCCCTGCGCCTGCGTCACCTTTCATTTCTGAACTGTTGCTTAATAATAATGGGTCATTGGGAATGTAATGTGCAAATGATTCTTTGTTGATTCGATATTGCATAAAAATTCCTTCCAGGCCAAACATTAATCTTCTTCCTTTTTCGAAATCTATACTATATGACAAGTCAACCTGACCTCCTGTTCTACTTGTTGGACCAGTTTTATCGCTGTATAAAACAACGCCTAATCCAGTTTTCATTTTTGAAAAATATTTATCGCCGTATACAATATTAGTTTGTGGGCCTCCGGGCATACCTGACCACATTTTTCTATAGGCAAGCCCAATTGACGCTTCCTCATTTGCGCCAGCTGCTGCAGGATTATAGAGATAATTATGTTGCACAAACTGACTTATTTTAAAAATCTGCTGTGATTTTATTACGTTATTAAATGTCAATAATGTAATGAGGAGTAAAGATGTTCTTAATACTTTATATCGCATGTCTCTTTGTTTTATCTTCAATAATTTAATTAACGCATTATAGTTACATTGCCTTTTAATACTACCTGTTTGTTAGTTGATAAAGTAGCACTTACCACATAGTAATAAGTACCATCTGGCAACGCAGCGTTTTTACAGGTCCCGTTCCAATTGTTTCTATAGTCATCTGAATGATAGACAAGCCCGCCCCATCTATTGTAAACATCAACTTTCAATTGCTTTACACAACTTCCCTGAGAAACGACCCAAACATCATAATTACCATCGTTATTCGGTGTAAATACAGGAGAAGGATCAAGGCAAGGTCCAAGTACAGTAATGGCAACATCGTCACTCGCTTTACAACCAAAGGTATTTGTTACCGTTAATGTATAAGTGATATCACTTGAGGGGTTTGCTATTGTAATTAAGGTTGAAGTTGAAGTTAATGCTGAAGCTGGTGTCCACAAATAGGTACCTGCGCTGGCAGTAGCCGTTAACGTTACTGATGTACCATTTGAAATAGTAACTGGTGATGTTCCCGCATCTACTGTTGGATTTGGATGAACATCAATGGTAAATGCAGCAGGAACAGAACAAGGGTTTCCTGGCAATGTATATGTGATAGCGTGAGCTCCAACTCCTGCAGTAGATGGATTAAAAGAAGACCCTGTTACTCCAGGCCCTGCGAATACACCACCGGCAACATTTGGCACCATTGTTTTAGGCGCATCATTTATACAAACTGGTGCCGTTAATGAAGCTACAGATAAAGTAAGTGATGGATTAACTACAATATTTGCTGTTGCAGCATTCTGACAACCTGCAGCAGTGGTATAAGTATATGTTATGGGGAAGGTGCCCGATCCGGAAACTAAAGGATCAAAAATACCATTGCTCACTCCAGTTCCAGAATACACCCCTGTTCCTACACCACTTACCGTTGCAGGAGATCCGCCTGTCAACGCAAATGAAGCAGCATTATTACAAACACTTGATAGCGGATTTAATGTTACTGTTGGTATAGCACTGATGGCAATGGAATGAGTAACTGCATCTGAAGTGCAACCTGTAGATGAAACTACAGTAAGTGAAACAGTAAACGGACCTGTAGTGGCAAATGTGTGCGTTTGTGCATTACCGTTTGTAGCATTTACTACAGCAGAGCCATCTCCAAAATTCCAATTCCATTGACTGATATTACCAGATGTGATTGTTGATGAATTAGTAAAAGTTATTGGCAGTCCCTGACATCCGGTTAATGGCATATTGAAAACCGCAGCAGGTTTGTCTGAAAGTGCAATGGTTGAGGTAGAATCATCATAACAACCTTCTAACGTAATTACTCTCTGAGAAACTACAAATGTTCCACCTGTAGAGAACGTATGAGTAGGACTTTGTAATGTTGATGTATTGTTTGCACCACTTCCAGCGTCCCCAAAATTCCATTGGTATAAATCCAATGTCATACCATTGCCAATTGAATTATCAATGAATTGTATTGGAGGATTCAAACAGCCATTAATCACAGGCAAATCAAAACTTGCTGTAGGACTTTGAATCACATTTACATTAAAACTGAATTTTTGTTCTCCATTGCAACCATCTGGAATTGGACTAATTACTGTTACCAGTACAGGTAATGATCCTACAGCATGAAACAAGTATGGCGTTGGATTTTTAAATACATATAAGGTCTGGTTATTCACCACAAAACTATCTTCAGGGACAGGATTGCTCTGGATGAAAGCTGCATTAGGTGAAAGGTTAGTATTTCCAGCGAAATCCCAGGTAATACTTATTGGCATATAAGGCAAAGTTACTCTGACAAAAAACTCATTATCACGGCAAGCGTTACTCGCCGTTCCTGTTCCAAACTGATTTTGTAAAGAAAATCCTGTTAATAAATTTTTGACATTGGTTCCGGCATTATAACCATAGCTTTCATCGTTTGCAACGCCATAAGCAGTGGCATTGAAACCTGAAGTAGAATTAATATTATGGAAACCCTCTGCAACAGACAACTGAGCATAAGATATTGAGGGGTCATTTGCCAAAGGAGCGAATGCTGCTGATTGCAACACGCCATCCAGTTTGAATGTAGATACTCCAGCAGTTGGTATGGCTACATTTAAATAATGCGCGCGACCTCCTGAAGTTCCAAGAGGAGAAGAAACAAAGGAAACCGTATCAATGGTTTGTTGTATAGAACTTAAATAAATCATATCCGGATCACCTACTGAACCAGCATTATTACATTCTCCATGAGTAGTCATATATTGAGCAACCATGATGGGCTTATCGCCTTCTAATATATCTACTGTTCCAAGATCGTTATAATACTCATAGTATTTATTGTTGATAATTCCTGTTAGTGCAACGCCATTTCTTTTTACAACAGTCAATGGATCGCCAACCAATATTCTATAGTGATTATGAATCAAAGGCAATGTTGGAATCGCAATAACTTTATTTCCCCATGCTTGTTTTGGAAACATCTGCTGGAATAAATTATCTCCTGAACCACTGCTTCCATTATCACAATCAATTGTAATTTTACTGCTTCCTGAATACATCGCAAACGGCTTACAGCTTCCAGTTGTACTGATTGATTTTACAATTGTTCCAGACAAATCATTGCCGGTATACAAATTTGGATGACCGATTGATTTCCCAAACAAATTAAGAATCTCTCCTTTGTTTAATAACTGCGTAAATGTAGATCCCGCTGCATGTGTATCTGTTTCTACTCCAGTTGGTAATGTTACCTCTATAGTCGTATTATCTTCAGTTGCTACTACAAACAAATAAGATTTTCCAACCGAGTTATTACTTCTTTGATTAAAATTGAGAGACGTATACTCTTTTCCTAAGGTAGGAGTTGGGAAAAGAACAGATGCCGCATATACAGAGCTTGTAATAGCATGACAGTAAACAACAACAGGTGTATCGCTGACTATCTTAATTCCCGTTGTATAAACACCTTCATTCACCAATCTTGCATCATCTGTTCCACTCTCTGGAAAATCACCTGCATTAGTAGTAATCGCATCATTTGCTGGAACTGTATAACTAACAGGAGCAAATGTAGGATGATTTGGTATGGACAAGGTTACAGTTGCTGGAGCATTATTACTATTGTAAAATGTGAATCTTAAATCCTGACTGTTATCGCCGTACATTTTTTCCGATGCACCATATCCAACCCAAAATTCTTTCCCTTTATTGCTGAAGCCCTGTCCAGACTGAAGCCCTACAGGCAATCCCGTTCCGGTAACATTCACATAAACCATTGAAGATCCTGTAGTAACAACTCTTACACTATCATTATAATCTCTAACCAAAGTTGGAGCAAATCTTACATAAATAATAGTACTGGACAATGCACTACCGGTATAGGGTAACTGTATAGATGGAGCAAACCCAGTAGTACTGTTTAAGGAAACTCTAAATCCTGCGGGAGCATTAATTGTAATATTCCCAGAAGCAGGACTTAAATAAAATCCTGTTAAACTAAATGTCTGAGTGGGCGAAGTGGTATTTTGTAAAATCGAACCAAAACTAAGCACAGTTCCTGCTGCTGAAATAATCAAAGTTGGAGAAGGAGCCGGCGTCGTAAAAGTTTGTGGATTTCCGTAACCTGTACCAACAGCATTTGTAGCATAAGCGGTTACATAATAAGTTGTTGATGGCAAAAGCCCCGTGATATTACTAACAAAAGTACCAGAAAGACTTCCGTCTGTTGTAATACTGTTCGCTATTGTAGGATTGGGTGAAGTGCTCCAGCAGATTCCGCTTGCAGATATGACACTACCACCATTATCAGAAATATTACCTCCGCTGGTTGCAGAGAATATGTTAATGTTGCTTGTTGCAGACGTTGTTAAAACAGGCACAATCGCAGGGTCTGTTGTGAAAGTAACATCATCACCATAAGAAGTACCAACTGCATTTGTTGCATATGCACGAACATGATACAATGTACCTGCAGTCAACCCTAAAATAGCATGAGTATACACACCTGTTGTTGGCCCATTGGTTGTTTTAGTACTTAATGCAATCGTTGGGTTAATATTGATGTCCCAGCAAAATCCGCTCGCTGTAACACCCAATGTAGATGGAGAAGTAATATTTCCACTGGCAGTTGCAGTTGTTCTACCTGTTGCACTTGCAGCTGTTGTTAACACTGAAGGAGGCGGACCTCCAGGTACAGTATAACCTGATAAAATTAAATTTTTGATAAAAACTTTACGTCCAGAGTTGGTTGAAGTACCAGCAGCGTAGATATACATACGCATTTTATAAGTGTGTCCATTTACAAATGTTGTAGTTAAGGTCCCAAAGGAAATACCAAGAGTTGTACCACCGCTTGGTATAGTTATGGGAGCACCAAAACTAGTCCATGCACCCGCTCCATCAACTTGATAAGCCAAACTCGCCAGATTATCACCGCTGCTATTTGAAGTTTTACCATCGAAAACTACTCCTGCTATCGTCAAATCATTTGACCCTACTGGAGAGATGGGAAAATCGATATTATAATTATCAGTAGCAACATTGGGCCAATTGCCTATTGTTTGAGCACATTCATAACCACTCGTATTATGCGAACCTGGAGTAGCAAAATTGGTCCCTGGAACCATATCCCCGGCAATAATATTTGCAGCTTGAACTCCAGCAACAGCGGAAGTTTTAAGCGTTGTTGCCGTTAATCCCCAAGTTGAAGTAAACTGGGCTTTAGCTTTACCAGCAATTAAAAAAACACTCATCGCTGCTATCATTAACAGTGCGCTTGTTCTCAAAAAAACGGATTGGCTTTTGGTTGTAAAAATCGAAAATAGTAATCTTATTTTTCTCATAGCATGCATTTGAATCAAGACAAAAAAGTGATTAATAATAATATAGCTAACCTCGTTAGCAATAACGGCGTAAGTTATCAAAAAACGACTATTTTAAGGACATGTAGAACCCGCCTATTTATGCAATCGTTCCCAATAAAATTTAGAGAATACCATTTTTATAAACACATATGAAAAGGGTATTTAAATAATTGATTATTAAAGAATTGAAGTTTATTGGCAAATGAGGCGTTAACCTATTTGACATTTACGCTCAAAACCTGTGTTTCACCACTTGCGAATGCTATTCTTAATTGATATACACCTGTCGCAGGCTTTGAACCTAATTTTATAATATGACGCTGATCGGCAGCATTTAAAAGCCATTTGTCTTCATACAATACCTGCCCTTGCATATTCATCAATTGAATACTGCAAATGCCCGGCTGTTGATTTCCGAATAAAACATTTATTTGTCCTCCTGTTGCAGGATTGGGGTAAATGCTTATTGAAGGTTGTTTGTTGCCTGATGCGACTTTTACTATTTTACTATATTGAATTTGCCCATTTTGACTGATAGCTTTTACGCGATAAAAATTATCGGATAAAAATGAATTGTTATCCAAATAAGAATAAGTTGCAGACCCTCCATTATTTATAGCCACGGCTTGGGTAGCAATTTTATCAAAAGTCCGGGAATCATTACTGCGCTCTACTTCGTAATGGCTGATGTTTATTTCATTTTCAACACTCCAATTTACACTGATGTTATGCTCTTGATTGCGATTAGCCGTGATAGATACAAACGTAACAGGTAAGGCAGTAGTGGCGCGTTGAAATACCAGCATAAACCTGCCTGAATCTTTAGACAATAAATCAGAAGTTACCGAAAAATCAAAGTTTGTTGTATCGCTTAAACTTACAGCAGTTCGTGTATTTAAATAATTATCAATTAGCTCCGCTGATAACAATGATGAAGCAAGTAACTGCGGAACAAACTTTAATTGATAATTCATTTGCTTTAATCCTGATAAATAATAAAAAATAGTGTCTGATGAGGCTAACTCATTTCTTGCTTCTACTGCAAGTGTTTGGCTATTTTTTGACAACCCAATATTCTCTCCAGGATTAAAAATCTTAATCGCGTCGTTCTCATCTACATTATTGATGTAAGCATTATCAAATACAACACTATTCCCATCAAGCAAATTCATGGAGCCGCTATTTACATCTAATAAATAAGTGGTCAGCTTTACAATATCATTTAGATTCACAGGCACCCTGTTTACTAATCTGCTGCTATCCGCTACCAGCTTTGCTGCTTCAGAAAACGAAAGTGTTCCGTTTAACAAAGTAGCATTATGAACAAAGAAAGCTTGACCCGATTGTATAATTTTAGTTGCTTTACCTAAAGGATAGCTAACTGTCCCTCCAGGCATTGGTAGGTAACCGTTAGTACTGCTTAAAGTTTGGTAACCCCCAAACCCACTAGTCCCTGATAATAATGGATCCCAAACATAAAACACATTATCAATGTTTGATTTTGTCAATAATGAAAAATCGACTGGAGATGCATATGCATTACCAACAGACTGAAATGAATTAGCTGGAACTGTATCTACAGGAGCAACATTACCAGGCTCAAAAAGCTTACCTCTTGTACGAAGTTTAGTTGGAGTTGCTGCTTGACCAAAACTTACACCCCGATCCCCCCGTACAAAAACCATATACCCTTTTTTGTTGTACAATTCATTATAAGTACTGCCAGCTCCAACCCATAAATTATTTGTCGCATCATAGGTTTTTAAAGATGGTAAGAAAGAAGAAGCGTCAAAGCCTGAACCTGTTCCAGAAATCTGAGTACCATAACCAGGATTAGGATTATCTGATTGTAAAATAGCACCTTCCTGCCATGCAGCTTTAATTGTTTGATTATCGCCGTTTGTCGGTGTTGCTAAAAATTGCCATGATTTTATATGCTGGCCACTACCCGTTCCTGTTGATATATATCTTTCTACAATAAATCTTCCCGTCCCATAAGTTAGTAAGCCTGATGCACCTACTGCACCAAAACTTGCGGTTCCATTTAATGCATTTGATTGCAGCGTGATATCTTTAGAACCCAATGCCAGTGCACCCGATGTTACAGTTAACTGTTTTCCAATATTTACATTATCCAAGATGGAAAGGGTATTCGCAGATGATGATTTAGACAAAGTTAAATAAGGGAAATATTCCACAGCGCCATTCGCAGCAATAGTACTATTAGTTGCCCCTACAAATTTCACTATTTTATTGTTGTGGTCAAAGCCTCCTGTTGCTGATCTGTTCCAGTTGCCATACACACTGATATCGTCAGATAATAAGGACAACAAACCATCAATTTGAATATTCCCGACAATTGGAAATGTTCCACTTAAGGTAGCAATAGTATGAGTATTTTGTATAATTACATCATAAGGATTTACTGAAGGATAATCAGCTTCTGATGGCGAATAACTTCCGCTTGCATTATATAATTCCCATGACTCTATTTCATTCCACAAACCTGATTGCCTACTTCTGAATTTTTTCGGAGACGTACTTACTCCAAATTTATCTGTTGATACAAAACTTGTAAAACCGCTACCATATTTTGCGTAAGGATTTACACCAGTTGCAGGACCAACTGATCCTGCATTGTCAATTATCGTTCCATTAGAATGAAGTACTGCACAATAATTACTCAAAAAACCAGCATTAGCATCAGCTGGAACCCATTGAAGTGTTACCGTTGCATTACTTCCACCTTGAACATCTTCAACAATACTCCAATTCCGATTTATGGCAGAATCTAATCTTGGAGAAGAAGATATACCAGCAGGAGCTCCTGTAGCAACTTTTACAGCAAAATTATCGACTGTACCTATATTGTTTATTGTAACAGGATTATATGCTGATGTACTTATGCCTACAGGATAAAATACATCGGTATTTGATACGTTTTTTATTTTCAATGCTCCCAATCCATCAGTAACAACAAATGTTGCCGAACTGCCATTTTTCACTATAGCTGTAATTGCATTTTTAGACCCTAATATTAATTTGCCTGCAGTAAGTCTTATAGAGTCAATTGCTGTAACATCATTAGTCAAACTGGTATTGCTTGTATTATTGATAATTAAAGACCCGATAAATGAAGGCAATCCATCACCAGTAAATTGGGCTGCGATACCATCATAACTATACCTGCCAGTAGTACTAAAATTTCGAGTTGTTGTTTGAATGTGACCAGTTGCTGTAGAAGGGATCCCTAAAAGAGAGCCAATTCGAATTAATGCAGTCCCTCTTAAATAAAAAGAACCACCTCCAGTTATTGTTTGTAATGGATTTCTAAAATCAGCAACAGAATCAATATTGAAAACACCATTTGTAGCTACGGTTAGTAATGACAAATTACCAGTTCCTATAGATCCATTAGCGACAATTCCATTTGGATAAAATTCTGTAACATTTACCATTCCTGTTGCACCAATATTTAAAGTATCCGCTTTTGTACTAGTCGTATTCAAACATAAGAAACCGCTGTTCGAAGGAAAGGTTTGTTGCGCTCCAGAATGACCTATGGGTGCACCAGGAAGAAAACTCAACACTCCATTTACGTTTAATTTTAGTGAAGTTGATCCTGAGTTCGTTAAAGGAGCCGATGAGTTGCAAATACTTGCCCATTTAGCCATGGTTAGGGTTCTGCCTGCATTAATAGTTACATTAACGCCTGTCGCATTAGCATATAAGGCCGCGCCATAACCATTATTTGAAGCACCATGAAAATGCACTGTAATATCATGATCAATAACAACATTTGCATTAATACCACCAATGATAAATTTTGATACGTCTATTCTACCCCCAATTCCTGAAATTGTAGTGGTAGTATTTGCACTATTAAAACTAAATGATATACCATCTGCATTGTCATCCACTCCAGTTGTACCTATATATCCCCCTGCAGCTACTTCCAGAATAGTTCCTGCAACTGACAAATTCTGATTAGTTGCAACATTAGTACCTGAAATTAATGAGCCATTTAATACATGTATGGTTTTACAAGAACCTCCCAAATTTGCTGTAACTGTATATCCATCTATGATCCAAATATTTGTTGCAGCAGTTGGTGCGGCAGTTACTGTTGAATCAAATCTTCCAGTTGTAGAACGATACATTTTCCAGGTTGTAGTGGCTGTCCAGTTTCCTGTAGCGACACTTCCATAATCTCCAACTTGAATATTTAATACTACGATTGTAAAAGGTATCGCTGCCGTAGAACATCCAGTAGATGAATTTCTGACAGTAATTGTACCTGTATAAGTTTGACCTGCAACAGCATTAGCATTTAATGTTATTGAAACAGGGCTTGCTGGTAGGGTTCCATTGTTAACTGGTGGGAATAAAGCTGTTGTTGCATTTGCACTCGTCCAAGCTATGCTGTACTGATTTAATCCGGATGTTGCAAAGCTGTAAGGCAGACTTACAGTGTAAGGCGATACGGGTACTGGACTGTACAAAGTTGAATTCGTTAATGTAAAAACTGGTATCGTAACACTTCCGTTTACAGCCACTCTTGTTGGAGATGAACATCCTGTAGTTGCAGAGAAAGTTTGTGCATAATACGTTACTGAAGTATCGTTGCTAAAACTTGGGGTTGTGTAACTATTCGTTCCTGAAACACCCGACAAAACACTTCCTCCTGTTGCAGCAGCATACCAGTTTGTGGTAAAACCTGCTCCGGGATCACTCACACTTAAGGTTAAATTTCCTACAGTACAACCAGTAACTGTACTTCCTCCAGCTGAGTTGGAAGGACTGGTATTAACGGTTAGGGTTACACTATTATTAAAGAATGAAGTACATGATGATCTAATGCTGTCAATTACTAAGTTCTGACCATTATTTGCATTGGTGGTCATAAACAAGAAACTACCATTTCCCCCACCTGTTTCCAAAACACTGTCAGCAAGCAAAGCTCCGCCTGACCCAACATGATAATACACTTTGTTTACAGATCCTGAAACTAATCCTGTTAAAAGAATTGTAGCATTTTGTCCGCCGCATACTGCACTTGACTGGGAAACGCCAGTTAATGTTGGCGATTGATCAACTCTAACTGTTACAACATTGGAAGCAATTTGTACAGTAGCATTACCAATCAAACAATAATAATATTTCGTTCCCGCAACTGCCGATGACGGCGTATAAGTTGTACCAGTAGCTCCTCCAATTAAAGTACCCCCGGCATTTGAATTAATTGTGTTGGAATACCATTGAAATGATATCGCTTGAGTTGAACTTACGCTAAGAATATTTGACACTCCCAAACATTGTGAAATATTTTGAGGCTGTGTACTGAAAGACAATGCCGAGCTTGCAAAACCTGATTCAGTAGCTGAATTACAACTTTGGTAAGTACCAATAGTGTATTGCGATGCAGCTCTTACTCTGTAATAATAAGTGTTACCCAAAGTCAAAGAGGAAAATGTATAAGAACTGGTTGCAGCTCCTGAAACATAAATCGTATTTAAATTAGTGGTATACGCATTATCATCTGCAATATCTATATAGTAACCTGTAACACTAGATACCGGCGTCCAGTTGGCATTAAAACCCACACCGCCTCCTGTTATTGGAGTTTCAGGTAACACTGTTGGAGTTGGCGGAATAGGGTCAATTAAAATATTATCAATTGTTGATGTAGTGCTACTTCCAGAGTTTGAAGTGATTGCAAATTTGCTTAACCCTTGTGTATTTGAAGCTCCTAATGAAACTTTATTATCAGAATATAGAACTGTGTCAACCCATATGTCATAAGTATCATCAAGAACTGACTCACATGATCCATTTGGGGCAAGGTAATTTAAAGATGCTCCGCTATTATTCACAGCAACTATTATGGTATGCGAACCAGTTACCCATGTGTTTACCGTACCATCAACCTTCCACTCTAAAGGATTTGAAGGATTCGCTACAATTCTAAAGTTTGTATGATAAGCCGAAGGAGAACTCCCACTATTTGATATATCATCACCAATAAAAACATTGAATGTTGTACTACCAGTAACAGCTATTCCGACTTCAACATTAAAATCAAAACGAAAAAATAAGGATGTAGGTAAGCCAGGGAAAGGAAAATTTCTCATGAAATATCCATTTTTGGTTGTTTTGACAATTTCTAACTTTGCTGCACTATTGATAGAAATACTAGTTGAAAGACTATTGGAACTAAGAAATGTAAACTGTCCATTATTCGGGGCAGCACTATTTACATAAGTTGAAGGGTTAGTAGCAGCTGTATTGCTGATTATAGAAGGTGTAAGCGGCCCAGAACTGAATGTTTGCTCAAACAACTGTGCATTCACTTTCGTTGAACCTGTAGTAAAAAAAACAAGTGAGACAAGAAAAGCACCAAGACGCTTAGCAAACTTTTTTTTTCCTAAAGAGATGCAGTTGAATTGCATAAATATAGAATGAATAATATTATTTTCAGGAGAATCAGATTTAAAAAGAATGGACTTTTTTTTCATTTTTCAAGCAATTTCCTTTCGCAGATTTAATTAATACATAAAAACAATCCGATTTTTTCCAACCTATTATGTGGATAAATATGAAATGTTTTGAAAAAGCCAAGTTCTGCAAAGCAATTGAGTATTTATTTTGAGGTAATATTACTCAACTTTAAGGAGGTATCTAATAATCAACTTGAATATTTTTACGCAATCGTTACCAAACGTAATCTTCATCGAAAATCAATCAAAAAAATAAAGCAACCTCTTTTACTAGCTCCACTCTTTGATTGGTCTCCTTCCTAAATATTTCAACTTGAAATGAATAGTTATTTTAATGGAATCCCATCTGCAAATATATTTGAGGAACGCGTCAACGTAAAAACAGGGTCTTGAGAAATAATCTTTACATTCTTCATGAAAACATTATTGGCATCGGTGGCATCAAACCCTTTTTTCGCAGTCAATTCCATATTCTCAAAATACAAATCATGAGAAGGTTGCTCTTCTAAGCCAGCAATCGAAATAGCTTTATCTGCTGATCCACAAACTATATTACTGAAATGAAAATTATTAAAATGAGGCACTTTTATATTTTTTTGATCAGTAGAAGTGCTGCTTGACTTGCCCACTGTTTTATCATCATAAGAAGTACTGAATAAAATTGCTTCATGAATAATATTATCCATCCTGATATTGTCAATATAAATATCCCTCACGTTTCCTCCCCTGCCAATATTGCTTTTAATACGAACACCAATATCTGTTCCATTAAAAATACAGTCTGTTACAAAAATATTTTTCATTCCACCGTCGGTGTTACTTCCAATTACGAATCCGCCATGACCTTTTAAAACAGTGCAACCTGCAATAAGTACATTTTGCAATTGCGCCTCTGCCGTATCACTATTACTGGCACTGCTTTTCATGCAAATGCCATCATCTCCGGCGTTAACCATCGTATTAAAGATGACAACATTTTTACAGGCGCTGATATCAATACCATCTCCGTTTTGTGCCCAATCTTCATTATACACGATTGCATTAGTCATAGATAAATCTGTACATCTTGTTGGATAAAATACAAATTTGGGAGAATTTTTCAACCCAATACTATCAATCAGAATGTTGCGGCATTTGTTTAGCATAAACATATATGGCCTCAAGAAATCTCTCGCTTTTAAATAATCATCTGTCGTTGCATTGGGGTTATTTTTTAAATCATTCAAATAGGATTCTCCATTCATAGCATCTGCGCTTGGCCACCATACTTTTCCATCAGCACTCACGATTCCTTTTTCAATACACTTTGCCCATTGAGCAGCACTTACTTTACTTTTTTTTACAGGCCGCCAACTTTCACCAGCTCCATCAAAAACGCCTTCCCCTGTTAATGCAATATTCTCTACATTGTCTCCAAAGATTGGCGACTTCACCGCAAAAGAATTACTCCCTTTTGCTTTGAAAATTGGATATTGACTTCGATCACCCGTAAATTGAACAAGTGTACCCTTATTCGTATGAATATTGACATTACTCATGAATTCAATTGGACCGGTTAACCATATTCCTTTAGGGATATCAACAATGCCGCCACCCCCATCAGCACAGGTTTTTATTGCTTTAGCAAACGCTTCAGTATTTAAAGTTTTACCCCCAGGAAAAGCACCATAATCCAACACTGAATAAACCTTATTTTTAAAAATAGGCACTTTAACCATAGGCATCGCAAAAGGAGATTTTGCAGTGTAGTATGCTATATCTTTCACTTGCGAATAGGCGTTTCCGTATAATAATAACAAAATTATAATCCATACTTTTTTTCTATTTATAAAACTCATACTGAAATTTTATTTAAATTAACAACAAATATAACAAGTTATAAACAGGGTTTAGATTAGAATTACTAAATTATTTATTCTTAAAGAAAAAAATCTGGATGAACCTGTTTTTTATCTGAAAGTATAATCAACCCCTGTTACCTGCGATAACAATGATTGCGGCGCATCCAGTATTTTAGCGCTTAGTGGAGGAACTGGCGATACCGGACTGTTCGCCAAAAGGTACTCTTTCATTATCGAATGAAGAGAGTGTTCCGTATTTTTCGCGTTGGTCACATTTTTTATTCTACATAACATATCAACAGGATCTCCATCACGTTCGCAAGCACAAATACTGTATATTTTATCTAATATTATAGCTTCTCCAGCAACAAGTATTTTTTTTACTCTTTTACCTTTTTCACCAAATGCATTAAATTCCATGCTCATCCCTTTAAACTTCACTACCCATCCTCCAAGCCGCTCTGCTGCAGTAGCTGCAAATACATTATTCAGTTCTTTCTCCAGCCAATCCGTCAATTGCTTACCGGTAACATTTGCAGTTCTAACGGTACTGTTTACAGGTAACATATCATAGATATAACCATTAGTAATGGGAATATTTCCTGTTGCATCAGGGGTAACTCTCGGAGGACAGAATCTGAAACCATTGGATAGTACAATATCTATTTCAGGGAGCTTCCATTTAAGTGAATCTAAAACCAAAGTATCAATAGGGTTTTCTACCACAAAATATCTGTACAAGGGAATGGTACTGTATCCAGCAATTTTATAAATATCCTCGGAGAAGGCAATTTCATTTTGCTGTATGATTGAAGTAGTTTTTGTTGATGGGGTTAATGTAGCTGTATTGATTTCATCTAAATGATACTCATCTTTTACAATAACGCCGTTTTTTACAGTCAGTTCCAGTTTGCCAACAAAGGATCCAAAAGCACCGGGTTCAACTACTTTAGCATACTTGCATTGAATAGGAATACGAACCCTTTCATGTGTATCTCCTCCCAGAATATAATCAACGCCTTTGCATACTTCCATATCGGCAAGGCTTAGCTGCTGTGATAATCCAAGATGTGCTACAACAATTATAAAGGAGCACTGCTCCTGATTTTTTAAAGTGTCAATATAATGCGCAATATTTTCTTCAGGTTTGGAATAAATGATCCCTTTTGAATAATTTGGTGATTGCCTTATGGGTACTAACGGATCGGTATACCCGATAAATCCTATTTTAATTCCCTTGACTGTCCAGATATGATACGGCTGAAAAATCAATTCCCCTCTTTTTCCCTCACCGAGATCATGGTACATGTTCGCACAAACTTTCGGAGCGTGTAGGGCACCTAATAAAGTTTGCATTGCTTTTTTATAATAAATCACTTCCCAGTTCCCAGGCAGGAATAAATCATATCCCATTTCGTTCAAAATAGGAACCATGGCTTGTCCGGTTGTTTTCACAGACAACTCACTCCCCTGAAACATATCGCCAGTATCTATCAGAAAAGTATGGGGATTATCGCGTTTTTCTTTCTCAAAATAACTGCTCAAAAAGGCATAGCCTCCTGCTTTTCTAAAAACAGCTTTTTCGTTTTCCCAAAACAATTCATCATGAGGATGAACCTGGCAATGCACATCTGTAGTTTGCAGAATCTTTATCGTGAAGGATTTTTTTTTCTCTTCCTCATCCAGCTCCTCATTTTTTTTTGATGTTGACATTGCAGCATGCAAAGGAGAAGTTGCTACAAGACCTGCTCCGCTGATCAACCCTATTTTCTTTAAAAAGTCTCTTCTATTTTTAGTCATGGTTATTTTTTTGCTGTCTCCTTTTTTTTCTGCGCATCTGCGATAGGTTTAAAAGGACCATATTTATGCTGCTGTTCCGAAAAGATATCCGAGTAAGGGCCAAAAGGATGATCCACAGGTTTTTTTGAAATATCGGGCCAGTCATTCGGAACATTTTTATGGGGCCTTGGCTGTGAATTCACAAAAGCGGCAACGTCCCAGGCTTCTTCATCAGAAAGTACAGGATTTTTGAAAGTTGTACCCTGGGGCATATTATATTTTACATACTTGGCAAAATTGCTGATTCTATACAAACCTGCGCCGTCATTAAAACTATGATCTCCCCATAAAGCAGGATAAATAAATTCATTCTTTGTTGCATTCAGCATTCCTTTACCATCGGGCTGGTGACAACTCTGACATTTAGCTTCGTAAACAGCCATCCCATTTTTAATATTGGCAGCTCTGTCGAGATACCCTAAATCTTTAAACCCTGATCCCACGGCTTTCTTACCTTTCTCTACGTCGGATCCTATGTAATTTATGTACGCTGTAATTGATTGCATTTCTTTGCTGTTAGAATCAATTGCAGTTCCGTTTAAACTTCTTTGAATACAATCATTTACTCTTTTATATAAGTTTTCTATTGTTCCACTTCTTGCCCTGAATTTGGGATAAAGCGAATTTACTGATCCATAGTTATTGCCAAAAATCACCGTACCTGCGTTCAAATGACAATTCTGACAATTCAATCCATTGGTGCTTTTTGAAACAGTTCCATTGGGTCCCAAATAGGTAGCTGTATGTGCAAGCAGTTCTCTGCCATATTCCACTTTTTCTTTCAAAGCTTTGTCTGTAATAAGATTCAGGTCTTTGGGCTGCCAATAATGATTTGTATCTGTAGTAACTATTTGCTTCGTATCTTTTTGATTCGAAGCAATTATATCATCCTTACTGCTTTTGCTAAATAGATAAAGCATTGCTACTATTCCTGCAACAAGGATAACAATAATAATAACCAGTTTATTGATAATGGCAAGAAGTTTATCTGTAGTGTTTTGTTGATTCATGATTTTGAGTAAATATTTATAAATATAACCATTAACTTAATGAACTTTGATTTTCTTAAACTTTATTTATAACCTGATAAAAAAACAATCAAATGAGTTTTATTATCTCCTCCATAACACCTGTAATCATCTTTCTTTTTTTGATTTATAATAAAGACAGTATTAAAGAGCCGATTGGTTTATTATTGAAATGTTTCTTTGGAGGATTTTTATCCATAATCCTTACTTTGATTTTAGATAAGCTTTTGCAACCCTTTGGCCTTGGATTTTCTGGTCCATTTCTTCGTTCGTTTTTCGAAGCTTTTTTGCAGGCAGGATTACCTGAAGAGTTTTCCAAATTCATACTTCTTTATTGGTTGGTATGGAAAAGAAAAGAATTTGATCAGCATTTTGATGGAATTATATATGCCGTATTTGTGTCTATGGGATTTGCGTTGGTGGAGAACCTGATGTACATCTACCATGGGGGCTTAAGTGTTGCTTTTTTCAGAGCAGTACTGGCAGTACCTGGTCATTTTTTCTTTGCAGTAGTAATGGGCTATTATTTTTCTTTGGCGAAATTTCATAAAGGACCCCAAAAAAGAACATTTATTTTAAAAAGTTTATTAGTCCCCGTAATTATGCATGGCTTATACGATTTCACCTTAATTTATGCGGGCAACAGCAAGGACAATCCAACATTGGCTGCAATATTAATGATATCATTTACCCTTTTAGTTATTAGAAGCTGGAAGCATGGGCTACATAAAATTTCCTTGCACTATCAAAGAGATATTGCAATTTCTGAAGTCAAATGAAAATGAGCTATTTTTTTTCTTTTAATTCCTCGTTCTCTATTGCTCCTTCAACATCAATAAATAATTTTATAACACCCCTTGTATTAAGTTCATACATCTCACCTCTGGCAATATATTTTCCTTGTTTTTTATACACTTTATTGATGACCACTGGTTGATTATGGTATTTACTTTCTAGATGCTTCGATGGAACCATCGTTGAGTTTGAGCCATATAAAACATAGGTAAAGTCTTTATTATCAGAACTTCCATATCCAAGGTAAATGGTATCACCTACATATATTTTACTTTTCGAGTAAAATATTGTGTCATTTTCAAACTTTGGATAACTTTGAGCATACATAACATTTGTTACAAAAATTAAAGCCAAGGCTACTAAGATTTTTTTCATTTTTATTCAGTTTTATTAAAAAGTCATTAAAGTTAGTAAATATTTTTTTTGTTGACAGTTTTTGTAAAAAAAGCACCAAATTAATTCTCACTAATTTAATTACGCTGCACGGTTTTTTATACCCACAGGCAAGGAAGATTTTTTCCAATTAGAATTAGGATAAAATATCCAAGGATTGATTTGAGATTAGAAAGTAGGATTGTCATTCTTTTAAATTTTTAATTAAGTTCTAGTTTGTAAAAAACTTATAGTTTATTATGAATAGAATTAATCAATTGGAATACTCGGCAATTCATTTGAAATTGAAGATTCTGCACTTGGCGAATTAATGCTCTTATCGTTTTTTATTTTATCTTTTTTCCGCAAAGACTTTACTATTTTTTTCTTTGCTTCATCAGATTCATCACCTTCATTAATTTCTCTTTTAATTACACCATTAAAAAGAACCTTTTCTATTTCTTCATTGGTTACTTTCAAATCAGGATAAATGCTTTTTAATTCCTTTTTTATAGTTGTTAAGACAGATTCTGTATAAAGAAGATTGCCAATCATAAACTTGTTGGTTGCTTGTTTTTGGACATATAAGTTCTCTAAACTATTTTTCAGAATTCCTTCTTTTGAAATATTGAATAATAATTCAAGGTCCTCAGATGACTTACTTTTAATCTGTAAGAACTCAAATTGAAATACTGGAATATGTTGTATCGGCTTTGTAAAGAGAAGTTTATAAACTCTCCAAGTAACTCCATTTGTTAGGATTACCCAATCAATTCCTTTATTTGCCCCATAGTCAACCGCTTGTTTAACGTGTTGGTCTTTTAAATCAATACCAATAGCCTTTGCTTCAATAATAATTGAAATATTGCCATTAATCTTTATTGCCAAATCACAAAATGTACCACGAATTGAATGCTCTGTTGTGATTTCTGTATACTTATCAAATCCAAGTATGTCAGATAATATACCAGTTAAAAGAACAACTGTGTCCGACTCATTTGCATCTCTGATTTTTGCAGATTCAACAATAGGTTGAAATTTCTTTAACCCTTCGACTATCCGAGATTGAACTTTTGTTGGTATTGACATTGCCATATTATTAATTTTTCTCAAAAATATAAAATAAAAACCATTAACCTTTAAACTAGAATTAGATACAAAAAAAACAAATATCCAATTTCTAATAATACATTTAATCTTATTTATTCATTATTAGCGGAGTTAACTCAGCTTTTAATTTTTCATAATCTTCTTTGGACATCATTCCTAAATCAACTAAATCTTTTGCTTCTTTAAGTTTTGCGATGGCTTGCTCTCTTGTCATACCCATAGTTTGTAACTCTCCGGATTCAATTGCTTGTTCAAAATCAATAAAGTTATTCCCACAGATATCACAATAACCAGAAGTTTTTGCGCACATATAAAATCCGGATTTTCTAGTTCCATTAACATATAACTTTTTAATTATTGTATTTTTTCCACTTGAACCAACTTCTAAAGAATGCAACCCTCCCATTGCACTCCCTGTTGAAATAAATGCAAATGTTTTGCTTGAGGAAGGTCTTCCAATTTTTAATGTATCTCCTACTTTATATGAATGACCATCTTTTGCAATGTAAACATCACAATCAATATTTTCAAAAGCTCCTTTTGTAATAGTTTTCATTTCATCGAAAGTGATAGTTTTTTGGGACTTCCCAACAGATGACCATAGTAATAAGAAACATAATAATATCTTTTTCATAAATAAAATTAAATAAATGATATAATGGTGAAAGTAATGAAACCAACAGAGATTATCAGAAATAATCAAATTGATTTTATATATGTGTTTGTTTTGACGATGTTAGAGTAAATGACAAATCCAAAAGAAAGTTTCTCAAAAAAATTTAACCATCCCCTGGAACGTACCCCAGAAAAAAGAATGCCTCGTAAATTTTTGATTTACAAGGCATTATCTGTTATAGTTGCGGACCGGACGGGACTCGAACCCGCGACCTCTGCCGTGACAGGGCAGCATTCTAACCAACTGAACTACCGATCCAAAACCTTTCTAAAATAAGTGGCAATTAATACACCTCATTTTAAGGACGGCAAAGATAAGTACTTTTAGTTTTTTAAAACAAAATTTTATAAAAAACTTGTATCGAGTATTTTTACAGCCAAGTTCAATACTTTTATATACTGACAAATTAATTTTTTTTCATGATAGCGCTAAAAAACAGACAATTTCTTGAATTTGAAAAGCCCATCAAAGACTTATACGAACAGATTGAGGAGCTAATGATTACGCAGGAAAATTCAAAAACAGATTTGAGTGATGCAATAGCATTAGTAGAACAGAATATAGAGGAAGCTAAAAAATACCTCACCGAGAATTTAACCCCATGGCAACGCGTACAGTTAAGCCGGCACCCCGACAGACCTTACACCTTGAAATACATCAATAAAATGTGTACCAATTTTATTGAACTTCACGGCGATCGTAATGTAAAAGACGATAAAGCCATGGTAGGAGGATTTGCACAACTGGGAGACAAAACAGTGATGATTATTGGTCAGCAAAAAGGCAATAATACCAAATCCCGACAATATAGAAACTTCGGTATGGCAAATCCTGAAGGTTATAGAAAGGCATTACGTTTGATGAAATTGGCCGAAAAATTCAATAAACCCATCATTACACTTATCGATACACCAGGCGCTTACCCTGGATTGGAAGCGGAAGAAAGAGGACAAGGAGAAGCCATTGCAAGAAATATTTATGAAATGATTAGTCTTAAAGTCCCTGTCATTTGCGTAATCATTGGCGAAGGCGCGAGTGGTGGTGCATTGGGTATTGGCGTGGGCGACAAAGTAGTCATGATGGAAAATACCTGGTACACCGTAATATCTCCCGAAAGTTGCAGCAGTATCTTGTGGCGCAGTTGGGATAAAAAAGAACTGGCTGCAGAACAGCTAAGACTAACGGGTACGGATATGCTAAAGTTCGGACTAGTAGATCAAGTCGTTCCAGAACCATTAGGCGGCGCGCATTGGGATTATGATCAGGCAGCCACTTTACTCAAAGAATATCTTATTCCCACCATTAATGAATTAGAAAAAATCTCAGCTGCCGAAAGAATCGACAACAGAATTAAGAAATTTGGGAACATGGGCTTTTGGGAAGAAAAAGAAGTCAACGAAACTACTGCACAATAATATTAGACAAGAGAAAAAAATAATGATGCTTAAAATCGCGGTATTTGGTACAGGTCACCTGGGAAAATTTCATTTAAATAACTGGAAAGAAATAGAAGGAGTTGAAATCGTTGGATTCTTTGATCCCAATGATGAGAATGCAACTGCTGTGACATCACAATACCAAATCAAAAGATACACCGATCCAGAATTACTGATGAATGAGTGCGATGCTGTAGATATTGTGGCACCTACTATTTATCATTTTGAACTTTGCGAAATGGCCTTGCGCAAGGGCAAGCATGTATTCGTAGAAAAGCCGTTGGCCAACACTATGGAAGAAGCAAGAACTCTTGTAAAACTTGCTAAAGAATCCAATCTTAAATTTCAGGTCGGTCATGTAGAAAGATTTAATCCTGCATTTCTTGCCTTAAAAGGTTACCATCTTCAACCGATGTTTATTGAAGTGCATCGCATTGCAGAGTTCAACCCAAGAGGAACCGATGTAAGCGTAATACTCGATCTCATGATTCACGATTTAGATATTATTCTTCACCTGGTTAAAAGCAACGTCAGTTATATTTCGGCAAATGGTGTAGCTGTAATGAGTGACACGCCAGACATTGCAAATGTTAGAATAGAATTCGATAATGGCTGTGTTGCCAATTTAACAAGCAGCAGAATTTCCTTAAAGAAAATGAGGAAGATCAGATTGTTTCAAAAAGATGCCTACATAGGAATTGACTTTCTGGAAAAGAAAACAGAAATTATTCGCCTCAATCAAAATGATGATAAAAATGATTTTAGTTTTGATATCGAAACGAATAATGGAACAAAAACCATTGGAATTTCAAACCCTCCTATCCAACCTGTAAATGCTATTAAAATGGAATTACAGGAATTCAAAAATGCCATCTTAAACAATACCGAAACACCTGTAACTATTTTGGATGGCTTCAGCGCAATGGAAATCGCTCATCTCATTCTTGAAAAAATAAATAACGCACAACATTAATCTGCTGTGATGGAAAATACAATCTGTGAATCAAACTAGAATAAATATCAGCTGGTATATTTTGGCAGATTTAATCATTGCTACACTTTCCTGGATTTGTTTTTACTATTTAAGAACACTTATTTACCATGATGATTTCCATATCCCTCCTGGATTCTATTTAGGTCTTTTACTCTTCGATGCAGGTTGGCTATTTTTATATTTCATCAGCGGAACTTACCATTCTCTTTATCAAAAATCAAGAATTGCTGAATTTATAAAAACTATTCTAATCAGTTTGATTGGATGTTTATTTTTATTGTTTTTTTTTATTTTAAAAAATCCTCAAAACAAAAACAGCTTTTACTACCTTGAATTTGTTAGCTTAATCTTTCCTCTTCTTATTACTACATTAATAACAAGAATCTTATTTCTTAATTATGTAAAAAAACAAATAAAAAATGGCGAGGTTTATTTCAATGCATTACTGATAGGATCTTCAAATAAAGCTTCTGTTTTTTATAATGAATTTATAAATTCAAAAAGCGATTCAGGTTTTAGAATTATAGGATTCATCAACACAGATACTCTCGACAGCTCTTCATTGCCCAGCGAAATAAAAAGATTTGTCGATTTCTCCAACCTGAAAAAAAACATACAAGAAAACCATATTGAGGAAATTATTATCACTGTTGAAAAAAACGAAAGAACTCTCATCAGTAAAATACTTGAAATAGCAATTGATGAAGATGTTAATATAAAAATAGCACCTGATACTGTTGATATTATTACTGGAGCATTGCAAACCAACAGCATTATGGGCATCCCATTGATTGATATTCACGCCGGCATACTTCCTGAATGGCAACAAAATATCAAAAGGATTATTGACATCGTCATCTCTATTGCAGCAGGAATCATTTTACTTCCACTATTTATTTATACCCTCATCAAAGTTTACTTTTCTTCTAAAGGACCCATTTTCTTCTCACAAGAAAGAATTGGATACAAAGGGAAGCCTTTTAACATGTACAAATTCAGATCAATGGTAGTGGATGCAGAAATAAATGGACCACAGTTGAGCAAAGCCGATGATGAAAGAATCACAAACTGGGGACGGAGAATGAGAAAGTGGAGACTGGATGAGTTGCCTCAATTATGGAACGTCTTAAAAGGAGAAATGAGTATTGTTGGCCCAAGGCCTGAACGAAAATTTTTTATTGATAAAATAACAAGCCAGCATCCTGAATACAAATATATTTTCAAAGTTAAGCCGGGTATTACAAGTTGGGGCATGGTGAAATTCGGATATGCTTCATCTGTAGACGAAATGGTTGAAAGAATGGCTTATGATTTACTTTATGTAGAAAATGTAACGATCTTGCTCGATCTGAAAATTTTGATTTATACTTTTAAGATTATTTTTTCTGGAAAAGGAAAGTAATCTTCATTTCAAAGTAGAACATAGTTATTCGTATTTTTGAACAAACACCAATAGTTTTGAAAAATATACTTACACTTTCTATTTTTATTTTAATTTCTTGGAGTGCTTTTTCACAAGAACAAGATTATTGGCAACAAAAAGTAGATTGCAATATTGAAGTTTCATTAAACGACAGTAGCAACACCTTAAATGGAAATATTTCCATTCAATATTTCAACAACTCCCCAGACACATTATCATTCATTTGGTTTCACCTTTGGGCTAATGCTTATAAAAACGATCGTACCGCATTCAGCGAACAACTTTTAGAAAATGGAAGAACCGATTTCTATTTTTCTGATGACGCACAAAAAGGGTATATTAATCAACTCGATTTTAAAGTTGATCAGATAAAAAGCCGCATGGAAATTCATCCCAAATTTGAAGATATTGTAAAAATAATTTTACCAAAACCCCTACTGCCCGGCACTTCCATCACAATCGAAACCCCCTTTCATGAAAAGTTACCTTTCCAGTTTTCAAGGACAGGTTATCAAAATCATTCTTACCAAATTACACAGTGGTTTCCAAAACCGGCTGTCTACGATAAAAAGGGATGGCACGAAATGCCTTACTTAGATCAAGGGGAATTTTATAGTGAGTTTGGAAATTACCATGTTGCCATTACTGTCCCCAAAGGATATAAAGTTGCTGCAACAGGAAAATTACTAACAACCAAAGATTCAATAGACAAAACAACGCTGGTATATGAAGAAAAAAATATTCATGACTACGCCTGGTTTACAGATAAAGATTTTATCATCGAACATGACACCCTACAGCTTCAATCAAAAATAATAGACGTATACCATTATCATTATAAAAGAGAGGATAAAAATAATGGCCTGCCTATCAATACTATCGATTATATCAAACGAGCGATTAAAACAAAAAGCCAATGGATTGGAGAATACCCTTTTGAAATGGTCAGCGTTGTTGAAAGCAAAGCAGATTACATAGGTGGGATGGAATACACAACAATCGCACTGATTGAGAATAATTTCGAATGGTATTCACATGATCTGCTCATCAATCATGAGGTTGGTCACAATTGGTTTTACGGCATTTTGGCGAGCAATGAAAGAGACTACCCCTGGATGGATGAAGGCATGAATACTTATTACGATAACAGATATAGCAGTTTGTTTTATCCGGAAACGGATTACCAAACTAAATTTATTAAAAAAAGAATGCCTGATGATATGGTACGTTTAATGCTTGATCAACTTTACAAAGAAAAAAAAGACCAGCCCATTACAACAAAAGCTGCTGAATTTTCAGAACTAAATTATAACGTCATTGCATATTCGAAAACAGCAGATTGGATGAAATCACTTGAAAGGAAAATGAAAAAAGATCCCTTTGATAAGATGATGAAAAAATATTTTGATAAATGGAAATTCAAACATCCTTACCCTGAAGATTTTAAGAAGGTTGTTGAAAGCAGCGATAGTGCAAACTATAAAAGTTTCTTTTCATTGTTGGATGCAAAAGGAAGTCTGATCAAAACAGAAAAAAAGAAAATAAAATTTTACCCTTATTTCAATTTCAACAACACCACTGAATACAACTATATCTTTTTCTCCCCTATCATTGGCTACAACTATTATGACAAATTCATGATTGGTGGGCTGCTTCATAATTATACATTGCCCTCATCACGATTTCAATTTGTAACATCGGCATTTTATTCAAATACATCCAAAAGGCTAAATGGCATTGGAAAGCTATCTTATACAAAAACTATTGGAGAAAATGGCGGAAAGATAGCATTATCAATAGATGCAGCTACTTTTACCAAAAGTAGTTTTACTGATGCTGACAATCAAATCAAATACATGCCTTTTTCAAAAATAGCTCCAGGCATTACCTTACATTTTGGAAATGAAAAACCGAGAAGCACCATTAACAAGTCTATCAGCTTGAAATCCTACTTCATTAATGAAACGGAACTCCTTTTCAAAAGAGACTTCGCTCAACAAATTGATTTCATCACTTATCCGATTGAAAAAAGAGTATTGAATCAATTGCGGTTTCTTGTAGAAAACAAACGTGTCCTTTATCCTTACAAATCTTCGCTACTAGCTGAACAAGGAAAAGGATTTATAAAAGTTGGCTTAACCAGTAATTGCTTTTTTAATTACATAAAAGAAGGCGGGCTTGAATTACGCGCATTTGCAGGAAAGTTTTTTTACACTACAGAAAAAACATTTCTAACACAATACGAAACAGACAGATACCATCTCAATATGAGTGGTGCCAATGGATATGAAGATTACACGTACAACAATTATTTCATTGGCAGAAATGAATTCGAGGGCTTCCCCACAAGACAAATGATGATGAAAGATGGCGCATTCAAAGTTCACACCGATTTCTTGAGTGACAAAATTGGCAAATCAGATGATTGGTTGGCATCAGTAAATCTTGCCACAACAATTCCTAAAAAAATCAACCCGTTAGACATTCTACCAGTGAACTTACATTTGAAACTATTTTTAGATGTAGGGACATATGCTGCATCTTGGCAAAAGAATCCTCCAACAGAGAAAATATTATATGATGCTGGTTTTCAACTTTCTTTATTTAAAGACATTTTGACTATTTATTTTCCTGTTGTCTATAGCAAGTCTTACCAAGAATATTTCAAATCTGTTCTAAATGAAAAAATATTTTTAAAAAATATTTCATTTAGTATTGATCTTGAAAAATTAACTTTAAAAAATATTTTTCCTCAACTATCCTTCTGATTTTGAAACTGACTTATATTAAACATGAACATATTGATAAAAAAGAGTGGGATCTCTGCATCAATAACGCTATAAATAAACTTGTTTATGCAGAGTCGGTATACCTGGATAAAATGTGCGGCAATTGGGATGCCATCATTTTAAATGATTACGAAGCCGTAATGCCACTTCCCTGGAAAATTAAATTCGGAATTAAATATTTATACCAGCCAGCTTTTTATCAGCAAGGAGGTATTTATAGTCGAAACAAAATCAGCGAAAAAACGACAGAAAGATTTATACTAGAAGCTTGTAGACATTTTAAATTTTCAACATTCTCCCTTAATTATGGGAACCCAATTACTGCGTCTCCTGGTTCATTTGAAATTATTATAAGAAATAATTTCATCCTTGATCTTCAAAAAAATTACGAATCATTATCAGCATGTTACTCTCCATACCTAAAAAGGAAATTAAAAAAATCAAGTACTTATCAGCTGAAGTACAAAGCTTCCGACGACATCCATGCTACAATAAAACAATTCAAATCTCTTTATAAAAAAAAGATTCCTTCCGTTCGAAATATTGACTACACTCATTTCGAAGAATTATGTATTCATTTTGCTAAAGAAAAAAAACTCTTCATCAGAGAAGTTTATGATGCAACTGAAAAGCGCTTACTTGCAGCAGTATTGATGATAAAAGATAACAACAGAATATATAATTTAGTTCCTTGTTTATTTCCAGCTGGCAAAAAGCTATCTGCTAACTATTTTCTGTATGATTCAATGATGAAAGAATTTTCTGGACAACAGCTGGTTTTCGACTTTGAAGGAAGTGATATTGAAGGCATCGCTTTTTTTTACAGAAAATTCACTGACAACAATCAACCCTACCCTTTTATCAGATTCAATAATTTGCCTAAAATAATCAGGTGGCTTAAAGGGTGAGTTATATTGCTAATATTTTTTCAGCCAATACCAGATCCATCGGATAAGTAATCTTGATGTTATTTTCTTCACCTTCAATCAAGTGAATCAGATTCCCGGCATACTCCACAACTGAAGCTTCGTCAGTAAAAAAATCTTTATAGGGAGAAGTAAAAGCAGGAAGTAAAATTTTACTTAAAAAAACCTGAGGCGTTTGAATGAGTCTTACAGCAGATCTGTCTATAGCTTTATTCGAACCATTTTCTACAATCCTAACACTATCCTTGGATTCAATAGCCGGAATTGCAGAACCTTTTTCTAAAGCCTGGCTGTGACAACGAAGAATCAAATCCTTTGTCAGCAAGCATCTTACAGCATCATGAACAAAAATTACACTTTCCTCTTTAATATAACTTAATCCATTTTTTACTGATTCGAATCTTGTTTTACCTCCTTCAACAATAGCAATATTTTTTTTATCAAAGTAGGTAGCAATGATTTCCTCTCCCTTGAAAATATATTCCTTTGGTAAGACAAGAATAATCATCAAATCCTCGAATGCAGTTAGGAAAGTATTTATCGTGTAAAATAAAATCGGCTTTTGGCGTACAGATAAAAATTGTTTTGGAAGATCATTATTCATCCTGCTTCCATTTCCACCAGCTACTAATACTAGATATTTTTTTTGGGAACTCATTACAGATTATATTGTTTACTATATCTCTTCTTTGTAAATTCCAACCTTTTCTTCACCATTACTATTTTTCATTCCTCTGTACATTCCTGTACTATTAAAAACCATGGCCGTATTTCCATTTGCATCAACACCAATCATACCTCCTTCGCCTTTTAATTCAATAAGTTTATGATGAACAACTTCATTCATCGCCTCCTGAAGGGAAAGGCCTTTGTACTCCATTAATGCATTCACATCATGGGCGGCCACAGCTCTGATAAATGGTTCGCCATGACCGGTACAGCTTATAGCACATGTTTTATTGTTGGCGTAAGTCCCTGCGCCTATTATCGGACTATCCCCAATCCTGCCATACTGCTTATTCGTCATTCCTCCAGTACTTGTCGCAGCAGCAATATTCCCATGTTGATCACAAGCCACCGCTCCTACTGTTCCGAATTTTTTATCTTTCAATAACTCTGCTAAATCCTGGTGAGTATGATCAAGCGAATAGCTGTCGCTGTCTCTTATTTCTTTCCATTGGTCATATCTGAATTTCGAAAAGAAATATTCATCTGACATTAATTTCAATCCTTGTTTGATAGCAAAATCATTGGCGCCCTTACCGCTTAAAAAAACATGATTGCTATTTATCATCACTTCATAAGCAAGCTCAATAGGGTTCATCACATTTCTTACTCCTGTAACAGAACCTGCTGCCAGATTGGATCCGTCCATTATAGCCGCATCCATTTCCTGTACTCCTTTCTTGGTAAAGACGGATCCTCTTCCCGCATTAAACAAAACATTATCTTCAAGAAGAGTTATGGCTTCTCGTACTGCGTTGATAGCGCTGCCACCATTTTCAAGTATAGAAAACCCTTGTTGCAATGATTTATCAAGACCGATTTTATATGCTTTCTCTAATTCAGGAGTCATATCTGATTTCACAATAGTGCCGGCTCCGCCATGTATTACAATTGAAAATGGATGCATAAAATTATAGTGAATTAGATATTAAATTTTAAAAGCTATTTCGTAGAAATAATTAAACCTTAATTTTTATTTAGTGCTAATTTACATTCTTTCAAAAGCCTGTCTCTATTTATTGCAGCGGTTCCCACCTCTTCACAAACCAATCCGCCAGCAATATTTGCTACTTCAGCCATCAGTCTCACATTTTTAGTAGCTGCATAAACTATTGAAGCAACAGCAATAACGGTATCACCTGCTCCACTTACATCGTTGATGGATCTGATGTGAGTGGGTATCAACATACTTTCAGAAGCCAATTGATAAAATACCCCTTTCTCCGACAATGTAATTAACGAAATCCGATGCCCTAGTTTATCTGCAAGCTGTTGATGAATTTCTTTTAATGCCCCCAGCGATACTTCATCTTGAATAATATTTAATGCTTCTTTTACTTCTGATAAATTAGGTTTAAAAATATCAACTGCTTGATAACAAAAAAAGTTCTTCCGTTTTGGATCTACGGCAATTAGAATATTGTGCTCTTTGCTTAACTTAATAATTTCTGTAATTACTCTTTCGGTTAATACTCCTTTATTATAATCTTCCAAAATGATAATATGGGGAGCAACTTCATCAATGTAAGCAGTAAAAGATTTTAAAATGGCATCTTCTTCATCAACAGAAATAAAAGAAGTTATTTCTGAATCTAATCTCATCATTTGTTGATTTCGACTGATTATTCTTATCTTATTTGTTGTTGGACGATGATCAGTTTTAATTACAAATTTAGTATTCATATTATTTGATTCCATTAAAGAAACGAGTTGATTGCCTTCCTCATCGTTTCCTAAAACAGAAATAACATGAACTTTTGCATTTAAAGAGCATAAATTCAATGCCACATTTCCAGCACCGCCAATCCTGTATTCTCTTTTCAACACAGATACAACAGGGACTGGCGCTTCCGGAGAAATACGGTCAGCTTTCCCCCACCAATAGGTATCCAGCATCATGTCTCCAATAACACCTACTCTGATATCATTAAAAGAAGAGAACAATAAATCGAAATCAAATTTATCCATAATCAACAATCCTTTTAAAATAGTTTACCCTTTTTCAAAACCATCAACAGAAATGGAATCAGCATATTATTTTAAGACCAATTGAATAACAATTAATCTTTTTTCTTGTTCGCAACTGCCATGTAATAAAGAGGTATTCCAATCAAGGTAATGATTAACCCTGGCCACGTAAATTGTGGTTTGTAAATAATCAATAACGAACAAAAACTAACCCCCATGATGATGTAAAGAATCGGAAGAACAGGATATCCGAATGCCTTGTAAGGACGCTCTGCATCTGGCCTTGATTTTCTCAAAATAAAAATTCCGGCAATAGTCAATACATAAAAGATTACCACAATAAATGAAACCATATCTAGTAAGTCGCCATATTTTCCACTCAGACAAAGTACACAAGCCATTGCACATTGAATCCACAAAGCCCATTCCGGAACAATATTTTTATTTAATGTACCTGCCTTTTTGAAAAAAAGCTGATCATTGGCCATCGTATAATAAACTCTCGCACCGGCAAGAATCAATCCATTGTTGCAACCGAAAGTTGAAATCATAATCATGATCGCAATAATAATCGTTCCGCTACTACCAAAAATAGCTTCTGATGCACTCAATGCTACTCTGTTGTCTTTTGCAAATGCCAAATCATGTAAAGGAACTGTGGCCAGATAAACAACATTGATTAAAAGATAAATAGCTGTAACGATTAATGTTCCGAAAAATAAACTTAACCCAATATTTCTTTTTGGATTTTTAATTTCTCCTGCGATAAACGTTACATTATTCCAAGCATCACTACTAAATATTGTACCTACCATAGCACTTGCCATTGCACCTAATGCAACGCCTGTAACTAATGGTTCAAAACTAATAGTGCCATCAATCCCTCTTGTCATATGTTGAATAGTCCATGCATTGTTCCAGTTTGCATGCCAGATATCCCAATTAAACGCAATGAAACCTGCAATAATTAATCCGAAAAGGGATAACAATTTGGTAGAAGTAAAAATCGTTTGAATAACCTTTCCTGTCTGCACACCTTTTGTATTGATGAAAGTCAAAATAACAATCAATACAATTGCAACAAGTTGAGCATAGTGAATACTTAATCCTAAGACACTAAATGTATTGGTATCTTCCCATGCAAGTGCTGGAAAAAAATAACCAGCAAATTTGGCAAAGCCAACAGCAACGGCTGCAATAGTACCTGTTTGTATAACGGAGAAAAAACTCCAGCCATACAAGAATCCCACCAAAGGATTATAAGCTTCTTTAAGATAAACATACTGGCCACCTGCTTTAGGAAACATTCCACTCAATTCACCATAACTTACTGCAGCAATGAGCGTCATGATTCCTGTAATCAACCATGCTGCCAATAACCATCCAGCACTACCTAAGTCTTTCAACATGTCAGCACTTACAATAAAAATACCGGACCCAATCATGGAGCCTGCTACAATCATTGTTGCATCGAGCAAGCCTAAAGTGGGTTTAAACCCTTTTGTAGATTCTGACATAGAATAAAATTTATTAGATAAAAAAATCCCGTTATTAACGGGATTGAAGTTAGTATTTCTTTTTCAAATTTATTTAGAATCCTTACTCAATATTTCATTCATCCCTGTAATGACATCCTGGGTGACGTTCATTGAAGAATCTTTATATACTAAATAATCCAACCCATTCCCAACTGTGAAAATGTAGCTATACACTTTTTCTCTATTATACTCATTTAAAAAGGCCTTTAATTTCATCTGGATATCATCCATGAATTTATAACTCTTCTGATTTAATTTTTGAGTTAACGTCTGTTTTTTCGTATCTACTTCCTGCTGTTGTTGCAACAATTTATTTTGAAATTCTTCGGCTTCTGATTGTGTAATGGAAGATCCTCTTTTCAGAAAATCATTTTTTTGTTTTTCTAAATTGCGATAGGCATTTTCCCATTCCAATTCAATCGCATGCTGCTCTGATTCCAATAATTTCCTATTGTCTTTGATGAAACTTATATTCTCATTAAGAGAATCCAAATCAACATATGCAATCGAAATTGTTGAGCCATTTTTACTTACCGCTTGAGCTTGGGGGTGCTTTGCATTTTTTCCTTCGCCATTCCGATCAGTAAAATGTAAATAGTATAAAACTGCGATGGCAATAATCAAAACGACGTTTGTGATGATAGATACTGGTTTCATGTATTTTATTTTTGCGGCAAGATATCAATAATGTAGAATAATTCAATAGCAGTTCCCCATAAATTAGTAAATGATTAACCCCATAAAAATAGGCTGCCAATGGCAGCCTATTTTTATTACTATTTCAAAAATTTTCAAACTACTCTTCTTCGTCAAAAGTCATCGCTTCTTTAGTAGTCATCAATAATTCATATTCTTCTTTGCTACCAACAATCATATTTTCAAATTCACGTAACCCTGTACCAGCCGGGATATGATGTCCTGTGATTACATTCTCTTTCAATCCCAGCATCTCGTCTGTTTTACCCAGTATTGCTGCTGAGCTTAACACTTTAGTAGTCTCCTGGAATGAAGCCGCAGAGATCCAGCTATGAGTACCCAATGAAGCTTTGGTAATTCCAAGTAACAATGGAGAAGATGTTGCAGGTTGAGCATCGCGATATTCAACAAGTTTCTTATCAGATCTTCTTAAGATAGAATTTTCTTCTCTGATGTCACGGATGGTAACAATCTGTCCAGATTTCAATTTTGTGCTTTCGCCAGCTTCAGTAACTACTTTTTTATCGTAGATATTGTCATTCTCCAAGTTGAAATCTAATCTGTCTTCAGTATCTCCTTCTAAGAATTTAGTATCTCCAGCATCTTCGATAGTAACCTTACGCATCATCTGGCGAACAATTACTTCGATGTGCTTATCATTAATTTTCACCCCTTGTAAACGATATACTTCTTGAATTTCATTAACAACATATTCTTGAACAGCGAAAGGTCCTTTGATAGAAAGAATATCAGCAGGTGCAATTTGACCATCACTCAATGCTGCTCCAGCTTTAACAAAATCACCATCTTGAACAAGAATTTGTCTACTCAGTGGAACTAAATATTTACGTAAGATGCCATCCTTAGCTTCTACACTGATTTCTCTGTTACCACGTTTGATTGCTCCAAAAGAAACAACACCATCAATTTCACAAACCACTGCAGGGTTGCTTGGATTTCTTGCCTCAAACAATTCTGTAACACGAGGAAGACCTCCGGTGATATCCTTCAACTTACTCAATACTCTAGGAATCTTTACCAAAACCTGTCCACTTCTTACTTCATCACCTTCTTCAATAACGATATGTGATCCTACGGGAAGATTGTAAGTCTTTTTATCCTTACCATCTACAATGATTGCAGGAAGTTTAGTTTTATCTTTTGTTTCAATAACTACTTTCTCTCTGTGACCAGTTTGTTCATCTGCCTCATCACGATAAGTTATACCTTCTAATACCGCATCAAATTTAATCTTGCCATAAGCTTCAGCAACAATTACGTTGTTGAACGGATCCCAAGTACAAATCGGATCTCCTTTAGCAACCTTCTGGCCGTCTTTTACATTTAAAATAGATCCATAAGGAATATGCATGGTATTTAACAAACGATCGGATTTCACATCGATATTTCTAACTTCTCCAGTACGTCCAATAACAACAACAATCTTTTTACCTTCGGCATTTTCAGTATTTACCGTACGAAGACCATCAAATTGTAATGTGCCATCAAACTTAGCTAATAAAGAAGACTCAACAGATGCTGAACCAGCGACACCACCAACGTGGAACGTACGAAGTGTCAACTGTGTACCAGGCTCTCCAATTGATTGTGCTGCAATAATTCCAACTGCATCACCTCTTTGCGCCAATGCACCCGAAGCCAAATTTCTACCATAGCATCTCACACAAACACCACGCTTGCTTTCGCAAGTAAGTACCGAACGGATTTCTATAGTTTCTATGCCTGTTTCTTCTATTTTTTTCGCAATATCATTACTGATTTCTTCTCCTGCTCCAACTAAAATTTCATCAGTTAGCGGATTAGTTACCACATGCAATGAAGTACGTCCTTCAATTCTATCACTCAATGGTTCAATAATATCCTCATTATCTTTTAATGCTGTAATCGCAATACCACGTAGCGTTTGACAATCCTCTTCATTAATTACAACATCTTGTGCAACGTCTACCAATCTACGAGTCAAATAACCCGCATCGGCAGTTTTAAGAGCTGTATCCGCAAGTCCTTTACGGGCACCATGCGTAGAAATGAAATATTCCAATACACTTAATCCATCTTTAAAATTCGCAAGAATTGGATTCTCAATAATTTCACTACCTGAAGAACCAGATTTTCTTGGCTTAGCCATCAAACCTCTCAAACCTGCCAGCTGCTTGATCTGTTGTTTACTACCACGAGCACCTGAATCAAGCATCATGTAAACAGAATTAAATCCTTGTTTATCAATTGCCAATTCGCGGATAAGCGTTTCTGTTACCTTAGTATCAACACGACTCCAGATATCAATAATCTGGTTGTATCTCTCATTATTGGTAATTAAACCCATGTTATAACTTTCCCAAACCTCAGCAACTTCCACTTGTGCAGCAGCTACCAATTCCTCCTTAACCACAGGAATAATCAAATCATTTATATTGAATGATAATCCACCACGGAATGCCATACGGAATCCAAGTGTTTTAATATCATCAAGGAATCTAGCAGTAATAGGAACACTTGTCCACTTAATAATATCACCAATAATTTCTCTTAGTGCTTTTTTAGTCAACAACGCATTTACAAATCCTACTTCTTTTGGTACAAACTGGTTGAAGATTACACGACCAACAGTTGTTTCAATCAACTTGTAAGTAAGCGTGCCATCTGGATTACGGAAATTAGCTCTCACTCTGATATTAGCATGAAGGTCAATTTGCTTTTCATTGTATGCAATAATCACTTCATCAGATGAATAGAATGCTTTCCCTTCTCCTTTTACAATATCATCCCCCATAGTTTTTTTACCCTTGGTGATATAGTATAAACCAAGCACCATATCCTGAGAAGGAAGTGTAATTGGCGTACCATTTTGAGGGTTCAAAATATTGTGAGAAGAAAGCATCAATAACTGAGCTTCAAGAATAGCGGCATTACTTAATGGAACGTGAACAGCCATCTGATCTCCATCAAAATCGGCATTAAATGCAGCCGTTACCAATGGATGTAAATGTATCGCCTTACCTTCAATCAATTTCGGCTGGAAGGCCTGAATCGACAATCTATGAAGTGTTGGGGCTCTGTTCAGCATTACTGGGTGACCCTTTAATATATTTTCAAGAATATCCCAAATAATCGCTTCTTTTTTATCCACCAACTTACGGGCGCTCTTCACTGTTTTTACAATACCTCTTTCTATCAGTTTGCGGATAATAAATGGCTTAAATAATTCGGCAGCCATATCTTTTGGCAATCCGCACTCATGCATTTTCATTTCAGGACCAACCACGATTACAGAACGACCTGAATAATCAACACGCTTTCCTAAAAGGTTTTGACGGAAACGTCCTTGCTTACCTTTCAATACATCACTTAATGATTTCAAGGCACGTCCACCTTCTGCTTTAACAGCATTTGATTTACGACTGTTATCAAACAAAGAATCGATAGACTCCTGTAACATACGTTTTTCATTACGCAAGATTACTTCAGGAGCTTTAATTTCTAATAGACGCTTTAAACGATTATTACGAATAATCACACGACGATATAAATCATTCAAATCAGAAGACGCAAATCTTCCACCATCCAAAGGAACCAATGGTCTTAATTCTGGTGGAATAACAGGTATATATTGCATTACCATCCACTCCGGACGATTAACAATTCTTGTATTGGCTTCACGGAAACTTTCTACAACGCTTAGACGCTTTAAGGCATCTGCTTTACGTTGTTGTGAGGTTTCAGTTGCTGCTGAATTTCTTAAATCAAAACTCAATTGATCCAAGTCAAGACGCTCAAGCATTGCATGAACTGCTTCTGCTCCCATCTTGGCAATGAACTTATTTGGATCTTCATCTGGAAGCATCTGGTTCTCTTTCGGCAATTCATCAAGGATATCCAGGTATTCTTCTTCAGTTAATAATTCGGCATAAGTCTGTCCTTTATCTGCTCTGATACCAGGCTGGATAACAACAAATCTTTCATAATAAACAATCGTTTCTAATTTCTTAGAACTCATGCCCAATAGATAGCCGATTTTATTTGGAAGAGATTTAAAATACCAGATATGAACAACAGGAACGACCAATTTGATATGTCCCATTCTTTCACGACGAACTTTTTTCTCGGTTACTTCAACACCGCATCGATCACAAACAATACCCTTATAACGGATACGCTTATACTTTCCACAAGCACACTCATAATCTTTTACTGGCCCAAAAATTCTTTCACAAAACAAACCATCTCTTTCAGGCTTGTATGTACGATAATTAATAGTTTCAGGTTTGATTACTTCGCCATAACTTCTTTCCAATATACTGTCTGGAGAAGCCAAGCCAATTGTAATCTTAGAAAATGTTGCTCTTGGACGGTTTTCTTTTTTGAATGCCATATTATTAATTAATAAAAGTTATTGTTATAAATTTTGTCAACGATTAATCATCTAATCATTAATCAAATTTCAAATCCAATCCTAAACCTCTTAATTCATGTACCAAAACATTGAATGATTCTGGTGTACCTGCTCTTGGAATATTATCTCCTTTAACAATTGCCTCGTATGTTTTCGCTCTTCCGATGATATCATCAGATTTTAGCGTTAACAATTCCTGCAAAATATTAGATGCACCATATGCCTCAAGAGCCCATACTTCCATCTCTCCAAAACGCTGACCACCAAACTGAGCTTTACCACCCAAAGGCTGTTGCGTAATCAAACTGTATGGTCCAATCGAACGAGCATGCATCTTATCATCAACCATGTGATGCAATTTGATAATATAGATAATTCCTACAGTTGCTTTCTGGTCAAAACGATCTCCCGTTTCTCCATCAAACAAGTAAGTATGTCCAAACTTAGGTAAACCGGCATTTTCAATTTGCTCAGCAATTTCATCCACAGAAGCACCATCAAAAATTGGTGTTGCGAAACTAACGCCTAATTTCTCTCCAGCCCAACCTAATGCTGTTTCATAAATTTGGCCAAGATTCATACGACTTGGTACACCAAGTGGATTTAATACAATATCAACTGGAGTTCCGTCTTCAAGGAATGGCATATCTTCTTGGCGAACAATTTTTGCCACAATTCCTTTATTTCCGTGACGTCCAGCCATTTTATCCCCCACTTTCAACTTACGTTTTACAGCGATGTAAACTTTAGCTAGTTTCAATACACCTGCAGGTAACTCATCTCCGATTGAAATATTGAATTTCTCTCTCTTGAAACGACCCAATTCTTCATTGAACTTAATACTATAATTATGAAGAAGTGTATTGATCAAATCATCTGTTTTTGCATCACCACTCCATGCAAGCGGATTAACATTCTGGAAGTCAATTGCTGCAAGATTTTTTGCATTAAATTTAGTTCCTTTTCCTACTAAAACTTCGCCGAAATTATTACTTACACCTTGACTGGTCTTGTCTTTCAACAATGACTGCAATTTATTATTTAATAAATCCAATAAATCGATTTCATTCTTTTCATGGGCTTTTTCGATTTTATCCAATTGAGCTTTTTCTCTCACTTTGGTATTTTTATCTTTCTTCGCACGTTGGAACAATTTCTTATTAATTACCACACCTTCAGTACCACTTGGTGCTTTCAATGAAGCATCTTTTGCATCCCCGGCTTTGTCGCCGAAAATAGCACGAAGCAACTTCTCTTCTGGTGTAGGATCACTTTCTCCTTTTGGAGTAATTTTTCCTATGATAATATCTCCTTCTTTGATACTTGCTCCAATTCTGATAATACCATTTTGGTCAAGATCTTTAGTAGCTTCTTCACTAACGTTAGGAATATCTGGAGTCAATTCTTCTTCACCCAATTTGGTATCACGAACTTCAGTTTCAAACTCACTGATATGGATAGACGTAAACAAATCTTCTTTAACTACTTTCTCACTGATTACAATCGCATCCTCGAAATTATACCCTTTCCAAGGCATAAAGGCAACCTTAAGATTTCTGCCTAATGCAATTTCTCCACCTTTAGTTGCATAACCTTCAGTTAAGAAATCTCCTTCAGAAACTTTTTGTCCTTTTGTTACAGCAGGACGAAGATTGATACAAGTTTCCTGATTCGTACGAACGAATTTTGTTAGTTTGTAAATTTTCAAATCGTCTTCAAAACTCACCAGTTGTTGAATTTCTGAACGTTTGTATCTAACATGGATTTCATTTGCATCTACAAACTCTATCACACCATCACCTTCTGAGTGAATTTGAATTCTTGCATCACGAGCGGCCTTTGCCTCCAACCCTGTTCCTACAATAGGCGCTTCAGGTCTAAGCAATGGTACAGCCTGACGTTGCATGTTCGATCCCATCAATGCACGGTTGGCATCATCATGTTCAAGGAAAGGAATTAGAGAGGCACTCAAACCAACAATTTGATTTGGAGCAACGTCCATATATTCCACATCTCCTTTATCAAGAATAGGGAAATCACCTGTCTGACGTGACTTAATTTTATCTTCAACAAAGTTTCCTTTGCCATCAATTTCAACGTTTGCCTGTGCGATTTTTGCAGTATCTTCTTCTTCAGCACTAAGGAAAGTAATCTTCTTCATGTCCACCTTACCGTTATCCACTTTTCTATATGGCGTTTCAATAAAGCCCATATCATTAATCTTAGCGTGTACGCATAAAGTAGAGATCAAACCGATGTTCGGTCCTTCTGGTGTTTCAATTGTACATAAACGACCATAATGCGAATAGTGAACGTCACGAACCTCAAAACCAGCTCTTTCTCTGCTTAAACCTCCGGGTCCAAGAGCCGATATACGACGCTTATGGGTAATCTCACTTAAAGGATTAGTTTGATCCAAAAATTGAGACAACTGAGATGTTCCAAAAAATGAATTAATAACAGAAGATAATGTTCTTGCATTAATCAAATCAACAGGAGTAAATACCTCATTATCACGAACGTTCATTCTTTCACGAATGGTTCTGGCCATACGAGCCAATCCAACTCCGAACTGAGCGTAAAGTTGTTCTCCAACAGTACGAACACGTCTGTTACTCAAATGATCAATATCATCAACTTCACTTTTACCATTTGTCAATAAAACCAAGTATTTAACAATAGAAATAATATCTTCTTTTGTCAATACTTTTTTATTCAAAGGATAATTCAATCCCAAACGGCGATTGATTTTATAACGACCAACTTCTCCTAAATCATAACGTTTATCACTAAAGAATAATTTATCAATAATCCCTCTTGCCGTTTCATCATCTGGCGCATCGGCACCACGCAATTGCTTGTAAATAAGTTGAACCGCTTCTAACTCACTGTTAGATGTATCTTTATTTAGCGTATTGTAAATAATTGCATAATCACCACTCACTTCTTCTTTCTGGATAAACACACTCTTTGCCTGCATCTCTATGATCATGGCAATATTACTTGCATCAAGGATGGTATCTCTTTCAAGAATAATTTCATTTCTTTCTATAGAAACAACCTCTCCTGTATCTTCATCGACAAAATCTTCTACCCATGTACGTAATACACGAGCTGCTAATTTTTTTCCTATTTGTTTATCTAAAGTTTTTTTATCCGCTTTTACCTCATCAGCCATTCCGAATAATTCAAGAATGTCTTTATCTGTTTCGAATCCAATTGAACGCAGCAAAGTAGTTACAGGAAACTTCTTCTTACGATCGATATACGCAAACATCACATTATTGATGTCAGTTGCAAACTCCATCCAAGCTCCTTTAAAAGGTATGACTCTAGCAGAATAAATTTTTGTTCCGTTGGGATGAACTGATTGACCGAAGAACACTCCTGGTGAACGATGTAATTGGCTTACGACAACACGCTCGGCGCCATTGATCACAAAAGTACCACGAGGTGTCATGTATGGAATATTTCCTAGAAAAACATCTTGTACAATAGTTTGGAAATCAACGTGCTCCTCATCATTGCAACTCAAACGTAGTTTTGCTTTTAAAGGAACAGCATAAGTAAGACCTCTTTCAATACACTCATCAATAGTATATCGTGGAGGGTCTACAAAATAATCCAAGAACTCCAATACGAAAATATTTCTCGTATCCGTTATTGGAAAATTCTCTTTAAATACTCGGAATAAACCCTCGACATTTCTTTTGTCGGGCGTCGTTTCTAATTGGAAAAAATCTTTAAAAGATTGAATCTGGATTCCCAGCAAATCTGGTTGTTCTGCTATAAGTTCAACTTTTCCGAAATTGATGCGTTTAGCAGCGTTTGTTTTAGTTGCAGACATATGTAAATTAAGACTTTTAGTGTGAGGTCTTTAATTTGAAAACGGGGTATAACATTCCCTTCCCAAATTAAAGGACGGCGAAGTTAGGGATTTTATCTTAGATTTTACATATAAACATGTAGAATTTTAGATTTTTGGTAAGATTTTTGATAAAGCCCAAAAAAAAGCCAGAAAAAAAGTAAATATTGAAGATTTTCAATAAAAAAAGCCTGGAATTTCTTCCAGGCTTCATCATAAAATTACATTTTTAAATTAAGCGATTTCAACGTCAGCACCTGCTTCAGTTAATTTAGCTTTCAATTCTTCAGCTGTAGCTTTATCAACACCTTCTTTAACTGGTTTTGGAGCACCATCAACTAAGTCTTTTGCTTCTTTAAGACCTAATCCTGTTAAATCTTTTACGATTTTAACTACAGCTAATTTGTTTGGACCACCACTTTTCAATATTACATTGAAAGAAGTTTTTTCTTCTACTACTGCTGCTCCGCCATCGCCAGAACTCATAACAACTGCAGCTGCAGCTGGTTCGATACCGTATTCTGACTTTAAGAATTCAGCTAATTCCTGAACTTCTTTTACTGTTAAGCCTACTAGGCTTTCTGCTAATACTTTTACGTCTGCCATTTTGTTTGAATTTTTACCGCCTTCATTGTTTTAGACTCCGGCGGAGATTATAAAAATTGTTTATTGCCTTTTGTTACCCATCCGGCCAGGTATTTTTATTAATTTTTACGCTTCTGCTGGAGCTTCAGGAGTTGCCTCTTCGGCTGCTGGCGCTTCTGGCATAGCTTCTACAACAGTAGATGCTGCTTCTGTTGCAACTTCAGCAACCGGAGCCTCCGTTACTACTGGAGCTTCTTCTTTTTTAGCTTTATCCTTATTTTCTAATGCACCCAATACACGTTGAATTGGCGATTGCAATAAACCAATGATTTCACCGATAAGCTCATTCTTAGTTTTGATTTGAGTAAGTGCTTTCAATTGATTGTCACCTACAAATACATCCCCGTTAATGAAAGCTGCTTTAAGCACCGGTCTTTCATTATTGTTTTCCTTACGGAATGCACTTATGATAACAGCCGGATCTTTTGGATTTTCGCTAAACATCAAAGCCGTCACTTTGTGTAAAGATTCAAAAACGCCTGCATATTTTTCAGCATCTAAGCTTTCCAATGCTTTTTTTATTAAAGTGTTTTTTGCCACTTTCATTTCTACTTGCTTATTGAAACAAACATTACGTAGTTTGCCAACTTGCGCTACCGTTAAACTTTCCGTATCGGTAATATAGAAGTTATTATATTGAGCGAACTTGCCTTTCAGCAATGCTATCACTTCATTTTTCTCTTGCTTTGTCATAACAAATATTTTTTTCCCGGACATATGCCCTAGGCGATTGAGATTTAGTTTTGAACAGATTTTGTATCAACAGCAATGCCAGGACTCATTGAGCTTGCCATGCTGATTCCTCTTAAGTATACACCTTTAGAAGTTGCAGGTTTCAACTTAACGATAGCGTTGATGAATTCTTGAGAATTCTCAGCGATTTTTTCAGGTGAAAAGCTCACCCTGCCAATTGACGCATGAATAATTCCAACCTTATCAACTTTAAAAGCAATTTTGCCGCCTTTAAGATCGTTAACCGCACCAGCCACATCATTGGTAACCGTTCCAGTTTTGGGATTCGGCATCAAGTTACGTGGTCCTAATACTTTACCGAGTTTACCAATTTTTGGCATTACAGAAGGAGTAGCTACAATAACATCGATATCAGTCCAACCGCCTTCAATTTTAGTAATAAACTCATCTAATCCTACAAAATCAGCTCCGGCAGCAGTTGCTTCAGCTTCTTTATCAGGGGTACATAGTACTAAGACTTTTTTAGTCTTTCCAGTACCGTGAGGTAATGAAACAGTACCACGTATAGCTTGATCTGCTTTTTTAGGATCTACACCCAAACGAACATGTAAATCTACAGAGCTGTCAAACTTTGTGGTATTGATTTGTTTTACTAGTGCTGAGGCGTCCTTAAGCGTATAAGCTTTCTTTTCGTCAACCTTAGCATTTGCTATTTTTCTTTTTTTAGTAATCATTGTTAAAATTTATTGCTCTATATAAAAGAGCAGATTGACGATTAATTATTATCCCAAGGAGCGTTACCTTCTACGGTTAAACCCATGCTACGAGCAGTACCTGCTACCATGCTCATTGCGCTATTCAGCGTAAAAGCATTTAAGTCAGGCATTTTGTCTTTAGCGATTTCCTCTACTTGAGCCCAAGTAACTTTCCCAACCTTTACACGGTTAGATTCTTTACTTCCGCTAGTAATTTTTGCGGCGTCCATTAATTGAACTGCTGCAGGAGGAGTTTTGATAATAAAATCGAATGATTTGTCTGCATACACTGTAATCAATACAGGTAATACTTTTCCGGGTTTATCTTGTGTTCTTGCATTAAACTGCTTACAGAACTCCATGATGTTAATACCCTTTGAACCAAGCGCGGGACCAATTGGTGGCGCTGGGTTGGCTTGCCCTCCTTTACATTGGAGCTTCACATAGCCGGTGATTTCTTTTGCCATTTTTTTTACTTTTTTTTGGTGATAACGTTTCGATAATTATCGAAACTCCCAAACCTATCCTACACGGATAAATTCTAATAAAGAACTAATTGGGGCGGCAAAGCTAAAACATTTTAGTGTATTTTACAAAAAAACCGCTCTAAATATTTGGAGCGGTTAAAATTCTTAGGTTAAATCTTAGGGTTAAGCTACTTTTTCTACTTGCATATAGTTTAACTCCACTGGAGTAGCCCTTCCGAATATTTTTACTTGAACCTTTAATTTCTTTTTCTCATCATTTACCTCTTCAATAACTCCATTGAAGTCGTTAAAAGGGCCATCAATAATCTTAATAGTTTCGCCTATGATAAATGGCTCACTCATGGTAACTCCTCCAATATCAGACATTTCATCCATTTTCCCCAACATCTTATTCACTTCTGACTTACGTAAACAAATAATCTTCCCCTTAGAGCCTTTGCCATCTGTAAGAAAATGCATAACATTACTAATATTGCTGACATGCTGAATAATATCGTCATTCAGTTTCGAATTGGCTACTTCCATCATGATATAACCAGGATAAAAATTCCTTTCGCGCATCACTTTTTTACCATTTAGAACCTTGTATACTTTTTCTACAGGCAGAAAGATTTGCTTAATTAATTTATCCCATCCATTACGAATGATGTCCTTATCAAGATACTCCTTCACTTTACGTTCTTTTCCACTTACTACTCTTAGTACGTACCATTTTGACTCTTTTTCTACTTTCTCAACAGATGTTGTTGCTTCTATTTCCATGATTACTTAAATAAAGAATAAATAAATTTCATTGACCCGTTAGCTATAAAATCCAAAAGTGCAACAATTGCAGTAATGAATAAAGTAGCTCCCAAAACAATCATTGTAGATTGTTGAAGTTGTTCCCATTTAGGCCAACTTACGCGTTCTACCAATTCTTGGTAAGATTCTTTTAAAAAAACTGTGAACTTATTCATAATGTCGATTTGAAAGTTATTCAATTTGAAGATTTGAGAATACGATGATTTCCAAATACCCAAAACTACTAACCAGAGTTTGCACGGGCACTAGGATTCGAACCCAGATCAAAGGTTTTGGAGACCCGTATGCTACCGTTGCACCATGCCCGTAGAAAGCTAAAAGCTATCCCGATATGCTCAGGACAGCTTTTAGTTTTATTATCGTAAAGATATGAACTATCTTTTACAAATGCTTCTTACTTAAGCAAAAAGCTTACTTTATTATTTCAGTAACCTGACCTGCTCCTACCGTACGACCGCCTTCACGAATCGCAAATTTCAACCCTTTTTCCATCGCGATTGGCTGAATTAGTGTAACATTAAGGTTGGTATTATCGCCTGGCATAACCATTTCAGTACCAGCATTCAACGTTACTTCTCCAGTAACGTCAGTAGTACGGAAATAGAATTGAGGACGATACTTGTTAAAGAATGGAGTATGACGTCCACCTTCTTCTTTACTTAATACGTAAACTTCACCTTTGAATTCTGTGTGAGGAGTAATAGATCCTGGTTTGCAAAGTACCATACCACGGCGGATTTGAGTCTTTTCAATACCACGTAAAAGTAAACCTGCATTATCTCCTGCTTCACCTTCATCAAGAAGTTTCTTAAACATCTCAACGCCTGTTACTGTAGAAGTTAATGGCTTTTCCATCAAACCTACGATTTCAATACCTTCTCCTACTTTAATACGACCTCTTTCAATACGACCAGTAGCAACAGTACCACGGCCAGTAATTGAGAAAACGTCCTCTACACTCATCAAGAAAGGCAAATCAACCAATCTTGGAGGTAACGGGATATAACTATCCACAGCATCCATTAATTCGTCAATTTTAGCTACCCATTTTTCATCTCCAGCTAATGCGCCAGTTGCAGAACCTTGGATAATTGGAGTTTTATCTCCATCAAAACCATATGAAGTTAACAGCTCACGGATTTCCATTTCTACTAACTCTAATAATTCAGGATCATCAACAAGATCAACCTTGTTCATGAATACTACGATTTGAGGTACACCTACCTGACGTGCAAGAAGGATATGCTCTTTAGTTTGAGGCATTGGACCATCAGTAGCAGCAACCACAAGGATAGCTCCATCCATTTGGGCAGCACCAGTAATCATGTTTTTCACATAATCGGCGTGACCTGGACAATCTACGTGCGCATAGTGACGAGTCGTTGTTGCATACTCTACGTGAGCAGTGTTGATAGTAATCCCTCTTTCTTTTTCTTCAGGAGCACCATCGATGTCATCGTAATTTTTTTTCTCCGCTAAACCTTTTTTTGACAAAACATCGGTTATAGCGGCTGTAAGTGTTGTTTTTCCATGATCTACGTGACCGATGGTACCAACGTTAAGATGGGGTTTATCCCTCTTGAATGATTCTTTTGCCATTGTTTAAATTTTAATTGTTGTTTTGAAAAAATTCTGATTTGCATTTTAAGTCTACAAACCTTTGACTTAATATTTTTATTAGCGACTCAATTACTTTTTATTAGAGCCATAGGTGAGAATCGAACTCACGACCCCTTCCCTACCAAGGAAGTGCTCTACCCCTGAGCTACCACGGCTTGCAGAGCAAAAGCATTTAATCAAAACATTCTGTGTCTTTTAGAATGTTTAATTTAAATGAGCGGAAGACCGGGCTCGAACCGGCCACCTATAGCTTGGAAGGCTATCGCTCTACCAAATGAGCTACTTCCGCATTACAATTTGTTTTTTGACAACCAAGTCATAACTTAATTAGCAAAATGCAAATAAACACCAAATCATCAAAACTTCGTTTTAAAATTTTTAAATAAAAAACTTTAAAGAGTGTTTGTGGGCAGTGGTGGATTCGAACCACCGAAGTCGAAAGACAGCGGATTTACAGTCCGCCCCATTTGGCCACTCTGGTAACTGCCCATTCAAATAAAGAGCCGAAGAAGGGAGTCGAACCCCCGACCTGCTGATTACAAATCAGCTGCTCTACCAACTGAGCTACTTCGGCTTGTTTTATTGATCTGGTTAAAATCTGCTCAAAACATGGCTAAATATCCATATTCACAGCTATCTTTCAACTATTGTAATAGAATTTAATTAAATAAAGAACTTACCTAAAAATGAGGAAACAAAAATGCACCTTTTTTTTTGGAAGGCAAAGGTAAGTGAAAATGATTAATAGAAAAAAAATGTAGGTATTTTTTTTGGAATGTTTTTTTTTCAAAAAAAAATCTTCCATTTTCGGGAAGATTTTTTTTGAAATATATCATGACTTATGCAGCCATTCGCTGCTTTCTCCTTTTGATTTGTATAATTAGTGCATTCATAGCTAGATCGAAACTTTCCTCAAAAGTTTTGCAGGAATGTTTTACGAAAAATTCATGCTTTGGAATAGCAACTTTTATTTCGACGACTTTATCCTTAATCGCATGAACAAGATTATCTAATTTCAAATAAATATTAACTGTGGTAATCTTGTCATCAAATTGATTAAGTTTTACAATTTTCTTTTCAATGTGGCTTTTCAATTTGCCATCCGCGTCAAAGTGTACTGTTTGAATGTTTACGTTCATAATTTAATCTTTAAGGGTATAAAAATGGTTTTACATTATTTTTGAATAGAAGTAAAAAAAGCTCCGATTCGCTTCAGTAAGTTAATTAATCAAAAGTGTATTTCAAAGAAAAAAATGGCTTTAACAAAAAAATAGTCTTTCGACCTGAAGGGCTAAGCTTTTGGATGCGCTTTTTTATAGATATCCTTCAACTTTTCAATGGTATTATGTGTATAAATCTGGGTAGCAGCCAAACTACTATGCCCGAGCAACTCTTTAACCGCATTAAGGTCAGCTCCATTATTACTCAAATGTGTAGCAAAGGTATGGCGAAGAATATGAGGGCTTTTTTTATCAATAGTAGTGACTAATGATAAATACTTTTTTACTGCATTATATACCCATTTTGGATATAACTTTTGTCCATTTTGCCTTACGAGTAAGAATACACAATCAGGATTTGTTACCATTATTTTTTTTTCTACACGGTATTCTTTTATTGATTGTATTAATTCATTACTTATTGGAATAATTCTTTCTTTACTTCCCTTTCCCAATACTTTAATACTTGATTTTACAAAATCAATTTGATTTTCTTTTAATCCAATCAATTCCGCTTGTCGTATGCCGGTATTATAGAGTATTTGCAAAATCAAACGCTCTGTTTTTCCTGTCCAATCCTCTGGAAATTCAATGTGAGTAAACAACGTATCCGTATCTCGTTTATCTACAAATTGTGGCAACCTTTTACTTTGTTTAGGAGAAACTACAGTTGTCATGGGGCTTACTTCAATCTCCCCTTGTCGCAGTTGGTATTTAAAGAAGGTCTTTAAAGAAGAAATTTTACGATTGATTGTTTTTGAACTATTTTCTTCGGATTTCAGATGAGCCAACCAGGATCGGACGTAAGTAGATTTTATTTTTGATAGCTGGTTTTCATCAAATTGATTTTTTAAGAATTCAAAAAAGGAATTAAGGTCAGTTTGGTAAGAGATAAGCGTGTGTTGAGAATACCTTTTTTGATATTTCAAATAATCGAGGAAGGAATTGATTTTATTGTGGAGACTTATATCCATAAAAAATGGTAACCAAAGTTATAGAATAACTAAAGTTACCAATTAAAAATATGAATTTCCAAAAGGATTAATCCAGTTGGCCTGTAGACAATTGTTGCTTGTAGACTGCTTTAAGCACTTTAGTACGGTGTCTGATTGACGGCTTAATAAAAGCCTGTCTTTCTCTTAAATGAAGAAGAACGCGGCTCTTCTCAAATTTCTTTTTGTACTTCTTTAATGCCTTGTCGATGTTTTCGCAATCTTTTGAATCAATAATTAACATGTTAAATACCTCCTTTGGTGAAAAAATACCACTTTTTAAAAAGCGGGACGCAAAGATAGCAGAATTATTTAAAATAAAAAATATCTAGATAAAATCCGAAATTTGATCATGTTTACAGGAATAATAGAAAAAACAGGTACAGTTGCCGCTATTGAAATTAACGAGTCCAATTTAAAGATTTGGATTCGATCTTCTATTAGTACAGCGTTGAAAACAGATCAAAGCGTTAGTCATAATGGTGTGTGTTTGACTGTAGAAGAAATAGTTGAAGACCAATATCGAGTAACCGCTATTCAGGAAACTCTACAAAAAACTAATTTAGCGACATTAAAAATTGGGGATCTTGTCAATTTGGAACGTTGTATGCAATTAAACAGGAGAATCGATGGGCATATTGTTCAAGGGCATGTAGATACAACTGCGGCTTGTAAAAATATTGTCGAAAAAAATGGAAGTTGGGAATTCACATTTGAAATTGATACAGCTTTTTCAACCCTCATTATTGAGAAAGGATCTATTGCAGTAAATGGCATCAGTCTGACTATTTTCAATGTCACCAATACCCACTTTACTGTTGCTATAATTCCTTATACTTTTGAACATACCAATATTCATTTTTTAAAAATAGATGATCTTGTCAACATTGAGTTTGATGTAATTGGTAAATATGTAAGCCGGTTTCTGGGATCAAAATAATACATTTCTATCCAATCTAAAAGGCAATAAATTATTAATGAACCGAATAGTTAAGCACAGCAAAATTTTCATTTTAATTACATGGGTTGCAAGCACCCTTACCTACCTTTACATGTTTGGTATATACAAAGACTTAGAAGCTGAAAAATATATTAACGAAGCACAATACCTTATTAAAAACTTTGGCTTTTCTTCTCCCAGATATTGGTTTTACGCTATTACTGTTTTTATTTTGGCACTGTCATTTATACTTAAGATTGGAATTAAAGGGGCGTTTGTTATACAGGCCTTATTGAACTTATTTGCTTTATTATATTTTCATAAAGCCTTAAAGCAGTTCTTTCAGAATCAACTAACGCCATTGCTTGTTGTTTTATTTCTTCTGATTTTTTGGCCCTATCAAAGTTGGATTGTATACCTGTATACAGAGTCTGTTTTTTTTAGCCTAATTCTAATACTGCTTTCCACTATGCTGCTATATAAACCTGATAATCTCAGGCATCTTATTTATATAGTCGCTAGTTTAATTTTAGTCATATTGTCAAGACCTTTAGGTATTCTATTTGTTGCCGGGGTATTTGCCTTTGTTTTTTTTCATGCAAATAAGAAATGGCGAATTATTCTTTTTTTAAGTTCGCTATTATTTATCGGAATTGCTTTTTTTATCATAAATACTATATTTTCCAGCATTGATGATTGGTATATTACAAAGCCTTTTGAGCAGGAAAGTATTATTTGCAATTTGCCAAATACTAGTTTCTCTGGAATAAAACTACAGCTTAGTTCGGCGACAAATCCTCTATCCCAATTGCAATATTATATTTCTCACAACTTCAAGCATTTCCGACATTTCACTTTTTTAAAATTGAAGTATTTCTTTTTAATGACACGACCCTATTATAGCAATGCTCACAACTATTTTCTTTTGATAAATCTAATTTTCGTTTACGCGTTGGCGTTTGTTGGAATTTTTATAAAATCTTTTCATTCATACAAAGGAATACTTATTTTTATTCTAACAAGTATATTATTTTACAGTATTGCCATCGTCTTGCAGTGCGACGATTACCATAATCGATTTATACTTTCTATTTTTCCGTTGTTTAGCATAATGGCTGGAAAAACGATAGATCAGTTACTTATAAAAAAGAAATCGTAATTTACCATTTACATCCTTACTTTCAATATCAAGAATGATTTAAATTTTCTTTCCAGACATGGCCCTCCCTATTGCCTCATCCATTATACGTTCAGCATAAGGACGTGATATATTGTTGAGCTCTTCTGTTTTTTGATGAATCAAATCTTTATTTTCCATGGTAATAGCCAATTGCAATGCCTGCATTGCTGCTGCAGATTGCAATAATTCTTCTTGAGTTAGTAAGGTTAGATTTTTCTGAAGAAATTTTTCTGTAGTTTTTAACAACTGTTCCCCTTCAGTTCTGGCTTCTGTGAGTGCTCTGATGGCAATGTCATCTTGTGCATGAGTTATAGAATCTAGTAACATTTTCTCAACTGCTTCATCTGTTAATCCATATTGAGGCTTTACCTCTATTTGTTGAGAGACGCCACTTCTTAATTCTTTAGCCGAAACCATTAGTATCCCATCCGCATTAATTAGAAAACGAATGTCTACTTTAGCCATACCTGCAGGCATTCCCGGAATATTTGTTAAATTAAATTCCGCCAGCTTTCTGTTATCAATTACAAGATCCCTTTCGCCTTGAAATACCGAAATCCTCATAGAAGCTTGTCCATCCATTTGTGTTGTATATTGCCTAGATGCAGAAGATGGAATTTTTGTATTTCTCGGAATCAATACATCCATCAATCCGCCAGCAGTTTCAATACCTAAACTAAGCGGGGTGACATCAAGCAATAAAACATCTTTATTATTTCCTGCCAGAATATCTGCTTGAATAGCTGCCCCTAAAGCCACAACTTCATCAGGATTTACCTTATCATTTACCATCTTACCAAAGAAATCGCTAACTGCTTGCTTTAAGAAAGGCACCCTGGTAGTACCTCCTACCATGATAATGGAGTCTATTTCAGATTTTTTGATCCCTGCATCTTTTATAGCCATGGCACAGCAATCTAAAGTGCGACTTACCAAAGTCGCTATTAATTCCTCAAATTCTCCTTTAGACAATACAAGAGGCCTTCCATCAATCATATCTTCAAAAAGATCAGCGGTTGACAAGTACTTTTTTGCGGTTTCTGCTTTAATTCTAAGGGTTTGAGTAAAATTCTTGTTTGTATGCAACTGTTCTAACGAAAATCCAAGCTGTTGACACCAATGCTGAATAATTACATTATCAAAATCGTCTCCACCCAAATAGGTGTCCCCGTTAGTAGACAACACTTCAAAGATTCCATCTGTAATTCGGAGAATAGAAATATCAAAAGTGCCGCCACCAAAATCATAAACAGCAATTAATTCGGAATCATTAGTTTTCTTTTGAATACCCAACCCGTAAGCTAAACTTGCTGCAGTAGGCTCATTAATAATCCTCAAGACATCCAATCCTGCGAGCTTCCCAGCATCTCTGGTGGCTTGTCTTTGTGCATCATTAAAATATGCGGGAACAGTTATAACAGCTTTATTTACAGGCGTTTTTAAAATATGCTCTGCTCTTTTTTTCAGTTCTTTTAAAATCAAAGAAGACAATTCCACTGGAGAATAAAATTGATTACCCAATTGCACTTTCACTAAACTATCTGTATTATCATCAATAATTTTATAAGAAAAAAAGGACTCGTTTTTTTTGATGTCGTTATAACTTTTCCCCATCAATCGCTTTGCAGAAAAGACTGTTCTTTCTGGATGAGTTTCTAAAAATGCTTTTGCAGTTTCTCCAACTTCAACTTGGCCATTTTCATCAAAATAAATAACTGATGGCACGAGAGCATGGGCATTATGCTCTTTTAGCACTATTGGTTGTTTAGTCTCAGGATGAATAACTGCAATAAGACTATTCGTTGTGCCCAGATCTATTCCAACAATAATTTCCTCTTTCTGTAAACTACCAGTAGCGATATTTATAGCAATTTTGGCCATCGAATTAAATTTTAAGAAGCGAAGTTAAAAATAAAAAAGGCTGCTTGTGTAAAGCAACCTTTCAATGATTTTCTATTTGAGAAAAATTACCTCATTAAATACATTTTACCGTATCCTTTTTTGAAATATTTATCTGTATTATCGCCATCGGCGGTGTATTTATCCAATGATTTTCCATTTAAATTCGTTAATACCCTATATATATAAACACCGTTTGCCAATTTTTGACCATACATATCTGTTCCATCCCATTTAAATTCGGTAATATTTCTTCCGATATGAATAGGCCCTAACTCATTTTTTGTAATCTCTCTAACTACTTTCCCTGTTATTGTTAAAATTTGAATTCTAATATTCTGAGGAATTTCGCTACCTGTAACGGTAAAAACGAATGCCGTTGAAGTAGTAAATGGATTGGGATAGTTTAATAAATTAGAGATCATTGGTTTATTAATAACGGAAAACCCTACACGATAGGTTAAGCTTTCTGTATTATTACTGCTCCCAGCATTGTTTCCAGAAGCATCCTTACCTGAAACGATAAGCTCATAATCGCCATCCTCAGCAAATGCAGGTAAGAATTCAATACTTGCTGTATTTTCTCCGGAATTTAAACTAGCAGGAATAAAACGCATGGTATCACCAAATTGATAGGAATGAATGCTATTGTCGGGAAACTTGACTTTCAGGGTCATTAACGAGGTGTCATCCAATGCCAGAAAGCGATTCTCATCTTTTAGTTTGATTAAAATATGTGGTTTTGAAGCAACAATATCTTTATTAAGAATATGCACCCCATCAAAAGTAACATCAAGCAAAGGGTTATATTTATCATTTTTTTTAATGTAAAAATTATTACTCCAGACATTATTATAATGGAACTGTTCGGGTTGGTCATTATCCGGATTAAAATCAATACTCCATGTATTACCCTCACTAAAATTTCGGGTGTCTATTTTATAATGAATATTAATAGTATCACCGGAGATGAGTGTTTTACGTTTTGGAATAAGAATCGTATCAATAGTGTTATCTGATTTGCTAATAATCAATTTTACTTTTAGAAGACTATCAAAAGAATTGTCACTGATATTTTTAAACGCGATGCTTAAATCAATTGGTTCTCCTTCTTCGACACTGTCTTTTGCAGTAAATAAAATTGCAGGCGCTACTGCTCCTTCCGGAAGCAAATCTGCATTAACTCTTAAATAACGTAATTGATTTGGCGTTAAAAAATGTTCATCTTTATTGATTACAACTAATTTAATAAAAGGTGAATCTACGAAAGCCAAACTGGTATCTTGAGATGGGTACATTGTTGAAAGCAAAGCAAACACACCACTGTTACCTGTACCCCAAACCTGTACTTTTACCGAATCTGCATTCACGTCTGGATCTGTAGTAGATCCTCTCCAATGCAAAGATTTCCATGACCTGACAGGACCGTACACTGGAGATTCAATAGTCCCTACACTTGAACCTGCTCCCATCAATCTGAAAGTTTGATCAATGTATGAGGATTGCGTTGGGCCCATAATTTGAGTCGAAGGAAAGTTGTTATTCCCTTTTTTGAAAAAATATAAGAAAGGTAAATTTTGAGTAAAGCTATCAATTTGCTCAAAGCCAATAGATTTGAGTTTATGATATAGAGAATGCCCAGATCCTAAACTAAGCGTATCATCCATCCATTGATTAATAAATGAAGTGTTAGTAGTATTAGCCAGATTTGCAATAGCAACATACATCCCATTCGGAATCGAATCAATAAAATTCATTGCATTGGCTCTGTGAAGAGCGTTACTATAATTATATTCAAAAAACGCTCTGGTAGAATCATTTGGTGATCCACCCTGACAAACATTCCTGCTTCCATATAATCCACTGGTATTAGTAACGTTACGATTACGCCATGGAAGTAATGTCAAAGTATCGAAGACATAAAATTGCATATTGTTGTAGCCACCTGGAACACCAAAATTTATACAGCCGTAAAATTCCAATTGGTTAAGTCCTAGATTAACATTAATTCTGTCATAATTGAAATAAGGATATAACCCTGTTCGAATTGTCAAATTTTGAGGTATTTCATTGAATCTAAATTGTCTGCTCGAATCAAGTTTGATATCACTATAATTTGATTTCAGAAATTGATAATAATGAGATTGATTGTATCCATGGGAACTGGAAGATAAGTATACAAACGATGAACTATTCCAAGTTAATATATTTGAATTTAATGGGACAGTTGCTACTCTCCAATAATAAACTGTACTGTCTGTAAAAATTAAGTTTGACGGATTAAATTCAACAAGTCCACCAGGTCCCGTTTTATCATAAGATTTTTTGAAAGGCGAATTGAATAATTCTGTTGTATCTATTTCCATCTTATAGGCTCTTATCCCGATAAACTGATTAGTGGTACTGGCACTATAACTAATATTCTGACGATTCACAATAGAAAAATTTGACGGGTACACAGGCCTCAGTTCATCAGGGAAAACATAAAACTCTTTAGTAAGTGTATTATTCATTTCATTGAGTTCATCTATGATATTAGAAGTATCTAAGTCAATGATAATTTTATTTAGTCCTTTATTTAAAGCGGAAATATTAATAGCTGTATCAAGCAAGTATGGATTATTGGGATAATAAGGTGAGGTATAAATATTATTAAACCCTGGTAGTAATTTTTTAAATAAAACTATAACAGAGTCATTGGGGAGCTTCAATTTTACTGTTGCCCACAAGGAATCTTTTTCATATTTTCCAATATTATAAATTTTTATTTTGAGGCCAAATCTATTATCTGCAACCGAAATTGTAGTTGGATTAATTTTAACCATCTGGTCTTCGATAACATAATCTGGTTTTGAAAAATAATTAATTTTTAATGCGGGGTCACCGTGAAGATTGATTTCCTCTAGATGCATTCGGGTATAAAAATCAAGGGTGCTGTTTAATCCTCCTAGCTCTTTTGTTACAGCTTTTATTTGATTGCCAATCGATTTGCCATAATCAGATTGACAAAAATGTTTGTACAATGAAATATTATAAAAATTTAAAAATGGAGGAATGCCGAAATGTGTATCTGCTAAAAAACCAATGCTTCCGCGCTGATTTGCCAGCACATATTTTTCAGATAGGGTCAAGGTTCCAGATAAACGAAGCTGATCAAAAGTATAATAGTTCCCTGCGCTGCAACCACTTACATTAAAGAACGGATACTTCCCAGCGTTGTTATATACTAACGGATTACTTAAATTAAATTCGAAAGTATTAGCCGAGGAGTGCCCAAAATATCCAATAAAACTAAGGCCCTGTGTAAACAAATCATCAATCCTTTGGTTGCTTGCCTGTTGTACAACACCTGTAGATGTTTTTGAAAAACTTTCTACACTGGCACCAATTAAAGTATCTTGTGCAAGTGACTTATACCCATTCATATAGCGACTAAACTGGTCATTTTCCGCACTATCTCTTCCTCCTGAAATGTGCATAAAATTCTTCATCCAAAGTTTATCTTGACTATTCCCGCTATTTGATTGTTGAGCAGATTCGTATTGTTGTATTTTAATTAAATAATTATTTACTTCTTCGCCATTGATAGCAGCAAGTCTGCCTATAGGAATAAGCGGCGTAAATTGTCCGGGAGCTGCAGACAACAAAATGTCAGAAGCTGGCCAGCCAAAAGTTGGAACTAAATTCAGTTGTTGTAAAATTGGACTTGCGGCATTTCTTCTTTGATCTGCATAATCCACCCCTCTTCCAATAATAAATACATACTCGGGTGATGGATTAAAATTGGAATACGCAAACCGAATAAAGTCACGAATAGCACCAGGGTGATTTTTTATTCCAAATCCAAATTGATCGGTGAGTTCGGCTATATTATAAATTTTGCTATTAAAACTTCCTCCTTGTATAGAACTTCTGTATTGCCTGTATTCTTCAACATAATTGTGTCCATTACCATCGTTATACAAAACAGGATTGCTGATAATCAAATAAGCACCTTGATTATTTCCATCAGAAAAGTTTATGAAATTTCTTGTTGTGAAATTTGAAATTGAATTAACAGTCATTTGACTTACTAAAATAAAACTTCTAGTTGTTGTGGAAGAGGGTAAGACAAACTTCACCTTGCCCAGAGTAGAGCTGATTTCACCTAAATATCTTGTACCTGATGTTAGATCAAACAATATTGGAGGAGTCATTCCAAAATTAAAACTATCTATTACAAGATAGTTTCCTGTTGATGATGCAGCCAATGTAAATTTAAAACTATTGGCATTGGAAAAATTAAATATTGATGGATAAGTAAGCCCAATATTAGAAACTACAAAGCGATCATTTGCATTGGTTGATGTGCTCCCTATTTTTATATTTAAGTAATTAGGGTCTTGCAATAATGTTAAAGGCAAGTTGCTAAGATTTACTTTCTTGTAATTAAAATCAGCCATTGCAATAGACTGCCCAAAAGGTGGTGCTGTTAAATCATTTTGATTCAGTTTTATTCTTAAGTTTCTAGAATTCAGTGCCAACCCTACAGCATTAACCCTTACAGACAATGAATTTGCTCCACCTCCGGTATAGACATTTAAGTTATAAAAATCCTTATTGATATCGCAACAAACTGCGTAACCTGGATTACTAGTCAATCCTTCTCCGCGATCATAAGACGATGAATACACATATTCTCCAATAACTCTTGCTTCTCCTCTGTTAAGATTATCTCTGTAATAATAATCAACATCTCTCATGAAATATGGATCTGGAATAGCATTGCTTGGTGCGCTATTATTGGTTGAAATAAATCTAAGATTAGGCGTAAATGTATTTACTGTTAAGAAATAAGCAGCGGTATCAGTTTCAAGACTATACTTGTCTGCTAATTGAAAATCGGGATTTAAATATAATTGTTTATCTGCTTTCCCATCATTCATCTCTCCCCAAAACTCAATATAATCATTAGGTGTCAACGGAGCATTTGAGATAGTAGTATAGATTCTGATTTGCAATCCATTCCGCCACAATTGAAAATAATCAGCATTTACAGTTGCAAGTGCTGGATTGGCAGCAAGTGCTGATTGAGGAATTCTGTATAAGCCATCATTTGCAACTGTAAACTTGTAATAAGTTTTATTATAGTCAATCCAGCTGTTGTTCAATTGAGCGTGAACAAGCGATACAAACAGCAGTAATAGAATGGTAAAAAAATTTCTTAACATCATAACAGATAAAAATTAGTATTCTTTACGTTTTGACAATCGTAATTTCAAAGAAAAAACATGAGTAAATAATGGATTGCTTTGATTAGCAAGATTAGTAAAAGCATAATCAATAGAGACATTTTTTATTTTAAAACCCGCACCCAAACTCGGCTGGTATATCCATGTCTTCGATTGATTTAAGGTGTCTTTATCAGAAATTGTTTTTTGAAAGTTAGAAATTCCTGCTCTTACAAAAAACACATCTTGAATAGCCCCTTCTATTCCAATGTGAGGATCAACACTAACAGCATTAGTACTAAGAATTGTATTACGTTTCCCATCAAATGTAAAATCCAGATTGACTTCTGTTAATAAATGAATTGATGGTGAAATATAAAAATTATAAGCTCCTCCCAAAACCAACCGCGGAGCGGTTAATTCTGTTGATTTGATAGGGATTTCATTTTGAGTAAGGTACAAAGCTTCTTTTTCCATGTCTGTAAATTTAAAAGACCAGGCATTAAAAGTAGTCGTTACATCTTTTGCCACAAGGCCTGCGCGCCAACGATTGCCATGCATGGTAATTCCAGCATCCAGACCAAAGCCCCAGGCCGTTGCAAAGGATCCTACTTTTCTATAAATCACTTTTGCATTTGCACCAATACTGATATTTTTTCCATCCGACTCTTTATAATGCTGTGCATAGGAAAAAAGAAATGCATAATCAGCTGAAGAAAAAGTTTGTATGTTATTGTAATTAATACTGCCGTCTGGCTCTACTAAATAAAGTGTATTTGGAATATCATCTACAGCGAATCTCAATAAAGAAAATCCTAATGTTCGCTTATTATCCTCTACAGGTATAGCAACCGTAGCGTAATCGTATTTAGCTATGCCTGCGAAATAATCAGCATGCATAAACATTACCTCTGTTTTGTCTTTTACTTCTGTGAGACCAGCTGGATTCCAATATCCTGAAGTACCATCACTTACAGAAGCTACCTGAGCGCCACCCATAGCAAGTCCTCTAGCACCAGCTCCAATATTTAAGAATTCATTTGAATATTTTCTAAATTGTGAGAAAGAAGTTGATGAAAAAAGCGAGATGAAAAATAAAATCAAAAAAGAAAATCGATTCATGTGATGTTTTTTTTACACTTTTGCTTAGTATTACAACCTTTCAAATTTACAACTAAATGAGCTTTAAACATAGTATTTTAAACAATTTTAGACGTTTTAATAACGACCTAAACGTGATTTTAATAATGATCCTAATTTGTTATTAAAAATAATATGCTGACTTTTGCATGATTGCGATCAAACTTAGTATTTAAAAAATATGGCTAATCTTATAAAAGAGCTTAAATGGAGAGGCATGATTCAGGACATCATGCCGGGCACGGAAGAACAATTACAAAAAGAAATGACTTCCGCATATGTAGGTTTTGATCCTACTGCAGACAGCCTTCATATTGGCAGTCTGGTACCTATTCTATTATTGGTTCATTTACAAAAAGCAGGTCATAAACCTATTGCGTTAGTTGGTGGAGCCACTGGAATGGTAGGCGATCCAAGTGGAAAGAGTGAAGAAAGAAATATGCTGAGTGAAGATGAATTAAATAAGAATGTTAAAGGAGTGAGAGCGCAATTAGAACAATTTTTAAACTTTGATGCTTCGCTCCCCAATGCAGCGGAACTTACTAATAATTACGATTGGTTTAAATCCATTACTTTTCTTGATTTCATCAGAGAGGCAGGAAAGCACATCACCGTTAATTACATGATGGCGAAAGATAGTGTGAAGAAAAGACTGGAAAGCGAAAATGGCATGTCATTTACAGAATTTACTTACCAGCTAGTGCAAGGATATGATTTTTACTGGTTGTACAAAAACAAAAACTGCAAATTGCAAATGGGTGGTAGCGACCAATGGGGAAATATTGTTACAGGAACAGAATTAATCAGAAGAAAAACTGGTGGAGAAGCTTTTGCGTTTACATGCCCGTTAATTAAAAAAGCAGATGGTGGAAAATTTGGCAAAACAGAGAAAGGAAATATCTGGTTAGACCCCAATAAAACAACACCTTATCAATTCTATCAATTTTGGTTAAACGCTTCGGATTCTGATGCTATTAACTGGATAAAAATATTCACTTTTTTAACAGAAGACGTTATTAACGCATGCATCAAATCGCATGAAGAAAATCCAGCTGAACGTTTATTACAAAAGAAATTAGCGGAAGAGCTGACCCTTTTTGTTCATGGAAAAGATGAACTGTATAAAGCCATTGAAACAACACAAAAATTATTCTCCAATACAAAAGCGCCAGTCACTGCACTAACCATTGAAGACCTTGATTCCATTGAAGGCATTGTGAAATGTAATTACGATAAGAACAACATCATTGCAGGGGTTGATATCCTCAATTTCCTTACCGAAAATAACATTTTTGAAAGTAAAGGAGCTGCAAGGAAAATGTTACAGAATGGAGGAGTTAGTATCAACAGAGAAAAAATAACTGATTTGCAATTGACTATTCATACAACTCATTTATTACACGACAGTTTTATACTGGTACAAGTTGGCAAAAAAAATTATTACCTGGTAAAAGCAATCTCATAAACCAACTTTAAAAGCGAGATTTCATTTTAAGTTGTGCCTTACAATGAATATTTTATGCAAGCGTTGAAGGCTCTTCCATCAATTGGAGCCCAAAGTGTTTTAAATTCAGGATTGGTAATGCTTCCAGAGTAAAGCCCTTCTGTTTTACTTTGTCTATTATCTAAAATATTTTCAACATTTACTACCACACTTAGGTGTTTATTGAATTTGTATTCAAACATGGATGCCATAAATAAATAATCTGGCGTTTTCGAATAATCTTCTCTGTATTGATAACCATTATAGGAAGTTTCGATACAAAATCTGGCTCTACCTTCCCATTCTTTTGTAAGCATGTAAGCCATTCTGAATTTGGGTGTAAAAGGCATAAACTGGTTATCTGATAAGTATTTCCTTTCGGCTAACGTATAGGTGTAGCCTGCGTATAATTCCCAATCTTCCAAATGTAATTTTATGTAAGTATCAAACCCTTTTGTTATGATTGGCTTTGTAGCACTAGAAAAAGAAACCAAGCCATCTGGTTGCTCCATAGCAATTAAGGGATTGTCTAATTGAGTAAGGAAAAATGCCTGATTGATAAAAATATTATTTTCGTCACCGAGACTAGCTTTGTAATTACACTCCAGATTATATCCGAAAGACTTTTCAACTTTCACGATGTCGTTAATTGGCAAAATCTTTTCAATAGCGTAGTCATTAATTTGGGGTGTTAATGCATCAGGAATTTTATACCCGGCTCCAAAACCTGCTCTGGCGCCCCAATGGCTGTTGATTTGATGAAAAATGGCAAACCTTGGCAATACAAAGTTTCCGTATTGGAAATGATAATCATTTCTTAATCCCAATTCAAAAGAAGATTTGTCTTTCCACTTGTAAGTATATTGAACAAATGCACCAACAGTATTATTAGATTTGTTATTTAAATAAACGCTGTCGCCTGATATTTTCTTGAAATTATTTCCGAGGAAATTAATCCCTGTTACCCAAGAGCATTTTGGCTTATTGATTACAAATGATGCTTCAGAAAAATAGTCTAATTGATTGGCTTTAAATGAATGAGAAGTGGTGGAAATAGTTCTGTCAAAACTGCTTAAAGATGACTTTATAAAAAATTTATTTTTGCTATTGTAATTCTTTTCAAAAAGCAGTTCAGCGGTGCTTCTGTCTATTTTATTTTGCTCGTAGTATTGATGAACAGCATCTTTTTTATCCTCTATAACTAACATGTCTCCTCCCAATCTTTTATCCAACGTTTTAGTAAATCCTAAAGTAAGTATGGTATTTTCTTTTGGATAAAAAAACAATCTGGGATGGACCACAAGCGATTGCCATTTAGCTACATCTGAAAATCCATCTTTATTCACATCTACTGCATTTTGTTTGCTGGCTCCTGCATAAAAAGTATATCCAAATTTCTTGTACCGTTTTGATAAAAAGCTATTGAAATTAGTTTCTTGTAAAGTAGTTTGATTGAGTGTAAAAATTCCTTCTTGTTTTGTTGTAGGTCTTTTAGAAATTAAATTTACCAGCCCACCAATCGCGCCTGCACCATACAAAGTAGATGCTGATCCTTTAATCAATTCAACTTGTTTTAAATCCAATGGAGGAATACTCATCACGCCAAACCCTCCACTGAAGCCTTCATACAATGGCAAGCCATCTCTTAAAATTTGTGTATACCTTCCATCCAATCCCTGAATTCTCACATTTGAATTTCCTGAAACTGCACTGGTTTGTTGAATTTGCACACCGCTTACATCTCCAATAATTCCCATAACCGTTGAAGGTTTTACCATACTTTCTTCCTGCATTTCTTCAGCGCCTAAAACTTCTATTTTTATTGGGGCTGTTTCAATATTTTGATTTGTTCTTGTAGAGGATACAATTGTCACTTCCTCCATTGAGGATTGTGTTGAAACCAAATAAATAGTTAGTGCCTCCGCTGAAGGAAACGTAACATCAATCAATTGGGAATCATATCCAATTGCTGAAATCTCCAGTGTATTCTTTCCCGCTAGTGATAGCGTTGCTACTCCTGATGTATCTGATTGCGAGAGTGATTGCTTCGATTTTGAAATTGATGCACCAATAATAGGATGAAGCGTTTTACTATCAATAATTTTCAAAGGAGTTGATTGCTGCGCAGCAGTTATTAATACTTGTATCGCAAGCAAAAATAGCAGTAGTGTTTTTTTCATAACCAAATTTAATAAAAAGTAAATAAAAGATTTATTCCACATGCACCTGTTTCTTCACTACGGCACCATCATTCACTTCCGGAAGAAACAATCTTTCATGAACCATGTAGCCATTTCCATTTTCACAGAAATGCACTTTTAAATTTTCTATACTGATGGGATTGCCATCTGGAATATCTGCAATATTACTGTGTATTATATCATGACCATCTATAATCATTACAAGTCCGCTTCCAATTGCTTCCATTTTATTGCCATCAGAAATAAGCATTCCTGTATCCTCTCCCAATCCAATTCCAATACAAGACGGATTTGTTGCAATTGCCTGAGCCAATCTGCCAAATCGGCCTCTTTTTTCAAAATGAGAATCAAATATCACGCCCCCCATAAAACCCAGTCCTGTTGTAATTTTTACTTCGCCTTTTAAATGTGCTTTAGTCGCATTCCCTTCATAAATCATGGTATTGCTCATTGCCATTGCACCAGCGGATGTACCTGCAACTATAAAATTTGATTCCTCATTATATCTTTTCAATAATAGCGCTAAGAATTCCGTGCCCCCAAACGTACTCGTTAGTCGCATTTGATTACCTCCACTGAACATTACTGCATCTGCATTTTTTATCCTTTCTACATAAGATTCCTCTGTTGCATCGGTTCTGTTGCGAATGTGCATTAATCCAATGTTGCTGCAACCAATTTTTCCAAATGCATCAAGATAATTATCTCCCACTTCAACTGGAATCATACTTGCGGTAGTAATAACTTCAATTCGTTTATCCATTCCTCCTACTTCCTGCACAAAACGTCTTAGGATGCCTAATTCAAAAAAGTTGAGGTTGTTTCTTTGTATTTCTCCAGTTTCAAGATTAGTGCCTTTATCTTCTGCGCCACCGATTGCTAATAATTTTCCTTTGGGATACTGCATCTACACATTTTTATGATGACTGCAAAAATAAGGCAATTCAATTTTTATTTTGATTCAAATGTTATACAGCGATGTTAATTAATAAATCAAGTTTGCAGAACTTTTTAATACTTCAGTAAACCATTTTTTTTGCAAAGCGGTATGATTATACTATATTACCAACCTTTATCAAAAATAGTAGCGATTATGAAGATTGTAGAAATCAAAATATTGAAAGGTCCTAATTATTGGAGTGTTCGTCGTCCAAAATTAATCCAGATGAAACTTGATTTAGAAGAACTGGAGCAGCAACCAACAAATAAAATAGACGGATTCAAAGAACGTTTGGAACAAATGTTTCCGAGCATGATAGAACATCGTTGTAGTATTGGAACACGTGGTGGTTTTTTTGAGCGTGTAACAGAAGGGACATGGATGGGTCATGTGATTGAGCATATTGCATTGGAAATACAGACTTTAGCTGGAATGGAAACTGGTTTTGGCAGAACAAGAGGAACTGGAAAAGAAGGCGAATACTTTGTTTGCTTCAATTATACTGAAGAAGATGCAGGCATTTATGCAGCGAAAGCTGCTGTTGCCATTGCACAATCCTTAATTGACAATAGCACCTATTCTCTTTCCGATGACATTATGCGGTTAAGAGAAATCAGAGAAGAAACAAGACTAGGACCAAGCACTGGATGTATTGTAGATGAAGCTGCGAAAAGAGGCATTCCATTCATCCGATTAAACAAACATTCATTAGTACAATTAGGTTATGGTGTTCACCAAAAAAGAATAAGAGCAACCATTGCCAGTACGACTGGAAACATTGCGGTATCTATTGCCTGTGATAAAGAAGAGACCAAAAATTTATTAGGTGCGGCACAGATACCTGTTCCTAAAGGCGATGTCGTGCGCACAGAAGAAGGCTTGTTGGAAAGTATTAATCGAATTGGTTATCCCATTGTTATTAAGCCCATTGATGGTAATCATGGGAAAGGGAATACAACCAATATCACTACATGGGAGCAGGCTGTTGTTGCATTTGCGGCAGCAAAACTGTACGGAAAAAATGTAATCGTAGAAAAATTCATTACTGGTTTTGATTTTAGAATTCTTGTTATTAATTATAAATTTATTTGCGCAGCGCTTCGTACACCCGCTTCTGTTATAGGAGATGGAAAGAATACTATTCAATATTTAATAGAGGAAATAAATAAAGACCCAAGACGCGGATATGGGCATGAAAAAGTATTAACTCAAATTACCATTGATCAGTTTACACAAAAAATGCTTGATGAAAAAAATTACACATTAGAAACGGTTCCTGAAAAAAATGAACTGGTATTATTAAAGCCAACCGCCAATCTTTCCACAGGTGGGACGAGTACAGATGTTACAGATGAGGTACATCCCGATAATATTATTATGTGTGAGCGTATTGCAAAAATCATAGGACTTGATATTTGTGGAATTGACATTATGGCTAACGATTTGCGTACACCCGTTACCGAAAATGGAGGCTGTATCTTAGAAGTCAATGCTGCTCCTGGTTTCAGAATGCACATTGATCCATCTGTAGGATTACCTCGAAATGTTGCTGAGCCCGTTGTAGACATGCTTTTCCCTAAAGGAAGTACAGGCAACATTCCTATCATTGCCGTTACAGGTACCAATGGAAAAACCACTACCACAAGACTTACCGCACATATTGCAAAAACTGCCGGATTCAAAGTCGGTTATACCACAAGTGATGGCGTGTACATTCAAAATCAAATGATGATGAAAGGAGATTGTACAGGGCCTGTTTCCTCTCAATTTGTATTGAAAGATCCTACAGTTGACTTTGCTGTTTTAGAATGTGCAAGAGGTGGTATTTTGAAAAGTGGATTGGCGTTTCAGCATTGTGACGTAGCTATTGTAACTAATATAAGTGCCGATCACATTGGACTTGGTGGCATTGAGAATATGGAGCAAATGGCTAAAGTAAAAGCCGTTGTACCCGAAACTGTTTATCCTCATGGCTATGCTATTTTAAATGCAGAAGACGATCTAGTTTATGCCATGAAAAAGGGATTGAATTGCAATATTGCTTTATTTAGTATGGACGAAAATAACCCTCGAATTATAAAGCATTGTAAAAAGGGAGGTTATGCAGCTGTTTTTGAAAATGGATACATTAGCATCATGAAAGGCACCTGGAAAATCAGGGTGGTAAAAGTAGCTGAAGTACCTGTAACCTATGGTGGCAAAGCTTTACATAATGTTATGAATTGTTTGCCGGCGGTATTGAGTGCTTATTTGTGGCGTAAAGTAGGGATTGAAGACATTAAACTTGCCTTGCAGACTTTCATTCCTTCCGTATCACAAACTCCAGGAAGATTAAACATGTTCGATTTCAAAAAATTCAAATTTCTGGTAGATTTTGCTCATAATCCAGCAGGCCTTGAATACCTCTGTGATTTTGTGAGTAAAATGGATGGGGAACCTAAAGTCGGCATTATTAGCGGAACAGGCGACAGAAGAGATGATGATATTAGAGAATTGGGCAGAATATCAGGCAAGCATTTTGATGAAATCATCATCAGGCAAGACAAGCATTTGAGAGGAAGAACCGCAGCGTCTATTGTTGATTTACTTGTAGAAGGTATCAATGAAACTAAAACAAAAGACATTCCTATTACAATTATTTACAATGAAAAAGAGGCCATTTCATACGCTTATAATACCGCAAAACCGGGGTCATTAGTTACTATTATGTGTGATGTGGTTTCTGAGGCATTGGATTTAATAAAGAATATGAAAGAAATGGAAGATGCTGAAGCTTGATGCTAATTAAAGTAAATAGCAGAATTGAAGCAGGCCTTTGATCCTGAATAAAACTAATTCCTGCAATTAATTAGTTTTAAATTTCTTTTGGAACATCTTTGTAAAACCTTATTTTTGCACTCCAAAATTACCATTTTGGAAAATGATTGGGTTATTGTGTAAAGGTAGCACTACAGATTTTGATTCTGTCTGTCTAGGTTCGAATCCTAGTAACCCAACAACATTTTTTCAACAACTTATAAAAGAAGCCGATTGTAATGATCTGCTTCTTTTATTTTATCGCATTTGATTGCTAAACATTGAATTTATTTTTTTCTAACTACCTTTATACTTGGTATGACAACTAGTCGATTTTCATTACAGCTCATTTCTTTGTTTTTAATACTTTCCTTTTTTACTCACCAATTAGGGAAGGCTATCATATTAACAGATTACTATACCAATACATCCAAGTATGCCAAGAATTGCATTAACAAGTCAAAGCCAAAGATGAATTGTAATGGTAAGTGTCAGATGATGAAAAAGATACAGGAGGAAGAAAAAAAAGAAAAACAAGATGCAGAGAAAAAAGACGAGAACAAAAAAGACACACCAACAACATTAGTGACTTATGAAAAAAGTACTATAAAAATTACTTTTCAATTGTCAAACAAAATAATAAAAGGATCAACCTCTGACTCCAGCCCCATCAATAGATCCTATAGTATTTTTCATCCCCCAAGAGTATAAATAGATATTTTAGCTCAATTTATTCAATGAAATTATATTGATTCCCCTGGTCATTTATGACGAGATTTGGATCATATATTTTTCAATATTTTAAACTATTTAATTTTATAAAATGAAAAATATTAAAGGCCTATACCTTATTATTACGATCCTTATCATAACTAGTCATTCCCAATCTTTTTCTCAATGTGCTTGCTGTGCAGGCGCTGGAATTGGATCGTCAAATGGTGATTACAATAATGGAATACTTACCCTAAATAAAAATCAATGGGTTGCAGAAACTTATGGAGATTATCGTACCATAAAAGAAGGAGGCGCCCCTGATGAAGAAGAAAAACTATTAACTAGCATGTTCATTAATTCAACAGGTCTGCGATTTGGTTTAAATAAAAATATTACAGTTTCGGCTTTATTGCCTTATGTTTTTTTAAACACCAATAATGGCAACGATAAAGGTTTGGGAGATGTTGATCTGTTTGCCACAATTAAGCTGCTATCAAAAAACAAGTTTAATATCGCACTGCAAACAGGATTAGAATTGCCCACGGGGACCAGAAAACCCTCTGCTTTTGATAATACAACAGTAATTGTAGGCTCTGGTTCTTATGACCCTATGATTGGAGTTATTGTTTCGAAAAGCTGGGACAAATTAGCCATTCAAGGAAATGCATTATATAAGCATACTACAAAAGGATTTGATGATAATTATTATAGCAGCTTATCTGTACAAAATATTTTTCTTTCCTACAGCATTATAGGAGGCGCAAATAATTGCAGTATTGATTCAATGAAAAAGAACAACAATACAATTAGCTGGTCTGTTTTTGGAGGTTATTACGGAGAATGGTTAGATAAAATAAAAGAAGATAATCTTATTGACGAAAATTCAGGCTACTATTCCGGTTTTTTAAATTTAGGTACCAATCTATCTTATAAAAAAATCAGTTTCCCAATAACAGCATCTCTACCCATCATTTCAAATATGAATGGATTGCAAAATGCTCCAGGCTTTAGAATCAGATTAGGACTAATAAAATCATTCTGATATTTTATTAGTCACCAAGCGCTTTCATCATTCAAAAGTAGCAACCCATACTATAATTGGTACAAAAAAGACAATCTATTCAAGGTTGTCTTTTTACTTTTCTAAAAATGATGCACTTTAATTACATGAAATCACATCTTTACCTGTCTTAATTCATCTGCATTTTCTAAAAACCAGGCGTATGTTTCTTTCAAACCTTCTTCAAGTGAAATACTGGCATTCCAACCGGCATGGCTAAGTTTTGACACATCGAGTAATTTTCGTGGAGTACCGTCTGGCTTGGAAGTATCCCAAATAATTTCACCTTTATGGCCAACAGTTTTTTGAATAACCATTGCAAGTTCTTTGATGGTTAAATCAACTCCAGTACCTACATTATAAAGATGTTCAGCTAAATTATTTTCAAAGGCAAATAATACAGCATTAGCAAAATCATTAACATGGATAAACTCACGCATGGCAGCACCGGTTCCCCACAAAGTTACCGGCGCATGGTTATTTATTTTTGCTTCGTGAAATTTCCTGATCATTGCTGGCAAAACATGAGATGTTTGCAAATCGAAATTATCATGTTGACCATAAGTATTAGTAGGCATCAAAGAAAGAAAATCCTTGCCAAATTGCTTACGTATAGCCTCGCAGGTTTTAACACCTGTGATTTTTGCCAATGCATACCATTCATTTGTTGGCTCAAGAGAAGAAGTCAACAAATACTCTTCTTTTAAAGGCTGTGGGGCCAGCTTTGGATAAATACATGAGCTGCCTAAGAAAATAAATTTTTCAACCGAATTATTTAATGCACTGCTCATTAGGTTACTTTGAATCTGAAGATTATCCATGAGGAATTGGTACGGATAATTATTATTTGCCAAAATTCCTCCTACTCTCGCAGCTGCATCTATTACATAAGTTGGCTTTTCCATTTCAAAAAAATCCGCTACCGCCTGCTGGTTTCTTAAATCCAATTCTTTAGACGTACGACACACAATATTGTCATACCCTTTTTTTATAAGCTCATTATAGATTGCAGATCCAACCATTCCACAATGACCTGCTACAAATATTTTAGCTGTTTTATTCATTTTTTATCTATTAATATTAACCGCTTGGCTTTATCAATTTAAACCTTGAAAACCAAACCGAGGCTGCAAAGATATTATCAAAGATCATTACAGCGCAATTAAAAATACAGAATAAGAATGAGTTGCAATTTGTTGTGAATAACAAGGAAATAATAGTATTTTTTTGAGGCTACTATTTTTACCATGTTTTAAGGATACCATTCATGGGAGTATCTGAATGGCTTCTATACAACCTATTAAAAAAGCTACTTGTGGTTAATTCATCTATTTTAAAGGCAAATCCTTATTTTTGCAACTTTAAGCATAGTTTAAAAAAACTGTAAATCAATGGATGTATTTGAAAAACTAATTAAAGATGGCGGGCCAATCGGTCAGCACATGGACAGAGCGCATGGATATTTTGCTTTTCCAAAATTGGAAGGCGAATTGGGGCCTCGTATGAAATTCAGAGGAAAAGAAATGATTGTTTGGAGTCTCAATAATTATCTGGGATTGGTTAATCATCCCGAAATAAGAAAAGTAGATACAGCAGCTGCTGCAAAATATGGCATGGGTAATCCGATGGGAGCAAGAATGATGAGTGGAAATTCAACCATGCATGAGGAATTAGAGAAGGTCATCAGCAATTTTGTAAGCAGAGAAGATACGATGTTGCTCAACTTTGGATACCAGGGAATCATGAGCTGCATAGATGCATTGGTAAATCGGAGAGATGTGATTGTTTATGATGCCGAAGCTCATGCTTGTATCGTTGATGGCGTTCGTTTGCATATGGGTCACCGTTATGCATTCAAACATAATGACATAGAGGATTGTGAAAAACAATTACAAAGAGCGAAAGAATTAGCTGCAAAAAATGGAGGTGGCATTCTTGTGATTACTGAAGGCGTATTTGGGATGGATGGCGAGCAAGGAATACTAAAACAAATCGTTGCATTAAAAGAGAAATATGAATTCAGAATTTTAATTGATGACGCTCACGGTTTTGGATACATGGGACCAACAGGCGCAGGTGCTGATGAGGCTCAAGGTTGTCAGGATGGCATTGATTTATACTTCAGCACATTCGTGAAAAGCATGGGAAGTATCGGTGCTTTTATCAGTGGGCCAAAAGCCGTTATTAAATATTTAAGATACAATACTCGTTCTCAGATTTTTGCAAAAAGCTTACCCTTGTTGATCGTAGAGGGAATGCTGAAAAGGATGGAAATGACCATAAACATGCCGGAACTTAGAGAAAAATTATGGGATAATGTGGCAAGATTACAAGCCGGATTAAAAGAAAGAGGATTCGATATTGGCAATACCAATTCTCCGGTAACACCTATTTACATGAAAGGCGATGTGCCGGAAGCTACACAAATGGTAATGGATCTTAGAGAGAATTACAATATTTTTTGCAGCATTGTTGTGTATCCTGTAATTCCAAAAGGAGATATTATTTATAGATTGATACCAACAGCATCTCACAGTTTTGAAGATATCGAACTTACGCTCAAAGCGTTTGAAGAAACCAAAAAGAAATTAGATCTTGGCGCCTATAAAGCAGCGAATATCCCTGATATGGCTGAGAAAGCTTGATTGGTTGATTAGGGATGAAACAATCTAGCCCAAGATTTAAAGATAAAACTTCTAAAGTTTCAACCTTTTACCTTTAATATTGTTTCAATAATTAAGCAGTTCGCTAAAAAATTTCATTCCATGCAAAAAATAGTTGTGGCAGTTACCGGAGCTAGTGGCTCTATCTACGCCAAGGTGCTTTTGGAGAAATTGACAAAATTAACCAACCAAATTGATGAGCTCTCCTTACTAATGACAACCAATGCAAAGGAAGTTTGGCATACCGAATTAGAAGATGAAAACTACAAGAGCTTTCCCGTTAAATATTTTGACCAGCAAGATTTCAATGCCCCATTCGCTTCAGGTTCTGGTCAATATAATACAATGATTATTATTCCATGTAGTATGGGCACTTTAGGGAGAATTGCAAGTGGGATTTCTAATGATTTAATTACAAGAGCAGCTGATGTTATCTTAAAAGAAAGAAGAAAATTAATCTGTGTAGCCAGAGACACCCCTTATAATCTTATTCATATTAAAAATATGGAAACCATCACTTTAGCAGGTGGAATTATTTGTCCTGCTACACCGTCTTTTTATAGCAAACCTAAAACAATTGAGGAAGTTGCCGCAACAGTAGTTGACCGAGTAATTGACTTAGCTGGACTAAAACAAGATAGCTATAGATGGGGAATTAAATAGAAAAGGAGCACTTTTATCTTAAATCTACGACTTCTACTCCAGGATATTTTTTTGCATCAAATACAAAAGATTGATCCGTTATTGAAACTCCAGTTTTCATGTCGTTAACGTTATAAATATATCGATTGCCAGTTTTTTCAAAGACTTTTGTAGAAAAAATGGTCGAATTACTTACATATAAAAGGACTTTATGAAACGCTTTTGTCTTATCAATTGGAGTCAATTCAATTTCTTGCAAGTCTTTCCCTCCTGACTTTACCACTCCATTTAATTTATACAAAAAATCTTTATCATAGAAATTGGTAAACAATTTTTGAGGTGTAATAGAATTTGCAGAAGGATCAATTTTGTTAATCGTTACTTCATTAGAAGATTTTTCATAAGACCAAGTGGTTGATCCATCAGAAAATATTTCCTGACCAGGCATTGAAATTCGGTATTTTGTAGCCTTCATAAAGACTGAACCAGATTTACTGCCAATTGACTTTCCAGAAGCATTTTCAATTTTGAGTACAAACTTTGCTTCAACAGATTTGTAGCTTTTAAACTTAGAACTTACAGCATCAAGTATTTTTTTGGCATCTGCATCACTCTTACCCATACCCTTTAGCGGCTGGGCATTAGAATAAAAAACCATCAACAAAGACATGAGTAAGGTTACAAAAGCTTTCATCATTAAATATTTATTTCGCCGCAAAGATAGTATTTTTCATATCTTCTCGTAGATGAATGATGTTAAAGAAAATTAAAAGGATTAATAATCGAATCATTCTATTTTAAATTATTACCAAACTTAAAACCAAAATAAATTTCACAAAAAATAACCGCTAATTCTATAGGGGAAAAGCTATAAATGAGAAATGCAATAGAATTAATATGTTAAAAAATCATGTGTAAAGGTGGTTATTATTTTCAATGGGGAAACAAATAAACTTCAGTAAAATATTTAGCTTCATTATTCGAGTATTTGCAATATTAATTTATGGCTGCAATAATCAATAGACCTTTTTTGATTTTTAGACAACTTCAAAAAAGTCATCCTTGCCATTGTCATATATTATCTTATACCCATCTAAGCCAAGAGAAATCGCTTAACGTTTAAACCTTTCAAACTCTTCGCACAATTGGAAGTTATCTCTTAATTTTGTCTCCTATGGCAAAGGCATCAAGCGAAACCCCTTTAATGCAACAACACAATGCTATCAAGGCGAAATATCCAGATGCTATTTTATTGTTTCGTGTAGGAGATTTTTATGAAACATTCGGACAAGATGCTATCAATACATCAGCAGTATTAGGCATTACACTTACAAAGCGGAATAATGGCAATGCCACATCATTAGAACTAGCGGGTTTTCCATATCATGCGCTAGATACTTATCTTCATAAATTAGTAAAGGCCGGATATCGTGTCGCTATTTGCGATCAATTGGAAGACCCTAAAGCTGCCAAAGGAATTGTAAAAAGAGGCGTGACTGAATTGGTTACTCCAGGCGTTGCTACTAATGATAAATTACTTGAACATAATACGAATAATTTTTTAGCCGCTCTACATTTTGAGAATGAAAAAATAGGAATCGCCTTTCTGGATATTTCAACAGGAGAATTTTTCATTGCAGAAGGCGATAAGGAATATGCAGATAAATTACTTCAAAGTCTGCAACCAGCTGAAGTTATTTTCCAAAGGAATAAATTGAAATATTTTAAAGAATTATTTGGCAATAGTTTTTTCACTTACTCACTAGATGAATGGATTTTCACTGAATCCTATGCCAAAGAAAATCTATTAAAGCATTTCGGAACACATAGTCTAAAAGGATTTGGTGTAGAAGAATTAAGCTATGGCACCATTGCATCAGGAGCTATTCTGCATTATCTTAAAGATACTGAACATCCTAATCTTCAACACATCACTTCTCTACAGCGTATCAATAAGGATGATCACCTTTGGATGGATAAGTTCACTATAAGAAATTTAGAACTTCTGTCTACTAACGAACAAGCCAACACACTTTTCAAGACGATCAACAATACCGTTTCCCCTATGGGTGCTCGATTGTTGAAAAGATGGATGCTCATGCCCTTGAATACGATTTCCAGAATCAATGAAAGACTGGAAGCTGTAAGTTATTTAATCGCAGATACCGATATCAGGAATAAAATAATCCTACACATCAAACAAGCCGGAGACATAGAGAGATTAGCAGCAAAAGTTCCTTTAAAAAAAATCAATCCAAGAGAAGTATTACAAATAGCAAGAGGCCTTCAACAAACACTTCAAATCAAAGAAATTTGTAGTTACTCCAAAAATGAATATTTAAAACGTTTAGGAGATTCTTTAAATGCTTGTCAATATATCCTGGACAAAATCATTAAAGAAATTAATGAAAACCCACCTGCATTAACTAATAAAGGCGGATTGATTGCTAAAGGCATACATATAGAATTGGATGAACTCCGAGAAATATCAAGTGGTGGAAAAAATTATCTTCTAGAACTGCAACAAAAGGAAGCCATCAACACAGGAATTTCATCATTGAAAATTAGTTTCAATAATGTGTTTGGCTATTACCTCGAAGTAACCAATCTACACAAAAATAAAGTGCCTGAAACCTGGATTCGCAAACAAACTTTAGCCAATGCAGAACGCTATATTACTCCAGAGCTTAAAGTTTACGAAGAAAAAATAATGGGCGCGGAAGATAAAATCATTCAGATTGAACAACAGCTTTTTCAGGAATTACTCAATGAATTACAAGATTATATTGCTCCTTTGCAAGTAAATGGGCATGTAATGGCAGTCTTGGATTGTTTGACATGCTATGCCAACAATGCGCTACAATTCAACTACAAAAAACCAAGTCTACACGAAGGAAAAGAATTGGAATTGAAAGATAGCCGCCATCCTGTAATTGAAAGAAATCTTCCGATCGGAGAAAGCTACATTACCAATGATATCATGTTGGATTCCTCCAATCAACAACTTATTATTCTTACCGGGCCTAATATGAGTGGGAAAAGTGCGATTCTCAGACAAACTGCTTTAATTACTTTGATGGCGCATATGGGAAGTTTTGTTCCTGTAACCAGCGCTAAAATTCCGTTAACTGATAAAATATTTACCAGAGTTGGCGCTTCGGATAACCTTAGTGGTGGGGAAAGTACTTTTATGGTAGAGATGAATGAAACAGCAAGCATAATCAACAACCTCAGCTCAAGAAGTTTAATTATTCTTGATGAAATTGGCAGAGGAACTTCTACATACGATGGTATTTCAATCGCATGGAGTATCGCAGAATATCTACACGAATCTGAACAAAAACCAAAAACACTTTTTGCTACGCATTATCATGAACTCAATGAATTGGAAAATCAATTTTCAGGAATTAAAAACTATCATATTACCAATCAGGAAGTTGGAAATAAAATTATCTTTTTAAGGAAATTGGCAAAGGGCGGAAGTACGCATAGCTTTGGAATTCATGTTGCCCGTATGGCAGGAATGCCTCCTACTTTAATTAATCGTGCCAATGAAATATTGACAAAATTAGAAGACAGTAGAGATTCGAAAAGTGAAATAAATAATACTATACAGGAGAGTTTGAAGAATGTGAATGATACTAAAATGCAACTGAGTATTTTTGATACGCACTCCATTACTTTTGATGAAATCAGAACTATTTTGGAAAATGTAGACATCAACAGACTTACCCCTGTTGAGGCCTTATTGAAATTGCAGGAAATAAAAAATAAGATTAACTAATAGCGATTTACAAAATCCGAAAGGAGAAAATGAGAAAAAAGAAAGAGATATTATTTTTATTATTTACATTATTATTACAATTTCAATTCCATAAAGGGCAAGCTCAAACTTGTACCACATTAGGACAAACGGCTCAAACAGCATTTCCAATTTGTGGCACTACCTCTTTCTTTCAGAACTCCGTTAATATTTGTGGCAATACCGATGTTGTTTCAAGATGCACAAGTAGTGCTGTAAATTTTACAGATAAAAATCCATATTGGTACCGATTTACTTGTTGGGTTCCAGGCACACTTGGATTTCAGATTACACCAAATGATTTGAATGACGATTACGATTGGCAATTGTTTGATATCACCGGAAGAAATGTAGCTGCTGTGTATAGTGATATCAGCATGTTTGTTGCCTGCAATTGGAGTGGCGAACCTGGAATTACAGGAGCTGGACCTTCTGGAAATTCATTAGCGCTATGCGAAGGCCCGGGCGTTCCTTTATTTAGTTCCATGCCCAATATTATTCTAGGACACGAATACTTGATATTGATCAGCCATTTTACCAATAGCCAAAGTGGGTACTCTTTATCTTTTGGTGGAGGAACAGGAAGTATTACTGATCCCAAAATGCCTCATCTTGATTATGCCAAAGCAATATGCGATGGAACAACTATTGCGATTAAGTTGAATAAGAAAATGAAATGCAGTTCTATTCAATCTAATGGAAATGAATTTAGATTAAATACAAGTGTCACTAATGTTATTTCAGCTATTGGCGTTGGATGTGGCAGTAGTTTTGATACCGATTCTTTAATGTTAACCCTAAGCAATCCTATACCGCCAGGGACTTACAGCATCACGATTCAAAATGGCAACACAGATGGAAATACTCTTTTAGATAATTGCGACAGAAATATTCCTCCAGGAGAAAACATACCGCTTACCGTTTATAGAATATCCCCTACCCCAATGGATAGCATTACAAAACTAGCATGTGCTCCTAAAACAATTCAATTGGTTTTTAAAAAGCCGATCAAATGCAATTCGATCGCATTAAATGGTAGCGACTTTATTATTACAGGGCCTTACCCTGTTGCCATTTCAGGAGCAAGAGGTAATTGTGTAAATGGACAAAGTAATATTGTATATGTTAATTTAGCTACTCCATTACGACGAGCAGGAAACTTTAAAATAACCTTGGTTAGGGGAAATGATTTAAATACTTTAATAGATGAATGTAACCAGGAATGTACTCCCGGACAATTTTTAAATTTTACGATAGCTGATACGGTTAATGCAGATTTCACTTACAGCACTTTATTAGGTTGTAAAAAAGATGTCATCAATTTTACGCATAATGGCAATAATAATGTCAATAATTGGCTATGGAATTTCACCAATCAACCAGCAAGTACAATACAATCGCCTTCTGTATCCTATTTAAATTTTGGGATAAAGGATATCAAGCTTATCGTAAACAATGGAACCTGCTCTGATACGATTTCTAAAAAAATCAATCTGGATAATTACATCAAAGCTGGATTTGAAGGTGTAATTTATATTTGCCCTAATGATCAAGTTGTGTTCAAAGATACAAGCGTTGGAATCATTAGCCATTGGGAATGGGATTTTGGAAATGGGAATACGTCTATTTCTCCAACACCACCAACACAATTTTATATTGCTACGAATCACAATAACTACAACACTCCTATCAGATTAATTGTTTCTAATAATATTCCTTGCAGCGATACCGTAACGCAGATTGCAAAAGTTTTGTGGAACTGCTACATTACTGTCCCTTCTGCATTTACTCCAAATAATGATGGGCTCAATGATTATCTCTACCCTTTAAATGCTTATAAAACAAGAGAACTAAAATTCAGTGTTTATAACAGATTCGGAGAAAGAATATTTTATTCAGAAAACTGGATGACAAAATGGAATGGTAGTTACAAAAGCAAGCCTGCTGATATAGGCACTTATGTATGGACATTATCCTATACTGATATTGATACAAATAAAAAAGTAGAAAGACGAGGGACGACGGTTTTGATTCGTTAGCAGGTTGAGGTGGTTTCAGAAGTTTAAAAGGTTTAAGCCGTTTAATTCACCTCACTGGTTTAACTCCCCCTATTTTCATCAACCAATTAACCAATCAACCAATTAACTAATTAACCAATCAACCAATTAACCAATCAACTAATTAGCTAAGTTTGTAAAAAAATAATATGGAGCATAAACCTGTTTATTATAGCGAATACCTGGAGTTGGATAAGATTATTCAAGCCCAGCATCCTGTTAGTTTTGAGAATGGCAAGGAAGCGGCACATGATGAGATGCTCTTTATTGTTATTCACCAGGCATATGAGTTATGGTTCAAGCAAATTTTATTTGAAGTCAATTCTGTAATTGATATTATGAATAAGCCTTCCTTGAATGATAATTCAAGTGAATTGCAAACAGTCGTACATCGTTTACAAAGAGTTGTTACTATTTTAAAGGTATTGGTTCAGCAAATAGACATTCTAGAAACAATGACTCCTATGGATTTTCTGGATTTCAGAGATATGTTGCGCCCTGCATCAGGCTTTCAAAGCTGGCAATTCAAAATAATAGAAGCGAAATTAGGTTTGAAATTTGAAGACAGACATGGTCAAAGCTACTATACATCGCAATTACAAAAACAAGATATAGAAAGCATCAAAGACGCAGAAAAAGGTCAGTCTTTACTCCAACTTATAAATACTTGGCTGGAAAGAATGCCATTTCTGCATGAACCAAAATTTTGGAAAAATGACAGCCCTTCTTCCTTTCATCCTTTCTGGAGTCAGTATGAAACTATTTATGCCAATAGTTTAGCAGAATCTGAAAAAGCCAATAGCACTAATTTTAAAAATATTTTCTTTACCGAAAATGCAGAACGAGCGCTATCGCCAATCGCTTGTCAGTCTGCATTATTTATCATGTTATACAGAGGATACCCTTTACTTGAATTGCCTTTTGAACTGTTGGACACTTTGCTGGAAATAGATAATCAAATGGGTAATTGGAGATACCGTCATATCAACATGGTAAGAAGAATGATTGGAAGCAGAATTGGAACAGGAGGAAGTACCGGTGCGGGATACCTGCAAGGCGCGATGGATAAGCACTATATTTTTAAAGAAATTTCACAACTCAATAGCTTTTTAATAGACAGAAGAAAATTACCTGTTTTGCCTACTGCATTAACGGATATTTTGGGATACCAGTTTTAAAGCAATTCTTTTAATTTATTAACAACAATATCAATTTCGTCTTTGGTATTGTGCTTGCAAAAACTAAATCTCACTGTTACTTGATTGGTATTGTTATTTATGGCACGAATAACATGACTCCCCATTTCTGTACCTGAAGAACAAGCACTACCACCACTTGCACAAATATTATTGATATCTAAATTAAAGAGCAGCATCTCCGACTTCTCTGATTTTGGAAAACTTGAACTGATAAGAGTGTACAAACTATTTCCCAATACATCCCCATTAAACCCAATCTCTGGAAATGAAATTACAAGTTGCTGGTGCATATATATTTTCAAACCGCTTATATAATCTCTATCATGATCATAATGAGCTGAGGCCTGTTCCAATGCTTTTGCAAATCCAACTATACCGTAAATATTTTCTGTGCCTGCGCGCATATTCCTTTCCTGCCCCCCGCCAAAAATATAGGGCTTAACCTGGATATTCTGGTTAATGTACAATAATCCAACTCCTTTGGGCCCATGAAATTTATGAGCTGCGCCTGTAATAAAATGCACATAAATATCTTTTAAATCAAAAGGGAAATGACCTACTGTTTGTACGGTATCGGTATGGAAAATAGCATTATATTTTTTACAAAGCTCCCCTACTTTTTTTATATCTAAAATATTGCCAATTTCATTATTTGCATGCATCAATGAAACCAGCGTCTTTTGAGTAGATGCAGCCAATAATGATTCGAGGTGTTCGAGATTAATGTGCCCATTAGGCAAACTGTTGACATAACTTGCTGTAATCATTCCTGACTTAACGTAATGTTCAACAGTATGGGTAACTGCATGATGTTCTATAACTGAAGTAATAATATGCTTACATTCTAAATCACGAATAGAAGTAAGAATTGCGGTATTGTTACTTTCTGTTCCTCCGCTTGTAAAAAAAATCTCAGCGGGATTAGCATTTAAAATTTTGGCTACAGATTTCCTGGCATTTTCAACAGCCAATCGAGTCTCCCTTCCATATGAATATATTGAAGAAGGATTCCCAAACTTTTCTGTCATATAAGGCATCATTGATTCCAATACAATTGAATCAAGTGCCGTTGTTGCTGCATTATCAAAATAAATACGATTCATACCCTTCTGAATTTGTTGCCGACTTAAAGAATTGCCTCCTGAATATCTTTTATCAATTTCATTGCAATGTTATCCGCCGTTGTTTCAAAATTACTTTCTGCATATATCCTTATAATGGGCTCTGTATTGCTTGTACGCAAATGCACCCAATCGTTATCAAATTCAATTTTTAAGCCATCTTCAGTACTAAAAGGAAGCGATTTGTATTTATTCTGTATTTTTTTGAAAACAGCTTTAACATCTACATTCTCTTCCAGCGTTATTTTATTCTTGCTCATAAAATAGTCAGGATAAGTATTCCTTAATTGCTTTACACTTTTTTTACTATTCGCTAAATGAGTAAGAAATAAAGCAATCCCAATCAAAGCGTCTCTGCCATAATGCAATTCAGGAACAATAATTCCACCGTTGCCCTCTCCACCAATTACAGCATTAACTTCTTTCATTTTGTTTACAACATTAACTTCGCCAACAGCACTTGCAAAATATTCGCCGCCATGCTTAATAGTAATGTCTTTTAATGCACGAGTGGAAGACATATTACTAACGGTATTGCCTGGCTGCTTACTCAACACATAATCCGCAACTGCCACAAGTGTATATTCTTCGCCAAACATGGTTCCGTCTTCACAAACAAAACAGAGGCGATCTACATCAGGATCTACCGCAATGCCTAAAGTAGCATTATTGGTTTCTACGGCATGACTAAGCTCCGTTAAGTGCGCCGGCAAAGGTTCTGGATTATGAGAAAATTGTCCGTTTACTTCTTCATTTATAATTACAATGTCTTCCACACCCAAGGCACGAAGTAAAGCAGGTACAGCAATGGATCCGGAACTATTTATGGCATCAATCACAATTTTAAATCCTGCATTTTTAATGGCCTTCTTGTCCACCATTTTATTGCAAAGTATGGCATCAATATGAGCGCCCAGCAATTCCGAATTTTGAGAAATCGTTCCGATATGGTCAATATCTGCAAAAGAAAAGGATTCTTTTTCCGCTAACTCTAATATCAACTTTCCCTCCTCCCCACTGATGAATTCTCCTTTATTATTTAGCAATTTCAAAGCATTCCATTCTTTGGGATTATGACTTGCAGTAAGAATAATTCCACCATCTGCATGCAATATTTTTACCCCCATTTCTACCGTTGGCGTTGTACTTAAATCCAGATCGACAACATTTATACCCAAAGAAATTAGAGTAGCATTAACCAGATTTTTTACCATCGATCCACTGATTCTTCCATCTCTTCCAACAACAACTTTACAAGAAGCTGGATTCGATTTTTCTATTGATTGTAGAAGCCAAGTACCATATGCTGCAGTAAATTTCACCACATCCAAAGGAGTAAGATTCGTTCCTGTTTTGCCGCCAATTGTACCTCTTATTCCTGATATACTCTTTATCAAAGCCATGATCACTTATTTTGGAGCCCAAATATAACAAAGAGTTTTGAGTATATAATTTTACTGCTCAAAAGAAAACGAGTAATTGCCTACACAATGGTCAGTTAGACTTAACTTTGCCTGATGCAAGATTCCTGGTTCAAAGATTGGTTCAATTCCAAATATTATCATCAGCTTTATCAAAACAGAGACGAAAACGAAGCCAGTAAATTCATTGACAAGCTCATCGATTCGCTTGCTCCTCCCAAAGATGCGTTGATGCTTGATTTGGCTTGTGGAAAAGGTAGACATTCCTTACAGTTGGCTAACAAAGGCTTTGACGTAACAGGAATCGATCTTAGCGAAATGAGTATTCAAGAAGCCCTCGCCCATGAACTTCCCAACCTCCATTTTTACAAACACGATATGAGACAGACTTTTTGGATCAATTATTTTGATTATGTCTTTAATTTTTTTACAAGTTTTGGTTATTTTAATACTGCCAGAGAAAACAGCAATGCTATGCAGACCATGTCTCAATCTCTTAAGAAAAAGGGAACGCTGGTTATAGATTATTTAAACTCGGGTTATGCAGAAGATAATATGATTCACCAGGAAGAGAAAATAATTGATCAAGTTGAATATAAAATCACCAAATGGTACGACGATAATAAATTTTATAAAAAAATATTAATACAAGACGAGGAACTTACTTCACCCATTCACTTCACCGAAGTCGTTTCGAGATTTTCACTTCAGGATTTCAAAGAAATAATGAACCCATTTGGATTAAAAATAAAAGAGGTTTATGGCGATTATAAATTAAGCAATTACGATGAAAGAAAAAGCCCTAGATTAATAATCATTGCTGAAAAAATCAATTAGTCTTTTTCTTATTATTTAAGATCATATATTTAGCCGTTTCATACCAGGCATTTACTAATTCATCCATCCTTTTCTTAATACTGTCTGTTTGTTTATTAACAGCAATAGGTTCATTGTTTACAACAGAAACAAAGTTTGAAGCCTTCCCATTAAAACTCTTCGAGAAATAATATTCATCGCTCACTAATGCAATATTAGAAAGTTCAGGATCAGCAATAAACGCAAATTTATGTTGCCTTTGAGCAGTGTCAAATAAATTTCTTCCCAGTGTAGTATTTCTATGAGACTGCCTTGTTAAGGCTGCAACAGAAGGCAACACATCCAATTGAGAGCAGACTTGTTTGACCTTTTTGGGCTGTAGCAAATTTGGTGAATAAAATAACAAGGGCACATGCTCGGCAAGAATTCCTTGCTTCGTAAAACTCTGGGGGAATAAATTTCCCGCATCCCCTCTCAAACCATGATCACCAACAAAAACAAAAATGGTATTCTTGAAATATTTTTCCTTTTTTGCAGCTTCAATAAAATGCTCGTAATTAAAATCCGTATACCTAAATGCATTTAATTGACCATTGTTATCGAAGCCATATTTTAAAAGAGTATCAGATGGATAATTTACTTTTTTAAATGTATTCAAATCTTCTTCAGGTATCGTATATGGGCGATGGTTATCTGCAGTTTGTATAATGGCAAAAAATGGTTTTTGTTGTTGGGCTAAAATCTTATTAGATTCTAAAAAAAGATTTTTGTCACTGATTCCCCATACATCAACCTGATTCGATTTGAAATCCTCCTGTTCTATAATATGGAGATCATTGATGTTGTTTTTCAACAACCCTCTGATATTAGCCCAGGTCGTACTTCCTCCTAAAAAATAATACTTTTCATACCCTTTGAAATCATTTATAATAGAGTGCTGGTCAACTGCCAGAGGATTTCTACTTGATGTTTTGGATTGCTCAACATCAGGAATACCGGTAATTGTAGCCCATACTCCTCTTGCCGTTCCGAATGCAGGAGTAAAACATCTTTCAAAAAAAACACCATCATTACACATCTTATTGAAATAAGGAGTCGCATTTAATTTGTTACCAAACATCGAACTTTTATATGCACTGAAACTTTCACAAATCACCACTACGACATTTGGCTTCTCCAAGATAGTACTGTCAAAATTAACCTCTCTTAAATAATTTAAATTGGACGCATCAGGATGAGGCACCCCTAAATATTCAGCCATTATATCATAAGATGCGTTGACTTTTTTTATATCATACTTTGGATTTCTAAATTGAAGCGAACTGAAAAAACTTTGAAATGGATTTAGAGAAGTACTTGCTTTAAAATCGTCAGTAAAAGCAAAGGCATCGCTCCATCTCAATGGATATTGGCCCAGTCTGCCAAAAGTAAACCCTGCAAGCAAGAGCACAAATACAATATAGTAAATGGAAGTAATCTTATTTTTTTGATGAGTAGGTTTTTTATCACTTATCGTTTTGATTGTTTTATCATGCCACTTTACAAACAAAAAAGTGAATACTATTATCGCGAAAAATATTTTCAGTATGGGATAGGTTTCCCACATCATCCCAAAAGAAATTTTGGCATCTACCAGGAAATTCAAAACAGAAGCATTAAGTCTTTGTTTAAGATAATCATAATGATAAAAATCTGCGCTATAGAAAATCAACAGCAGCAAAAGAAAAACACAAACCAAGATATTCCAGAAGGTATGAACAGCCCTTTTTTTTATAGGATTTAAGAAAGGAACAGCCGACAACAACAGCATAAATAAACCCAAAACAGCTACAACTCTTGCATCATACCTCAACCCCAGCAAAAAAGCAGAACCGCTGAATGGACGTGAAATACCACGATAGTGAAAAAAGAAAACAACCCGATAAATAGTCATTAATACTAAAAAAGAAAGCAAAATGGATAAGACCCATCTGATCAATCTTGGGATACGATAAATAAATTGCATGCGCTGCGTAATTTTAATTCGGCTAAATTAGTTTAATATCTCTGACAATTCTTTAACCACAACAAAGAAATACTATAATCTGCATCAAGGTTGATTATTTTAACATAACTTACGGATTTGATTATATGCAAACTGTTGTAAAAATAGACAAATATCTTTTTGAACTTATCAATAATCGATGGCATAACGATTTTTTTGACATGTTAATGCCATTCGTCAGAAATTCACAAACCTGGATACCACTCTACTTATTTTTATTGGTTTTTGTGATCTTGAACTTTGAGAAAAATAAATGGTGGTGGCTTTTATTTGCTGCCTGTATTCCTATACTTACGGATTTTATCAGCAGCGACTTGATCAAAAATAACATACCCAGACTTCGTCCTTGCAATGATCCAGGCATGACAGATACCGTTAGATTTTTGCTCAACTACAGACCACAAAGCTCCAGCTTTACTTCTTCTCATGCAGCGAATCATTTTGCTTTAGGTACTTTTTTCTATTTTACTTTCAAGAATAAAATCGGGAAATGGGGACACTTGTTTTTTGCATGGGCTACCCTAATATGTTACGCTCAAATATATGTTGGGGTTCACTTCCCACTTGATGTGATTTGTGGGGCATTAGTAGGATTTACCATCGGATATTTTTCATCATCCCTATTCAATCAAAAATTTAGTTTATCTTAATATTTTATGGAAATACTTATTTTATTATCACTCATCTTCGTTAATGCACTTTTTGTAATGAGTGAAATTGCACTGATCAGTGCAAGGAGAACCAGAATGGAAAGCCTGGCCAATAAAGGCGATGAGAAAGCAAAGACTGCACTTTTACTAATTGATAATCCAGAACGTTTTTTAAGTACCGCTCAAATTGGTATGACACTCATCGCAATTCTTACAGGGGTTTATTCCGGAGAAAAATTTGGCGCAGAGTTAAAGCCCTATATAGAAAACATCCCTTCGCTAAAAGAATATGCTGGAACAATATCTACATCTATAGTGGTAGTTTGCGTAACTTTTCTCTCCATAATTTTTGGAGAATTAATGCCCAAAAAATTAGGCTTAATTCAATCCGAAAAAATCGCCAGAGCCGTTGCCGGACCGATGAACTTTATTTCCTCCATCGTATATCCATTCGTTTGGTTGCTTTCAGGAATTACCAATTTGATTTTTAAAATATTGAATATTAAAAAACCTTCTGATAGTGCCATTACTGAGGAGGAAATAAAAGCGATGATTACAGAAGGTAGTGAACATGGGTCTATTGATGAAGATGAAAAAGAAATCATCGAAAGAGTATTTCATTTAGGCGATAGAAATATCACTTCGCTAATGACACATCGAACGGAAATTGTATGGCTCGATATCAATGATACCGTTGAAGAAGTGAAAAGAAAATTGACTGATATTGTGTTCAGCACTTACCCCGTTTGTGATGGTGTTGTGGACGAAATAAAAGGATTGGTTTATGTAAAAGATCTATTCAAATCTGCGCCTGAAACTAAATTGGGACAAATTATTAAACCCGGGTTATTTGTTCCAGAAAATAACAAAGCATATCAATTATTGGAAAAAATAAAAATTTCAAAAATTCATACCTGCTTTATCGTTAATGAATACGGAACATTGGAAGGAATGATAACCTTAAATGATATCATGGAAGCCATCGTTGGTGACGTACCTCAGATTGGCCAGGACGAATACGAAATTGTAAAAAGAGAAGATGGCACTTTCTTAATTGACGCCTTAATTCAATTTTATGACTTCCTCAGTTACTTTGAAAGAGCAGACTGGATGAATGAAGGCGAACATGAATTTGATACACTCGCTGGATTTGTTTTACATGAATTGGAACACATTCCGGCTACAGGAGAAACTTTTTCCTGGAAAGATTTCCATTTTGAAATCATTGATATTGACGGACAACGTATTGATAAAATATTGGTGAGGATTTCTGAAGAATTGAAGGACGAAATGGAAGAAAATTAAAATCGAAAATCTACTTTATCCTCCGGATTATTTAACCTCGTGCTTTTGCGATTGGAATTTACAGTAACGTGCAACAAGCTCATCTGGTCTCGCTTATACTCATATAGTATATTGTCTTGTATGGAAATACGACTTACCGATTTAACGTCTTCCACCTGGAAATAACTTTGAATAGATTCATCAGATTGCTCATAACCCAGATATTTCAAAACAACCAGTTTGCCCTCTAATTGAATTAATAAATGTTGTTTGATATATTTACTTACCAAGCCATCCATCACTTTTCGATCTTTTGGATTTAATAAATCAATCTTATCTGTATTATTTTTTCTTAATGTAATTTCGAAATCATTGGTAAATATTTTGCAACTGATTTCTAAAATATGATCTTTGGCATTATGTTCAATTTCAGTCACACTCACATATATCGGATGATTGGCAGCATTTGAAAATAAAAAGAGAATGAAAAAAGAAACTGTTATTCTGGTGATAAATGAATGCATTTGAAGTAGTTTTAATACTAACCAGTTAATTAACAACCCAAAATAAGCGTTATTTTTCTACTCTACCTAACAATGGGCTTAAAAAATTAAGCATTTTAAAAGAATAATATTGAGCCAATAAATATTCAATTATCAGTGGCATTATAGCTATTTATATGTGTACACAACGTTGGCCATTTTGATAAATTATGACCTGCTTTTAATACTTTTACTTTCTTATTTACAAATCAACATCATGAAGCAAATTATTTACTTGGTCATTCTTAACTTTTTTTTCCTAAAAACAACTGCTCAGGATATCAGAAATAATCCAGGAAGCAATCATGGAAACAGATTTGAACAATTAGGCACAATTTTGCCAAGTCCAAATGAATACAGAGCAGCTAGCGGAGCACCAGGATCAAAATATTGGCAACAACGTTGTGATTACAAAATCACTTGTGAAATAGACGAACCCAATCGCCGTTTGAATGGAAAAGAAACACTCACCTTTTTTAACAACTCTCCTGATGCATTGGATTATCTATGGCTTCAGTTGGATGAAAACCAGCACAGTACAACAAATAATGCCGGATATGAAAATAGCAATGGCATGCCTCAGCAATTATCAGAACAGGATATCAACAGAATGCAAGGCAAATTAGATAAAGAATATGGAGATAATATTTTAAAAGTAACCGACGCTTTGGGTAAATCATTGAACTATACCATCAATAAGACCATGATGCGCATAGACTTGCCGTCAACATTAAAACCCGGCTCGAAATTCATCTTCAATATAGATTGGAACTACAATATTTGTGATCGAATGAAATATGGTGGCCGTGGTGGTTATGAATACTTTCCAGAAGATGGTAATGATATTTTTACCATGACGCAATGGTTCCCCAGACTCTGTGTATACAGTGATTTCCAAGGCTGGCAAAATCATCAATTTGCAGGATCAGGAGAGTTTGCTTTAATCTTCGGAAACTATCAGGTAAGCATGACCGTCCCTGCAGATCATGTAGTTATGGCAACAGGTCAGGGACAGAATTATCAGCAAGTGTTATCGCCAGAACAATACAAGAGATGGCAATCTGCACAAACAGCAACTGACGTAACAGAAATTGTAACACTGGCTGAAGCAAAAAACAGAGAGCTCCTAAAAAGCACTCAAAAAAAGACCTGGATATTTAAAGCTGAAAACGTTAGGGACTTCGCCTGGGGAAGCAGTAGAAAGTTTGTTTGGGATGCTATGCCTGTAAAAATAGCAGGTAAAAAAATAATGTGCATGAGTGCCTATGGAAAAGAAGCTTATCCACTCTATAGAAAATTCAGCACTAAAGTTATTGCTCATACCTTGAAATCTTATTCCAGCTTTACCATTCCGTATCCATACCCAGTTGCACAAAGTATTGAAGCAGCAAACGGTATGGAGTACCCGATGATTTGTTTTAATTATGGTCGTTGCGAAAAAGACGGAACATATAGTGAAGGAACAAAAAACGGCATGTTAGGCGTAGTTATTCATGAAGTTGGACATAATTTCTTTCCAATGATTATCAACAGCGATGAAAGACAATGGAGTTGGATGGATGAAGGACTAAATACCTTTGTAGAATATCTTACAGAAGAGCTTTGGGACAATAAATTTCCTGTAGGAAGAGGCCCTGCATATAAAATTGTTGACTACATGAAATTGCCAAAAGACCAACTGGAACCTATCATGACAAACAGTGAAAATATCATTCAATTTGGACCCAATGCTTATGCCAAACCTGCTACAGGTTTGAATATCCTCAGAGAAACTATTATAGGAAGAAAAAATTTCGATTACGCCTTCAAAACATACTGCAAAAGATGGGCTTTTAAACACCCTACTCCTGCAGATTTTTTTAGAACAATGGAAGACGCCAGCGCAGAAGACCTGGATTGGTTTTGGCGTGGATGGTTTTACAATACAGACCCCGTAGACATTTCATTGGATAGCGTAAAATGGTCCATATTAAATACAGATCCGCAAGAAATAAAACCAATTGACCAAAACACTAAAATGGTTGCAGTTACAAAGCCCATTCAAAATAATTACGAAGACATCTCTAAAATCAGAAACAGAGAGGACAAAAAAATCGTATTTGCAACAGATGCGGATACCACTTTGAGAGATTTTTATTGGAGATATGATCGTGGGTTTGTAAAAATTGACACCGCCTCATTTGTCACCACAATACCAGCAAATAACAATGAGGATTTGAGTATTGAAGAAAAGAAGCAGGTCGCAGGTGAAAAAAGAATTTACGAACTATCGTTGAGCAATAAAGGCGGATTGGTCATGCCTGTAATTATCGAATGGACTTACAAGGACAGCTCAAAAAGCATTGATAGAATTGGCGTAAATGTCTGGAGAAAGAATGAAAATAAAATCGTAAAAACATTTATAAAAGATAAAGAAGTTATTTCCATAAAAATTGATCCATTCAGAGAAACTGCTGATATTGATGAGAAAAATAATCAATGGCCATTAAGGCAGCAACCGAGTAAGTTTCAATTATTCAAATCCAAACCTGCGACTCCAAGAGGTGCTGCAAGTGGGAGGAATCCAATGCAAAGAGAGGTTAGGGATTAGTTGATTGGTTTACTAGTTGATAATTGAAGATGCGAAAATTTAGTTACTAAACTTTGTGAAAATTCGTGCCTTTGCGACTTAGTGGCACTAATTTAGTTGATTAACCTTAAGCCATTAAAACCTTAGTTTACCCCGAAGTCCTTCCATCACGAAGAGCACCTTTCTTATTTTTATTTTTTTGTTCCCACTGAAGCATTTCAGGAGTTTTTTCAATCTTTTTTGGTTTATCATCAGGGATCACTAATACTTTGGGAGCATTGGGCTTTACGAGATTATTTCTGCTCCATTGTTCTGTCCTTAATAACCTTCCTGTACCAGGCTCATAATAACGCCATTCGCCATCTTTTACGCTATAAGGTGCTGCCTTCACAATTTTAAAATCGATTATCTCGCCACTACCGGTGCCATATACCGCAATCGTATCATACGGAGCATCTGGATTGTATCCTTTCCAGTTTTCTTCTTGAATTAAATCTCCGAGATAAGTAAAATATTGCTGTAGACCATCCTTTCCACCCAAAATATAGTGCTCCACAGCAAGCAAATCGCCTTGAGTAGAATATTTTCTCCAATAACCATCCTTCTCTCCTTTTTTATACATTCCTTCTTCAGTATTACCAGGCTCGCCTCTCAACTCAGGAGTTTCAATAACCCACTTCCCTACTTTTTGATCATCTTCTTTTATTGCATTAAGTGTATCGCCCTGAGTATTTAATTTAAAAGATTTGTATTGTGCGAAATTGGAAGAACATAAAAACACTACTATTATAAATGTTAGACTTATTTTTTTAAAGCTTAATAATTGCATTGATTTTATTTTTTATTAAATTAGGAAAGTAATCGTCATTAAATATCGCTTAATTTGTAAACAAATTTACATATTGAATTTTTAAAAAAAGTTAAATATTAAAACTACTACTAAATGAAAGATTTTAAAAAATATTACACTATAAATACTACACCGGAAATCCTTTACAGCGCATTAACCAATGCTGCTACAATCCAGCTTTGGTCGGGTGAACCAGCTATCATGGAAACTACTGAAGGCAGTGAGTTTTCAATATGGGATGATAGTATTTCTGGCAAAAACATCTCCTTTATTCCAGGAAAAAAAATTATACAGGAATGGTATTTTGGAGAACAAGATAATGCTTCCATTGTCACAATAACCCTTCATGAAGATAAATTGAAAACTTCTGTAGAACTGAGACATACCAACATTCCAGATGCGGATTATGAAAATATAACTAGAGGTTGGACAGAAAGTTATTTTGAGGCACTGAGGATTTTTTATGACGAGGGTTGAAAGTTGTTGAAGAGGGTTGAATGTTGTTGAAGAGGGTTGAAAGTTGTTGAAGAGGGTTGAATGATTGTTGAAATATTGTTGAATCATTGTTGAGAGCTTGACTAGCCAATCAACTTGTCAACAAATAAACTAATCAACGGATTACTTCACTTCTACTTTAAGCACGCTTACTCCTTCCAGAAATCCTTCCAAGTGGTCTCCTACCAAGCATTCGCCAACACCTGCAGGAGTTCCGGTGAAGATAAGGTCTCCAATATTGAGAGAAAAATAATTTGAAATATTTGAAATCAATTTATCAAAACTGAAAATAACTTCTGAGGAATTCGCTTTTTGAACGATTTCTCCATTTTTAGAAAAGGAGAAATTTACATTTTTAGCATTGAATCCAGGAGCGATATCTGTAAACTTTCCTACTGCTGCGGAATTATCAAATGCTTTTGCTTTTTCCCATGGCAATCCCTTTTTTTTACATTCCAATTGAATATCTCTTGCTGTAAAATCAATACCAACAGTTATTCCATTATAATAAGCATTGGCATGGCGTTCTTGAATATATTTCCCATTCTTGCAAATACGAAGAACTAATTCGCCTTCATAATGCAATTCATTAGTAAATTCAGGATAATAAAATGGTGTATGAGGTTGTAATAAAGCATTTTTGGGCTTCATGAATATTACCGGCTCTTCTGGGATCTCATTGCCCAATTCCTTTGCATGATCAGCATAATTTCTTCCAATGCATATTATCTTCATTAGTCGCTTTTGTATTGGGTTAAAGATTATTCAGAGTACGAAAATAAAGAAAACTGAACTAAAAACTACATTGGATAGGAATACTATTTTAAATTATAGGATAAATTATTAAAGGCAGTCATTGTTTTATCAATACCAATAGCAGCAAAACTCTCTATAATCTCAATAGATTTTTCAATTTTAAGTTTAATCACTGGAATTTCATCATTTTTCCATTTTCCAAGCACAAAATCCACTTGCATGCCTTTTGGAAAAACATTTCCTATCCCAAATCTAAGTTTTGGATATTCATCTGTCCCTAAAATATTTTGAATGTCTTTAAGTCCATTATGACCGGCATGCGTACCAGCTTTTCTAACCCTTATTTTATCTAAGGGAAGCGCCAGATCATCTACAATGGTAAGTGTATTTTCTAAAGAGATGTTTTCTTTGTCCAGCCAATATTTAAATGCCCTTCCGCTCAGATTCATAAATGTTGTAGGGCATATGCAAACGAACTGCTTTCCCTTCCATTTGACTTCAGCGACGTAGGCTAATCTATCCACTTTAAAAGCCCCTCCATGCTTCATCACAAAAGCATGTACGACATCAAATCCAATATTGTGTCGAGTGTTCGAGTATTCCTCTCCGATATTACCGAGACCTATGATTAAGTATTTAGACATGATGATTGGTTGAATAGAGGATTGGATGATTGTTGATTGGAGGATTAGTTGATTAGTTGATTGGTTGATTAGTTGATTGTGGATCTTCAAGAATATTCAACAACCTTCAACCACCTTTCAACCACCTTCAACCCTCTCTTCACCTACCCCAGCCCATTTAGCAATTGCATTAAATCCGCTTCAGTCTTGATGAGTACATCTCGGACTTTACTTCCCTGGCTTGCACCGACAATCCCTGCGGCTTCAAGCTGATCCATCAATCTTCCAGCGCGATTATAACCGAGTTTCATTCTTCTTTGCAATAATGAAGTACTCCCACTTTGACTACTCACGATTAACCGAGCCGCATCTTCAAATAAAGCATCTTTATCATTAACATCAAAATCTCTACCATCAGCATCTTTTTCATCTATATATTCTGGTAGCATGAAAGCCTGAGGATATCCACGTTGCTCCCCAATGAAATCAACAATTTTATCTACTTCAGGCGTATCAACAAAAGCACATTGCAAACGCACGACTTCACCATTGTAACTAATGAGCATATCTCCTTTTCCGATCAACTGCTCCGCACCACCTGTATCTAAAATAGTACGACTATCAATTTTACTACTCACCTTAAAGGCTATACGAGCAGGAAAATTCGCTTTAATAGTTCCTGTAATAATATTTACCGAAGGACGCTGAGTTGCAATAATCAAATGAATTCCGACAGCTCTTGCCAACTGAGCTAATCTTGCTATAGGCATTTCTACTTCCTTCCCTGCAGTCATGATTAAATCTGCAAACTCATCCACCACCAAGACAATGAATGGCAAGAACTGGTGTCCTTTTTCAGGATTTAAATTTCGCTTAGCAAATTTCTCATTGTATTCCCTGATATTTCTACAACCTGCTTCTTTCAGCAAATCATATCTGTTATCCATCTCAATACAAAGAGCATTCAGTGTATGAACTACTTTCTTTGTATCTGTAATAATCGCATCTTCTTCCCCAGGTAATTTTGCCAGAAAATGCCTTTCAATTGTTTTGTAAATACTCAACTCTACTTTCTTTGGATCCACCAATACGAACTTCAATTGTGATGGATGCTTGCTATAAAGCAAGGAAACCAGAATAGCATTCAACCCTACTGATTTACCTTGGCCAGTAGCTCCTGCCATCAACAAATGCGGCATGCTTGCCAAATCAACAATAAAGTTTTCATTATCAATTTTTTTACCAATGGCGATAGGAAGGGAGAAATTATTTTGAGTAAATTTATCAGCCGATAAGAGCGTTTTCATGCTCACAATTGTTTTCTTAGCATTCGGCACTTCTATACCAATGGTTCCTTTACCAGGTATTGGAGCAATAATACGAATACCCAATGCAGCCAAACTTAAAGCGATATCATCTTCCAGGTTTTTAATTCTTGAAATACGAACACCAGCTGCAGGAATAATTTCATACAAGGTAACGGTAGGCCCTACTGTAGCAGAAATTTTCTGAATACTAATATCATAATTCTTAAGCGTATTAATAATCTGATTTTTATTTTTTTCTAATTCTGCGGGATCTTGAATGATTTTTTCACTTCCATGATTTTCTAACAAATCCAAAGAAGGGAATTTATAATCTCTCAAATCCAGAACAGGGTCATAAGGCTTCATTTGTTTTACCTTTTCTGCTGTAAGTTTTTCTCCTCCAGCTATTGGTTCAACGGTTTTGATTTCCAATTCTAATCCTGTTGTATCCATCACAGGTAAAACTATTTCTGGTGAAATAGCAGTTGCTGCAATTGGAGGAGTATCTTCTTCTTCCTCTTCTGCCTCTTCCTCTTCCTCCTCTTCAGTAGGTTTTACTTTCTTTGGCTTAAGTGTATTCCCAACAGGAGCGTCTTCTTCTAATATTATAGGCGCTGTAACTTCCTCCTCGTTATTTGCAAGATCTGCAACTACGGGAGCTTTTTTTTGTTTTAATAACTTATCAAATGCTGGATTGAATCGCCATATAATGTAGGCGAGAAATGCTGTAAAAATAAGAGCAGTTGTTCCAATTGTGCCCATCGCAAAATACATATGCTCTTTGCTCATATCTCCTACCGCACCACCCCAAGGAAAAGAATTGTCGCCAAAAATGATAGAAGCCGTAATACTAATCAATGGCAATCCAACAATAAGATATCTGATGTTACGAAAAATCGAAAATACTTTTTTACTAAAAAATAAATTAACACCTAGTACGAAAAAGAAGGAGCACAATAAATAAGAAGCTATACCAAATCCTTTATAAATAAAAAAGTGAGAGATAAAAGCCCCAAGGGTTCCCATCAAATTGGAAACCTCTGTTCCTGTTCCCCAAAAGAGTTTATTCCCTTCTTGAAGCACCTTGTCCTGGTCTTCATCCCAAGTAAATAAATAGGATGTAAAAGATATAAAAAGCAACAATGCAACTAATAATAAAATACTGCCTGTAATTTTATGTGTTCGCTCGTCTTTTAATAATTGTTTAATAGAAACTTTTTCTATTTGATCCTCTTTCAGATCTGCTGTTGCTGGGGATTTAGATTTTTCTTTTTTCGCCATGTTTACAAATATATTAAATACATCTTTCCTAAAACACGAATTTATTTGATAAGCTAAATAAAAAATTATTTTGAGACCGATTTTAAAAGCAACAACCACCCTATAATGAATGACAATCCACCAAAAGGAGTAATCGCACCAATGAAATGATAGGATTCATTCAGCACTGAAAGTGCATATAAAGAACCGCTGAATAAGAAAACGCCTATTACAAAAAACCTACAAGCCCATAATGTAAACTTGTTGTTATATTCTTTGTAGAGCATTGAAGCCAGCATTAAGCCGAAAGCATGATAAAACTGGTATCGGACCCCTGTTTCGAAAGTCAACAAGTGCTTTTCATCAATTATTTCCTTCAACGCATGGGCACCAAATGCACCAGATAAGACACTTGTTACGGCAAATAAAATTGAAACCTTCAGAAATAGTTTTTGCATTTTTATCGATTAGACATTAGTTTTTGAATTTCATGGATAGTTGAAGGAGTTAAATCTCCTATTGAAATCGTAAGTTTTGCATCAGCATAGAAAGGATTCCTTTGTTTTAATTTGGCTGTGATAAAAGCGAGGAGTTCTTCTTTATTGATCTGTTTAAAAATAGGGCGTTTCCCTATTTCTTCGAGCATATTTTCAAGTAATACTGTTGGAGATGCTTTTAGGAAAATGGTAAAAGCATGATCATTCATCCATTTCATATTATCATTAAAACAAGGTGTACCACCACCACAGGCTATTATACAATTATCATAATCGATCATACTGTGCAATAATGCAGCTTCTCTCTGTCTGAAGTAAGGTTCCCCTTTTTTTTCAAATATTTGGTCAACAGACAATTGCTCATCCAATTCAATTAATTCATCTAAATCAAAAAAGTTCATCCCGGAAACGTCTGCCCATATCCTTCCCCAGTGAGATTTACCAGCTCCCATAAATCCGATTAAAAAGAGTCTCATGAGAATTGTAAATTTGGATATTTTAAAGTTTGGATATACTTAAATTATGTTGACAGATATCAAATTCAATATCTTTTCCTTTTATAATCTCCCCTTTTCCATGCCTTGATAAATTCGGCCCAAGCCAAAGGATTGAAAATATTTTGAGGTGCCAACTGACCTGAATAATATAGTTTTCTCGAATATTGACGCATTTGTTGCGAAGACGCTTCTCTGCCATCAGAAGGGAGAGTGGTCATTAGATAACGCCTTGTCTGATAATTATTATTGCTCCTCACTATCGCAATATTGTCTTCAGGAACGGTTGTGTTAATGAAATCTCTTTCAAATTGTTCTCTTGAAATGCGCTGCTTGATAATGGTTGCCGGGAGATAAACCGTGTCATTAACCATTAGCTGAATCATACTGAATTGATTCCCTTTTAAATCTGAAGGGATTGTGGATAATTTAGATTTAAAACCGATACAAGTAAATTCAACTTGGTCTCCTTTCAATACAACAATACTAAATACACCTGCATCATTTGAAATGGTACCTCTATTTTGTCCTTTGACCATTATACTAACAGCGGGAATACCTTTCAAACTATCTGCAGACATGACCACGCCATACAATTGTACAACAGAATCTTTAAAAGACTCAAACTGAGCCTTGGCAGCAACAGGGAAAAAAAATAAAGCAAAAAATAAATATCGTAATACTTTGTTCATTGATATATAAACAGCTATTAATAATTGTCAAAAATACTCAGTTTGTGAGTCATTACCATATGTTTTTAATCATTATGTCTATTGAACATTAAAACTAATTGCAGTTTTCTTTCAATGGGAAACAAAGTAAGGTCTTCAATGACTAATTTTGCATTTCAAATTTTCATTTTAACAAATAATTGCACGATGACGAATGAAGCTATAATGAATGCATTGAGTAATGTTCAGGAACCTGATTTAGGAAAAGATTTGGTAACCTTAAACATGGTGAAAGATGTAGCAATTGACGGCAATGCTGTTTCTTTTACAGTTGTATTGACTACGCCTGCCTGCCCAATGAAAGACATGATTAAAAATGCCTGCATCAATGCGGTTCAATTGTTGGTAAAAAAAGAAGCGCAAGTGACGGTAAATTTTACGAGTAATACCACAACAAACAGATTAGACCCTAAAACAATTTTGGGCGGAGTAAAAAATATCATTGCTGTCGTAAGTGGAAAAGGTGGCGTTGGCAAAAGTACTGTTGCTGCAAATCTTGCCTTAGCACTTGGCGAAAGTGGCGCAAAAGTAGGATTGATGGATGCGGACATTTACGGACCGAGTCAGCATATCATGTTTGGCATCAGAGGAGAAAGACCATTAATGAAAGAGAATGGTGGCAAAGGACTGATTGTTCCCATTGAAAAATTTGGGATTAAAGTTATCAGTATTGGATTATTGATTGATGAAAAACAAGCTGTAGTTTGGCGTGGACCAATGGTTAGCAGTGCCATCCGTCAATTTGTAAGTGATGTAGATTGGGGCGAATTGGATTATTTAATAATCGATATGCCGCCTGGCACTGGAGATATTCATTTAACCATTGTACAAACAGTTCCGGTAACCGGAGTAATTGTAGTTACTACACCCCAATTAGTCGCATTGGCTGATGCGAAAAAAGGTATCGCCATGTTTGGACAAGCACAATTAAAAGTTCCTATTATTGGACTAGTTGAAAATATGAGTTATTTCATACCTGCGGAATTGCCTGACAATAAATATTATATTTTCGGGAAAGACGGCGGAAAAAATTTAGCCGATGAATTTGATATCCCATTCTTAGGTCAAATCCCTTTGGTACAAAGCATTAGAGAAGGTGGCGACTTTGGGGTACCCATTATGGTTAGTGATGATGAAATTACTAAAAAAGCATTTATAGAATTTGCAGGGAATGCGGTGAGGGGAATTGCGGTGAAGAATGCGGGAATACCTGCGTGAGTTTAAGAGTTTAAAGGTTTAATGCGCTTCGCTGGTTTAAGGTTTAAAAGTTTCAGATTTAATATTATTTCACGCAAGGTTCGCAAAGGTGCAAAGTGGTAATTTTAAAAGTCAAAAATCTTTAAATTTGCAAATCAACTGACTACTAATCAACTAAAAACCTGCCACGAAGAAGCAAAGGCTGGAAGAAAACATTTCAACTAAAAACAACAAATCGAACATTCAACTATCTCCCCAACCATTTCATAGCATTTTTAAAAAGCAATTTTTCTTTTATCACACTATCCAATTCCATCGATTCAATTAAACTTCCAGGATAATGCTCTCCTAGCGGAAAGGGGTAATCGCTACCCAAGCAAATACTATCTTCTCCCATCACATTGATTATATAATTCATAGCTGCTTCATCGTGCACTAAGCTATCTATCCAAAATTTACCAAGATAATCCCTGGGATTTATAGCGTTGTCTATAGCAACTAAATCTGGGCGAACCTTAAACCCATGTTCTATTCTGCCAATTGTTAAAGGGAATGATCCACCCCCATGCGCAAAAGCTACTCTCAGCTTTGGAAATTGCTCAAATACACCCGAAAAAATCATTGAACAAATAGCTCGTGAAGTTTCAGCAGGCATTCCCACCAACCAAGGCAACCAATATTTTTGCATCTGCTGCTCTCCCATCATTTCCCAGGGATGAACAAATAAGGCACAGCTTAACTCTTCTGCTCTTTTATAAAAAGGGAAAAAGGATTCATCGCCTAAATTTTTGCCATTAATATTAGTGCCTATTTCCAACCCAGGCATCTTAAGTTCTGTTACACAACGCTCCATTTCTTTGATAGCTAAATCCACATCCTGAAGAGGCACGGTGCCAATACCAATAAAATGTTTTGGATTTTTAATAGTAGTATCACAAATATGGTCGTTAAAAAATCTTGATGTTTCTAACCCATCTTGAGGCTTCGCCCAATAATTAAATAAAACAGGAATAGTTGAAAGCACTTGAACATCAACGTTAGTATCATTCATCTCCTCAATTCTGACTGAATCATTGAAACAATTATCTTCTACTTCTCTAAATAACTTATCGCCTTTCATCATACATGCTTTACAATTGCGATGCTCCAGATGAATAAACTCACCATAGCCAAATTTAGCAACCCAATTGGGAATCTTATCAGGCATGATATGTGTGTGAATGTCAATTTTCATTAAAATACAATGTTTTTTGTTTGTTGTTTGTTATATTACCTAATGAACCATAAACTACAAACCACAAACTATAAACGATAAAATTACCCCTTCCTAACCGGAGGCGCCATAACAGCACCGCATTTTTTGCATGTCCGCTTATGATCATCTGTATAAAACCCAGCCATTACAGGAGGAAGTTGTTTGACAATATCTGAAACATTCAAATATTCTTCATAAAGTTTATCTCCGCAATTCTCGCAATACCAGAGAAATCCATCGTCTTCTGTAGCTCTAACTTTTTCAACAACCAAACCTACTGTTCCGGGTCCTCTTTGAGGGGAATGAGGTGTTTTAGGTGGCAACAAAAATATATCGCCTTCATTTATTTCTATATCTCTTGGCACGCCATTATCAATTATTTTAAGGACAATATCCCCTTCCACCTGATAATACAATTCTTCACTTTCATTAAAATGGTAATCTTTACGGGCATTTGGTCCTCCTACAACCATAACAATAAAATTCTCAGCATCTTTATAAATACATTGATTCCCTACAGGCGGCTTTAGTAAATCTCTATGTTCGTCAATCCATTTTTTTAAATTAAAAGGAGCTGCAATTGCCATAAAAATTGATTTTAGATTTGAAAGGTAATTTTTTTTTGGAAATCAACCATTAATTTAGAAAGGAAATTATCACAGACAGCAATTCCTACTCAGAAAATTATATACCTTTAACCCTATGCATTTTGACATTCCTTTTCAAATCGAGAACTATATCAATGGAAAATTTCAACATCCAATAAGTGGATCATTTATAGACAATGTAAATCCTGCTACAGGAAAAGTTTATGGCAAGATTCCTAATAGCAACGATGAAGATGTCGATAAAGCCGTAGTTGCAGCAAATGCAGCATTAAAATCATGGTCAGCAACTTCAACAGAAAGCAGATTTAAAATACTCAACAAAATTGCAGAACTAATCGATGAAAATTTAGAGGCCTTAGCACTGGCAGAAACGAATGACAACGGCAAACCTCTTTGGTTGAGCAAAGAAGTAGATATTCCAAGAGCATCATCCAATTTTAGATTTTTTGCTACAGCCGCAATGCAATTTTCTTCAGAAAGTCATGCTATGGAAGGCGGCATTAATTATACCCTACGACAACCCGTTGGAATAGTAGGATGTATCTCTCCATGGAATTTGCCTTTGTATTTATTCACCTGGAAAATCGCACCTGCACTTGCTGCCGGAAATTGTGTGATTGCAAAACCATCCGAGACAACTCCCGTTAGCGCGTACCTGCTAGCTAAAATTTGTAAAGAAGCAGGTTTACCTGATGGCGTTTTAAATATCCTTCATGGCGATGGCCCTTCATGCGGAGAAGCTATTGTTAAACACCCTTCGATAAAAGCAATTTCATTTACCGGTAGCACAAAAGCCGGCGAAAGAATAGCTTCAATAGCAGCACCAATGTTCAAAAAATTATCACTCGAACTTGGTGGTAAAAATCCGAATATTATTTTTGCTGATTGCGATTGGGATAAAATGATCTATAATACAATAAGATCCTCTTTTGGAAATCAAGGACAAATTTGCTTATGCTGCAGCAGGATTTTAATTGAAGCCTCAATATATGAGCGATTCAAAATGACATTTGTTGAAAGGACTAAAAAATTGACAATTGGCGACCCTCTTGTTGATTCATCCAAACAAGGTGCAATAGTAAGTAAAGTGCATTTTGAAAAAATAATCAACTGTATAGATATAGCCAAAAAAGAAGGTGGGACTATTTTATGCGGAGGAAAATCAGTAAGCCCCTCAGGAAGATGTGAGAATGGTTATTTTATAGAGCCTACTATTATTGAAAATCTTGGTCCGAATTGCAAAACAAATAAAGAAGAAATTTTTGGACCAGTAGTTACCATACAACCTTTTCATTCTGTTGAAGAAGCTTTAGCATTAGCCAATGCAACTGATTATGGTCTTTCCTGTACAATATGGACACAGGATATTGCTAAGGCGAATCACGTGGCTTCAAAAATAGAAAGTGGTATTGTGTGGATTAATTGCTGGTTACAAAGAGATTTAAGAACCCCATTTGGAGGCGTTAAAAACAGTGGCGTTGGTAGAGAAGGTGGTTTGGAAGCGATGCGGTTTTTTACGGAGGCGAAGAATGTGTGTATTCAATATTAGTTTGTGGTTTGCGGTTTACTTAATTTTATTTAGTTCTTTTTCTTTACCATAGAATTTAATAAGAATATTTTAATGTACATTTTTTAATCGTACAAATAAAATACTATGGCAACTATCAGAAGATTTGAAGATCTTGAGATTTGGATAATTGCGAGACAAATAAATAAAAAGGTTATTAATTGTCTAGAAATTCTGAATTAAAAAGAGATTTCGGATTAAAAGATCAGATATCAAGATCATCAGAATCTGTAATGAACAATATAGTGACTTACTGAATGATGCAGAAAAATTAAACAATAAAATCGCTGCATTTATTAACTATCTGAACTACTCAAAACATAAAGGATTAAAATACATGGACAGGGAAACAACAAATAACAAACAACAAATAACAAACTCTAAAACTGAAATAATCAAAACCGAAAAAGCCGCCACTCCCCTCGGCGCCTACCCTCATGCAAGAAAAGTCGGGGAATTATTGTTTCTATCAGGAATTGGTAGCCGAAGTGCGGTTGACAACAAAATACCTGGCTTAGAAATAGACGAAGCGGGCAATATTGTAAAGTATGATATCGAAGCAGAGTGCCATGCTGTTTTTGCTAATGTGAAAGCCGTGCTCGAAGCAAGTGGCAGCAGCTGGGAAAAGATAGTAGATGTAACCGTTTACTTAACAAATATGAAAGCAGACTTTCCTGTTTACAATAAAATATACAGTGACTACTTTTCAGGAGTAGAAGCATGCAGGACTACTGTGGAAGTAAAAAGTTTGCCCACACCTATTGCTATAGAATTAAAAGTGATAGCAACAATCGAATGATGGTTTATGAGTTAATAAGAGCCAACTAATTCCGAACAAACCTATTGAACTTATTGAACCTTTTAACCTTATTAAACCTTTTAACCTTACAAAATGACCTTTTCCAATACACTCGAATACGCCAGACAAGTTGATGAACAGGATTCATTGAAACATTTCCGTGACAAATTTTATATCCCAATGGTTAATGGAAAAGAGTCTATTTATTTTACAGGAAATTCTTTAGGCCTTCAAGCAAAAACAACTCAGGATTATGTTTTGAATGAATTGGAAGACTGGGCGAATTATGGCGTTGAAGGACACTTTCATGCAAGAAACCCCTGGGTGAGTTATCATGAAATTTTTCCTGAAATTTTAGGTACTATCGTAGGTGCATTACCCGAAGAAATTGTAGTCATGAACCAGCTGACCGTCAATTTACATTTATTAATGACGAGCTTTTATCGCCCTACAAGTAAAAGATTCAAAATCATTTGTGAGGCAAAAGCATTCCCTTCTGATCAATACGCCTTTCAATCTCAAGTTAAATTACACGGCTTGAATCCTGATGATGCGATTATTGAAGTTCAACCCAAGGAAGGCAGTTCTTACATTAAATTATCAGATATCATTGATACTATTAAAAAACATGGAGAAGAAACTGCATTGGTGATTTTTGGCGGAGTCAATTACTACAGCGGACAAGTATTTGATATGCAAGCCATCTGTAAAGCAGCTCATGAAGTTGGAGCCTATTGCGGTTTTGATCTGGCTCATGCTGCAGGCAATGTAAATCTAGAATTACACGACTGGAATGTAGATTTTGCTTGCTGGTGTTCGTATAAATATTTGAATAGTGGGCCCGGCGGAGTAGCAGGTGCGTTTATACATCAACGTCATATATCAGACTCTTCCCTTCCAAGACTTGCAGGTTGGTGGGGACACGACAAAGACACTCGATTTAAAATGGACAAGGAGTTTCATCCTATTCCAACTGCAGAAGGATGGCAATTGAGTAACGCACCAGTATTAAGTATGTCTGCACATAAGGCTTCTTTAGATATTTTCGCAGAAGCTGGTATGCATAATTTAGTTGCCAAAGGGAAAATGTTGAGTGGTTATTTGTTATTCATATTAAATGAAATCAATAAAAATTCATCAGAGAAATTAATTGAAATCATCACTCCATTAAATGAAACAGAAAGAGGATGTCAGGTTTCTATACTGATGCTAAAAGATGGCAAAAAAGTTTTTGACGAATTGATAAAACATGGTGTCATCGCAGATTGGAGAGAACCCAATGTAATCAGAATAGCTCCAGTTCCTTTGTACAATAGCTTTGAAGATTTGTTTAATTTTGGGAAGATTATGCAGGAGAGTCTATTGGGGTGAGAACGTATTTTTTTTAAGATGTTTAAAATGTTCAAGAGGTTCAAAATGTTTTTCAAAGTATACTTAACTTCTTTCAACTTTTTAAACTCATTAAACTTTTTGAACGTTTGAAACCTACCAAACTTTTTAACTTATTGAACTTTTGAAACTTTTTTACTTATGCAAAAAGAAATAACGATCATCGGCGCCGGACTTGTAGGCTCACTGTTGTCCATCTATCTATCCAAACAAAATTATAAAGTAAAAATATACGAACGTCGCCCCGATATGCGAAAATTATCCATGAGTGCAGGACGTTCCATCAATTTGGCCTTGAGCGACAGAGGCATAAAAGCTTTGGAAGAAGTGGGTATCATGGATGAAATTAGAAAAATTGCTATACCCATGCATGGTCGTCAATTACATCATGCAGATGGCACTTCTGGATACCAGCCTTATGGTAAAGATGGTCAATTTATTAATTCTGTATCAAGAGGAGACTTAAACAGAACACTTATGAATCTCGCAGAGCAAAACAATGTAGAGATTTACTTTAATGAAACATGTAAAAATATAGATTGGAAAAAAAATGAAATCCATTTTACAAACACCGAAAAAAATAACACTCATCTTGCTAAGCAGGATTTGATTTTTGGTAGCGATGGTGCATTTTCTGCCGCAAGACTTACACATCAATTACAACACGACAGATTTCAATACGAACAATATTATATTGACTTTGGCTATAAAGAATTAACAATACCTGCGGGAGCTAATGGCACTTTTTTAATGGAGAAAAATGCACTCCATATTTGGCCTCGTGGAAATTACATGTTGATCGCATTGCCAAATATAGATGGCAGCTTTACTTGTACATTATTCTTTCCTTTTGAAGGTGAGCCATCATTCCAATCATTGAAAACACCAGAACAAGCAAGAGCTCTTTTTAATAAAGTTTTTGCAGACGCTTCCGCATTGATGCCTCATTTAGAAAAAGAATTCTTCAACAACGCCACATCCTCTTTGGTTACTGTAAAATGTTATCCATGGATCAGAGAAGATAAATTTGCATTAATTGGTGATGCAGCTCATGCGATAGTCCCCTTCTTCGGACAAGGCATGAATTGTGGTTTTGAAGACTGCTCCGTTTTAAATCAATTGATTAATAAACATCAACACAATTGGAATGGCATTTTAAATGAATACCAATCTTTAAGAAAACCTGATGGTGACGCGATTGCAACCTTAGCCCTAAATAATTTTGTGGAAATGAGAGATAAAGTTGCAGACCCTGTATTTCTTTTGCAAAAAAAGATTGAAGCTCATTTCAATGCAAAACATCCTGACAAATGGACACCTGCATACAGTTTAGTTACTTTTAGCCCGGAAGTCAGATACAGCGAGGCGTTGAGCAGAGGCAACAAACAACAAGCCATCATGGATGAAGTGATGCAAACAAAGGATATTGAATCAATTTGGGATAGTGAGGAAGTTGAAAAAATGATACTGAGCAAAATTAGCAAGTAATTTTTTACCGTACTGAACAGGAGAAAATGAGTTGTCGCAGAGTTTCATTCTCCAATATCCAAATCAACTAATCAACTTCGCCACTCCATCAAAAACCAACCCCGCCCATTTAGTATATTCCTTTCTAGAGGGATGTAAACCATCTCCTGCTAAAAAATCCGGATTAGAGCCCTCTTCTCTTTGTAACGAGGTGATTTCAATGAAATGACATTGATTTTCTAATGCTATTTCTTCACAAGCTTTATTGTAAAGATCAATTTCATTTGCAATTTGTGCTTTATCTCTATCTGCTGCAAATGGCGTAACTCCCCAATCAGGAATACTGATTACAAAAACATGTTGAGCATTTCCAGCTGCAAATGCAACCGCTTGTTTTAATAAATCCTGAAATTCAGGTTTAAAATTTTCAACACTTCTTCCTCTGTATTGATTGTTGACTCCAATGAGTAGACTAACAAAATCATATTGAGATAAAAATGTTGTCGCTGAAATTTGAGCAGCCAACTCATCTGTTGTCCAGCCGGTTTTGGCAATAATTTCTGGAGCAAGAAACTGGTGTTTGTTTTTAAACTGATTTCTTAAAAGTTGAACAGTTTGATATGGAAATGATTCATGCAAAGACACTTGCTCTCCTATCGTGTAACTGTCACCTAATGCGAGATATGAATAAGTCATGTTGCAATTTAGCGAATTGTGGGAATGTGATTGAATTTAACAGCATATTTCAATAAAACTCATTAATAAAGTTATTGTTGAAAATTCTAGCCAAAATCTTTAGACATATTTTCAATTAACAATCTACTTATTGAATAATATTCGGAATTCTTTTTGAAGTATTGAATACCCATTAAATCAACTGAAATCTCAAACAAAACTATACAATAGCCATTTTTGGTTGGTATATTTGCATGTCCTTAAAAAATGAATATTTAATTAATTCTTATGGCAGCAAAAACTGATAATTTTCAATCACCTGATTATTTTGGTGTAGATGAACTACTGACCGAAGAACACAAACTTATCCGGGAAGCCGTTCGTAATTATGTAAAAAAAGAAATTTCTCCTATTATAGAAGATTATGCGCAACGTGCAGAATTTCCTCAGCATATCGTAAAACAATTAGGCGACTTAGGTTGCTTTGGGCCTACTGTTCCTGAGCAATATGGCGGTGGCGGGTTAGATTATATTTCTTATGGTTTGATGATGCAGGAATTGGAGCGTGGAGATAGTGGTGTTCGTTCTACAGCTTCTGTACAAGGGAGCTTGGTAATGTTTCCGATTTATCAATACGGCAGTGAAGCTCAACGAAATAAATATTTACCCAAGTTAGCAAGCGGTGAATGGCTAGGTTGTTTTGGATTGACCGAACCTAATCATGGAAGTGATCCGGGTGGTATGTTAACCAATATTAAAGATGCCAGTGACCACGTCATTTTAAATGGTGCAAAAATGTGGATTAGTAACGCCCCGTTTTCTCAAGTTGCTGTTGTTTGGGCAAAAAATGAAGCCGGGGAAATACAAGGTGTAATTGTGGAAAGAGGTATGGAAGGCTTTACCACTCCTACTACCCATGGCAAATGGAGTTTACGCGCAAGCGCAACCGGGGAATTGGTTTTTGACAATGTAAAAGTGCCAAAAGAAAATATTCTGCCCAATATAAAAGGATTAAAAGGCCCTTTAGGTTGTTTAACTAAAGCAAGATATGGTATTGCCTGGGGTGCTATTGGTGCTGCTATGGATTGTTATGATATTGCATTAAACTACAGCAAAGAAAGAATACAATTTGGCAGACCAATTGGTGGATTTCAATTGCAACAAAAGAAATTAGCAGAAATGATAACCGAAATTACCAAAGCCCAATTAATGAATTGGAGATTAGGTGTATTAAAATCGGAAGATCGTGCTACTGCTGCTCAAATTTCTATGGCTAAAAGAAACAGTGTAGAAACAGCTATGAATTGCGCAAGAGAAGCGCGTCAAATGCTAGGCGGAATGGGTATTACAGGCGAATACCCAATTATGCGACACATGATGAATTTAGAATCTGTAGTTACTTACGAGGGAACACATGACATCCATTTATTAATTACCGGAATGGATGTTACTGGTTTAAATGCTTTTCAATAGGCTATTGCAAAAGTAACACCTTTGCTTTTTCTCGTAAATTATAATTAGACGACATCACCTCGCCGTAAGCACCTGTGGAATAAATTACCATGAGATCTCCTCTGCTTGTAATGGGCAATTCTACTGCTTTTCCGAAGCAGTCCGAAGATTCGCAGATGGGTCCAACTACATCGTATTTTTTCGAAATACTTTCGTGTTGCTTACTGAGGTTTTCGATTTTATGATAAGCTTGATATAATGCAGGTCTTAATAAATCAGTCATGCCGGCATCTAATATTGCAAAATTTGTTTGTATGCCTTCTTTGATATATATCACCCTCGAGAGTAATGCTCCAACAGCACCTACCAAAGACCTACCTAATTCGAAATGAATTTCTTGCCCAGGTTTACGTACAATAAATTGATTAAAAATGGCAAAATACGCTTCGAAATTAACCAAGTTATTGGTGGTAGGATGATAATAGTCTATACCCAGTCCGCCCCCTAAATTCAATACTTTCAGCGGTATTTGACGAGCATCAAACCAAGCCGTAAACTCATTTACTTTTGCACATAAATTTTTAAACACCTGCAAGTCGTTGATTTGTGATCCGACATGAAAATGCAATCCCATTAAATCAATATTCGGAGATTTTTTAATTAAATCGATGACCGTTTCTAATTCCCAAAAATTAATACCGAATTTATTTTCGGCTAATCCAGTTGTTATATAATGATGGGTATTGGCATTCACATTAGGATTCAATCGCAAAGCTATTTTAGCAATTTTATTTTGCGCATGTGCTAATTCGTTGATCACTTGAATTTCTTGAAAGGACTCTACATTGAAACAAAAAATATCCAAAGTCTGT